>DATKOF010000012.1:0-288812 GCA_035524795.1 Burkholderiales bacterium
CGGCGCCGCCGAAGCCGGACCTCGCGGCCGCCGGGAACGACGGCAGGAACAGGATGCTGATGGCCGGAATCGTTCTGTTGGCGGCGGCCTGCGCGGCGCTGTATTTTCTGCGCCTCAGACTGCCGCGGGCGCGCAATAAAAACGTGTCGTAACGGCTCGACAAACGGCACAATACACCCTGAAACCGTGGACTGACTGATGAACATTTCCGGCTTACGACAGGAATATCTGCACGCGGCGTTCGACGAGAGTACCGCAGCATCCGATCCGCTCGCGCAATTCAAGCGCTGGTTCGAGGAGGCGCTGGCGGCCGAATTGCCGATGGCCAACGCGATGGCGCTCGCGACCGTCTCTGCCGACGGCCGGCCTTCGGCGCGCATGGTGCTGCTCAAGCATCTGGACGACCGCGGCTTTGTATTCTTCACCAACTACGAAAGCCGCAAAGGCCGGGAACTCGCCTCCAACCGCGGCGCAAGCCTGCTGTTCCACTGGATCGAACTCGAGCGCCAGGTGCGGATCGAGGGCGCGGTCGAAAAAATCACGCCGCGCGAATCGGACGAATATTTCGCGCAGCGTCCGCTGTTGAGCCGTCACGCCGCCATCGCCTCGCAGCAGAGCACAGTGATCACCAGCCGTGCGGCGCTGGAAAAACATTTTGCCGAGATCGTCGAACAGTCCGGCGGACATCCGGCCCGCCCCGTGCACTGGGGCGGCTATCGCGTGATTCCCGAAGCGCTCGAATTCTGGCAGGGCCGCGAAAACCGGCTGCATGACCGGCTGCTTTACCGCCGCGTGCCGGACGGGAACTGGCTGATCGAGCGGCTGGCGCCGTGACGCGCCGGGCGGCGCGGACACGACCACCGGACAACAGCGTGGCCGTTGCCCGGCGGCTTTCAGGAAAACGGATTACTTCAGGTGCTTGCTGACGAACTTGGTCAGGTCGAACATCGAAACCTGGGATTTGCCGTTGAACAGCGGCTTCAGCTTTTCGTCGGCGTTGATGTTGCGTCTGTTCTTCTTGTCCTGCAGACCGTGCTTCTTGATGTAGGCCCAGATCTTCTTGGTGACTTCGGTGCGCGGCGCCGCGTTTGCACCGATGATGGCGGCCAGCGTGGAGCTGGGGGTCAGGGGTTTCATGAACGCTGCGCTTGGTTTGCGCTTGGCTTTTGCCATGGTGTCTCTCCTTTAAACACTCATTATTACCCGACATTGGGTCGAACTGGATTGTAATCCAAACCATGCCCGCGTGCGCGTGCCGGGCGAATTTTATATTCGGGGATTGCCCGCCGATTTATTCCAGTGTGCTGAGCCAGACGTCCAGTCCCTGCGCGTTAAGCTCGATGTCGCCGGCGAAGATTTCGAGCACTTTTTCACGCGGCAACATCCAGTTCTGCCGCTGTTTTTCCTCGACCAGCAGCTGCATGACCCCTGTTTTCAGTCGCTGATGGCGATCGGGGCCGGTGTCGCGCACGGCCAGCGCCAGTTGTGCGTGGGCGTCGATCAGCCGGTGCAGGTCGGCGGCCAGCCGCGAAATATCCTCCACCCTTCCGTAGTGGGTCACATAGACGGCCTCCGGTCGCAAACCGGCGATCAGATCCACCGAACGGCGCAGCGCGTCGGGATCGAACTGCACCGGCGTCGTGGTCGGAAACACGAACTGCCGCCCGTCGCTGTCAAGTTCGCGCAGCGACAGGCCGAAGGTATCGCCGGCGAAAACGTGTCCCGACCGCGTGTCGAGGATGCAGAGATGATGGCGCGCATGCCCCGGCGTGTCGAAAAAAACCAGCTCGCGGCCGTTGAGATCGAGCCGGAATTCGTGCGGCGCCTCGATCACGCGTTCGCGCGGCACCGGCACGATTTTGCCGTATGCTTCGCGCATTTTTTCCTCGCCGTAGACGATGGTCGCGCCGGCCACCAATCTGGCCGGGTCGACGACATGCGGCGCGCCGCGTGGATGCACCACAAGGCGCGCGTTCGGCAACTGCATCATCAACGCGCCTGCGCCGCCCGCGTGGTCGAGATGCACGTGCGTCAGGACCACGCATTCGACCTGTTCCGGCGCCAAATTCTTCGCGCGCAGCGCGGCCAGCACCCGCGGCACCGAAGCGTTGACGCCGCTGTCGACGATTGCGACGCGGCCGTTTTCGATAATCAGATAGATCGCATCGAACTGCGGGCGGTGATAACCGGAATCGACCGCGCTGATGCCGAAATCGTAATCGGCGACTTCATTCATGCCGGCGTTTTCACGCGCGCGGCGAATTTCTTCCTGAACTTGGCGAGTTTCGGCGCGACCACGAACCGGCAGTACGGCTGGTTCTCGTTGCGTGCGAAATATTGCCGGTGATAGTCCTCGGCCGCGTAGAACGCCGGCGCCGGCAACACTTCAGTCACGATCGGCGCGTCGAACAATTTCTGCGCATCGAGCTCCGCGATCAGCTGCCCGGCGGTTCCTTTCTGCTGCGGCGAATGATAAAAGATCGCCGAGCGGTACTGGCTGCCGACGTCGTTGCCCTGCCGGTTCAGCGTGGTCGGATCGTGGATCGCGAAAAACACTTCCAGAATTTCGCGGTACGAGATCACGGTCGGGTCGAATGTCACGCGCACCACTTCGGCGTGGCCGCTGTCGCCATCGCATACCTGACGGTAGGTCGGGTTCGCAGTGCGGCCGCCGGCGTAGCCGGATTCGACCGCTGCGACGCCCTGCAGGTCGTCGAATACCGCTTCGAGACACCAGAAGCAGCCGCCGCCGAGTGTCGCCATTTCCATGTTCTGTGTGGGCATACAGGCCTCCTGTCGAGAGGCGTTTAGTCGTTGCAATCCCGTTCTCCTGACGACTATTATGATGTAAGGATCGGCTCCGCGTCACGACTCATAGGGGCGAAAACAACCGGAAAATCGCCGTCATGAAGATCCGCCAACTGAAAATACTGCTTGCAGCGCTCGCCCTGTGCGGCGCCTTCGCCGCGCGCGGTGGAGCAGCCGAGCCCGGCGGCGGCACCGCGACCGCGATTTTTGCCGGCGGCTGTTTCTGGTCGATGCAGAAGCTGTTCGACCATGTCGCCGGCGTGGTCTCGACCACTGTCGGCTATACCGGCGGCCGCAAGAAAAATCCGACCTACGAGGAAGTTTCGTACACCGACACCGGCCATCTCGAAGCAGTCAGGGTTGTTTACGATCCCGGGCAAACCAGCTATGAAAAACTGCTCGACGCCTACTGGCACGACATCGATCCGACCACCAAAGATCAGGCGTTCTGCGACAGCGGGCCTGAATACAACAGCGCGATCTTCTATACCACCGAACAGCAGAAACAGCTCGCCGAAGCATCAAAGGCGCAATTGGAAAAGACCAGACCCTTCAGGGAGCCGATCGTGACTGCAATCCGCCCGGCGGCGGAATTCTATGCGGCCGAGGACTACCATCAGGAATTCTACAAAAAGAATCCGCTGCGCTATCAGATGTACAAGGTCGGCTGCCGGCGTGACGAACGTTTGCAGGAGCTGTGGGGCGACCGGCGCGATTGAACCGCCGCATCTAGTCTTTGGCGACGACCTGATTGGCGCAGCGGCCGGTGTGTTCGATATCGGCGATGTTGGCCAGTGTCGTCTGCGCGATATTTTCCAGTGCGTTGCGCGTGAAAAATGCCTGATGTCCGGTGATGATCACGTTCGGAAACGTCAGCAGCCGCGCGAACACGTCGTCCTTCAGCACCGTGTTCGACAGGTCTTCGTAAAACAGATCGTCTTCCTCTTCATAGACGTCCAGTCCGAGATAACCGATCTTGCCGGACTTCAACCCCGCTATGACCGCGACCGTGTCGATCAGCGCTCCGCGACCGGTATTGATCAGCATCACGCCGGGCTTCATCTTTTCGATCGCCGCGGCGTCGATCATGTGCCGCGTCCGGGACGTCAGCGGACAATGCAGCGTGATGATGTCCGCTTCCCTGAACACCCTGTCGAGATCGACGTAACGGATGCCCAGCGCCTCGCCCGCCGGATTCGGTTTGGGATCGAATGCCAGCAGCGGACAGCCGAAGCCGTTCATGATGCGGGCGACTTCCACGCCGATCCTGCCGGTGCCGACGATGCCGACCGTCAGGCCGTGCACATCGAATCCGAGCAGGCCATCGAGCGCGAAATTTCCCTCGCGCACACGGTTGTAGGCGCGATGCACTTTGCGGTTCAGCGCCAGCAGCAGCGCGACCGTATGCTCGGCGACCGCGTACGGCGAATAAGCGGGAACACGCACCACGGTGATCCGGCGCGCCTGGGCGGCCTTCAGATCGACGTTGTTGAAACCGGCGCAGCGCAGCGCGACAAGACGGGTGCCCCCTTCGGCCAGCGCCTCCAGCACCGCCGCGTCGAGATGGTCGTTGACAAAGGCGCACACCGCCGGAAACCCCCGCGCCAGCGCCGCTGTCGCCCGGCTCAGATGGGTCTCGAAAAAGACCAGTTCGTGCCGGTACTGCGTGTTCGCTGCGGCGAGGAACACGTGGTCGTAGGATTTCGCGCTGAATACCGCGACTTTCATCACCGCATCATTTCCCGGCGGTCATCGATATGGCCCGGCAGGCAGGGTCTGAATACAAAAGCTCATTTTTACAGAGTAACATGCCAGTCATGATGAAATTGTGAATTACCGACGGCGCCGGCCACCGCCACGGCAGTCGCCGGCGGAACCGCGCATTCCTGCCCTTGGCCTGTCGCCAAGGGCGGATCGCCATATATAATACGGCCTTTTTTCTTCGGCAAATCCATCATGATGCCCAATATCGGTTTGATCCGTTTTTTGCGGGAAAAGGAACGCCACGATCCGGCGCTGACAGCCGATCTGCGGCACCTGATCGAAGTCGTCGCCATGGCCTGCAAGGCGATCTCGATCGCGATCGGCAAAGGCGGCCTCGCCGACGTGCTCGGCGGCGCCGGCAGCGAGAACGTCCAGGGCGAGGCGCAAAAGAAGCTCGACGTCATCTCCAATGAAATCTTCCTCGAAGCCAACGAATGGGGCGGCCATCTCGCCGCGATGGGCTCGGAAGAAATGGACCTGCCGTACACGATCCCGCACCGTTATCCGAAGGGCGAGTACCTGCTGCTGTTCGATCCGCTCGACGGCTCGTCCAACATCGACGTCAACGTCTCGGTCGGCACCATTTTCTCGGTGCTCAACTGTCCGGACGGCGTCGACGAGCCGGACGAGAAGGCTTTCCTGCAGCCGGGATCGAAGCAGGTGTGCGCCGGCTACGCGGTCTACGGCCCCACCACGCTGCTGGTGCTGGCGCTGGGCGACGGCGTCAACGCCTTCACGCTCGACCGCGAAACCGGCGAGTTCCGTCTGACCCACGAGAATCTGCGCATTCCCGCCGATACCAGGGAATTTGCGATCAACGCTTCCAACATGCGTTTCTGGGAACCGCCGGTCAAACGCTACATCGACGAATTGCTCGCCGGCAAGGACGGGCCGCGCGGACACGATTTCAACATGCGCTGGGTGGCGTCGATGGTGGCCGAAGTCCACCGCATCATCACGCGCGGCGGCATCTTCATGTATCCGCTCGACAGCAAGAGCAGGGACAAGGGCGGCCGGCTGCGCCTGATGTACGAAGCCAACCCGATGGCGTTCGTCGTCGAGCACGCGGGCGGCGCCGCGACCACCGGTCGCGGGCGCATCCTCGACATCCAGCCGACGGGCCTGCATCAGCGCGTGCCGGTCATCCTCGGCTCGAAGAACGAAGTCGAACGCGCAACTTCCTACCACCGGTAAACCGCCCGGCGCTCAGCCGGGCAGCGTCGTCCACGCGATCAACCCGCCGATCGCAGCCAGCGTCACCGGCACGCCGAGGCGGGCGAAATCGCGGAGGGAAATATCGATGCCCGCTGCGCGCGCCTGCTGCACGACGATGATGTTGGAGACGCTGCCGACGATCAGCAGGCTGCCGCCGAAGCTGTTGGCGAGCGCCAGCGTGTACGCGGTCGCCGGGTGCGCGAGATCGACGACGTTGAGCAGCAGCATCACCGCCGTCGAATTGCCGAACAGGTTGGACAGCGCCGCCGCAACCGCGGCCAGCACCGGCAGCGCGTGCAGATCCACACCACGCTCCGCGAGCCAGCGCACCGCCTGCTCGCCATAGCCGGTCGACTGAAACGCGCCGGCGATCACGAACAGCCCCATGAACAGCACCAGGATCGACCAGTCCACCCGCCCCAGCAGATCCTCGGTGCGAAACTTGCGGCTCGCGATATGGATGCCGGCGGCGGCCAGCGCGACGACTTCCTTCGGCAGCGACGTGAAGAACAGCGCGACGACAATCGCCAGAATCACCAGCCCCTTGACGGTGTGGCCGCGGTCGAATGGCCGATGCGCCGGCGTCACGCCGGTCTGCGTGCCCGCGGGCTGCAGCGAATCCTTCGACAGCAGCCAGATGATCGCGTAGGCGGCGCCGAGCGCGAACACCGTCGGCGCCACCGCCCACAGCAGATAGCGGCCGAAATCGAGCCGTGCAACCTGCGCGATCAGCATGTCCTGCGGATTGCCGACCGGCGTGGCGGCGGCGCCGATGTTGCTTGCAATCGCGAGCGCGATCAGGAACGGCACCGGGTTGATCCGGCGCCGCACCAGCGCCGCGGCGACGACCGGCGTAAACACGAAGCAGATGATGTCGTGATTGAGCACGGCGGACAGTCCGGCCGCCACCACCATCAGCTCGAACAGAAAACGCGCCGGGTGTCCGAGCCGCGCGGCGACGTTGCCCGCCACCCGGTCGAAAAATCCGGACAGCCGCAACTGCGCCGACAGCACGAAAAAGCCGAACAGCAGGAAGATCGTCGGCCAGTTGATGAAGCGGACCGCCTCGGCCGTCGTCACGCCGGCGAAGATCGTCATCGCGATCGCGCCGAGCAGCGCGATGCCGGCGCGGTTCACCTTGAGTCCCGGCAGATGACCGACCGCGATGCCGAGGTAGGTAACCGCGAAGATCGCCAGGATCAGCGTGCTGTGGCCGGCGCTTTCACCAGACATGGGAAAAGGTGAGGGTAAGCGGAGAACCCGCCTATTTTTCGAGCAGCCTGCGCATCGCCTGCAGCTCCTTGCGGCGCGCCTTGTCGGGTTTCGGATAGCGCATCTTCAGCGCCTCCAGCGTGTCGACGATCGCCTGCGAGATGATCAGCCGCGCGTTCGCCTTGTCGTCAGCCGGCACCACGTACCACGGCGCGCTGCGGGTGCTGGTGGTGCCGAGGCACGTCTCGTACACTTTCATATACTGCCTCCAGAATCCGCGCTCCTCGACGTCGGCACGGCTGAATTTCCAGTTCTTGTCCGGATCGTCGATGCGCGCGAGGAACCGCCGGCGCTGCTCCTCCTTCGACAGGTGCAGGAAGAATTTGATGATGCGGGTGCCGTTGCGGCACAGATGGCTTTCCAGATTCGCGATCGACCGGTAGCGTCCGCGCCAGATGTCCTTGTCCTGCGCCACGTGGTCCGGCAACTCCTCGCCGCCGAGGATCTCCGGATGGACGCGCACGATCAGCACTTCCTCGTAGTATGAACGGTTGAAGATGCCGATGCGTCCGCGCTCCGGCAGGCACTGCACCGTGCGCCACAGAAAATCGTGGTCGAGCTCCTGCGGGCTCGGGTGCTTGAAGCTGAATACCTGGCAGCCCTGCGGGTTGACGCCCGACATCACGTGTTTGATCGCGCTGTCCTTGCCGGCGGCGTCCATCGCCTGGAAGATCAGCAGCAGCGAGTAGCGGTTGTACGCGTAGAGCACGCTCTGCAATTCGCTGAGTCGGGCGATGTGGCCGGCGAGTATCCGTTCGTAGTCCTTCTTCGATCCATAAAGCGGCGCGACGCGGGTCGGCCGTTTCCGGAGATCCACCGCCTCGCCTTCGCGGACGCGGAATTTATCGATCTTGATTTTCAATTGTCCTCCCTGTCACGCTGGAGACGGCTGGCCGCACCGCGCCGGCTGCGCGCAAAATCCGTAGCGTCGCGAGCTTCACCCCGTCGTTGATGAAAAACCACGCGAACGCATAACCCCACACTGCGCCGGCCCATTTCCAGCCGATCGCTGGCATGAACAGGCCGTAAATGCTGATCAGAGTGGCAATGACCTGCGTCGAGACCACCGCCCACAGCAGGATCGGCGCCGGCTTTTCTCTCCAGAATGCACGCGGCGTGCGGGTGATGAATATCGTCAAATGGCCGGCCACCGACAGTTTCAGGTACATCAGCGTCTGTATCGTCCCGCGGTCGAGATGGAACACACGCTCTCCCAGGTAAAACAGTCCGAACGACGCGACTACCCCGATCACGCCGAGCACGCCGGCCAGGCCCAGCACCTCGCGCATGTTCCAGGCCTCGGGCCGCATGGAAAAATGCGCGCGGTCGTAGGCGATCGACAGGATCGCGCCGTCGTTGAGCAGCGCCAGCAATACGATCATGATCGCCGTTACCGGATAAAAATTGAATATCAGGATCGACAGCGTCATAAACAGTAGCACGCGTATTGTCTCGGCGATGCGATAGGTCGCATAGCTGGTCATGCGCCGGAAAATCCGCCGGCTTTCCTGGATCGCCTCGATGATGACCGACAACCCGGGCTGCAATAACACGATGTCCGCCGCGGCGCGCGCCGCATCGGTTGCGCCGGACACCGCGATGCCGGCGTCGGCCTTCTTCAGCGCCGGCGCATCGTTGACGCCGTCGCCGGTCATGCCGACGATATGCCCGGCGTGCTGCAATGCTTCGACGATGCGGTACTTGTGCTCCGGAAATACCTGGGCAAAGCCGTCGGCCCGCTCGATAATCTTGTCAAGCTTCCCGTCCATGTGCTGTTCGCTGTCGCCGAAAAGGCGCGCGTCGATCAGATTTGTGCCGAGTCCGACTTTGCCGGCGATCTCCTTGCCGATCGCGAGTTGGTCGCCGGTCACCATCTTGACCCCGATGCCCATCTGGCGCGCCGCCTCGATCGTGGCCTTCGAATCCTCGCGCGGCGGGTCGAACAGCGGCAGGACACCGAGAAATCTCCACATCTCGCCGTCGGCGCGCGCGACGCCGAGCGAGCGATAGCCGCGCGACGCGAACTCGTTCACCGCCTTTTCGATTTCGCCCTTGTCCGCGTCGCTGGTCAGTTCCAGGATCACCTGCGGCGCTCCTTTGCTGACCTTGAAACGTTTGCCGTCCGGCCCGACGACCACGGCCTCGGTACGCTTGCTCACCGGGTCAAACGGCTGAAAATGTTCGATGTGGTAGCCAGACGTCGCCTTGGCGTCTTTCAGCGCGCCAAACACCGCGAGATCGATCGTGTCCCGGTTCTCCGCGCGCGATGCGAGCGCGGCATTAAGGATCAGTTGCTGCGCGTCGATGCCTCCCAGGCAGTACGGCGTGCCGGCTTCGAGCTTGTTCTGCGTCAGCGTGCCGGTTTTGTCCGAGCACAGCACGTCCATGCCGGCCAGCTCCTCGATCGAAGCAAGCCGGCTGACAATCGCCTCCCTGTGCGCAAGCAGACGCGCGCCGACCGCCATCGTCACCGACAGCACGGTCGGCATCGCCACCGGAATCGCCGCGATCGTCAGCACCAGCGCGAACTGCAGCGTCGTGAACATCGGATCGCCGCGGTGGAGCGCAACGCCGATGATCAACGCCACCAGCGCCACTGCCAGCACGATCAGATGATTGCCGATATTGAGCACGGCCTTCTGAAAATGACTGCCACCCTGCACCGCGCCGACCAGCCGGGCGGTCTTGCCGAAATAGGTGTTCGATCCGGTCGTCGTGACCTGCGCATCGCTTTCGCCGCGCCGCACGATCGATCCGGAATAGACGCCCTCGCCCGCCTTGCGCTCGACCGGCAGCGATTCGCCGGTCAGCGCCGACTGGTCCACTTCGAGCGGATCGTCTTCGAGCAGCTGCGCATCGGCGGGCACGATATCGCCGATGCGGATGTGGATGCGGTCGCCGGGCACCAGTTCGCGCGCCGGCACCTCCCCCCAGCGGCCGTCGCGCCTGACCTTGGCGCGCAACGCGAGCTTGCGTTTGAGCGCTGCGATCGCATTGCCGGCCTGATATTCCTCCCAGAAGCCGACCGTCGCATTGACCACCAGCAGCACGCTGATGATCACGAAATCAGCCCAGTGCTGCACCACGGCAGACAGCGCCGCCGCGATTTCGATCATCCACGGGATCGGCCCCCAGAAATGGGCCAGCAAATCGCGCAACGGGCTGCGCTCTTTTTCCGCGATTTCGTTGGGACCGTAATGTTCAAGCCGCCGCTCGGCCTCGGCGCTGCTCAGGCCGTCGGCCGGCGTTTCCGAAGAGTCCGGGTTCCCGCTGTTCTCGGTATCGCTCATGCCTCGCTGCTCCAGTCGAAGCCGGCAGGCGTGCTTTACATGCCGAGAATGCGCCCGATTTCCGCGATGTACTGGCCGGCCTTCACCGTGTCGGCGACCGCGGTGTCCACCGCCCCGTCGAGCGCTTCGCGCACGCTGTGCAGTCCTTCGCGGATCCAGTGGTGCTTCTGCAGCGGCGCGTTCAGCACCCGTTTCAACGTCTCGACTTCGTCGCGCAGACGCTTGACGTCCTGCGAACCGCTACGCACTCGCGCCAGATCGAGTTCGAGCGCTTCGATCAGTTTCGATACTTTTTCGAGATCAACTTTTTCATCAGCCATTGCGACACTCCATTCACTTGACCGCAACACGCGCAAACTTGCGTTTGCCGACCTGCATCACGACCTGCTGCCCCTTGTTGAGCTTCAATGCCTTGTCGCTGACTTTCTCGCCGTCGAGCCTGACGCCGCCCTGCTCGATCATCCGCAGCGCCTCCGAGGTGCTCGCGGTCAGACCGGCCTGCTTCAGCGCATTGGCGATCGCGATGTCGCCGCCATCCGCCTTCACAATAACATCGGGAATGTCATCGGGAATCTCGCCCTGTTTGAAGCGCGCCTCGAAATCAGTCAGCGCCGCGTCCGCCGCGGCCTTGCTGTGGAAGCGCGCGACGATTTCCTGCGCGAACGCGACCTTGATGTCGCGCGGGTTGCGGCCTCCCTCGACATCCTTTTTCCACTTCGCGATCGCCGCCAGCGATTCGAACGACAGCAGTTCGATATAGCGCCACATCAATTCATCCGAGACCGACATCAGCTTGCCGAACATCTCGTTCGGCGCGTCGGTCACGCCGACGTAGTTGCCGAGCGACTTCGACATCTTCTGCACGCCGTCGAGTCCTTCCAGCAGCGGCATGGTCAGGATGCACTGCTGCGGCTGGCCGTAGTGCCGCTGCAGTTCGCGCCCCATCAGCAGGTTGAATTTCTGGTCGGTGCCGCCGAGCTCGAGGTCAGCCTTCAGCGCGACCGAATCGTAGCCCTGCACCAGGGGATAGAGGAATTCATGGATCGCGATCGGCTGCTGCGCTTTGTAGCGCTTGCCGAAATCGTCGCGCTCGAGCATGCGCGCAACGGTGGAGGTCGAGGCAAGCCGGATCACGTCGGCCGGAGTCAGCTGGTCCATCCACGCCGAGTTGTAGGCGATCTCGATTTTTTTCTCGTCGAGGATTTTGAATACCTGCGTCTTATAGGTACTGGCATTGGTCTCGATTTCCGCGCGCGACAACGGCGGGCGCGTCGCATTCTTGCCGGTCGGATCGCCGATCATCCCGGTGAAATCGCCGATCAGAAAAATCACATGGTGGCCGAGCTCCTGCAGTTGCCGCAGCTTGTTCAGCAGCACGGTGTGGCCGAGGTGCAGGTCGGGCGCGGTCGGGTCGAAGCCGGCCTTGACGCGCAGCGGCCGGCCGGATTTGAGCTTGTCCGCCAATTCGGACTCGACCAGCAGCTCGTCGCAGCCACGCCTGATGATTTCGAGTTGTTCCTTCGGACTCATTGATTTTATCGGTGGGGCTGTTAACCTTCCGGCAATCCAGAACAGGATTCTAGCCTGAAAGACCACCTGCTTCACTCCGGCCAGCGCTTATGTCAGAACTTTTCATCGGCCTGATGTCCGGCACCAGCCTCGACGGCGTCGACGCGGTACTCGCTGATTTCAGCGCACCGCAGCCGCGCCTGCTCGCCCACCATCACCGGCCGTTCGAGATCGCGCTGCGGCACGAGCTGCTGGTACTCAATCAGCAGGGCCACGACGAACTGCGCCTTGCCGCGCTCGCCGCCAACACGCTGTCGCGCGAATATGCGATCTGCGTGCAGGCGCTGCTCGACGCGGCCAACGCGGAAAGCAGCGCGGTCGCCGCGCTCGGCGCGCACGGCCAGACCGTGCGCCACCGGCCCGACCTCGGCTACACGCTCCAGCTCGTCAACGGCGCGCTGCTTGCCGAGCTGACCGGCATCGATGTCGTCTGCGATTTCAGGAGCCGCGACATCGCCGCCGGCGGCCACGGCGCGCCGCTCGCGCCGGCGTTCCATCAGGCCGTGTTCGCCAGCCGCGACGCACACCGCGTGATCGTCAACATCGGCGGCATCGCCAACCTGACCGACCTGCCGCCGGACGGCAAGGTCAGCGGTTTCGACTGCGGCCCCGGCAATCTGCTGCTCGACGCGTGGGCGCAGCAGCATCTGCACCAGCCGTTCGACCGCGACGGCGCGTGGGCGCATAGCGGGCGCGTGCTGCCGGAACTGCTCGGCAAGTTGTGCGGGCACGAATTCTTCCGCCGCGTGCCGCCGAAAAGCGCGGGGCGCGAAACTTTCAATCTGGAATGGCTGGAACCGCTGCTGCCGAAAAATGTAACGGCTGCCGATGTGCAGGCGACGCTGCTCGCGCTGACCGCCGGCGCGATCGCCGACGCAGTCGAAATGTTCTGCGGCAGTGCGTGCGAGGTCTATCTATGCGGCGGTGGCGCGCGCAATGCGGCGCTGGTGAAATTGCTTGAAGAACAGCTAAAAGACCGCAAGGTCGCGGCGACCGATGCGCTCGGCATCAAAGCCGAGCACGTCGAAGCGCTCGCCTTCGCCTGGCTTGCGCGGCAGCGGCTGCGCGGCGAACCGGGCAATCTGCCGGCGGTCACCGGTGCGCGCGGGGCGCGAGTGCTGGGCGCGGTTTATCAGAAATGACATAAACTTCATCAACAACTTGTCCGGTTTTTGTCCACCCGTCACATCACTCGAAATTCGTATGATTCCATAACAACCTGATTCACAAATCACTTATAAAGACTGACTTTTAATAGGGGTATATGATAGATGTCATTTCGTACCTCTGTTAAATGTTGGGCTCAGGAACTGAAAGACATATGAAACAACTTGCCATAGTAGAGAACTTTGGCGGAACTGACGCAGACAACGACGATATTCTGCTTCAGGCATTCGAGGACCATGAAGCATACCGTGACGTGCTGGCTTTCCGCCGACACATGATCATTGGAAAGAAGGGAAGTGGGAAGACGGCAATCTTCAAGAAGCTGCTGACAACCAAGGCCCACGACTTTTTCGCATATGGACACACCTTCTCGGACTACCCTTGGCATCACCACGAGAAACAAGCGCGGATAGGAATCCCCGATTTCGAAAAATATACGCACAGTTGGAAGTACCTCATTCTGCTTTCTGCCGCAAAAATCGCGCTGAACAATGACCAATCCCTACCTGTTGACACAGCCTCGATGGACGACATGGTGCGTCTAGAATCGTTTGTTGTGGACACGTACGGCAGTCGTGATCCGGACTTAACGCAAGTGTTTAGTCCGACCCGAAACTTAAAACTCAAGCCGTATTTCGAATTAGATTGGAAAATTCTGAAAGCAGGAATTTCGCCGGAATCGGTACCTGTGGCAGAACTACCGACGATTGTTCAGGAGGTGAATGCAGCACTGACTCACACCGTTCTCCACTGCCTCAATTCCAACCACCAGTATTTTATCGCGTTTGACCAACTTGATTTGGGCTTCGAACGAGAATCGCCAGAGTACGCGAACCGGCTGATCGGACTGCTGCTGGCAAGTCGCGACATCAACTTGGCCGCGCGCGGCGCCGGCATTCAACTGTTCGTCGTGATCTTTCTACGCGACGACATCTATGACTGTCTCCATTTTGAAGACAAGAATAAGATGACGGAGAACTATGTATCCCTGATTGAGTGGGATACAGCACGCACTCAAAAGACGCTCAAGGCGCTGATGGAAAAGCGGTTCGTAATTGTTCTTGGCGATGCTCAAGACCGGCTTATTACGTGGGACAGAGTGTTTAACGAGGCTCGTGAAATGCCCGGCCATCAGTCCAAATATGACCACATGCGCGATCGCACGTACCTACGCCCGCGAGACATAATCAAGTTCAGCAATTGCGCGCTAACACAGTTCAAACAGAGGGTTGCCAAAGGCGGCAGCCTACCCGACAGCACAGACAAAATTGACAATGTTGATGTCCACAACGCGCGGGTCGAGTACAGCGAGTACTTCTTAAAGGAAATCGACGATGAAGTGCACAAACACTTGCCAGACTATGAGAAGCATCTTGATGTATTACGCGCACTTGGCAAATGGCAATTTGACCGAGAAGAATTTGACGCGACCTATGCAAAGCACTACCCGGGAGCCGCGCTGTCCCCCGTGCAAGCACTTGAAGCGCTCTATGACTATTCGCTCATAGGATTCTACAGAGCGGGCGGTCGTGGCTTCGGGGGCTCAGAGTACATGTTCAAGTACCGCGAGCTAAGGGCAAGATTTGATTCGACGGCGATTCGCTTCAGGATTCATCCGGGACTAATCGAGGTGATGGGCGTGAAAAAGGCATGAGTCCACCAAAGGTTAAATCACCCCCCAACAAAAAGGGCGCCGCAGCGCCCTTTTTGTTGGATCAAACCAGTTTTATCCCGCCGAAAACGAAGACCCGCAGCCGCAGGTGGAAGTCGCGTTGGGATTCTTGATCACGAACTGCGCACCTTCGGCGTTTTCCTGATAGTCGATTTCCGCGCCCATCAAATACTGCAGGCTCATCGGATCGACCAGCAGCGTGACGCCGCCTTTCTGCATCGAAGTGTCGTCTTCGGCGGCCTGTTCGTCGAACGTGAAGCCGTACTGGAAGCCGGAGCAGCCGCCGCCGCTGACGAACACGCGCAGCTTGAGTTCGGGATTGCCTTCCTCGTCGATCAATTGCTTGACCTTGGCCGCCGCGCTGTCGGTGAACACCAGCGGGGTCGGAATTTCAGTGACTGCGTTCATTGCTTTCCTCAAAAGTTATTCGGCGACGGCCGGCTTGATCGGCACCACTTTTTCGCTGGCGCCGTCGGCATGGTAAACGAACCGCCCCTGCACCACCGCGCCATGCTGCATCTCGAGCGTGCGGTAGTAAACATCCCCTGTGACATTGGCCTTGGCCTGCAGTTCCGCATAATCGGCCGCGTGCACCGGGCCGACGATGGTGCCGTTGACAACGATGTGCGAGACCCGCACTTCGCCCTCGATCCGCGCATGCTCCGACAGCACCAGCGTGCCGGGCTTGTCTTCCGCCGCGCAGACGTTGCCGCGCACGTGACCGTCGATGCGCAGGCCGCCGGTGAACGTGACATTGCCCTCGACCGTGGTGCCGGCGCCGATCAGGCTGTCGATGCGGTTCTGCGGCTTGCTGCTCCGGCCGCTTCTGTCTTTGCTTTTCCCATTTCCAAACATGTGCGCTTCCCTCATCACGGAGTGGCGGACTGAATCAGTTTCGGATCGTTGCTGCCGCTTTCGAATACCCGCACCTGCACGCCTTTCACCTCGGCACCGGGCGCGACGCGAAAGACGCCCTCGACGCGCTGGTAAAACCGGAAGTTCAGCCGGTAGGGTTGCGAGTCCTGCGCTGCGCCTTCGGGCGGCAGAGTCATCACCGAATTTCCGTTATCTTGATGCAAACTGACCACCAATTGCAAGTTGCCCTGGAAATTGGCGGCGCGCCGTCCGGTCTGCATTACCAGCAGCCGGTAATGGTATTCGCCGGGCAGCGTGCCGGGATCGATCTTGAAACGGTTGATGGAAATGCCGCCCTCCTTGCCGCCGGCCGGCATCAGCGTCTCGAAAAACGCGAGGTCTTCCTTCAGCGCCGCGTTCTGGTCGCCCAGCGTTTTGACCTGCTGGCCGAGGTCGTCGTAGGCACTGTGGTCGATCTGCCGCTGGCGCTCGCTCTGCGCGAGATTGGCGCGCAACTCGGCATTTTCCTGCTGCAGGCGGCCGTTCTCGGCGGACAGCCGCTGCTGTTCGCTGTCGGCTTCGCTGTGCTCGAAGCCGGCGAAGCGCAGCCCGAAATCGTAGGCCGAGCGCGTCGCTATCACCACCACTACCGACAGCAGGATCAATCCGGACCAGCGCAGATACCACGGCACCGCGGGCCGCACCGCCACGCGCGGCGCCGTGATGCTGAACATGCGCTTGAATTTCCTGACTATGGAATTAATGCGATCTGCTCCAGTCCCACGGCCTCCGGCAGGCCGCACATCAGGTTCATGTTCTGCACCGCCTGGCCGGCGGCGCCCTTGGTCAGATTGTCGATCACCGACAGGATCACCGCAACGTCGCCGTTCTGCGGACGATGCAGCGCGATGCGGCACAGGTTCGCGCCGCGCACCGAGCGCGTGTCGGGATGGCTGCCCGCCGGCAGCACATCGACGAACGGCTCGTCCGCGTAATGTTTTTCGTAGAGCGTCTGCAAATCGACCGCGCCGGTCAGCCCGGCGTAGAGCGTGGCATGGATGCCGCGGATCATCGGCGTCAGGTGCGGCACGAACACCAGCCGCACGTCGCGGCCGGCGGCCGCGCTCAGTCCCTGCGCGATTTCCGGCAGATGGCGATGGCCGGATGCGCCGTAAGCCCTGAAATTGTCGGCGTCTTCGGCGTACAGATATTGCGCTTCGACCTTGCGGCCGGCGCCGCTGACGCCCGACTTGGCATCGGCGATCAGCCGGTCGAAATCGAGCGCGCCGCTTTTCAGAAGCGGCAGAAAGCCGAGCTGCACTGCGGTCGGATAGCAGCCGGGATTGGCGACGATGCGCGCTTTCCTGATCTGCGCGCGGTTGACTTCAGGCAGGCCGTAAACCGCTTCGGCGACGAGATCGGGGCAGGCGTGCTTCATCCCGTACCATTTTTCCCACAGCGCGATGTCCCTGATCCGGAAGTCGGCGCCGATGTCGATCACGCGCACGCCGGCATCGACCAGCGCGCGCGCCTGCTGCATCGCGATGCCGTTCGGCGTCGCGAAGAACACCACGTCACACTTGTCGAGCGCCGCCTGCTCCGGCGCGCTGAACGCGACATCGAGCGCGCCGCGCAGACTCGGGAAAAATTCGGCGACCGCGGTGCCGGCCTGCTCGCGCGAAGTGACGGCCGTGATTTCGGCATGCGGATGCCGCGCGAGCAGCCGCAGCAGCTCGACACCGGTGTAGCCGGTGCCGCCGACGATGCCCACCTTGATCCTGCGGTCCGCCATCTGCCTCTCCGCAATGGGTGATGCCAGATTATACAAATGAAAAAGCCGCCCGCAGGCGGCTTTTTCGCACGAACAACTTGCCCGCGATCAACGTTTGGAGAATTGTTTGCGGCGGCGCGCCTTGTGCAGGCCAACCTTCTTGCGCTCGACCTCGCGCGCATCGCGCGTGACCAGCCCGGCCTTTTTCAGCGCCGCCTTCAGCGTCTCGTCGTAATCGATCAGCGCGCGCGTGATGCCGTGGCGCACCGCGCCGGCCTGCCCCGATTCGCCGCCGCCGTCGACGTTGACCAGGATGTCGAACGCGGACAGCCGGTCGGTCAGCACCAGTGGCTGGCGCACGATCATGCGGCCGGTTTCGCGCGAGAAAAACTCGTCGACCGGCTTGCCGTTGACGGTGAAGGCGCCCTTGCCGGGCTTGATGAACACGCGCGCGACCGCGGTCTTGCGGCGGCCGGTGCCGTAGTTGTGCTGGGGTTGCTTGGCTGCCATGAGGTGCCTTATTTGATGTCGAGCGGTTTCGGCTGCTGCGCGCTGTGCGGATGCGCGGTGCCGGCGTAGACCTTGAGCTTCTTCAGCATCGCGTAGCCGAGCGGGCCTTTCGGCAGCATGCCCTTGACCGCGATTTCGAGCACGCGGCGCGGGTGCTTCGCGAGCAGCTTGGTGAAATTGGTGGTGCGCAGACCGCCCGGATAAGTGGTGTGGCGGTGATACAGCTTGTCGGTCGCCTTGTTGCCGGTCACGCGCAGCTTATCGGCGTTGACCACCACGATATAATCGCCGGTGTCGACGTGCGGCGTGAATTCGGGCTTGTGCTTGCCGCGCAGCCGCAGCGCGAGCTGCGAAGCGAGGCGGCCCAGCACCTTGTCCTGCGCGTCGACCAGGTACCAGTCGCGCTTGATGGTTTCGGCTTTCGCCGTGAAAGTCTTCATGATCCGAACCGGCTGAAACGACGGAAAGGCGCGGATTCTATTGCAGAAACGGACAGCGTGTCAAATGGGGAAAGCGGCATGAAAGCGCGCATCAAATGGGTCGAAAACGTGTGCTTCGTCGGCGAATCCGGCAGCGGACACGCCATAGTGATGGACGGCGCGCCGGAAGGCGGCGGCCGCAACCTCGGCCCGCGGCCGATGGAAACCGTGCTGCTCGGCACCGGTGCCTGCACCGCCTACGATGTCGTGCATATTCTGAAGAAGGCGCGCGCCCAGATCACCGACTGCGTGGTCGAGATCGACTCCGAGCGCGCGACCGAAGACCCGAAAGTCTTCACCAAAATCCACATGCATTTCATCGTCACCGGCAAAGACCTGAAGCCGGCGCAGGTCGAACGCGCGATCAAGCTGTCAGCGGAAAAATACTGCTCGGCATCGATCATGCTCGCCAAGACCGCACAGATTACGCACGACTACGAAATTCTTGAAGGCTAGACGCAAGGTTGAACCGAACATTCATTCGCGGATGCGAATGCGCCGCTCATCGATCACCCAAAGCCGCCCCGCTGCCAGTTCCATCGCCGTCAAACGCACGCCTGCCAGAGCCAGATTCAGCACCTCATCAAAAGTCTGCTGCGCGGGCCGCAGCACCCAGATGCCGTGATGAGTGCCCGACGGATAGGCCCGGATGTCCGCGAAGTCAAAATCCAGGGTAACAAGGATGCGGTTTTCCGAAATGCTGGCAGCCAGGATATCCGGGTCTGGCGCTCCGGCCAATCCTTCAGAGAAAACGGTTTCAACATCGTGCCCGAGGGCACGTAACGCAGGTTCCACCCGGCGCGGCAGGTTCTCATCCAGCTTGAACCGGAGAGCAGCCATGCGGCACCGGAGAGCGCGCGTCAGGCGGGAACAGGAACGATACGCTCCCGCGCTAAGTCAGCAGCGTAGGCTATGGCCGCCGGAATGTGCTCCGGATTGAGCGTCGGGTACTCGGCCAGAATGGTGGTCGGCGTTTCTCCAGCCGCAAGATTATCCAGCACTGTAGAGACCAGCACGCGCGTGCCACGAAAACAGACCGCGCCGTGCATGACAGCGGGGTCGGAAGAAATAAAGGGCTTCCAGTCCATCGACGCCTCCACATCGTTGAGTAGCTTCCATCTTAGCCGCGTTGCGGGGCGTGCTCAAGCCAAGTTTGCACAGCAGCCCGGTCAGCGGAAAAATACTGCTCGGCCTCGGCAATGCTGGCGAAGACCGCCGAGATTACGCACGATTTCGAAATTAAGGAAGTTTGAGCGAGACCATGCGGCTGCTCCCGCACTCTACAGCCTTGGCCCAGCGTGCGATCATTGCCACGCATTCGTTGAGCTGGTCACGTACCTCGTACACCCAAAAGCGTTTAACTTCCCAACCTAATTCAATCAGGCGCTGGTTACGCAACTGATCACGTAGACACAGCTCCCCAGTCCAGCTACGGTGGTATCGCTGCCCATCTACCTCAATATCCAACCGCCGATTACCGACGATCAGTGCAAAGTCCAAGTCATACTGCTCGACGCTGTACTGCGGTATCGGCCTCAAACCCGCTCGATACAGTGCGCGGTACAGGGTGCGCTCCCAATCAGACACCCGCTCCGGGTGTGAAACCATTGGGTACTCGGGGCCGAGTTCGATTACCGACTTTTCCGGCACCTGTGTGCTTGTACCGTCCAGCCCTGTTACGTAAGCCGCAAAGTCCGCCAAGTAATCTACACCGCTGGTTGCGGCGGCCGATCTATCGCCCACTACGTGCAGTAAACCCCGCGCGCGCGTGATGGCTACGTTGAACAGATTGCCGTTGCTGCGTAAAAACCCCAGCGCCCCCGATGGCGTGTTTTCCGAGACTACGGACGAAAAGAACATCACGTCGCGCTCATCCCCCTGGAATCGATGCACCGTGTCTACCAGTAACTCCGCACGGTCGCGCACTGCAGCCAACTCGCCGCTTTCTTGGACCAGTTGTTGTAGCAGTTGAGCCTGTGCACGGAATGGAGTCACCACGCCTACCGTGCCATCGTACTGACGTGTCACCAGCAGATCTTTCAGCGCGACAAGTACCGCATCGGCTTCATGCCGGTTGAGCGCACCGCCGCTACTAGGCCGCGTGACCTGTCCTCGCACGTCTTGCCACACAACACCAGGCTTTACGTTCTTTGGGCGTTTCAGATATTGATAGCGTGTCGCCACACGTAGCCGACCTTCGTAGAAAGCGCGATTGGAAAATTCGATAATGTCGGCGTGCGAGCGGTGATGGTCGCGCAGATTAATGATGCTCTCCGGCGCTACCACGCCCGCGGCCACATCGAAGAGCGAGCTCACGGAATACATCCAGCCCATGCGTGAATCGACCAACCCGTATTTGTATTGAAGCTCGGTGTCGCGCGACTTAGCCAATGCGCTAATGTGCCGCAACTGCTGCGGATCGCCAATGATCACGCTGCGTTTGGCGCGGTACAGCAGCGGCAACGCAGAAGCAATATCACACTGGCTGGCTTCGTCGATCACCACCAGATCGAAGTAGCCCGGCTCGAACGGCACACGCCCCCGCGCCGCGAGCGAGGTCACGGCCCAACAGGCGAACATTTCCGTGACCTTACTCTGCAGCGCCCGCGCCTTCTGGCGTACCGACGAATGCACGTGCTCCGCGTCCGGCCCTGTCATTACCTGCAATACCGCTGCGTAGTCCGCGACATTTTTGCGTTGCGCTGGCGTCAGACGTATGGGCGCCAGCTGTACCCAGTCGCGCCACAGGCGCTGCGAATTCTGCGCAATCTGCTCCGCCAGTTGTGCTCGCTGTTGTGCGATAGTCTCAAACGACGGGCTTCGACGTAACCTCTCAAATGCCCGTTTGTAGGCCACCAACTTCTTCGCTACTAACCAGCGCTGTTGCAATTCCATCAAAGCGGTGCGACAAGTCGGCAAGTCTTCTTCAGTGGACACTTCCGGAAATCTCACCCCCATCCGCAAGGCATCTTGATCCACAGCCATAAATGCTTGCTTTAACCGCTGCACACGCTTTGCCACAGACATATTCCATAACGTGCGCGTAAGAAAACCCTGCTTGGACCGATCCGCAGCGTCTGTGGCCTGCTGCAATGCCTGAATCGCTGCCAACATGCGCTGCACCAAGTTTTCGTCGATGTCTCCGATGAGGGCGCCGAACAAGCGGCGCGCATCTTCCGCCTCGATATCAAGCCGATCAACCGTGTTGCGCGCATCCAGAGTTTGCTGTTGCACCCGTTCCAGTTCAGCCAAGCGCGTGGCAAGATCGCGGTGGCGCTTCAAGCCTTCCTCGTAATTCGCCTTGTCCTCGGCACCTGGGTTGCCGGCCAGCAACTGCGTCAGGTACGAAGCCAGCTTGGCTTGGTACTCCTTAGATCCTAGACGCAGCAGCACCGGCCGGTTGCCCAAACCGTTGACACGCGCCTCGACTACGTCAACGGCTTTGTTGTTCTTACTAGCAAACAACACCTTCTTGCCATGCCAAGCCGCGTTCACCAGCAAGTTGGTCACGACCTGTGACTTGCCTGTGCCCGGCGGCCCAGTCACCACTGTGTGCGGCTGCGAGAGTGCAGCGCGCACCGCAGCTCGTTGCTCGATGTTCATTGGTAACACTTCAATTAGTGGCTCGGTATCGTTTGTCTCAATCACCGACTCCACCGTGCCAGCCAACCACTTGCCCAGCGCCGTGCTACGAAGCTGCTGATCCGAAACGCCGCCCAGCGTCTTCAGTTCGATCTCCAGCCCCTGCGTGTAAGGTGAGCGCTCGCCGGGCAGAACAATGGCGCGGTTATAGATACCCTCTTCCCCAAGCCCCGAGAATCGTACCTCGGCTCGGCAATCCGCCGGGTTCAACTCTTCTTTCCAGTCCCAATCAGGGCGGATGAGCGCCAGCCGGTCAGCCACATCAGCGATATCGGGGAACTCGGCCATAGGCACGTTCAGTCCCAACTCGTCGGTCAGGCGTGCGGCTTCTTCTGCTAGTTGCTGCGCATCTCCCATTGCCACGCTACGCAAGAAGCGTGCATTGATAAGTGGTGCATCATCTTCGATGCTGGGCGGATCACTATTTTGGTCCGGCAACGCGATACGCCAAAGTAAAACAGGTTCGACGAAGAAGCCTTCCCAATTCGGAGTGCGATGGCGCCGTAGCCGCACGGGGTAACCCACCCAAGCGACGAGTTTGACGCGGTCTTGGCGAACCTTGCCGAGCACACGGCCTACTCCGGGCGCGTTCCACCAATCCTCTTGTGCACTTGTCAGTGGCAACGCCGGTAGTTCGGCATAGTCCGGCTCACCGTACTTGCTGCTCGCGAAAGCACTTACGCTCTCATCCATGTCCTGCCCGATGCACTCTAGATAATAGCGGCACAGCTTCAAAAGCTCGGTCTCGGGCACAGCAGGCGTTGCCGTTTGTGACGATGCGGCCGGCGCAGCCAAGCGCCAGCGGTAATCCTTACCTTGCTGGACCTTGCCCGCCAACTCATAGCTAAGACAGCGATTGACGTCACGCCGCTCGACGCCGAGAGCGTGGGCTAGTTCGCTCGCTTTCTGGCCCGGACGTTGCGCTAAAACAGCCAGAATGCGTTCCTTGAGAGTTGCCTTCTGCTCCATCATAAAACCAGCTTGTTAGAGCTTTCGGTCCAACGCCACAGGTAGCATCTCAGCGCGCCAAAAACCAGTTTCTGACGAAACCTCTCGGTAAAGCAGTGCGGGTTGTTTGTTGAGAGGTTTTTCTTCACGCGCACGCCACAGAGACTTTTCTGTGTTTTTGAAAATTCTTGGCATGATGTCCCTGATCAAACGAACCTTATTCGCCACCGAGACGCGCTTCAACGGGGCGGGATTTTTCTTCTAAACCCAAAACGCTGTTTTCGTCATTACCTTTGACGCAACACGCATCGCCGATTTGACCGGCGGCGGCAATTCCGCTGCACCATGCTCAACCGCGCTGTGTGCATGCCGCATTTCATCGCTTTTCATTTGCTCGACCACTGCGCGGCTTTTGGCATCATCCGCCGGCAATTTGTCGAGATGGCCTTCAAGATGGCCTTCGACCTGGCGTTCGGTCTCGGCGAGAAACCCGAGGTTCCATTTGTCACCGAGCAGGCCGGCGATGCTGCCTAACGCAAACGAGCCCGCGTACCACAACGGGTTGAGCACGCTCAATCGCCCACCGAGTTGTTCGACGCGCTGCGCAGTCCATGCGAGGTGGTCGGTTTCCTCGGCCGCCGCACGTTCCAGCGCGGCGCGCGCGTCGGGATTGCGCGCAGTCCGCGCCTGCCCTTGATACAGCGCCTGCGCGCAGATTTCGCCGCTGTGGTTGACGCGCATCAGCGCGGCCGCCAGTTGCTTGTCTTCTTCAGATAACGGCGTTTCGGCAACGCGCGCATCGGGATGCGGGCGCGCGCTATGCGCGGGCGCGAGCAGCGTGCGCAGGCCATTGTCGAAGGCGGTGATCAGGGCGTCGAGATTGGACATGACGTCATTCTAATCTTCATCGATGTCCCATTCAAAAAGACGCGCGAGCTCGGCACCCGGGTCTTCGGCGCGCATGAACGCCTCGCCGACGAGAAAACATTCGACCTCGTTTTCGCGCATCCGCGCAACGTCGTCGGCATGGGTGATGCCGCTTTCGGTGACGACGATGCGGCCGGTCGGAACGTCATCGAGCAGGCGCAGCGTCACGTCGAGGTCGGTCTCGAAGCTATGCAGGTCGCGGTTGTTGATGCCGATCAGCGGCGTCTTCAGTTGCAGCGCGCGCTCGAGTTCGCCCGCGTCGTGCACTTCGACCAGCACCGCCAGATGCAGCTGATGCGCGAGCGTTTCGAGTTCGTGCAGTTGTTTATCGTCGAGCACGGCGGCGATCAGCAAAATACAGTCGGCGCCAAGCGCGCGCGATTCGTAGATCTGATACGGGTCGATCATGAAGTCCTTGCGCAGCACCGGCAGGTTGCAGGAGGCGCGCGCCTGCTGCAGATGCCCGGCGCTGCCCTGGAAAAACTGCGCGTCGGTCAGCACCGACAGGCACGCCGCACCGTGGTGCGCGTAGCTCGCAGCGATCGCCGCCGGATCGAACTGTTCGCGCAGCACGCCGCGGCTCGGACTCGCCTTCTTGATCTCGGCGATCACCGCCGCTTCGCCGTCGGCGATCTTGGCGCGCAGCGCACCGATGAAATCGCGCGTCTTGCCGGCCTGCTTGATTTCCGCTTCCAGCGCGGCCAGCGGCTTCGTCGCTTTCGCCGCCGCCACTTCCCGGCGTTTGACGCCGACGATGCGCATCAGGATGTCAGACATGATTTTATTCAGCCACAGAGATCACAGAGGACACAGAGAATAGCAAAAACCGGGATTCTTCATCCTTCGAATCCAGAATGGTAGTTTAAGTACGCTCTTGGTGTCGTTCCGGGCATAGCGAAGAGTTTTGTTTTTGCCCCCGCCTTAAATGTTTGGTCTTTCTCTGTGAACTCCGTGTCCTCTGTGGCTATGATTTTCTCTGCGGTTCAGGTTTGTTTTGTAAATTTTACGAATTCGTCGAGTTTCCTTTTCGCCGCACCGCTGGCGATGGCTTCCTGCGCCTTGTTGACACCGGCGGCCAGCGTCTGCGCGAGGCCGGCGACGTAGATGCCGGCGCCGGCATTGAGCGCGACGATGTCGCGTGCGGCGCCCGACTTGTTGTCGAGCGCGTCGAGCAGCAGCGTTTTCGACTGTTCGGCGCTATCGACGCGGATCGCGGAAATGTCGTGTGCCGCCAGCCCGAAGTCTCCGGGTTTGATCTGATATTCGCGCACTTCGTCGTTCTTGAGTTCGGCGACCAGCGTCGGGCCGGAAATCGAAATCTCGTCGAGATTTTCCAGTCCGTGCACCACCATCGCGTGCCGGCTGCCGAGTCGCTGCAAGACGTGCGCCTGGATGCCGACCAGGTCGGGATGGAACACGCCCATCACCTGGTTCTGCGCGCCGGCCGGATTGGTCAGCGGGCCGAGGATGTTGAATATGGTGCGCACGCCCAATTCCTTGCGCACCGGCGCCGCGTACTTCATCGCGCCGTGATGGTTGGGCGCGAACATGAAGCCGACGCCGACTTCGTCAATGCAGTGCGCGACCTGCTCCGGCGTGAGCTGGATGTTGGCGCCGAGCGCTTCCAGCACGTCGGCGCTGCCGGACTTGCTCGACACCGAGCGCCCGCCGTGCTTGGCGACGCGCGCGCCGGCCGCCGCCGCAACGAACGCCGCCGCAGTCGAGATATTGAAGGTGTGCGCGCTGTCGCCGCCGGTGCCGCAGGTATCGACGAGGTGCGCGGCATTCTCCACCGGCACGCGCGTCGCGAACTCGCGCATCACCTGCGCGGCGGCGGCGATCTCGCCGACGGTCTCCTTCTTGACGCGCAGGCCGATCACGATCGCGGCGATCAGCGGCGGCGAGATTTCGCCGCGCATAATCTGCCGCATCAGCGACAGCATCTCCTCGCGGAAGATCTCGCGGTGCTCGATCACGCGCGCGAGCGCCTGCTGCGGCGTCATCGCACGTCCTTCAGGAAATTTTCGAGCAGCGCGTGGCCGTGTTCGGTCAGCACCGATTCGGGATGGAACTGCACGCCCTCGACCGCCAGCGTTTTATGGCGCACGCCCATGATTTCACCGTCGTCGGTCCAAGCGGTGATTTCGAGGCAGTCGGGCAGGCTCGCGCGCTCGATCACCAGCGAGTGGTAGCGCGTCGCCTGGAACGGATTCGGCAGACCGCGGAACACGCCGGTCGAACTGTGATGGATCGCCGAAGTCTTGCCGTGCATCACCTGCTTCGCGTGCACGATGCGGCCGCCGAATGCCTGGCCGATCGCTTGATGGCCGAGGCAAACACCGAGGATCGGAATTTTGCCGGCGAAACGTTCGATCAGCGGCACCGACACGCCGGCTTCATTCGGCGTGCACGGCCCCGGCGAAATCACGATGCGCGCCGGCGCCAGCTCCGCAATCCTGTCGAGCGCGATTTCGTCGTTGCGGTAGACGGCAACGTCCTGCCCCAGCTCACCGAAATACTGGACGAGGTTGTAGGTGAACGAGTCGTAATTGTCGATCATCAACAGCATAAAAACCTTTCACCGCGGAGACGCTGAGGCGCAGAGAAAACCCATAGGATAAAAGAAAATAATATTTTTTGAATTTCTCCGCGTCTCTGCGGTTCAATCAATAGTCGTATCGAGGCCGGACTGCGCCATCTCGGCGGCGCGCAGCACCGCGCGCGCCTTGTTCTGGGTCTCCTGCCATTCATTGGCCGGCACCGAATCGGCGACGATGCCGCCGCCAGCCTGCACGTAGAGCCTGCCGTCCTTGAGCAGCGCGGTGCGGATCGCTATCGCGAGGTCCATGTCGCCGTTGAAGCCGAGATAGCCGACCGCGCCGGCATAGACGCCGCGCTTGGTCGGCTCAAGCTCGTCGATGATTTCCATCGCGCGCACCTTCGGCGCGCCGCTGACGGTGCCGGCCGGGAACGTCGCCTTCATCACCGCCAGCGCGTCGAGACCCGGCTTCAGCCTGCCTTCGACGCTCGACACGATGTGCATCACGTGCGAGTAGTACTCGATCACCATGTTGTCGGTGACGCGCACCGAACCGGTCTGCGCGACGCGCCCGACATCGTTGCGGCCGAGGTCCATCAGCATCAGGTGCTCGGCGCGTTCCTTCGGATCGGCGAGCAGTTCCTTTGCCAGCGCGGCGTCTTCCTCCGGCGTTTTGCCGCGCGGGCGCGTGCCGGCGATCGGCCGCAGGGTGATGCCGCCGTTTTCGAGCCGCACCAGGATTTCCGGCGAGGCGCCGACGACGTGGAAATCACCGAAGTTGAAGAAGAACATGTACGGCGACGGATTGAGCGCGCGCAGCGCGCGGTACAGCGCGAGCGGCTCGGCGTCGAACGGCCGGCTCATCCGCTGCGACAGCACGACCTGCATGATGTCGCCGTCCACGATGTAGCGCTTGGCACGGTCAACCGCCTTCAGATATTCGGCCTCGCCGAATTCGGATTGCGCCGGCTGCGGCGCCGACCGCCGCGACAGCGGGATTTCGACCGGCTGGCGCAGCGCGGCCAGCAGTTGCTTCAGCCGCTCGCGGCCGCGCTGATAAGCATCCGGCTGCGCCGGATCGACATAGACGACGAGATAGATTTTGCCCGACAGGTTGTCGACGACCGCCAACTCCTCGGACAGCAGCAGCAGCACATCGGGCACGCTGAGCGGATCCGGCTTCCGCGTCGCGGCGAGTTTTTTCTCGATGTAGCGCACCGCATCGTAGCCGAAATAGCCGACCAGTCCGCCACAGAAACGCGGTAGTCCCGGCTGCGCGGCCGCCTTGAAGCGCGCCTGGCAGACGCGCACGAATTCGAGCGGGTCATCGTGGTTCACGCGCTGCTTGGGCTGTCCGCGCTCGAACTCGGCGCACTCGCGCCCGCGCACTTCGAGGCGCGACGTAGCGGGCAGCCCGATGAACGAATAGCGGCCGAAGCGCTCGCCGCCGACCACTGATTCCAGCAGATAGCTGTACGGCCGGTTGGCGAGCTTCAGGTAAACCGACAGCGGGGTATCGAGGTCGGCGAAAGTCTCGACGACCAGCGGGATGCGGTTATAACCGGCCGCCGCGAGACGCCTGAATTCCGATTCTGTCATGATGCCACTCCATGGAAACTGAAACGAAAACCCGAAACGGGAAGAAACAACCGCGCGCTTACTGCGCGCGCCAGCGCCAATCGCTGCGCCAGCGGCGCCATGATTGAGCAGTTTCCCGTTCTGTTTCCGTCCGGATCATGACTTGGTATTCGACCTGGTAATGAGTTTCGAGGCTTCGAACAACGAAGATACTATAGCATCAACATCGAAGGCGCGCACGTCGTTTCCCTCGTTGTAGCCGTAATCGACGCAGAACACTGGACAGCCGGCGGCGCGCGCGGCCTCGACGTCATTCAGCGAATCGCCGATCAGCAGCAGGTCGCATGGCGTGACGCCGAATTTTTCGGCGGTGTGGGTCAGCGGCAGCGGATCAGGTTTCTTTTTCGGCAGCGTGTCGCCGGCGAGCACGATATCGAAATAGCGCGTCAGACGCTGCCGCTCCAGCAGCGAAAACGTGAAGCGTCCGATCTTGTTGGTCACGCAGGCGAGCGGAAAACCGGCCGCGCGCAGCGCGTCGAGCCCTTCGACCACGCCCGGATAGGGCGCGGTGTGCTCGCCATTGGTGCGGTCGTAGCAGTCCATGAACATCGCCATCGAACGCTCGAACAGCGCCTCGTCGGGCTGCCCGCCATCGACTTCGGTCAGCGCGCAGCGCATCAGATGATAGACGCCTTTGCCGATGAAGTTCGCGATGCGCTTTTCATGCAGCGTCGGACGGCCGAGCTCGATCAGCGTCAGATTGACCGCGAGCGCGAGGTCCTGCGCGGTGTCGAGCAGCGTGCCGTCGAGATCGATCATCACCGCCTTGACCGGCAGCGGGAAATTCGTTTTGCGCATAAATCGGCTCCCGCCGTGACGCGACGGAAAAATGTCCCTGATGGAAAAACGCGGGTTAAACTTTCGACAGCTCGGCGCGCATGTGAGCGATCGTCGCCTTGTAGTCCTTGGTGCTGAAGATCGCCGAACCCGCGACAAAGGTGTCGGCGCCGGCGCGCGCGACTTCGGCGATGTTGTCGCCCTTGACGCCGCCGTCGATCTCGAGCCAGATGTCCCGGCCCGACCTGTCTATCAGCTTGCGCACCGCGCGCAGCTTGTTGAGCGCCTCCGGAATGAATTTCTGGCCGCCGAAGCCGGGGTTGACCGACATGATCAGCACCAGATCGAGTTTGTCGAGCACGTGGTCGAGATAGTTGAGTGGCGTCGCCGGATTGAACACCAGCCCCGCCTTGCAGCCCTGGTCCTTGATCAGCGCGATCGTACGGTCGATGTGCTCGGAGGCCTCGGGATGGAACGAAATGATGTTGGCGCCGGCCTTCGCGAAATCGGGCACGATGCGGTCGACCGGCTTCACCATCAGGTGCACGTCGATCGGCGCCTGGGTCAGCGGCCGGATCGCCTCGCATACCAGCGGCCCGATCGTCAGGTTGGGAACGTAATGGTTGTCCATCACGTCGAAATGGATGATGTCGGCGCCGGCGGCAATCACGCTGGTGATTTCCTCGCCGAGCCGCGCGAAATTCGCGGACAGGATGCTCGGTGCGATGCGGTACATGGCGATATCCGTGAAAAATGGCGGCATTTTACCTGCAATCGCGCCCACGCACCTAGCGGCCGGCGGTTGCCACGACCGGCGAAATAGTGTGGAATAAACCGATGGCGACGGACAAAAAACATGAAATCCAGGTGTCGGCGCGCACCATCTACATTGCCGACCAGTCGGATCCCGACGGCAACCGTTACGTGTTTGCCTACACCATCAATATCAGGAATACCGGCAGCATCGCCGCGCAGCTGATCAGCCGCCACTGGATCATCACCGACGCCAACGAACTGGTGCAGGAAGTGCGCGGGCTCGGCGTGGTCGGCGAGCAGCCGCTGCTGAAGCCCGACGAAAGCTTCGAATACACCAGCGGCGCGGCGATCGCGACGCCGGTCGGCACCATGCGCGGCAGCTATCAGATGGTCGCCGAAGACGGCATGCAGTTCGACGCGCCGATCCCGGAATTCACGCTGTCGGTGCCGCGCGTACTGCATTGAGGCGGCGGCCGGAATGACACGCCGCTGGCTCGCAGCACTGATCCCGATCGCGCTCGCCGCGTGCCAGACGGCGCCGACGCCCGAACTGCAGCCGATGGTGGTGCCGCCGGCCGAAGTGCCGTCGCCGAAGGCGCCGCCGCCGACCCTGCGCATCAGCGCATGGAACGCGATCGACGGCTGGCCGGACGACGACCTGCGCGCCGCGTGGAGCGCGTTTCTCGGAAGTTGCAGCGCGCTCGGGAACCAGGCGGCATGGCAGAGCGTCTGCGGCAGCGCCGCCAACCTGCAGGATTCGTCGTCAGCGGGCCTGCGCCAGTTCTTCGAACTCAATTTCACGCCGTATCAGGTCATCAACGGCGACGGCAGCGACAGCGGACTGATCACCGGCTATTACGAACCCTTGCTGCGCGGCAGCCGCACACAGAGCAAACGCTACCGCTATCCGATCTATGCCGCGCCCGACGACCTGCTGACGATCGATCTCAGCGACGCTTATCCGGAACTGAAAAGCATGCGACTGCGCGGCCGGCTCGACGCCGCCGGCCGGCGCATCGTCCCGTACTACGACCGCGCGCAGATCGAGGACGGCGCGGCGCCGCTCGCCAACAAGGAAATCGTCTGGGTCGACGATTCGATCGACCTGTTCTTCCTGCAGATCCAGGGTTCGGGGCGGGTGAAACTCGACAGCGGCGAAACCATCCGCGTCGGCTATGCCGACCAGAACGGCTATCCGTACCGCTCGATCGGCAGGCGGCTGGTGGATCTCGGCGAACTGCCGCTTGAAAAGGCGTCGATGGAAGGCATCCGGGATTGGGCGGACCGCAATCCGGACAAACTGCGCGAGCTGCTCGATTACAACGCGAGCTACGTGTTCTTCCGCGAATTGCCGGTCAACGCCGATGCGACCGGGCCGATCGGCGCGCTCGGCGTGGCGCTGACTCCGCAGCGCAGCCTCGCCGTCGACACGCGCGCGGTGCCGCTTGGCGCGCCGGTGTTCCTCGCAACGACGTGGCCGAACTCGACCAGACCGCTTAAACAACTGATGCTGGCGCAGGACACCGGCGGCGCGATCCGCGGTGGAGTGCGCGCCGATTTTTTCTGGGGTTTCGGCGGGCAGGCGGCGTTTCAGGCCGGCAGCATGCGCCAGAGCGGGAAAATGTGGGTGCTGCTGCCGAACAACGGCGACGGCAGCAACGACGCGCCGCAGCAGCAGAAACGCTGAAACGCCGGTTCAGCGCTGCTGTTGTGCGTGCTGTTCCGCTTCGTAATCGTAGTTGAGTTTGATCAGCACGCGGCTCTTGACCGGATAGCCGTGGCGCTGCGCCGGTGCGAAGCGCGCGCCGCGGAATGCCTGCGGCGCGGCGTCTTCAAAATAGCCCGGAGGATCGGCGTTGACGACATCGACTTCGTTGACGACGCCGAATTCGTCGATCAGCAGCAGCAGCGTGACGACGCCGTTGACGCGCGCGGCGAGCGCCGCGGCGGGATAGGCGGGCTTGATCATGACCAGCGGCCGCGGCTGGACATCGAGCTGTTTGACCGGATAGTAGACGGGATCGCGGATCAGCGGCACTTCGACGCCGGCGGACGGGCTCGACGCCGGAGCAGCGGCGTCGCGGTGTTCAGCAACGCGCGTCGCGGGTGACGCGTGCCCGCTGCCGGGTGACGGCGCGTTGCGCTCATCGACGGCGCGGGGTTCCACGTCTGCCGACGCCGGTTCGAGTTGCGCGGTGATGCTGCTGGCCGTGCTGGTGATGCCAGGGGTGCCGCCGGTCGGATTGACCGGCACACCCGCCACCAGCAGCAGATGCAGCGCGAACGAGCACGCGACCGCCACCAGCAGCCGCGTCCAGGTCTGCTTCATCGCAACGTCGAAAGATGACGCCAGGGCCGCCATGGATTTACCGCCTCATTTATTTTTCGCCTGTATCTCGGCAAAGCGTTGCTCTATCTGGCTTGCCGGAATCACGCCCGGCTCGCGCTGCCCGTCCGCGAAGAATACCGCCGGTGTGCCGTTGACATGGACGCGGTCGGCCAGGGCCTTGGTCCTCTCGATCGGCGTTGCGCAATCGCCAATCGCAACCGGCGCCGCATTATTCAGCATGTAGTCATTCCATGCCTTCGCGCGGTCTTTCGAGCACCAGATTTTGCGCGCCATCGAATCGGCGTTCGGGTGGATCGGCAGCGGCAGCAGGAAAGTATAGATCGTCACGTTGTTGACCTTGGTCAGCTCCTGCTCGAGCTGCCTGCAATAAGGGCAGTCCGGATCGCCGAAGTAAACGAGCTTGCGCGAGCCATCACCCTTGACGCGCTTCAGCGCCAGATCGAGCGGCAGCTGGTCGAAATTGATCGCGGTCAACTGTTTCAGCCGCTCATCGCTCAAACTCACGTTGCGTTCGAGGTCGAACAACTGACCGTCGAGGATGTAGTGCGCCTGCGCATCGGTGTAATAAAGCTGCCCGCCTGCGAATACCTCGTAGAGACCGGCAATCGGCGTCTTCGTTACGTTATCCACCGGAATTTCGGGACGGCGCTTCTGCAGCGCCGCCTTGATGCCGGCTTCGATGATGTCTCCGGCGAGCGCGTTCGCGCACGTCAAAAACAGGATTGCAAATACGGCCAGACTTTTACGCATGAAAAATTCCTCGCTAATCGGAAATCGTTATTCAACGGCGTGCCGCACCAGCAGACTCTTGAGCCGCGCGCCGCGGTTGGTCAGGCGCAGCCCGAAATTGCGGACGCCGGCGAAGCGGCCGCGCGGATCGCGGTTGAACAGCCGCTGCAGCGCGTCCGCGCTGAACTGCGTGACCAGCACATCTTCGCGGCGCGCGCGCTCGTAACGCCGCAGCAGATGAAAATCGCCGCAGTCGTACGGGCCGCGTTGCGCCAGCACCTGCGCCAGTTCGCGCGCATCGCGGAAACCGAGGTTGACGCCCTGCCCGGCCAGCGGATGGATGCTGTGCGCGGCGTCGCCCACCAGCGCGACGCGCGGCGCGACGAAGCGCCGCGCACGCTGCAGATTCAGTGCAAATCCGGCCGCCGGCGTTATCGTCTCCAGCGCGCCGAGCGCGCCGTGGCTGGCCGCGGTGACTTCCGCCGCCAGCGCTGGCGGCGCCAGCGCCTGCAGTTGCGCGGCATGCGTCTCGGTCGTCGACCATACCATCGAGACACGCGCGCGGGGCAGCGGCAGCAGCGCAAGCACGCCGTCGCGCCGGAACCACTGGAACGCGGCGCCGTGATGCGGCTGTGCCACGGAGAAATTCGCGACCACCGCGCTTTGCCGATACGGGCGCGCCACGGCGTCGATCTGCGCCTGCGCGCGCACCCACGAATCGGCGCCGTCGGCGCCGACCACCAGCCGCGCGCGCAGCCGGCGACCGTTGGTCAACGACAATTCCGCCGCTTCCGCCGTCAATTCCAGTCTGTCGCAGCCGGCGGGAACGATGCATTCGATATGCGGCTCGGACTGCAACGCCTCCCATATCGCGCGCTGCAATGCGCGGTTTTCGACGATGAACGCGAGCTCGCGCAGACCGGTCTCGTAGGCGCTGAAATCAAGCTCCGACACGACGTCGTCGCCGAACACGCGCATGTCCTCGACGCGCTGGACGCGCGCCGCATCGAGCCGTCGCCAGACGCCGAGATTTTCCAGGAACGCCGCGCTGCCGGGACTGATCGCATAAATCCGCTGGTCCCACGAGCCGTCTTCCGGTGGCGGCGGCAGCGGCCGCGCCTCGACCAGCGCGACGCGCAGCCGCGCTGCGTGCAGCGCGAGCGCGAGGCTGGCGCCGACCAGCCCGCCTCCGATGATGATGACGTCGCGATCCATGCCGGAATCCATTTGACCAGCCGCGAGTGTAATGGTGCGCGCGATCCGCCGCAAAAAACGCTGCCGGGCGGTCGCCGCCCGCCGACAAACGGGCGGGCTTCGACGCGCGAGGCGGCCGTCTTGACAAAAAACGGGGTCAAATTTAGAGTGCCTGCCCCACGCGGCGTGTTCCGAATAAGGTGATGTAGCTCAGTTGGTTAGAGCGTGGCACTCATAACGCCAAGGTCGGTGGTTCAATTCCACCCATCACCACCACCATGAAATCAATATTTGCAGGAACGCGCGGGCCCGATCGGCTGCAACGACATCGCCGTTCATGGAGAAACGTGCCACGCAAAATCCGCGGCAATCCCGTTATTGAAAAACAGCGACGCCTGATAATATTTCGTCCTGAACATTGCGCGGGCATCGGATTGATGGCGCGCGTACCGCCTTCTTTGACCAAGTAACCAACTATGAATGCGAAACCGCCTGTCCGTTGGGTGATCGGAGCCGTCGCGATTGCGGCCGGCGCCTGGATCGCTTATCTGCTGCTGGCGCCGCCGCGGCTCGACGCCGTCCATCCGGTGCGCGGGCCGGCAGTGCAGGCGGTCTACGCGACCGGCACCGTCGAGCCGACCATCATGCTGCCGGTCGCGGCGCGCACCACCGCGCGGCTGGTCGAGCTCGACACTGACGAAGGCGCGCCGGTGACCAAAGGAAAAGTGCTGGCGCGACTCGAAGACGCCGACCTCGCCAGCACGCTCGCCGCGTTGCGGTCACAGGAAACGCTGGCGCGACAAAACTACGAACGCGCCGGGAAATTGATCGCGCTCGACAGCATTTCGCGTCAGGCCTACGACCAGGCCAGGACCGACTGGGAGGCCACCAGGGCCAACGCCGCCAGCGTCGCGGCGCAGGCCGGATTCCTGAAGCTGGCTGCGCCGGCCGACGGCCTCATCATCAAGCGCGACGGTGAAATCGGCGAGTTGATCCCGGTCAATCAGCCGGTGTTCTGGCTCGCGGTGAAATCCCGGTTGCGGATCTCGGCCGAGGTCGATGAAGAAGACATCCCGCGCATCGTGCCGGGCCAGAAGGTGCTGATCCGCACCGACGCCTTCCCGGGACAGGTTTTCAACGGCACGGTGCAGAGCGTGACGCCGAAGGGCGACACCACGGCGCGCAGCTACCGCGTGCGCATCGCGCTGCCCGCCGACACGCCGCTGATGATCGGCATGACGACCGAGACCAACATCATCGTCCGCGAAGCCGCCGATGCGCTGCTGGTGCCGACCAGTGCGGTGCAGGCCGACAAGCTGTGGAAGATCGTGGATGGCCGCCTCGTCGCGCAGCCGGTGTCGGTCGGCGCGAAGGGTGCCGACCAGACTGAAATCCTCGACGGTATCGGCGCGGACGACGTCATCGTGAAAAATGCGGACGCCTCGCTGACAGCGGGCAAACGCGCGCGCGCGCGGATCGTCGCCGGCCGCTCATGATCCGCCTGCTCGCCGGCATCGCGGTCAAGCACCTGCTGGCCCGCAAGCGGCAGAGCGCGGTGTCGTTGATGGGCATCACGCTGGGCGTCGCGTTCTTTCTCGCCATCTCCTCGCTGATGCAGGGATCGGAGCGCGACTTCATTCACCGGCTGGTCGACAATTCCCCGCACATCACGATCATCGATCAGTTCCGCAATCCGCGCCTGCAGCCGCTTCAGCAGCTGCGCCCCGCCGGCGCCGTCGAAATCCGCCACGTCAAACCGCTGACCGAAACGCGCGGCATCCGCGGCTATCAGCAGGCGTTCGATTATCTGCACACCCTGCCGGGGCTGCTGTCGTCGCCGACGCTCGAAGGACAGGCGCTGGTCAGCTTCGCCGGCAAAGTCGTCGGCGTGACCATGACCGGAGTGATCCCGTCGCAGATCACGACCGTAACCACCATCCAGAACTACATGCGGCAGGGAGCGATCGACGACCTGAACATTAACCCTGATGGCATCGTCATCGGCGACCAGCTCGCGCGCGACCTGGCGCTCGAGATGGACAACAACCTGATCGTGTCCGCAACCAGCGGCCAGTCGCACACTTTCAAGATCATCGGCATCTTCCACACCGGACGCGCGACCTACGACGACTCCCAGGTTTTCGTGCAACTGAAGCGGGCGCAGGCGTTGTTCGACCGGCCCAACCGGATCAACAACATCATCATCAAGATCGACGATCCGTATCAGGCGCGCGCCGTCGCGGCCGGCATCGAAGGTCGGGTCGGCTACAAATCCATCTCGTGGCAGGAAGCCTTCGAAGACCTGATGAACACGCTGACGATCCGCAACATCATCATGTACACGGTGGTCAGCGCGGTGCTGGTGGTGGCAGCATTCGGCATCTACAACGTGATTTCGACCGTGGTGATGGAAAAGCAGCGCGACGTCGCAATCCTGAAATCGATGGGATTCCGCGCCAACGACATCGAGCTGATTTTCCTGATCCAGGGCGTCGCCCTCGGGCTGGCGGGAAATCTGACCGGGCTGCCGCTGGGCATGGCGCTGATGGCGGGACTGCAGCGCGTGCAGATCAAATTTCCCGGCGGCGGCGACACGGTGAACCTGCCGATCGCCTGGGACTGGCCGCAGTTCGCGATCGCCGCGGCGTTCGCGCTGACCGCCGCGGTGCTGGCTGCGCTGCTGCCCGCGCGCAAGGCGGCGCGGCTGCAGCCGGTCGAAATCCTGCGCGGCGGCACCTGATGGAAGCGGTCGTCCGCACCGAGCGCATCACGCGACGGCTGGCCGGCGAAGTCCCGGTCACGCTGGTCGAGGACATCAGCCTCGAAATCAGGCGCGGGGAATTCGTCGCCATCACCGGACCCTCCGGCTCCGGCAAGTCCTCGCTGCTCTATCTGCTCGGACTGCTCGACGTGCCGACCGGCGGGCGGCTGTGGCTGAACGGCCGGGAAACCTCGACGCTCGACGAAAACCAGTTGGCGGCAACGCGGCTGTCGGAAATCGGTTTCGTGTTCCAGTCGCATTTTCTGCTGCCCGAATTTTCCGCGCTCGAGAACGTGCTGCTGCCGATGCGCCGCCTCGGCCGGCTCGACGAAAAGCAGGCCGCCGCGCGCGCGCAGGAATTACTCACGTCGCTGGGGCTGTCGGACCAGTTGAACAAGGTTCCCAAGCAGCTATCGGGCGGACAGAGCCAGCGCGTCGCTATCGCACGCGCGCTCGCCAACGACCCGCCGTTCGTGCTGGCCGACGAACCGACTGGCAACCTCGACACCAGAGCCAGCGCCAACGTGCAGGTGATCATGAAGGACCTCGCGCATAAATACGACCGCGCGGTCGCCGTCGTCACCCACGACGAGCATTTCGCCCATCAGGCAGACCGCGTCCTTACCATCATTGACGGACATCTCCAGCCGCAATAAATAAATCCGTCCCCTATCGTGGGATGGATCAGAAATAAACTGCGGTCTATCTTCCATTAAACGCAATCCTTGCAGACTTGCAAAATTGAGCCACTAATTTTCTCTGGCATTTGAACGAACCAGGGTGCGGCACGCCGGATCGTGAAGCGGCAGAAATCATCACGAAAGTCTTGGAAACCCGTCTAGGAAGCGGTCGGAATATGCAATTGCCTGAGTTGCCAATTCCCGAAAGGTTTTTTCGTGAATGTCAAATTCAGAAATCACGAAAAGATATTCCTCAAGGTCGTGATCGTCCTTAAATGCCTTAAGCATAGTGAATTTGTAGGCCCCATTTTCAGGAGACAGACTATTTATCGTTCCATGAACAAGGCTATTTCTAATCAAGGACAGAGGAAGGGCTTTTCCAGAATTTCTATGCCCTCATCTTTAAAGTCTTTGAACAATGGCCGCTCAAGAAATGCTTCGAGATATTTTTTCTTCTCAGTAAAGGAGTGGGGCATCTTTCGATGTCCTTTAAGAGTGTTGCCACCATAATCTCTAAAAGATCGATTGCAGATGTATTCAAGCTGCCTTTCTATAATCGCCCAATATATTGCAATATGCCCTACCGCAGAAGTTAGACCCAAATAATTATCGTGAATTACATTATCCATGCTTAAAGCCTTAAAGAAAAAACGGCGAGAAATAAACAAAGCACCAGACATGTCATTCGATGAGGCGTTGAAGCGCGTGTGGTCTAGTCTGCCTCAGCCGAAAAATAGTATATGAGGGGACACAGACCACCATTTATTTTTCAGTTTCATCAGAACATCTCCTGCTGCCGTTCGTCTTTCGGCAACACAATTCTTCCAAACATAAGCCGTAGTCTTTACCCTGTCGCCGACTATAGGCCGGTCACTCTATTGACCGTCTTTCCGGCTTCTCTAGGCTATTCTCCACCGGCGTCCGGCCTGCCGGAAGCCTATGTATAATGCGCCCCCTCCCGCTTCGGCTATGATTAAGGCTGACGGACGACGGGCTGGAACCCCAACACTCTGATGCAAAAAGGATTTACGGAATTTGCGCTGCGGCCCGGCCGGACGCGCCGGGCTCTGTTGCTATTAATATTAGGTACTGCGGTCTGGGCAGGAATGGCCGAAGCCCAGCTTCAATCGCGCACGCTGCCGGCCAACGCCAGGCGCGCGACGCTCGGCCAGCCGCAGCCGATGCCTTTCGCCATACTCAACGGCAAGACGGTCAGGTTGGCGCCGGGCGCGGTCATTTACGATTCGGACAACCGGTCCATCGTGCAGAACGCGCTGCCGGCGGGCGCCGTGATCGCCTACACCACCGACATCAACGGCAATGTCGCGCGCATCTACATCCTGACCGCGCGCGAACAGGCGGAATTCAATCCCAAATAACAGATGCGACAGAAACTCTACATCAGGACTTTCGGCTGCCAGATGAACGAGTACGACTCGGCCAGGATGGCCGACATGCTGGAAGCCGCCCACGGCACGATCGCAACCGACACGCCGGAAGACGCCGACATCATCCTGTTCAACACCTGCTCGGTGCGCGACAAGGCGCAGGAAAAGGTGTTTCACGATCTCGGTCGCGTTAGGCATCTGAAGCAGGCCAATCCCGATCTGCTGATCGGCGTCGGCGGCTGCGTTGCGAGCCAGGAAGGCGCGGCGATCGTCGCGCGCGCGCCGTACGTGGACATCGTGTTCGGCCCGCAGACATTGCACCGGCTGCCGGAGCTGATTGCGGCGCGGCGCGCCAGTGGCAGGCTGCAGGTGGACATTTCATTTCCGCAGATCGAAAAATTCGACTGCCTGCCGCCGGCGCGCGTCGAGGGCCCCAGCGCGTTCGTTTCGGTGATGGAAGGCTGCAGCAAGTACTGCACGTTCTGCGTCGTCCCCTACACGCGCGGCGAGGAAGTGTCGCGCCCGCTCGACGACGTGCTGACGGAAGTCGCGGAACTCGCCGCACAGGGCGTGATGGAGGTCACGCTGCTCGGCCAGAACGTCAACGCCTGGCGCGCGGACGGCGGCGCCGGTGAGACCGCTGATCTCGCGCTGCTGCTCGAATACGTCGCGGCGATTCCCGGCATCAGGCGTATCCGCTACACGACATCGCATCCGCGCGAATTCACGCCGCGGCTGATCGACGTTTACACGCGATTGCCGCAACTGGTGAGCCACGTGCATCTGCCGGTGCAGTCGGGTTCCGACCGCGTGCTGGCCGCGATGAAGCGCGGCTACAGCGCGCTCGAATACAAATCGATCGTGCGCCGTCTGCGCGATGCGCGGCCGGACATTTCGATTACGTCCGATTTCATCGTCGGCTTTCCGGGCGAAACCGACGCCGATTTCGAAGCGACGCTGCGGCTGGCCGAAGACATCGGCTTCGACGGCGGCTTCAGTTTTCTCTACAGCCCGCGCCCCGGCACGCCAGCCGCCGAGCTCGCCGACGGCACGCCGCACGAAACGAAGCTGGCGCGGCTGCAACGCCTGCAGGCGCTGCTCGAAGCGCAGGCGCAGGCGGTCAGCCGGAACATGGTCGGCACCGTGCAGCGCGTGCTGGTCGAGGGCGCGGCGAAAAAGAATCCGCGCGAACTCGCCGCGCGCACCGACAACAACCGCGTCGTCAACTTCGCCGGCGGCGCGCGGCTGATCGGCGCCTACGCCGACGTCGTGATCACTGCCGCCCTTCCCCATTCATTGCGCGGAGAACTCGCGCCGGTCGCCGCTTGAAGCCCGTCGAAATTTCCTTCAAGCCGGTCGACAACCAGCGGCTGGCCAATCTGTGCGGCGTGCTCGATGAGAATCTGCGCCAGATCGAGACCGCGCTCGACGTCGCGATCGCGCGGCGCGGCGAGCGCTTCGCGGTCAGCGGCGATCCGGAGCAGACGCGGCTGGCCGCCCAGGTACTCGAAAAGTTCTACACCAGGGCCAGGCAGAGTCTGTCGGTCGAAGACGTGCAGCTCGGGCTGATCGAGGCGATGCGCATCGCGCCGGCGGCCGCAGCGGCCGGCGAGGACCCGCAACTGAAGACGCGCCGCCGCGACCTGCACGGCCGCACGCCGCGCCAGGTGCAGTACCTGAAGCAGATACAGAAGAACGACATCACGTTCGCGATCGGCCCGGCCGGCACCGGCAAGACCTATCTCGCCGTCGCCTGCGCGGTCGACGCGCTGGAGCGCGACGCGGTCAAGCGCATCGTGCTGGTGCGGCCCGCGGTCGAGGCCGGCGAGCGGCTCGGCTTCCTGCCCGGCGACATGGCGCAGAAAGTGGATCCCTATCTGCGCCCGCTCTACGACGCGCTCTACGATCTGATGGGTTTCGACCGCGCCGCCAAATCGTTCGAGCGCAACGTGATCGAAGTCGCGCCGCTGGCGTTCATGCGCGGCCGCACGCTGAACCATTCGTTCGTGATCCTCGACGAAGCGCAGAACACGACGCCGGAGCAGATGAAGATGTTCCTGACCCGCATCGGCTTCGGCAGCAAGGCGGTGATCACCGGCGACATCACCCAGGTCGATCTGCCGCGTGGCCAGAAGAGCGGGCTGATCGAAGCGCGCCAGGTGCTGAAACGCGTGCGCGGCATCGCGTTCACCCATTTCCAGTCGAGCGACGTGGTGCGCCATCCGCTGGTGCAGCGCATCGTCAATGCCTATCAGCGCCACCGCAAAACGCAGACCGCGCCGGAGGCCTGAGCTGATGCTGACGGTTCAATACGGATTGCGCGCCGGACGGCGGCCGTCGCGCGCCAAACTGGCTCGGTGGACGCGCGCGGCGCTGGCACGCGCCGCGCAGATCACGCTGCGCATCGCAGACACGCGCGAAGCACGCCGGTTGAATCGCCGCTTCCGCGGCCGCGACTACGCGACCAACGTGCTGTCGTTCGTCTATCGCGAACGGCGGCCGCTGCAGGGCGACATCGTGCTGTGCGCGCCGGTGGTCGCGCGCGAGGCGCGCGAGCGCGGCATCAGCGCCGACGCGCATTACGCGCACCTCGTCGTGCACGGCGTACTGCACCTGCAGGGCTACGACCACCGGCGCGCGCGCGAAGCAAAGCGCATGGAGCGGCGCGAGGCGCGCATACTCGCCGGGCTCGGCTGCGCCGACCCCTACCGGACATGAGCGCGCTGAAGACCCGCTGGCTCGAACGGCTGGGCGCGCTGCTACTGCGCACGCCCGAAGACCGCGAACAACTGTTTGCGCTGCTGCGTTCGTCGTACGACCACAACCTGCTCGACGCCGATGCGCTGGCGATGATCGAAGGCGTGCTGCAGGTGTCGGAAATGCAGGCGCGCGACATCATGATCCCGCGCGCGCAGATGGACGTCATCGACATCGCCGAATCGCCCGACAAATTCATCCCGCTGGTGATCGCGACCGGCCACTCGCGCTTCCCGGTGATCGAGGAAAACCGCGATCACGTGATCGGCATCCTGCTCGCCAAGGACCTGCTGCGCTATTACGCGGGCGAGGAGGAATTCAACGTGCGCGACATGCTGCGGCCGGCGGTGTTCATCCCGGAGTCGAAGCGGCTGAACGTGCTGCTGAAGGATTTTCGCAACAACCGCAACCATATCGCGATCGTGGTCGACGAGTACGGCGGCGTCGCCGGGCTGGTCACGATCGAGGACGTGCTCGAGCAGATCGTCGGCGACATCGAGGACGAGTACGACTTCGACGAGACCGAAGACGACATCATCGCCGACAAGGGCGGCAGCTGGCGCGTCAAGGCGACCACCGAGATCGCGAAATTCAACGATACCTTCGGCAGCCATTACAGCGACGAGGAGCACGATACGATCGGCGGCCTGCTGCTGGCACGCTTCGGCCATGTGCCGAAGCGCGGTGAGCAGATCGGTCTCGATCAACTGAACTTCAAAGTGCTGCGCGCCGACAGCCGGCGGCTGTATCTGCTGCTGGTCGAAAAGAAACCCGCGCCGCCGGCGCCGTGATCCGATGAAGCGCGCGCCGCTCATCGCCGCGCTGCTCGGTGCGGCGACCGTTCCGGGTTTCGCGCCGTTCCACCTGTTCCCGCTGCCGGTCGTCACGCTCGCGGGACTAGTCTTGCTGTGGCAACGCATGCCGCGCCGGCGCGACGCCGCGCTCGCCGGGTTCTGTTTCGGCCTCGGTTATTTTCTCGCCGGCGTCAGCTGGGTCTACATCAGCCTGCACGATTTCGGCGCGATGCCGGCGCCGCTCGCCGCCGCATTGACGCTGGCGTTCTGCGCCTATCTCGCGCTGTACCCGGCGCTGGTCGGCCTCGCCTACCATGCGCTCGGCGCGCGCTCGATGTTCGCAACGCTGGCCGCGCTGCCGGCATTGTGGACACTCGCCGAGTGCCTGCGCGGGACATTGCTGACCGGTTTTTCCTGGCTCGAACTCGGTTATTCGCAGGTGCCGTCGAGTCCGCTCGCCGGCTTCGTGCCGCTGTTCGGCGTGCATGGCGCGACGCTGCTGACCGCTTTCAGCGCAGCATTGATCGCGCACGCCGTCCAGCGGCGCAATCCGCGCGTCTATCAGGCATGCGCTGCTTTATTGCTGGCGCTGTGGTTTGGCGGCTGGCTGCTGCAGCCGGTCACCTGGACGCGCCCCGCCGGCAAACCGCTCACGGTCAGCCTGATCCAGGGCAACATCCCGCAGGAAATGAAATGGCGCGCCGATCAGGTCGCAGCCACGCTCGACGACTACCGCAGGCTGGTCGAGGCGACCCGGGCCGATCTGGTGGTGCTGCCGGAAACCGCGCTGCCGCTGTTTCTGCAGCAGGTCCCCGCCGCCTATCTGGACGAACTCGCCGCGCACGTGCGCGACAACCACGGCGATCTGCTGATCGGCATCCCCGAAGACGGCGTCGGCGGCGACTATTACAACAGCGTGCTGTCGTTCGGCGCCTCGCCTACGCAGGTCTACCGCAAATCGCACCTGGTGCCGTTCGGCGAATTCGTGCCGTTGCGGCCGCTGTTCGACTGGTTTCTCGAAGCCGCGCAGATTCCGCTCGGCGATTTCACGCGCGGCACGCGCGCGCCGCAGCCGCTGGCGGTCGCCGGCCAGCAGGTCGCGGTCGACATCTGCTATGAAGACGCGTTCGGCGCCGAAATCACCCGCCAGCTACCGCAGGCAACGCTGCTGGTCAACGCAAGCAACGTCGCGTGGTTCGGCCGCTCGCTCGCGCCGCGGCAGCATTTGCAGATCTCGCAGACGCGCGCGCTCGAAACCGGCCGCTACATGCTGCGCGCGACCAACACCGGCGTCACCGCGATCATTGATCCGCATGGACGCGTCGGGCAGGCAGCGCCCGGATTCACCACCGCGATCGTCAGCGGCGAGGTCAACGGATACACCGGCGCAACGCCGTACGTGCGCTATGGCGACGCTCCGGTCATCGCGCTGGCGCTGCTGCTGACAGCCGTTGCAATCTGGCTCGCGCTGCGCAAAACCGCTAAGATTCGCGGTTGAATCCACTCGTATTTTCGCGCTCGATGCTGACATTCCAGCAAGTCATTCTGCGACTCCAGGAGTACTGGGACCGGCACGGCTGCGCGCTGCTGCAGCCGTACGACATGGAAGTCGGCGCCGGCACCTCGCATCCGGCGACCTTCCTGCGCGCGCTCGGCCCCGAACCGTGGAAAGCCGCCTACGTGCAGCCGTCGCGGCGCCCCAAGGACGGCCGCTACGGCGAAAATCCGAACCGCCTGCAGCACTATTATCAGTACCAGGTCGTGCTCAAGCCGTCGCCCGGCAACATCCAGGATCTTTATCTGGAATCGCTTGAAAAACTCGGTGTCGACCTCCATCAGAACGACGTGCGCTTCGTCGAGGACAATTGGGAAAACCCGACGCTCGGCGCGTGGGGGCTGGGCTGGGAAGTCTGGCTGAACGGCATGGAGATCACCCAGTTCACCTATTTTCAGCAGGTCGGCGGCCTCGACTGCAAGCCGATCACCGGCGAAATCACCTACGGCCTCGAGCGCATCGCGATGTACCTGCAGCGGGTGGACAGCGTGTTCGATCTGGTGTGGACGCCGGGCGTCAGCTACGGCGACGTCTATCACCAGAACGAGGTCGAACAGTCGAAATACAACTTCGAGATATCCAATGTCGAAATGCTGTTGGCGCATTTCAACGATTACGAGAGCGAGGCCAAACGGCTGATGGAGGCGCAACTGGCGCTGCCCGCCTATGAAATGGTGCTGCACGCCGCGCACACCTTCAATATGCTCGACGCGCGCGGCGCGATTTCGGTGACTGAACGCGCCGCCTACATCGGCCGCATCCGCAATCTGGCAAAAGCCGTCGCGCAATCTTATTACGAGGCGCGCGAGCGGCTCGGTTTTCCGATGCTGAAAAATGCACGGACCGAAACCAACGGGGAAAAAGAAAAACCCGCCGCTGGCCTGACAAAACGCCAATCCGGTAAAAGCAGGAAATGAACACTCCGCCGCTGCTGATCGAACTGCTGACTGAAGAGTTGCCGCCGGAAAAACTGCGGGCGCTGGCCGAATCTTTCGCCAAGGGACTGACCAAGGACCTGCGCGAGGACAACTTCCTGAGCGGCAACAGCGAATATGCGTTCTTTGCTACGCCGCGCCGCCTCGCGGTGCGCATCGACGGTGTGTTTGCGACGTCGCCCGCCAATACGGTCATGGTCAAAGGGCCATCGGTGGCCGGCGGGTTCGATGGGCAAGGCAAACCGACGCCGGCACTGTTCGGCTTTGCAAAAAAACATGGCGTCGCCATCGAAGCGCTGCAGCGCATGCATGACGGCAAGCAGGACATCCTTGTCCACCACGCCAAAATCGGCGGCAGACCATTGCGCGATGTGCTGGGTGCAAAAATCGGGACCGTGCTGGAGCATCTGCCGATTGCCAAGATGATGAGTTACCAACTTGCGGACGGCGCAACCACCGTCAGGTTCGCGCGCCCGGCGCACCGCCTGGTGGCGTTGCATGGCCACGATATCGTGCCATGCACCGTGCTGGGTCTGGCTGCCGGCCGTATAACCGAAGGCCACCGCCTTCAGGGCGCGCGCGAAATCATGCTTGCCCATTCCGGTGAATATGAGCGCAAACTGGAAAGTGAAGGGAAAGTAATCGCGGATTTCGACTCGCGCCGGACCGACATCGTAAAGCAGTTGTCCGGGAAAGCGCGGCAACTCGGCGCCCGACTGGGTGCCGACCAGGACATCATGCCGTTGCTCGATGAGGTCACCGCGCTGGTCGAATGGCCGGCGGTCTATGCCGGAGAATTCGAGCGGGAATTTCTCGATGTGCCGCAGGAGTGTCTGGTGCTGACGATGCGCGCCCATCAGAAATATTTCCCGCTGTTCGACGAGGCCGGAAAGCTGATCAACCGTTTCCTGATCGTCAGCAACATTCGCCTTGATGATCCTGCGAACGTCGTCGAGGGCAATCAGCGCGTGGTGCGCCCGCGATTGGCGGATGCACGATTCTTCTTCGACACCGACCGCAGGACGCGGCTCGAGACGCGTGTGCCCGAGCTGGCGAAGGTCGTCTATCACAACAAGCTCGGCAGCCAGCTCGAGCGTGTCGAGCGCGTACAGCTGCTGGCCGGCGGCATCGCGCGTCTGCTCGGCGCCGACGCGGCGCTGGCCGAGCGCGCAGCGTGGCTCGCCAAGGCCGACCTTCTAACCAATATGGTCGGCGAGTTTCCGGAGCTACAGGGCGTGATGGGCCGTTACTACGCGCTCAACGAGCGTGAACCTGCGGCTGTCGCCGATGCAATTGCGCAGCATTACCGTCCGCGCTACGCCGGCGATGCGCTGCCGGAGGGGGCGATAGCGCTCGCGCTCGCGCTCGCCGACAAACTTTATACGCTGGCAGGGTTGTTCGGCATCGGCCAGCAGCCGACGGGCGCCAGCGATCCGTTCGCGTTACGCCGGCATGCACTGGGGATCATCCGGATCCTGATCGAGAAGGACCTAGGGCTGTCTTTGCGCGAACTGATCGACAACGCCTTTGCCGTGTTTCCGCACGGCCTGATCAGGGATGCGCATTCTGATCTGGAGTTTTTCATTCTCGAACGATTGCGCGGCCATCTGCGCGACGAGGGCTATACCGCCAACGAGGTCGAATCGGTGCTCAGCAAGGGATTGCCGGTACAGCTCAACAAAGTACCGCTACAACTGGCCGCGGTCCGCGCTTTTGCCAGTCTGCCGGAGGCTCAAAGTCTTGCGGCGGCAAACAAGCGGGTTGCCAACATTCTCAAGCAAGCCGAAGCCAGGGGCGAATCGTTCATCAACGCCGATATCGGCGGGCTTAAGGACCCCGCTGAACAGGAGCTGTTCAAGGCGCTCGATGCTGCCTCCCGACAGGCAACCACCCTTTTCCAGCAAGGTGATTTCGCGGGCTACCTTAAAACTTTCGCGATCCTCAAGTCCCCTGTCGATGCATTTTTCGATTCGGTCATGGTCATGACCGAGGACACCGAGCTGCGTCGAAACCGTCTGGCGTTATTGGCCGACCTCCGGGAAGCAATGAACCGTATTGCAGACATTTCCAAGCTGGCTGCCTAAAATGAAGCCATGAAACTCGTCATCCTCGACCGCGACGGCGTCATCAATTACGACAGCGATCTGTACATCAAGTCGCCTGACGAATGGCGGCCGATCCCGGACAGCCTGGAAGCGATCGCGCGGCTGAACCAGGCCGGCTGGCGCGTGGTGGTCGCCAGCAATCAGGCCGGCGTCGGGCGCGGGCTATTCGACATGGCGACGCTGGCCGCGATCCACGACAAGATGCACCGCGCAGTGATGCAGGCCGGCGGTCGCATCGAGGCGATTTTCTACTGTCCGCACGCGCGCGACTCGGACTGCAATTGCCGCAAGCCCAAGCCCGGGCTGTTCGAGGACATCGCGCGCCGCTTCAATACCGACCTTACCGGTGCCCCGGCCATCGGCGACTCCCTGCGCGATCTGCAGGCGGCGGCCCAGGTTCAGGCGCAGCCGATTCTGGTGATGACCGGCAAAGGCCGGAAGACCGCTGCGGCGGGCGGACTGCCGGAAAACACCCGGACCTATGCCGATCTGAGCGAGGCGGCGAAAGATCTCGCGCAATGAGCGTGGTAGTGCGCTCCTGCCTGTTCGCCGCCGTTCAGATACTGATTACCCCGCCGTTTGCAATCGTCGCGCTGCTGACTTTTCCGCTGCCGCCGTTCACGCGCTACCGCGTGATCACGACCTGGTCGCGGCTGATCGTGGCCGCCGCCGAAAAAATCTGCGGTGTCCGCTACCGCGTGATCGGGGCCGAGAACCTGCCGCAGCAGCCGGCGGTAATCCTCGCCAAGCACCAATCGGCGTGGGAAACCCTCGCCTTTCCGATACTGTTCCCGCCGCAGGCGATGGTGGTCAAGCGCGAGCTGTTGTGGATTCCGTTTTTCGGCTGGGGACTCGCGATGCTGTCGCCGATTGCGATCGACCGCAGCGCCGGTACGCGCGCAGCACGGCAGATGATCGAACAGGGCAAGGAACGCCTGGCGCAGGGATTCTGGATTCTGGTGTTCCCGGAAGGTACGCGGGTCGCGCCCGGCGCGCGCGGCAAATATCGCGTCGGCGGCAGCGCAATCGCGGCGCAGACGGGCGCGCCGATAGTGCCGGTCGCCCACAACGCCGGCTGCTGCTGGGGCCGGGCCGCATTTCTCAAACATCCGGGCATGGTCACCGTCAGCATCGGCCCTGCTCTCGACAGTCGCGGCGCCAGAGCCGAGGCACTGACGCAGCAGGCTGAAAACTGGATCGAGTCGGAAATGCAGCGTCTGGGCCGCGCCGATGGCAGGGCAGGCCTGTGCTAATATCGCCGGAAATCATATGCAATGATCGGATGCGCAACGTTCCACTATTGCTGTCGATGGCCGCGTTGTTATCGGCCTGCGGCATGAAAGGTCCTCTCCATCTGCCGCAGGAACCCGCGGCCCAGGCGCCCGCTTCTGCGCCGGCAGCCGGCGCGCAGGCCGGCGACAAGAAGATGCCGGCGGCAGGACAAACCGGGCAGTGAATCCTTTCGCCTATCGCGACCAGCAGTTGTGCGCTGAAGCCGTCCCGCTTGCCGACATCGCCGAACGCTACGGCACGCCGTGTTATGTCTATTCGCGCGCGGCGATCGAGACCGCGTACCGCGCCTACGACCAGGCGTTTGCCCGACACGACCACCTGATCTGTTACGCAGTCAAGGCCAATTCCAACCTGGCTGTTCTCAATCTGCTGGCGCGTCTCGGTAGCGGATTCGACATCGTGTCGGGTGGTGAGCTGGAACGCGTGATCAAAGCCGGCGGCGATCCGCGCAAGACCGTCTTTTCGGGCGTCGGCAAAAGCACGGCCGAAATACGTGCGGCGCTCGCCGCCGGCATCCTGTGCTTCAACGTCGAATCGGAAAGCGAACTGAGGCGCCTCGACCGCATTGCGGGAGAGCTCGGCACAACTGCGGCGGTCAGCCTGCGCGTCAACCCGGACATCGATGCCAATACCCATCCTTATATCGCCACCGGCCTCAAGGAGAATAAATTCGGCATCCCTTTCGAAGATGCGGTGCCGTTATATCGCGGCGCGGCAAAAATGGCGAATTTACGGATTGCCGGGGTCGGTTGCCATATCGGCTCCCAGCTCCTCGAAATCGCCCCGTTCGCCGCAGCGCTTGAGAAACTGCTCGGTCTTCTGAACTGGCTTGCCGCCGAGGGAATCGATATCGGCCATATCGACGTCGGTGGCGGGCTGGGCATCCGTTACCACGATGAAACAGCGCCGACGGTCGGCGATTACGCCGATACCCTGCTGGGCCGTCTCGGCAGTCATGGCCAGAAAATCCTGCTTGAGCCGGGGCGCTCGCTGATCGGCAACGCCGGCGTTCTGCTCGCCCGCGTCGAGTACCTGAAGCACGGCAGGCACCGCAACTTCGCGGTGCTCGATGCCGCAATGAACGATTTGATGCGCCCCGCGTTGTACGGCGCATGGCATGATATCCAGCCGGTGCATCCACGGCCGGGGCCGACGCGGCATTACGAAATAGTGGGGCCGGTGTGCGAAAGCGGGGATTTTCTGGGCCACGACCGCGAATTGAATCTGGCCGAAGACGATCTCGTCGCCGTGATGTCGGCGGGCGCTTACGGCATGGTAATGAGCTCCAACTACAATTCACGGCCGCGCGCCGCGGAAATAATGGTGGATGGCGCGGCTGCGCATCTGATTCGCGGACGTGAAACGGTACCGCAATTGTTCGCATCGGAACAAATGCTGCATTGAATACACGCCGCGAGCTGTCGAAATTTCATCGTTGAGCTGTGCGCGACAGCGCATGGCGCCGCGTTTGCGATATGAACCGATCGCGCCATCGATCGAAAGAAAATTCCTCGAGCATATCCGCCGCCGGTTTTAATGCCGCGCATGCAAAAGTTTAATTTTGACAAAAGAGTTGCTTTTTTTTTAAAACGTGTCATAGAATTGAGATACCGCGCATCGTGTTGCTGTTTTGGAAAAGCAAAACGGGGATGTGAATGCGATGCGTTGGCAGTGCAGAAGCCATTGCACGTTGAAGTTAATCAACCACTCGTAAGGAGACGATAATGGCAGCCAAGAAAAAAGCAAAAAAGAAAAAAGCAGCTAAAAAGAAATAACGGTATTGGTTTGAGCGGGAGCTGGGCTCCCCAGCTCCCGTTATTTCCCCGCTCCAGTTCCCGCAACCGCAGTACCAATAAGCAATCCCGTCCGTTCTCCTTCCCCAAGAATCCGCCGCCGAACCCCGTCGCACAGAAAACACATTAACATTATGATTTATATAAAATTTACATCAATATCAGGGTCGCCAGTCCAAGAAAGATAAAGAATCCCCCGCTGTCGGTGATCGCGGTAATCATCACGCTCGACCCCACTGCCGGATCGCGGCCCAGCTTATGCATCAGCAGCGGAACCGTGACCCCTGCCACTGCCGCCAGTAGCAGCTCGAGCACCATCGCACCGGCCATGACGACGCCCAACAGCGCGTTACGATAGATCAAAAACGCAAAGACACCGACGACGGCGCCCCATATCAATCCATTGAGAAAGCTGACGCCGATCTCCTTGGCAAACAACTTGCGGGCGCTGGCAAGCGTGACCTGGCCGAGCGCAATGGCGCGGACGATCATGGTGATGGTCTGATTGCCGGAGTTGCCGCCGATGCCGGCGATGATCGGCATCAATGCTGCCAGCGCGACCAGTTTGGCGATTGACCCCTCGAAAACGCCGATCACCCGCGAAGCGATGAATGCCGTCACCAGATTGATGGCGAGCCAGGTCCAGCGGTTCCTGATGCTGCTCCATAATGAAGCGAACAGGTCTTCGTCTTCCTTCAGGCCGCCGGCATTCAGCAGTTCACTGTCGGCTTGCTGGCGAATAAAATCGACTACTGCGTTGACGGTAACGCGTCCCACCAGTTTACCGGCATCGTCCACCACCGGCGCCGACACCAGATCATAACGCTCGAACGCGAGCGCCGCGTCCTGCGCTTTTTCGTCGGGACGCAGCTTGATCGAGTCGACGACCATGGCCTTCGATACGATCACTTCGGGATCGGTCACCAGCAAACGGTTGACCGGCAGCAACCCGAGCAATTGCTCGTTGCGATCCACGACAAACAACTGGTCGGTATGGTCCGGCATTTCATCCAGCCGGCGCAGATAGCGCAACACCACCTCGACCGTCACTTCCCCGCGGATCGTGATCATGTCGAAATCCATCAGTGCGCCGACCGCGTCCTCCGGATAGGACATCGCCGCGCGCAGCCGTTCGCGTTCTTCGGTGGGCAGCGAACTGAATACGCCCTGCATCACCTCGCGCGGCAGATCAGGCGCCAGGTCGGCGATCTCGTCGGTGTCGAGCTGCTCCGTGGCCGCGACCAGTTCGTTGGTCTCCATGTGCGCGATCAGCGTTTCGCGCACCGCATCGGATACTTCGAGCAGGATCTCGCCATCACGATCGGCCTTGACCAGATCCCACACCACCAGACGCTCCCTGAAAGGCAGCGCCTCCAGGATGTAGGCAACGTCGGCCGGATGCAGCTGATCGAGCTTTTTCTGAAGCTCGGCCAGATTTTGCCTGTGCACCGGCCCCTCCACCGGCTGGTGGTGCGGCATGCTCTGGCGCTGCACCAAGCTCTCGACCAGCCCATGCCCGTGCAGCAGCTCGATGACCTGCCGCAAGCTGCCCTGCACGCTGGGGGGGATGTCTTCGTTATACGCCATGGACGGTTGATATCGGCAAAACCTGAATCAGCCCGTACGGCCCTGCCATACAGGGACGGAAAACTTTTTATATGAACCGCGCCAATTATAAGCGCGCCACCGCCATTAACGGCAGGTTAAATGTGGCCTAAGTCGCGGAATCACCATCGCCGCAGCAACGGCGACATGCGCCCGACCCCGGCTTCGAGCCAGCCATCGGTCTCGATGTGAAAAAATTCCTCATACAAAAGATTACATTTCGGATGTGACCCCTATCACATACTTGCGGCATCGTTCTCAGCTAATCTGGCTCGGCTATCCAGCCGGATTGCGGTTGCAGTCCGGGCCGGTTATCTGGAGACATCGATGATTTCGCAACCTGTCCTGCTCGACTCTCTGCAATTTGCCGACAGCGCGGGCTGCGCACGCTGGGTCGCAACGCTGCCGCTGACCAATATTTCTTCCGCACAGCGGCAGCTGACCGGCCAGATCGCACTCGCCGGGCAGGCCAACCTGCCCGCCACGGAATTGCTGAAAATACTGGAAACGCTGCGCGAGCCCGTTGTCCAGCTGCAGCGGGAAGCCGCCGTCAAATACGCCGGCAAGCCTCTGCCGCTGGAAAACAGCGAACTCGTTGCGTGGAAGACAACGGTCGCACTATGGCAGGAACTGACGCGCGCTTATCTGGCATGCCGCGATGGCTGGAGCGGCGAACCGGCAGGGCGGCGCGTGCACGCCACACTGGTTACGCTGCGTTGTCTGCAATATGTCGGACGGACAATGCTGGAGTACTACCGCATCCGCCACCAGCCGCCGTCGGCATTGTGGCGCCAGCTGAACCAGCTCTACGCGTTTGCCGAACAAAGCGGCTTCGCGGGCGCCCCGACCGACGCCGAGTCCGGTCGTCGGGAACCCGTCGCGAGTTGTACCGCGGCATTTTGCCGTACGCTGCTCATCCAGCTTGCAAACCCCTTTGCGCTGACGTCTCGACAGCTGGACTTCGTCGATCGCTGGAGTGAAGGGTGGACGCCACTGGTCGATCTTTCCAAACAACCGCCTTCGACGCCGTCGACGTCACCACTCACGGTGGATATTGCCGGCGATCATGGTGCCATGCCGGCGGGCGAAATGAAACCGGCATCCGGTCTGCGCCATCTCGATCTCGATCCGCTGGCGCGCACGCTGCGCCAGTTGATCACCCTGCTCAAGCAGGGGCAATCCCCCGCCCAACTCGGCCTCGGCAACGAAGCGCGCCAGCCGGGCTGCGAGAATCTGTTAATGCTGCTCTATATCCAGTGGTGCCGCAGCGGTACCAGCCGCGGCGAGCAGCGCAGCACGAGCGAAGAAAAGGTTCAGGTCTGCCTCGGCATGCACGCCGTGCATTTCCATGTTGGCGGCAGCCGCGCGTTCCGTCCGCCGGGCAGCAGCCTGTCGCGCCAGGAAGAACAGGATCTGCAGCTGTTCGGCCGCATCAGCGAACGTACCGAACGTCTGCTCGCCTCCGGCGACAATGTGGCCGTCGAATCATGGCAATTGGTAAACCACAGCGGGGCCGGCTTCATGTGCATGCTGCGCGAACAGGACGCGCGCGCGCGCATCAGCCACAACCAGCTGGTCGCAGTACGGCAAAACGGCCACACCTCATTTCATGTCGGTGTAGTGCAATGGCTGCGCGCCGAAGAAAACGAAGAGCTGTTCATCGGCGTACGGCTGCTGGCGAGCCATGCGCGCGCGGTCGCGGTACGGCCGGTAAATTTCAAACTGCCCGGTATCCATGCTTTCGAGCGTGCGCTGCTGCTGCCCGCATCGTCCGCCCCGGAAATGCCGGCAACGCTGATTCTGCCGCTGGGCTGGCATCAAGCCGGTCGCTTCGTCGACATTCACGGAGAGCAGAAACAGGTGGCAAAACTCGACGGCCTGCTGGAAAAAGGCAGCGACTTCGACCGCTGTATCGTCTTGTTGAGCTGACGCGCTCCATCAAGCGCTCAGTTGCCGCACTCCCGGCAATGGCTGCACGATACGCTGTGCGGGGAACACCACGCTGAACCGGCTGCCGCGTCCCGGGTCGCTCACGATATCGAGCTTGGCCTGATGGCGGCTCAACACGTGCTTGACGATCGCCAGGCCCAGCCCGGTACCGCCTGTTTCACGCGAGCGGCCGTGGTCGACGCGGTAAAAACGTTCGGTCAGCCGCGGGATGTGCTGGACTTCGATGCCGATGCCGCTGTCTTCGACGGCAAACACTGGTTGTCCGGCAACACGATGCCAGCGCAGATGAACCTCGCCGCCCTCCGGCGTATAGCGAATGGCATTGCTGATCAGATTGCCGAATGCGCTGCGCAATTCCTCCGTGCTGCCGGTCAGCCAGTCGGCACTTTCAATATGCAGCTGCATGCGGTGACGTCCGGCGGACAGCGCCACAGCGTCCTGATACAAGCCGCGCACCAGCGTCGGCACATCCACGTTTTCCTCACGCAGCGGATACTGCGCGCTCTCGAGGCGCGACAGTGTAAGCAGGTCCTCGACCAGTCGCTGCATGCGCAACGCCTGGTCCTGCATCAACCGCAGCGTGCGCCGCGTCATATCGCTGTCGAGCCGCGGCATGCCGATCAGAGTTTCGAGAAAACCGCACAGCACGGTCAGCGGTGTACGCAGTTCATGCGAAACATTGGCGACAAAATCCCGCCGTATCGTTTCCACCCGCTCAAAATGGGTAATGTCGCGGCTCAACAGCAGTTTCTGTTTGTCTCCGTATGGCACCGGCTGGATCGACAGCAGAATCTCGGTATTGCGCGGCAACCGCACCGCCAGCGGCTCGTTGTAGTTCAGAGAATTCAGGTACTCGACAAACTGGGGATGACGCACAAGATAAGTGATTTGCTGGCCTTCATCATGCGCAAGGTCGAGGCCAAGATGCGATTCCGCCTGCGGATTGCACCATTCGATGCGGTCATCTTCATCGAGGATCACCATGCCTTCCGGTATCGCCGCACCGGCGCGCTGAAAACGTTTGAGTGCCGCGGACAGCCGGGATTCGCTCCGGCTTTGCCGGCGCATCAGCCGGTAAAGCCCTGCAAAAGCGCCGGCCCACAGACCTTTTCCCGTCGGCACCGTCTCAAGCGACGGATCGCGCAACCAGCGCCGGAATTGATACAGATGACGGAGATGGAGAAACAGCCAGACCAGCAGCGCGCCGCTGAAACCGGCCAAGGCGGCAGTCGTACCGAACAACAGCCCCGCGATCAGCGCAGCGGCCGCGAGTAATACCAGTGTGGTGAAGGGCTTGCCCCAGAAACTGAGCATACAGCGGCTCGCCGGAAGACTTCGAGAGCCTGATTATCCCACAGCCGGCCGTACCGGCGTGAATTCAGTGCGCCGCGGAAAAGCGGTAGCCGGCGCCGCGCACGGTTTCAATCAGATGATCGTGCCTGGACGTTTCAAGCGCCTTGCGCAGACGACGGATATGCACGTCCACGGTACGTTCTTCGATAAATACGTGGTCGCCCCACACCTGGTCAAGCAATTGCGCGCGCGAATAGACGCGCTCCGAATGCGTCATCAGAAAATGCAGCAGGCGGAATTCGGTGGGACCGAGCGTCAGCGGCTTGCCGTTGCCGCTGACACGATGACTGACCGGATCGAGCTTCAACCCGGCCGCTTCGACCGCGTCGTCGGTTGCCTGCGGCGCACGGCGACGCAGCACCGCCTTGATCCGCGCATTGAGTTCGCGCGGCGAGAATGGCTTGGTAATGTAATCGTCAGCGCCGGTTTCCAGACCGGCCAGTTTGTCCGGCTCCTCGGTGCGCGCCGTCAGCATGATGATCGGCACATCCTGGGTGCGACGGTCGGCACGCAGGCGGCGCGCGAATTCTATGCCGCTCATCCCGGGCAGCATCCAGTCGAGCAGTACGACATCCGGCAATTCGTCCCGCACCAGATCGATAGCCTGCTCGGCATCGGCCGCACGCAATGGCATATATCCGGCCTGCTCAAGGTTAAGACTGATCAGTTCCTGGATGGCAGGTTCGTCTTCGACTACCAATATGGTTGCCGGCATATTTGATTTTTTCCCGGGTGAGATGGGTTGCAATACTATGTAATCACGATTACAGCGATGTGACAATCGGCTATTTTTGCGGTTTCAAATTTCCCCAAAAACCCTTACCAAACAGCACGCTCCGGCGACAATCGGGTATGATGCCAGTTATTGCGTATCATTGACTGGTATGAGCGTTGCTGAAATTCCGCCGCAACCCACCGAGATTACGCTGCATCGGCAATCGCACGTGCTTGAGATAGCGTTCGACGACGGCCGGCGATTCAAGTTGCCGTGCGAGTTTTTGCGCGTCTATTCGCCGTCGGCCGAGGTGCGCGGCCACGGCCCCGGCCAGGAAACGCTGCAAAGCGGCAAGGAGGGCGTCACGATCACCGCTGTCGAGCCGGTCGGCAATTACGCGCTGCGGCTGATTTTTTCCGATGGGCACGACACCGGTATTTATTCGTGGCGACTGCTGTATACATACGGCGTCAACCGCGACGAGATGTGGCGTGAATATCTGGACCGACTGCGGGCGGCCGGCGCCAGCCGCGAAGCAACCACTTGACCATGTCCAAAACCACGCATTTCGGCTTCGAAGCCGTCAGCGAAAACGAGAAAACCCGGCGTGTCGGACGCGTGTTTGAATCGGTCGCGGAACGCTATGATCTGATGAATGACCTGATGTCGGGCGGGCTGCATCGGCTGTGGAAGCGTTTCGCGGTGGAACTCAGCGACGTGCGGCCGGGCCAGCGCGTGCTCGACGTCGCCGGCGGCACCGCGGATCTGAGCCGCCTGTTCGCAAAGCGCGTCGGCCCGGATGGCGAAGTCGTGCTGTCCGACATCAACGCCGCGATGCTCGCGGTCGGGCGGGACCGGCTGCTGAATGCCGGCTACGCGGTGCCGGCGGTCGAGTGCGACGCCGAAAAACTGCCGTTTCCGGATAACCACTTCGACTGCGTCAGCGCCGCCTTCGGCCTGCGCAATATGACGCGCAAGGAACGGGCGCTGGCCGAAATGACGCGCGTGCTTCGTCCCGGCGGCCGGCTGCTGATACTCGAGTTTTCGCATGTCTGGAAGCCGCTGCAACCGCTCTACGACGTGTATTCGTTCAGAGTACTGCCGCTGCTGGGCGGAATCGTGGCGCGCGACTCCGCCAGCTACCGCTATCTTGCCGAATCGATCCGCGTGCATCCGGACCAGGAAACGCTGAAGCGCATGATCGAGGACGCCGGTTGCGTGAACGTCGATTACTGGAATCTGAGCGCGGGCGTCGTCGCGCTGCATCGCGGATGCAAGCCGTGAGCGCTGCCTCGGCGCGCGCCGCTCCCGATATCACCATTCCGGCCGCGGGGCCGGTCAACCATCTGCTGCACGCTGCGGCATGGGCGTGCGATAAACTGAAGCCCCACGCGGGCAAGACGGCGCGCTTCAGTTGCGCAGGATTCAGCGCCGCGCTTACGGTATCCGCGGCCGGCACCGTGCAGGACGCTGCGACCGACGTCGCGGCGGATGCCGAATTCACGCTGACGCCGACCACCGCGCTGCGCATGGCGGCAGGCGACGACAAGGCCTGGCACGAAATCCGGATCGGCGGCGACGCCGGTTTTTCCAGCGCCGTCGCCTATCTCGCGCAACATCTGCGCTGGGATATCGAGGAAGACCTGTCCCGCGTGTTCGGCGACGTCCTCGCCCATCGCATGGCGCAAACCGGCCGGCGTGTCGTGCGCGTGCAGCGACAAATGGCCGGCGACTTCGCGCGCGCGCTGACCGCTCACTGGACTGAAGAACGGCCGTTGTTTGCAAACCGCTCCGAGATCGAACGGTTCGAACGAAAGGTGGCAGCGCTGCACGATGATGTCGAACGAGTGGCGCAGCGCATAGAATCGTTGCTGCAAAACGCCCACTGACCCGGCGCACCGGCATGCTGCGACTGCTGAAAATCATCGCCGTCAGCCTGCGTTTCGGGCTCGACGAATTTTTTCTCGGTCACGAACGGGTACGCGGGCTGCGCGCGACACTCAACGCCGTGTTGTTCTGGCGCCGGCTCGACGCGCCGCGCGCGGTGCGGCTGCGGAGGGCGCTGGAAGCACTGGGCCCGATCTTCGTCAAGTTCGGCCAGGTGCTGTCGACGCGCCGCGATCTGCTGCCGCCGGATATCGCCGATGAGCTGGCCAAGCTGCAGGACCAGGTTCCGCCGTTTCCGTCAGAGCTGGCGGTGGCAGCGCTCGAACGCGCCTATCGCAAGCCGCTCGACAACGTCTTCGCGCAATTTGACCGGCAGCCGGTCGCCAGCGCATCGGTCGCGCAGGTACACTTCGCGCAATTGCCGGACGGCACCGAAGTCGCGGTCAAGATTCTGCGGCCGGGCATTGCGCCGATCATCCGCAAGGACATCGCGCTGCTGCACGCCGGCGCGACGTTGATGGAATGGCTGTGGGCGGATGGCAGACGATTGCGGCCGCACGAGGTCGTCGACGAATTCGCGAAACATCTGGACGACGAACTCGATCTGATGCGCGAAGCCGCCAACGCCAGCCAGCTGGGCCGTAATTTCGAGGACTCGCCGTTGTTGTGGGTGCCCAAGGTCTATTGGGACTATTGCACGTCGGAAATCATGGTGATGCAGCGCATGCACGGTCTGCCGGTTTCGCAGGTCACGCAGTTGCGCGCACAAGGTATCGACATCGGGAAACTGGCGCGCGACGGCGTCGAAATCTTCTGCCAGCAGGTGTTCCGTGATGGGTATTTTCATGCCGACATGCATCCGGGAAACATTTATGTCGCTACCGAAGAACCCCGGCGCGGACGCTACATCGCGCTCGATTTCGGCATCATGGGCACCCTCAATGAAGCCGATAAAAACTACCTCGCGCGCAATTTCCTCGCCTTCTTCCGCCGCGATTACCGCGGCGTCGCCGAGGCGCATATCGAGTCCGGCTGGGCGCCGTCCGACACGCGCATCGATGATTTTGAAACCGCGATCCGCGCGGTATGCGAGCCGATTTTCGCCAAGCCGCTGCACGAGATCTCGTTCGGCCGCGTGCTATTGCGCCTATTCCAGACCTCGCGCCGCTTCAACATCGAAATCCAGCCGCAACTGGTGCTGCTGCAAAAGACGCTGCTCAATATCGAAGGCCTCGGCCGCCAGCTCGACCCCGAGCTCGACCTGTGGATCACCTTCAAGCCGTTCCTCGAACGCTGGATGTCAGAACAGGTCGGCTGGCGCGGACTGCTGCGCAATTTGTGCGACGAGGCGCCGCAGTGGGGCGTCATGCTGCCGCAGTTGCCGCGGCTGGTTCATCGCGCGCTGACCGACCGGAGTGATGAGGAATTGCGCGCGGCAATCGCCGCATTGCGCGCCGAGCAGCGTTGCCGCAACTGGCTGCTCGGCGGTATTCTGCTGGCATTGTTGCTGATGCTGTTGACCAAGATTCATTCCTGATCTATCAATCACTTGCGATTCCTGTTGTCGCATCGCCGCCACACTGTGGCGATGCGTAATTAAACCGTCATATTGGGCCACGATAATCCCGGCGCATAAAGGTACCAGCCGGTTATGCGTCGGCTATGCGCCTTTCCCCTTATTCAGTTACAAAAATTTCCGCCGGGGTTAATGGCGGCATGAATGAATACTTTTTAACTTCTTCAGGAGACATCGATGGGAGTCGAAACCAAAACCAAAAAATCCGGGGCGCCGAAACGATTGATCGCCGCGGCCGCAATCGCCGCGCTGTGCGCCGGCTTTGCCGCGCCGGCCTCCGCGGATGTGGCCGAAGATCTGCTCAACAAATTGAAAGCCAAAGGCATCCTGAGCCAGGAAGAATACGATGAAATGCTGAGGGAACTGCGCGCCGAAAAAAAATCGGATGCGCTGAGGGAAGCCAAGGCGTCTGAAGACGTGGAAAAGGTATCGAAAGCCCAAGCCACCGCCGGTAGCGGCGTCAAACTCAAATGGGGCGGCTTCCTGGAAGCTGCGTCGATCTATCGCGATGTCAACGAGGTTTCAGACCAGGCATCGGTCTGGATTGCCAAGGGTTTCAATACCGCGGCCGGCAACGGCATTCCATACACCGCTATGCCGCAATCGCAACAGTCGGAATTCCGTGAAAGCGCGCGTCACAGCCGGGTAACGATGCTGGCAACCGGCAATCCGGATGACAAGACCGCCTTGACCGGCTATCTGGAATTCGACTTCATGGGCGCCGCGCAAACCGCCAATTCGCAATCCTCGAACAGCTACACGCCGCGCCTGCGCCAGGCTTTCGGCATGTGGGAAAACAGTGATTGGGGACTCCACTTTGCGGCGGGTCAGATGTGGAGCCTGGCGACGGCCAGCAAAACCGGCGAACTGCCGCGCTCGGAAAACGTGCCGGTAACGATCGATGTCCAGTATCTGCCGGGCTTCAACTTTACCCGTAACCCGCAACTTCGCCTCGTTAAGGATTGGGACAAGGAATTCTGGCTGGGATTGTCGCTGGAAAGCCCGCAGACCATCATCGCCGGCACTGTCCCGAGCTATCTTGCCAACAATACGGCCGCGATCACCAACGGTACTACGTTTACGGCAAATCCGGGGGTCAATACTCTGGTAACTTATACCGGCGGTTCGAATTTCTTCAACGGAAACGCCTATTCGACTGACTATGCGCCGGATGTCATCCTGAAGGCGGCGTTGGATCCGGGTTGGGGCCATTATGAAGTTTACGGCCTGTACCGCTGGTTCCGCGATCGCACCAATGATCTGACCCTTGGACCTTTGGCAACCGCCACCTCGTCCTCCGGCGTCAATCGCACCACCAACGGCGCGGGCATCGGTGGGTCGGTGCTGTTGCCGGTGATCCCCAAGATGCTGGATTTGCAGGCGTCTTTCCTGCATGGGCATGGTGTCGGCCGTTATGGTGCCGCTGGCCTGCCTGATGTGACCTACAATCTCGATGGATCATTCGCCGCGATTCCCAAAACCGATTGGCTGTTTGGGGCGATTCTGCACCCGACGCCTGAGTGGGATGTCTGGGGTTACTACGGCAAGGAATCGGTCAGCCAGACCACGTTTATCAGCACTGGCGCAGGCAATCCCATCATCTACGGGAATACGCCCGGTTTAGGAGCCGCTCCGGCGGGACTGATCAATCCGGCCATTACCACCTTTTCCGGCTATGGCCTGCCCGTCCTGACCAACTTCGGTTGCATCGGCTCCCCAAGCTATACTTCGACGGCCGCCAATTGCGAAGCGCTGACCGCAGCAACCCAGCAATTTACGCTCGGCGCGTTCTGGCGATTCTACAAAGGCCCGTACGGAACGATGCAATGGGGCGCCTCCTGGTCGCATACCAAAGTCAGCACTTTTGCAGGCGTTGCGCCCGGCGGCAGTGTGGCACCCGATCCCGATATGAACGTGTACATGCTGGATTTCCGTTATTTCCCGTTCCAGTAAACGTTCGCATAATAGTTCATCTCCTCACGGGCCCTGCGGGGCCCGTGTCTTTTACAGGGTTGTCCCATCGCGCGTGACAGCGCGGCACGGCATCGTATAATCGCGCGCATCATCGCTCGCTGGAGTAATGCGCATGCTGCTCTGGTTCGTCATCATCTACTGGGTCATCTCGGTCGCCATCGGGCTCTACGTCGCCAAGTTCGTCCATAACTCGAAGGATTACGCGCTGGCCGGCCGCGCGCTGCCGCTGTACGTGGTCACCGCAACCGTGTTTGCGACCTGGTTCGGCTCGGAAACCGTGCTCGGCATTCCGGCCACCTTCCTTACCGACGGCCTGCACGGCGTGGTCGCCGACCCGTTCGGCGCCTCGCTGTGCCTGATCCTGGTCGGACTGTTCTTCGCGCGGCCGCTCTACCGGATGAATCTGCTGACGATCGGCGACTTCTACCGCAACAAATACGGCCGGGTGGTCGAAGTGATCACCACGCTGTGCATCGTGATGTCATATCTGGGCTGGGTCGCCGCGCAGATCTCGGCGCTCGGCCTCGTCTTCAACGTCGTCTCGAACGGCGCGATTTCCGAAGGCTGGGGCAAAATCATCGGTGCCTCGACGGTGATGATCTATACGCTGTTCGGCGGCATGCTGTCGGTCGCGATCACCGACTTCATCCAGATGATCGTGATCGTGATCGGCCTGCTCTACATCGGCCACGATATCAGCGGCATGACCGGCGGTGTCGGCGCGGTCGTTCAGCACGCGCGCGACAGCGGCAAGTTCGCGTTCTGGCCGGCGCCCACCGCCGCCGACATGCTCGGTTTTTTCGGCGCCTGGATCACGATGATGCTGGGCTCGATCCCGCAGCAGGACGTGTTTCAGCGCATTTCATCGTCGAAGGACGAAAAGACCGCCGGCCGCGCCTCCGTGCTGGGCGGTGTCCTCTACTTCGGTTTTGCATTCATCCCGATGTTTCTCGCCTATTCGGCGACGTTGATCGACCCGCAGATGGTCGCCTCGCTGGTCAACAGCGACGACCCCAAGGCGACCCAGCATATACTGCCGAACCTGGTGCTCCACCATGCGCCGGTATTCGCGCAGATCATGTTTTTCGGCGCGCTGCTGTCGGCGATCAAGAGCTGCGCGTCGGCGACGCTGCTGGCGCCGTCGGTGACCTTCACCGAAAACATCCTGCGTCCGGCGTTCAGGAACATCTCCGACCGCCAGCTGCTGCACGGCATGCGGGTGACCGTGTTCTGCTTCACCTGCGTCGTCACGCTGTTCTCGTTTTTCACCAAGCTGCCGATCTACAATATGGTCGAAAACGCCTACAAGGTGACGCTGGTCGCGGCTTTCGTGCCGCTCGCCGCCGGTCTTTACTGGAAGCGCGCCAATACCCAAGGCGCGCTGCTGTCGATCGTGCTCGGCCTGGCGACCTGGATCTGGATGGAAAATCTGGCGCCCGAAGGCGTCTGTCCGCCGCAATTGCTGGGTTTCGCGATGGCCCTTTTCGGCATGCTCGTCGGCTCGCTGATGCCGCGCTGGTACGGCGCGCCGCACCCTTCGCATCATTCAAGACACGAACGCCGGGCCGACTGACCTTACGCGTCGGACCGCGGGACTGTCGTAGAATTTCGCGATGCGTCCCGCAATCCTGCTGGCAGCTGCCTATGCCGCGGCCATCATCTACGCGAGCCTGGAGCCGTTCGAAGGCTGGCGCATGCCGACCGATCCCCTGTTCGGTTTCCTGACCGCGCCGTGGCCGCGCTATACGATCATCAGCGATATCGTCCTCAACATCGCCGCCTATTTTCCGTTCAGCGCTCTGCTTTACCTCGTGCTGCGTCCCGCGCTGTCGCCGCGCCGGGCGACGGTGGCCGCGATTTTGCTGAGCGGCATGCTGAGCTTCACGCTTGAAAGCATCCAGATGCTGCTGCCGACGCGCATCGCGTCGAATGTCGATCTGGCCACCAATATCGCGGGCGCCGCGGGCGGCGCATGCGCCGCCCGGACATGGTGGCCATCCCTGTCCGCGAGCGTACGCTGCCGGCTGCGCGACGGCCTTGCCGGCGACGCCGGCATCGTGGTGGTGGCGTTATGGATTCTGGTCCAGCTTTACCCGGTGCCGCTGGCATTCGGCAGCGGCGATCTGCGGGAGGCGCTGAATCTGGCGCCGGCATTTGCGCACACCGCCGCGGCCTACGCCGCGGCGCAAGCCACGGTTGTCGCGCTGTTCACCGGCGCCGCGGGATTGCTGGTCTCGCTGGCGCTGCAGCCGCAGCGCGCGCCGCTGCCGGCGGCCGCCGTCGCGCTGCTGCTGGCGCTCGCCGTCAAATCGCTGGCGACGGGAACGCTGACCGGCGCCGGCTGGACGCAATGGATCACGCCCGGCGTGGTGATCGGCCTCGCCGCCAGCGCGCTTGCGCTGCCGTGGGTCGTGCGGCAATCCCTGCACACACGCGCAACGCTCGCCATCGCCTGCCTCGCCGCCGGCGTCATTGCCGTCAACATCGCGCCGCAAAATCCCTATCAGACGACGCCCGTGTTCATGCTGCCGCCCGAGATCACCCATCTCGCGCGTTTCGGCCACATCATGCTTGCGCTGTCGGTCTGCTGGCCGCTGCTGGCTGTCGCCTATTGCGGATGGATGATCGCCGCCGCGGCGCGCAGCGGCCATCGGCTATAATCGCGGCGCTGATGGGTTATTTCGCGAAACACGTATTTTTCTGCTGCAACCAGCGCGCGCCCGGCGAAGCCTGCTGCAACAACCACGGCGCGCAGCAAATGCGCGAATATGCGAAGGAGCGCGTCAAGAAACTCCGGCTTGACGGACCGGGCAAGGTGCGCATCAACATGGCGGGCTGTCTCGACCGCTGCGATCAGGGGCCGGTGCTGGTGGTCTATCCCGAAGGCGTCTGGTACACCTATGTCGACCGCGAAGACATCGACGAAATCATCGACGAGCACCTGCGGCACGGCCGCGTCGTCGAGCGTCTGAAAATCTGATGGCGGTACAGCTCACGCGGGCGCTGATCGACGGCCCCGCGGGCAGGATCGAAACCGATATCCATGATCCCGGCGCGGATCGCCGCGGCATCGCGGTGATCGCGCATCCGCACCCGCCGCAGGGCGGCACCAAGGATCACAAGGTCGTCACCACGCTGGCCAGAACCTTCGTCGACCTCGGCTGCGTCGCGCTGCGCCCGAACTTTCGCGGCGTCGGTGATACCGAAGGCAGCTACGACGCCGGCATCGGCGAAACCGAGGACCTGCTGGCGGTGGTTGCCTACGCCCGCGCCCGCTACGGCGAGTTGCCGTTGACGCTGGCCGGGTTTTCGTTCGGCGGCGCAGTGCAGACCCGCGTCGCGAAGCGCACCGCGGCCAGCCACATCGTACTGATCGCGCCGGCGGTGACCCGCTTTCCGGTAGAGCCGGTGCCCGCAGACACCTTGCTGATCCATGGCGAACTCGACGAGATCGTGCCACTGCAGGCGGTGCTCGACTGGGCGCGTCCGCAACACCTGCCGGTCGTCGTAGTACCGGGCGCCGAGCATTTTTTCCATGGGCGGCTCGCACAGTTGCGCGAACTGGTGACGCGCTATTGCCGCGCCTGATAGAGTAGCCGCATGTTGTGGGTCAAAGCTTTTCATATCGTGTTCGTCGCGTCCTGGTTCGCGGGACTGTTCTACCTGCCTCGGATCTTCGTGAACCTCGCGATGGAAACCGATGCTGCGGCGCGCGAGCGGCTGCTGCTGATGGCGCGCAAGCTCTACCGCTTCATGACGCTGCTGGCGGCGCCGGCGCTGGCGTTCGGCCTCTGGCTGTGGATCGGCTACGGCATCGGTCGCGGCCCCGGCAACGGCTGGCTGAGCGCGAAGCTGCTGCTGGTGCTGGCGCTGCTTGGTTACCATCACGCGTGCTGGCGTGTGCTGAAAACGTTCGAGGCCGGAGCCAACCGCCGCTCGCACCGTTTCTACCGCTGGTTCAATGAAGCGCCGGTGCTGATACTGGTCGCGGTCGTGATTCTGGTTGTGGTCAAGCCGTTCTGAACGATCATCACTTTTTTGCGCCGTGTCCGCGCGGACTGGAAGCGGCGCTGGCGGAAGAACTTGCCGCGCTCGGCGCCGCGGACGTCGGGACCACCGATGGCGGCGTGGCATTCTCCGGGTCGTGGCTGCTGGTCTACCGCGTCAATCTCGAAAGCCGCATCGCCAGCCGCGTGTTGTGGCAGATCGCCGACGCGCGCTATCGCGATGAAGACGATATCTACCGCGCGGCGCTGGGATTACGCTGGCCGCAATGGTTCGATGTCGGGCGCACGATCCGCATCAACGTCACCGCGGTCAGAAGCCCGCTCCGGAGCCTCGATTTCACGACGCTGCGGATCAAGGACGCAATTTGCGACCGTTTTCGCGACGCGACCGGCCGGCGCCCCAGCGTGGACACCCACGCGCCCGATGTGCGCATTCACGTGTTCCTGACCGCGGATACGGTCACCTTCTATCTGGACACCTCGGGCGACGCGCTGTTCAAGCGCGGCTGGCGCAAGGAGGCGGGCACGGCGCCGTTGCGCGAAAATCTCGCCGCCGGCATCCTGAAACTCGCCGGCTGGCGGCCGGGCACCCCGCTCTACGACCCCATGTGCGGCAGCGGCACCTTGCTGATCGAAGCGGCATTGATCGCGCTCGACATCGCTCCCGGCAGCCGGCGCGGTTTCGGTTTCGAAAAAATCGCCATCTTCAACCGCGCGGAATGGCAACGCTGCCTCGATGCCGCGAAAGCACGCGAACGCAAGCCGGCAGCGCTGGATATCCATGGCAGCGATCTCTACGGCGATGTGCTGAAGACCGCGCGCGCCAACCTTGCGGCGCTGGGGCTGGAAAATGCCATCCCGCTGAAGCAGGTCAACGTGCTCGAAGCCGCGCCGCCGGCCGCTGGCGGCATTCTGATCGCCAACCCTCCGTACGGCGTGCGGCTCGAAGAAAAACAGACGCTCGCCGCGTTCTATCCCAAACTCGGCGATGCGCTGAAGCAGCGCTTTGCCGGCTGGACCGCCTATATCCTGAGCGCCGACCTGCAGCTCGCCAAACTGATCGGCCTCAAGCCGTCGAAGCGCACCCCGCTCTACAACGGCGCGCTCGAATGCCGGCTGTTCGAATTCAAGCTGGTCGCCGGCCAGATGCGGCGGCGGGTTGGCGCGGCAAAGATCCCGGAGTAAATTAGGCGCATACCAACCATAACCCGGGAGACCGTCCGCCATGAACTCGCCGCAAATCAACTCGCTGCGCCAGAAAATCAAGATCGAGGCGATGCGCGCCGGCAACCTGCTGGTGGAGAGTTTCCATTACATCGCGCTGTTCGTGATCGGCGCCGCCACTGCCTGGGCGGGTTTCATCGCATTCGTCGAGATCTGGGCGCGCGGACGCACCAATATCGAGGACATTCTGCTGCTGTTCATCTACCTCGAACTCGGCGCGATGGTCGGCATCTACTTCAAGACCCACCAGATGCCGGTGCGCTTCCTGATTTACGTCGCGATCACCGCGCTGACGCGGATGCTGATCGGCGACATCCAGATCAACCACAATCCGGACGAAAGCATCCTGTTCGTCGCTGGTGGAATCCTGTTGCTCGCGATCTCGGTATTCATCATCCGCTACGGCTCGGTCAAATATCCGACGCGGCAGCATGAGGATGACAATCGGTAAACTTCTTTTCGCAAGAAATGTCCGCTTGCGACCCAAAGCGGACGCTTTCACACCTATAATTTAGAAAAATTACTGAGATGTCCATATTTCTGTAATTTGAATAGCTATTGTGCTCCACAGGGAGCATGCGAATGAAGCCCCACATCACTCTTATCACCATTGGTGTTGATGATTTGGAGAGGTCGCTCCAGTTTTATCGCGACGGCCTTGGTCTTCAAACGGAAGGCGTCATTGGTAAGGAGTTTGAGCAAGGGGCAGCTGCCTTCTTTGATCTACAAGCCGGTCTCAAGCTTGCAATCTGGCCACGCAATAGCATTTCCCATGATTCTGGGGTTCCTCTGAGAAGTCCAAGTCCAACCGAATTCACAATCGGGCACAACGTTTCCTCAAAAGCAGAAGTCGATACGGTAATGAGCCAAGCAAGACACGCCGGTGCAGTCATCGTGAAGCCAGCTCAGGATACATTTTGGGGAGGCTACGCAGGATATTTCCAAGATCCCGACGGACATCTATGGGAGGTTGCTTGGAACCCTCAATGGGCTGTTCCAGAATGAGACACAAGCTGCTGTGAATATCCGCTTTGGGTCGAGAGCAGACGCAATATAATGACGACTAACGCCCAAAAGCGCACATTCTCGATTAGTTTTTGACCTTGCAATAAATGGGTGGAGAATGGTTATCCGCATAAGTGAACGAGACTGCGGGGGAGCGTGATGTTTAACGAAATCGAATTTCGTAATGCTATTAAGAATAACGAATTCTTTCTTGAGTATCTTCCTACAATTTCACTTACAGATGGACGCTGTGTTGGAGCAGAGGCGCTTGTTCGATGGCGAAAGGCTGATCGAATCGTTCCACCGATGGAATTTATTCCTTTAATTGAAGGAACAATATTTATTGGCGAACTGACATACTGGATTATTGATCGAGTTGCTCATGATCTTGGAGGCTGGCTTCACGATACAGTAGGTGTGCACGTAGCCATTAATGTTCCACCGGAGTTATGGGGGCGCGGCGGGATCAGTTACGCTCTTCGCAAATCTCACTTAGTGGATGATGTGGACAAAATAGTATTGGAGGTTACAGAACGTGGGGTGCCAGACAAACTCGGTGTGGATACGATTAATAATCATGGCTACACTAAAGTCAAAGTTGCTTTGGATGATGTTATGGCAAACGAGGCCCAACTGGTTTTCTTGGCTCGCCTCCGGGTAGACATCATAAAGATCGACAAGTCTTTCACGGATCGGATATTGCTCGACGAGTGGCCCACCCACGAAGATAAAATTCACATCAGGCTGCTTCACGATATCGATAAGATCGTGCTCGTTGAAGGTGTGGAAACGAGGAAACAGGTCGATGTTCTTCGTAAGGCGGGGGTTAAATTTGTCCAGGGATGGCACTTTTCTCGCTCGCTTCCCATTGAGAAATTCAAGACTTATTATGCGGCCCACTCTTAGTTAGAACTATTCACGCTAGACGCATTGGTCAGCTGATGTCGCTTTAATGAGCTATAAAAAACGTCCGCTTTGGGTCGAAAGCGGACGTTCGTACTCCTCGAAAAAGTCCCGAGCGAAGCTCTAACGCGAAGCGCGGCGGCGAGAACGCCGGAGTTTACATTCTCAGTAAATGAGGACGTTTGAGTCGGCGCGCGACAAAGTTAGGGCGAGCGAAGACTTTTTCGCTTAAACAACGTTGAGGTGCTCGATGCCGGACATTATGTCCTTATCCTTCGCCTCTTTGCTGTTCAGCTTGATATTGAGCCGCAGTTCGTTGACCGAGTCGGCGTTGCGCAGCGCGTCCTCGTAGCTGATCTGGCCGGCCTCGTAAAGGTCGAACAGATGCTGGTCGAAGGTCTGCATGCCGAGCTCGCGCGACTTCGCCATGATCGCCTTGATCTCGTGCACTTCGCCCTTGAAGATCAGGTCGGAGATCAGCGGCGAGTTGAGCAGGATTTCGACCGCGGCGACGCGCCCCTTGCCGTCCTTTTTCGGGATCAGCCGCTGCGACACGATGGCGCGGATGTTCAGCGACAGGTCCATCAGCAACTGCGCCTTGCGCTCTTCGGGGAAGAAATTGATGATGCGGTCGAGCGCCTGGTTGGCGCTGTTCGCGTGCAGCGTGCCCATCGCCAGGTGGCCGGTTTCGGCGAACGCGATCGCATGTTCCATCGTTTCCTTGTGGCGGATTTCGCCGATCAGGATCACATCCGGCGCCTGGCGCAGCGTGTTGTGCAGCGCGTTTTCCCACGAGTCAGTGTCGACGCCGACCTCGCGCTGGGTGATCAGGCAGTTCTTGTGGTCGTGCACGTATTCGACCGGGTCTTCGATCGTGATGATGTGGCCGTAGCTGTTCTCATTGCGGTAGCCGATCATCGCCGCCAGCGAGGTGGACTTGCCGGAGCCGGTGCCGCCGACCATGATCATCAGCCCGCGCTTGCTCATCACGACGTCCTTCAATACCGACGGCAATCCAAGATCCTCGAATTTCGGGATCGTGGTCGTGATCACACGCATCACCATGCCGACGCGGCCCTGCTGCACGAACGCGCTGACGCGGAAGCGGCCGATGCCGGCCGGATTGATCGCGAAATTGCATTCCTTGGTCGACTCGAACTCCTGCGCCTGTCTGTCGTTCATCATCGCGCGCGCGAGATCGGCGGTCATCTGCGGCGTCAGCGTCTGATTCGACACCGGCGTCATCTTGCCATCCACCTTGAACGCCGGCGGGAAACCGGCGGTGATGAACAGGTCGGACGCCTTCTTGCCGAGCATCGCGCGCAGCAGATTGTGCATGAACTGGACTGCCTGGTCCCGCTCCATCGTTGCCATGATGCCGACTCCTTGCCCGTCAGAGACGCGGTGAGATTACTTGAAGTTATCCTTGTTGGCGGCCTTGCCGCGCGCTTCTTCGACCGAGACGATGTTGCGCTTGACCAGCTCCAGCAGGTTCTGGTCGAGCGTCTGCATCCCGTACGCCTGTCCGGTCTGGATCGCCGAGTACATCTGCGCAACCTTGGCTTCGCGGATCAGGTTGCGGATCGCCGGCGTGCCGATCATGATTTCGTGCGCGGCGACGCGGCCGGTGCCGTCCTTGGTCTTCAGCAGCGACTGCGAGATCACCGCGCGCAGCGATTCGGACAGCATCGCGCGCACCATTTCCTTTTCCTCGGCCGGAAACACGTCGATGATGCGGTCGATCGTCTTCGCCGCGCTCGACGTGTGCAGCGTGCCGAACACCAGGTGGCCGGTTTCGGCGGCGGTCATCGCCAGCCGGATCGTTTCGAGGTCGCGCATTTCGCCGACCAGGATGCTGTCCGGGTCTTCACGCAGCGCGCTGCGCAGCGCGTTGGAAAACGACAGCGTGTGCGGTCCGACCTCGCGCTGGTTGATCAGGCATTTCTTCGACTCGTGCACGAATTCGATCGGGTCCTCGACGGTCAGGATGTGCCCCTGCTCGTTTTCGTTGATGTGGTTGACCATCGCCGCCAGCGTCGTCGATTTGCCGGAACCGGTCGGCCCGGTCACCAGCACCAGACCGCGCGGGTATTCGGAAATATCCTTGAAAATCCCCGGACACTTCAGTTCTTCGAGCGACAGGATTTTGGACGGGATGGTGCGCATCACCGCGGCGGCGCCGCGCTGCTGGACGAACGCGTTGACGCGGAAGCGCGCGAGGTTGGGGATCGCGAACGAGAAGTCGCACTCGAGATTTTCCTCATAGAACTTGCGCTGGCCGTCGTTCATGATGTCGTAGACCATGCCGTGGACATCCTTGTGCTCCATCGCCGGCAGGTTGATGCGGCGCACGTCGCCGTGCACGCGGATCATCGGCGGCAGGCCGGCTGACAGGTGCAGGTCGGAAGCCTTGTTCTTGACGACAAACGCAAGCAGTTCTGAGATGTCCATTATAATTTCCCTGTTACTTTCCCCGATCGCGGCGGGCGGAAAAGTGCGGAGCTGCGGGATGCAGCTGCGATTATACGGGCAACCGGCCGCAAAATTATGGACTCAATCGGCGCCAACTTGCAAGCCGTCAGGGCGCGCATCGCGCGCGCGGCGGCAGCGGCCGGACGCGATGTCAGGGATGTCGCGCTGATTGCAGTCAGCAAAACTTTCAGCGCCGATGCGATCCGCGCCGCGTACGCGGCCGGCCAACGCGCTTTCGGCGAAAATTATGTGCAGGAGGCGCTACCGAAGATCGCGGCGCTCGCCGATCTGTCCTTGGAATGGCACTTCATCGGCCCGATCCAGAGCAACAAGACGCGCGCGATTGCCGAACATTTCGACTGGGCGCACGGCATCGACCGCCTCAAAATCGCCGAACGCCTGTCGGCGGCGCGGCCGGCCGGCCGCGCGCCGCTGCAAGTCTGCATCGAAGTCAATCTCGGCGGCGAAACCAGCAAAGGCGGCGTCGCGCCGGCCGAAGCGCCGGCGCTGGCGCGCGCTCTGCGCGACCTGCCCGGCATCCGGTTGCGCGGGTTGATGGCGATTCCGCCCGCCAGCAACGACACCGCGCAGCAGCACCGCGACTTCGCCCGGTTGCGCCGGCTCAGGGATGAAATGGCCGCCGCCGGCGCCGGACTCGACACGCTGTCGATGGGAATGTCGAATGATTTCGAAGCAGCGATTGCCGAGGGCGCGACGCTGGTGCGGATCGGCACCGCAATCTTCGGGGAACGGCGCACAACCGAACCGTCAAGGCGCACGGACGCGGAGAAAATCTGAAAGCAAAGCAATTAACCGCAGATGAACGCAGATAAACACGGAAAAACCGGAAGTTCTCCGCGTTCCGGTGTCTCCCCAGTTAAACTATCCACTATGAATATAACCTTTATCGGCGGCGGCAACATGGCGCAGGCCATGATCAACGGCTTGCTGGCCAAGGGGCAGCGAGCGGAGGACATTCAGGTGGTCGAAATCAATGCCGCGACCCGCCGCCGCCTTGATGAAAAATTCGGCGTTGTTGTTTTCGAGAAGATTGCCCCGGAGGCAATCGAGCATTCGCAAATTATCGTGCTGGCCGTCAAGCCGCAACAAATCTTCGACGTCGCCCGGCAGCTCAGGTCATGGGTGGACGGAAAAATTGTTTTATCCATTGCAGCTGGTATCCGACTCACGGATGTGGCAAAGCAGTTGGGAATGAAGTGCACCTTAGTACGTGCTATGCCGAATCTTCCGGCGTTAATCGGCAACGGAATTACCGGACTCACCTACTACAGCTTTCCACCAAAAAGTGTGTTGAGTCAGGAGAAAATTAGAACGATCGAGAGTATTACTAACGCGGTCGGCGTATCGGTCTGGGTCAAAGACGAAAATGAAATGAACGCGGTGACCGCGGTCTCGGGCAGCGGGCCCGCCTATGTCTTCCTGTTCATGGAAGCGCTGGAACAGGCGGCGGCCGAACTGAAGCTGCCGAAAAATATCGCGCATGAACTGGTGCTGCAGACTTTTATCGGCGCCTCCAGACTCGCGGCGCAAAGCGCCGATCCGCTCGCCGCGCTGCGCGAGCGCGTGACTTCGAAAGGCGGCACCACCGAAGCCGCGCTCGCCAGCATGGCGCGCGATCAGGTCAGGGAAGCGATCGTCCGCGCGGTCAAGGCCGCCTGCGAACGGGCGCGCCAGCTCGGCGCAGAACTCGGCAAACAATGAAATGCTGACCCAGGCCGCGGTGTTCTTGGTCTCGACGCTCGGCGAGCTGTTCGCGCTCGCGCTGCTGCTGCGTTTCCTGCTGCAATGGCTGCGCGTCGGCGCGCGCGGTCCGCTGGCGCAGTTCCTGGCCGCGCTCACCGACTGGATCGTGCGGCCGGCGCGGCGCATCGTGCCGGGCTGGTGGGGGCTCGATCTGGCGACGCTGCTGCTGGCGTGGCTGACCGAGCTGCTGCAATTATGGCTGGTGCTGGAACTCGGCGGCCACCGCCTCGACTCGGCGGGCGCCGCGGCGCTGGCGGCGCTCGCGCTGGTGCAGCTGGCGCGGCTCGCGATCTACATGGCGATGGCCGCGCTGGTGGTGCAGGCGGTGCTGAGCTGGATCAATCCGTACAGTCCGCTGGCGCCGCTGCTCGACGGCGTGACGCGCCCGCTGCTGCGCCCGTTCCGGCGGCTGATCCCGCTGGTGGCGAACGTCGATCTGTCGCCGCTGTTCGCGCTGATCGCGTGCCAGTTGCTGTTGATGCTGCCGGTGGCGTGGCTCGAGTTGTCGCTCGGCCGCTTCCTGCGCTAGCCGCCGGTGTACCGGTTCGACGCGCAACGCCAGCGGCTGACGCTGACCGTCCACGTGCAGCCCAACGCCAAAACGTCGGCGCTGGCCGGGCGTCACGGCGATGCGCTCAAAATCCGGCTCGCCGCGCCAGCCGTGGAAGGCCGGGCAAACGCAGCGCTGATTGACTTTTTACATCAGTGGTTTAATCTGCCGGCAGCAAACATAACGATAAAACACGGCGCGCGCGGACGGCGCAAGACGGTCGAGATCGTCAATCCCGATCCCCGCACAATAACCCTTTTGGAAAACACGGCATTCTGATGGCGGCGAGCCAACTCGAACAGCGCATCGCGCAGTTCACGCAATGGCGCGAGCAGCTGGTCGCAAACATCGATGAGTTCCAGTCGTGGCAGGACCGCTACGGCCAGGCCGACATCGAACAGACGCTGCGCATCTACGACCTGATCCAGGGGCTGCGCAACGCGCGCGTCCGGCTTGCCTTTCTCGGCGAGTCCGCCGAATACAAGATCGGCCTGATCAACGCGCTGCTGTTCCCCGATGTGCCGGGCGGGCTGCTGCCGGCGGCGCTCGGCGTCGACACCGTCTGCGCGATCGAAATCTTCTGCGATCCGAACGAGGCGCCGTGCGTGCGCATGCTGCCGATCGAAACGCGCAAGCGCGCGGAAACCATCGCCGCGCTGCGCCGTACCACCATCGAGTGGGTGACGACGCGCCTCGACCCGGAATCGCCGACCGCAATCGCCGCCGCGCTCACCGCGCTTGCCGAAACGCGGGAAGTCAGCGCCGACGAGGCGCGCGCGCTCAACCTGCCGCTGGAAGGCGCGGTGTTGCGCGTCCCGGCATGGCGCTACGCGCTGATCAACCTGCCGCACCCGACGCTGAAAAGCGGCCTTGTCGCCTACTACACGCCGAGCCCGCGGCTGTTCGCCGCCGAGCCCGAGGTCGCGATACGAATGACGGCGAGCGCGCAGGGACTGCTGATGGTGACCGGCGGTGAACTGACGCCGGCGGCGCAGGCGATATGGAAACAGTACGCGCATGCTTCGCGCGCGCGCAAGCTCGTCGTGATCGACGCCGGCGTCGATCACGCCGCCGCTGAGCGCATTGCGCTCGCGCTGGAAGCGCAGCCGGAGCAATTGTTCCCGGTTCCGCTGCAGGCGGCGATTCAGGCGCGCCTCGAACAGCGCGCGGATGATCCGGCGGCGGACAATCTGCGCGCGATCGAAAAACTGTGTGCGGAACAACTGGTGCCGGAACGGCAGGCGCTGCTGATGTCGTCGGTCGCCAAGGAAATCGGGCCGCTGGTGCAGTCGGCGCGCCAGGCGGTCGCCGCGCGCTTCATAGCGACCGTCAAGGAAATGCAGGATCTGAACGCGGCGTCGGGCAAGAACCAGAGCGCCGCGCAGGATTTGCTGACGCGCCTCGAAGCCGAGCGCAAGACCTATCAGCAAAGCGTGGCCTCGTTCAACGTGACCTACGCCAACCTGATGGCGCGCGGTCAGGAACTGCTGGCGACGCTGCACGACGACCGCATCGCCGAATTTCTGAGCCACGACCGCGAATTCATCGAGGGCGCGTGGACCACGCCCGGCATGTGGAAAAGCATGCAGGGACTGTTCGCCCACTTCACCGAACAGGTCCAGAAAATCCTGAATTACGCGACAACGCTGCGCGACACCGTCAACGGCATCTATCAGAGCTTCCATGAAAATTTCGGGCTGGCCAAGGTCGATGCGCCGCCGCTCAACCTCGACAAGCATCTCGAGGGGATGCAGACGCTCGAAGCCAACACGAGCGAGTTCTGCCACGATCCGATCAACATCGCGACCTACAAGGACTTTCTGGTCAAGAAGTTCTACGACGGCCTGGTCGAAGAGGCGCGCCAGCAGTTCGAGTTCACGCGCATCGACGCCGACCGCTGGCTGCGCGGCGCGCTCGGCCCGCTCAACGCCCAGATCATGGAGCGGCAGAGCCTGATGCTGAAGCGCGTCGAAAATCTGCGCGCGCTGAAGGACAACCTGTCGTCGGTCAAGGAGCGCCTGCGTCAGCTCGACCAGCAGCGCATCTCGATCAAGAAGCAGGGCGATCTGCTCGACCAGCTGCGTACCAGCCTGGCGCTGGTGCCCGCCGCCAAGGCCGGCGGCGAGACCAGGGCGTCCGCCTGACCGGCGGCGGCTTTCTGGCCCCGGAAACCGGTCACAACGCGGCTTCAACCCGCCTGCACAGCGTCTGCAGGATCTGGATGCGCGCCGCATGCTTGTCGTCGGCCGGCACCAGAACCCACGGCGCAAGCTCGCTGCTGGTGCGCTCGATCATGTCGCACACCCCCCGCTCGTAGGCGCTCCAGTTCTTGCGATTGCGCCAGTCCTCGGCGGTGATCTTGAATTTCTTGAACGGCGTTTTTTCGCGTTCCCGGAAACGCCGCAGTTGCTCCCGCTTGGTGACCGTCAGCCAGAATTTGACCACGATGCCGCCCGCTTCCGCGAGCTGTTCCTCGAAGTCGTTGATCTCGCGATAGGCGCGCATCCAGTCGTCCTCGGAACAGAATTTCTCGACGCGTTCGACCAGCACCCGTCCGTACCACGAACGGTCGAATATCGTGACCCGGCCGGTGCGCGGCAGGTGCCGCCAGAAACGCCACAGGTACGGCTGCGCGCGTTCTTCCTCGGTCGGCGCGGCGACCGGCACCACCCGGTAATGACGCGCGTCCAGCGCACCGGTGACGCGCCGGATGCCGCCGCCCTTGCCCGCCGCATCGACTCCCTCGAATACGATGATCAGGGATTTCCGCCTGAATTTTTTATCGCGCGTCAGCAGATTGAGTTCGCCCTGATATTTTTCGAGCTTGCGGTTGTAGGCCTTGCGCTCGAGTTTCTTTCCATAGTCGAGGCTGGACAATACGCTGCGGCCGTCAAGCGCCGGTTCGGGCAGCGCCGCCGGCCGGCTTACTGCAGGCCGGTCACCGGCCAGGCGCTTTTTGAGCGCATCCAGTATCACGCGCCCCACCGTCAGATAGCGGTAGTTCGGATCCATGCCTTCCACCACGGTCCACGGCGCATAGCCGGTGCTGGTTTCGCGCAGCGCGGTTTCCGAAACCCGGCGGAACTCGTCGTAGAGTTTGAAGCGTTCCCAGTCGGTGTCGGTCACCCGCCAGCGCAGCTTGGGATCGGCTTCCAGCGCCTTCAGCCGTTTCTTCTGCTGCTTTTTGGACAGGTGAAACCAGAACTTGAGGATCAACGCGCCTTCATCGACCAGCATGCGTTCGAAGTCCACGATCCTGTCCATCGCCAGTTCGAGCGCGGCGTCATCGGTTCTGCCTGCGACGCGATTGACGATGGGATCGGTATGCCACGCTCCGAACAGGATGCCAATGCGCCCCCTGGGCGGCAATGCGCGCCAGTAGCGCCACATCCGCGGGCGTTCACGCTCCTCGTCCGACATTTCGCCGAATGCGTAGGTGGCGATATAGCGCGGATCCATCCATTCGTTGAGGATATTGACGGTTTCGCCCTTGCCCGCGCCATCGACGCCGCCGATGATGATGACGACCGGAAAACTGCCGTCGGCGAGCAGATCGTACTGGGCCTTGAGCAGCGCGGCGCGCAGCCTGGGCAGCGCGCGATCGTATTCGTCCTTGGAGATGCTGTGGCCCAATTCGGCGGATTCAAACATGAGCAGCGTTTCCCTCGTAATGTTTGCGAAAATCAATACCGAGCATTTCAATCATCCGCAGTCGCCGGAGAACCTGCAACCCCTACCCTCTTGACATTTGATATTCGTCAAGCCCAAATGCACCCTGCTGAGTAAAGATATTAAAAAGGGGTTTCCGGAAAATGGACGAGCCAGGATTTCAGCACGCGCTGTGGGACAGACTCTGGCCAGCGGAAATGTCATATCTGTTCCTGATGGTGGCCGCACTCTCGCTGCTGCTGTTCCATTTCCGGCGCGATGACCGGCACGTTTTGCTGAACACGCTGGGTTTCTGCGGCCTCGGTCTTTTCGGATTCTGGTCCAGCGCCATGATTTCCGCTCTCGGCATGTCGGCGGCATCAGCCGTCATGCGCGAGGCATCCATCATCGTCGCGGGCGTCGCCATCATACGACTGTGGGGCATGTTTGTCTTCCGCGTCGTGCTGCGTGCCGTCCGGCTGAAACCGCCGCGCATCCTCGAGGACATTGTGGTGATGCTCGGCTACACGGCGTGGGGGCTGGTGCGTCTGCGCTATGCCGGTCTCGATCTGTCCCAGATCGTGACCACCTCTGCGTTGATCACCGCCGTAGTCGCATTTTCGATGCAGGATACGCTGGGCAATATTCTGGGCGGCATCGCGCTTCATCTCGACGCATCGCTCAAGGTCGGCGACTGGGTGCGGATCGACGATGTGGACGGGCGTGTGGTCGACATCCGCTGGCGTTCGACCTCGATTGAAACCCGCAACTGGGACACGGTGGTGATCCCCAACAGCGCGCTGGTCCGCAACCGTTTTCTCGTGCACGGCCAGCGCATCGGCCGGCCATTGCAATGGCGGCGCTGGGTCTGGTTCAACGTCGATTACAGCGCGGCGTCCTCGCACGTGATCGACGTCGTCGAAAATGCGCTGCGCGCGGCGCAGATTCCTCACGTTGCCGCTGATCCGTCTCCGCAATGCCTGCTGATGGATTTCGAACACGGCAACGGCCGTTATGCGGTGCGCTACTGGCTCACCGATCTGGCGCGGGACGATTCGACCGATTCCGAGGTGCGCGTGCACGTGCTTGCCGCGCTGCAGCGCGCGGGGATGCGAATCGCCGTGCCTGAATACAGCATCCATACGGTCAAACAGGACGAGAAGCATTTGCAGGTTGTCAGGTCGCGCGATATCGCACGACGCCTCGAAGCCCTGAAGCAGGTCGACCTGTTTTCCGAGCTCGATGAGGAAGAACTGCATACGGTCAGCGAACGGCTGGTGTTCACGCCGTTCGCGCGCGGCGACGTGATGACGCGGCAGGGTGCAATCGCGCATTGGCTCTACATCCTGATCTCGGGCGAGGCCGATGTCGTGGTCGAGCGCCCCAACGGCGACCGCGAACCTGTCGCCGTGCTGGGCCCGGGCAAATGCTTCGGCGAGATGGGCCTGCTTACTGGCGAACCGCGGCACGCGACGGTGATCGCCAGGAGCAACGCGGAATGCTACCGCCTGGACAAGGCGTCGCTTGAAGACGTGCTTCACTCGCGGCCGGCTCTCGCCGAGCATTTCTCGCGGCTGCTCGCCGCGCGCCAGGCCGATCTCGATCAGCATCTCGCGCGCGCCGATGCCGCCGCCCGGCGGCCGCAGCGCAGCCATTCGGAAATGCTCGCCAGCATCCGCAGATTCTTCGGGCTCGACCACGCCTGACGCAGCGCCTACATCAGCACGATGTCGAATTGTTCCTGGTGGTACTGCGATTCACCCTGCAGCGACACCGGCTTGCCGATGAAATCCGACAGCTGCGCCAGGCTCTGTGATTCCTCGTCGAGGAACAGATCGATCACCGGCTGCGCGGCAAGGATGCGATATTCGCGCGCCTCGAACTGGCGCGCCTCGCGCAGCAGTTCGCGCAGGATCTGGTAGCAGACGGTCTGCGCAGTCTTCATTTCGCCGCGCCCCTGGCAGAACGGACACGGCTCGCACAGCACGTGGGCAAGGCTCTCACGTGTGCGCTTGCGCGTCATCTCGACCAGGCCGAGCTGGGTGAAGCCGTTGACCGTCATCCGCGTACGGTCGCGCGCCAGCGCCTTGCGGAATTCGTTGAGCACGGCGTTCCTGTGCTCTTCGCTGTCCATGTCGATGAAGTCGATGATGATGATGCCGCCGAGATTGCGCACCCTGAGCTGGCGCGCGATCACCTGCGCCGCCTCGAGATTGGTCTTGAAAATGGTGTCGTCGAAACTGCGCCCGCCGACGAAGCCGCCGGTGTTGACATCGACCGTGGTCAGCGCTTCGGTCTGGTCGATGATCAGATAGCCGCCCGATTTGAGGTCGACGCGGCGCGCCAGCGCCTTCTCGATCTCGTCGTCGACGCCGTAGAGATCGAACAGCGGCCGTTCGCCGGCGTAATGCTCGATGCGCGCCGCAATGGCCGGCACGAACTCCTGTGCGAACTGCTGCAGCTTGTGGAAGGTCTCGCGCGAATCGACCCGGATGCGCGTGGTTTCGTCGCGCGCCACGTCGCGCAGCGCGCGCAGTCCCAGATTCAGGTCCTGGTACAAGAGCGTCAACGGCGCGGCGGTGTGTGATTTTTCAAGGATGTCGTTCCACAGCTTGCGCAGGTACTCGATATCGGCAAGCAATTCGACCTCGCTCGCGGCCTCGGCGACGGTGCGGATGATGAAACCGCCGCCGGCATCGGCCGGCAGCAGTTGCTGGAGTTTTTCCCTGAGCTGCAGCCGCTCCTCTTCATCTTCGATGCGCTGCGAAATGCCGATCCGCGTCTCCTGCGGCAGATAGACCAGCAGTCGCCCCGCGATCGAGATCTGGGTCGACAGCCGCGCGCCCTTGGTGCCGAGCGGGTCCTTGATCACCTGCACCATCAGGTTCTGACCTTCGGTCAGCAGCGTCTCGATCGGCGGCGGCTCGGCGCCGTCGCGCCGGCAGCCCTGAATGTCGGCGACGTGCAGGAAGGCGGCGCGGCCGCCGCCGATGTCGACGAACGCCGACTGCATTCCGGGCAGCACGCGCGTGACGCGTCCCATGCAGATGTTGCCGACCAGCCCGCGCGCCGAAGCGCGTTCGATCTGCACCTCCTGCACGGCGCCCTGCTGGATCACGGCGACGCGCGTCTCCTGCGGCGTGATGTTGATCAGGATTTCTTCAGCCATGTCGCGCGGGCCGGCGGTCAGGGCGTAACGATACCAAACCCGCGCAGCAGCAGCGCGGTCTCGAACAGCGGCAGGCCGACGATGCCGGAGGGACTGCCGTCGATGCCGCGCACGAACACTGCGGCGCGCCCCTGCAGGCCATAGGCGCCGGCCTTGTCGAGCGGTTCGCGGGTGGCGACGTAGCGCTCGATTTCCTGCGCCGCGAGTTCGCGGAACTCCACCGTGGAGCCGGACAGCCTCGATTCGGTGCGCCCTTCGCAGGTCACGGTGACCGCAGTCAGCACCTGGTGCCGGCGGCCCGACAGGCGTTCCAGAATCTGGCGCGCCTGCCGCTGGCTTTCCGGCTTGCCGATGATTTCGCCGTCGAGCACGACCACGGTGTCGGCGGCGAGCAGCGGCAGCGGCCGCAGTCCGCGCCGCAGCACGTTCTGCCAGCCGGCGGCGGCCTTGGCCTGCGCGACGCGCATCACGTGGGTCTCTGCATCTTCATTCACCAGCGGCCGTTCATCGACATCGACGCCGCGCTTCGGGTCAGCGCGCAGCAGCAGGATGTCGATCGTGACGCCGATCTGGCGCAGCAGTTCGCGCCGGCGCGGGCTGCGCGACGCCAGATAGACGGTGCTGCCGGTCGGCGCGGTCATTGGGTTCACTCGCGATGGTACGGATGGCCGGCCAGCAGCATCGCCGCGCGGTACAGCTGCTCAACGAGCACCACCCGGCACAACGCGTGCGGCAGCGTCAGCCGCGACAGCGCGAACAGCCAGTCGGTGTCGCGCTGCAGGCTGTGCGCGGTGCCGTCGGCGCCGCCGATGACGAACGCGACGTCGCGCGCTTCGCGCTGCCAGCGTTCGAGCCGGCGCGCGAGCTCGGCGGTGGTCGGCAGTTCGCCGCGTTCGTCGAGCACCACGCGCGCGCAGTCCGCCGGCAGCGCGGAGCGGATGCGCTGCGCCTCGTTCTCCAGCCAGTGTGCAACCGACTCCCCCATCGTGCGATCTGCGGGCCTTATTTCGGTCAGCTCGACGCGCAGCGTGCGCGGCATGCGGCGCATGTATTCGTCGCAGCCGGCGCTGATCCACGCCGGCATTCTGCGTCCGACCGCAAACACGCGCAGCTTCATCGACGCAGCAAATCAGCGGCCGGCGGCCGCCGTCCGGTGCAGCGGCGCGGAAGCGCCGCCCCACAGTTCCTCGAGATTGTAGTAGCGGCGGATTGCGGGCTGCATGATGTGGATAACAACCGGCCCGAAATCGACCAGTATCCACTCGCCGCTGTCTTCGCCTTCGACGCCCACCGCCGGCACGCCGTGCGCCTTCAGTTTTTCCCTGACGTTGTTGGCGAGCGCCCGGTTCTGCCGCGTCGAGTCGCCGCTGACGATGATCAGCCGGTCGAACAGCGAGGTCAGGCGATGCACGTCGAGCACCACGATGTCGCGGCCCTTGACGTCTTCCAGCGCGGCGACCGCGGTTTTCACCATCGTCTCAGGCTTCATTCATCTCCGGCATACAGGCCATGGCTGTGAATATAATCGAGAACCGAATCCGGCAGCAAATAGCGCGGGCTGGCGCCGGCGCCGAGGGTATCGCGGATGCGCGTCGCCGTGATGTCGAGCGCCGCGATCGGCTGCGCGACGATGCCGCCGGCCGGCGACAGATGCACCGCCAGCGGCTGCTCCATATGGCGCATTTCGTATTCGCGGGCGAGCGGCAGCGGCATCCGCTGCGACCACGTCTGCAATGGAAACCCCGGCCGGTGCGCGGCCACCACGTGCGCGAAACCGAACAGTTCGTGCCAGCGGTGCCAGGTGACCAGATCCAGAAACGCGTCGGCGCCGAGCAGCAGACAGATGGGTCGCGTCGCGCCGAGTTCGCGCCGCAGTTCGGCCAACGTATCGATCGTGTAGCCGGGGCCGGGGCGCGCGGTTTCCCGTTCATCGAGCGTGAACAGCGGATTGCCGGCGATCGCCAGCCGCGCCATCGCCAGCCGGTGCGCGGTGGCGGCGCGCGGCGCGGTGCGGTGCGGCGGCGTGCCGGCCGGGATGAAATGCACTTCGGACAGCTGCAGTGTCTCGCCGAGTTCCTGCGCGAGACGCAGGTGCCCGAAATGGATCGGATCGAAGGTGCCGCCGAGGACGCCGACCGGCGCGGTGCTGGCTGCAGCCACGAAATCAGATCGTCAGTTGACGGATGTCGGCAAGCACGCCGCCGAGGTACGACAGGAAGCGCGCGCCCTGCGCGCCGTCGATCACGCGATGATCGAACGACAGCGACAACGGCATCATCAGCCGCGGCGCGAATTGTTTGCCGTCCCATACCGGTTTCATCTGCGATTTCGACACGCCGAGAATCGCGACTTCAGGCGCGTTGACGATCGGCGTGAAATGGGTGCCGCCGATGCCGCCCAGACTCGAGATCGAAAAGCAGCCGCCCTGCAGGTCGGAAGGATGGATTTTGCCGTCGCGCATGCGCGCGCTGACTTCACCGAGCTCCTTCGCGAGATCGACCAGACCTTTCTTGTCGACGTCGCGCAGTACCGGCACCACCAGTCCCTGCGGAGTATCGACGGCGACGCCGATGTGAAAATACTCCTTGAGCACCAGGTTCTCGCCGTCGGCGCTGAGCGAGGCGTTGAACTGCGGATAATGCCTGAGCGCAAGCACGCTCGCCTTCAGCAGGAACACCAGCGGCGTGAAACGGATGTCCTGCTTCCTGAGTTCCTCGGCCCGCTGCTTGCGGAACGCTTCGAGTTCGGTGATATCGGCGTCGTCGTGCTGCGTCACGTGCGGGATGCTGAGCCAGTTGCGGTGCAGGTGGCCGCCGGACAGTTTCTTGATGCGCGTCAGCGGCTGCAGTTTGACCGGCCCGAACTTCGCGAAATCGACCTGCGGCGCCGGCGGCAGATTGAACAGCAGGCCGCCGCCTTCAGCGCGCGGCCGCGCAAGCTCTCTCTTGACGAACGCCTGCACGTCCTCCTTGAGGATGCGCTGCTTCGGGCCGCTGCCGGCAACGCGGCTCAGATCGACGCCGAGCTCGCGCGCGAAACGCCGCACCGATGGACCCGCGTGCACCGGGCCGCTGCTGACGACCGACGGCGGTTCCAGCGGCACGGCGCGCGCCGGCGGTGGCGCAGCGGCGGCGATAGAGGGAACCACGGGCGCGGGCGGCACAGGCGCAGCGGCGACAGGTGGTTTGGTGGCGGTCTCGGCGCCGGCGGCGGCTTCCAGCATCAGCACCAGCGAACCTTCGGACACCTTGTCGCCGACCCTGACCCGGATGTCCTTGACGGTGCCGGCGCGCGGCGCGGGCACGTCCATCGTTGCCTTGTCGGACTCGAGCGTGACCAGCGGATCTTCCAGCTTGATGCTGTCGCCGGGCTTGACCAGCACCTCGATGACCGGCACGTCCTTGTAGTCCCCGATGTCGGGAACCCTCACCTCGATCACATTGCCCATGCGGTTCAGACCGTCGCCGGATTCGGCTTGTCGGGGTCGATGCCGTATTTCCTGATTGCCGCGGCAACCGTGGACGACGGCACCGCCTGCTGATCGGCAAGCGCCCTGAGCGCCGCCGCCACCACATAATGGCGGTCGACTTCGAAGAAGCGCCGCAACTGGCGGCGCGTATCGGAACGGCCGAAACCATCGGTGCCGAGCGCCGTGTAAGCACGGTCCGGCAGGAAAGCGCGAACCTGATCGGCGAACAGTTTCATATAATCAGTCGCCGCGACGATCGGGCCATCGTGTTTTTCGAGGCAACTTTCGATATAACTCCTGCGCGGCTTCGCGTCGGGATGCAGCAGATTCCAGCGCTGCGCGTCGAGGCCATCGCGGCGCAACTGGTTGAAGCTGGTCACGCTCCAGATGTCGGCGGCGACGCCGAAATCCTTTTCCAGCAATTCGGCCGCCGCGATCACTTCGCGCAGGATCGTGCCGCTGCCCAGCAGTTGCACCCTGGGCTGACCCTTCTTCGCCTTGCCTTCGCGGAACAGGTAGATGCCCCTGAGGATGCCTTCCTCCACTCCCGCGGGCATCGCCGGATGCGTGTAGTTCTCGTTCATCAGCGTGATGTAATAGAACACGTCTTCCTGCTCCTGATACATGCGCCGCAGTCCGTCCTGCACGATCACCGCGACTTCGTACGAGAAGGTCGGGTCGTAGGCGATGCAGTTCGGGACCGTCGAGGCGAGGATATGGCTGTGGCCGTCCTCGTGCTGCAGCCCTTCGCCATTCAGCGTGGTGCGCCCGGCGGTGCCGCCGAGGAGGAAGCCGCGCGCGCGCATGTCGCCGGCCGCCCACGCGAGGTCGCCGACGCGCTGGAAACCGAACATCGAATAGAAGATATAGAACGGGATCATCGACTGGCCGTGCGTGCTGTACGAAGTCGCCGCCGCGATCCACGACGACATGGCGCCCGCCTCGTTGATGCCTTCCTGCAGGATCTGGCCGTGCTGGTCCTCCTTATAGAACATCAGCTGGTCGGCGTCCTGCGGCGTATAGAGCTGACCGATGTGCGAATAGATGCCGAGCTGGCGGAACATGCCTTCCATGCCGAAGGTGCGCGATTCATCGGGCACGATCGGCACCACGTATTTGCCGATGGTCTTGTCGCGCACCAGCGTCGCGAGGATGCGCACGAACGCCATCGTCGTCGAAATCTCGCGGTCTTCGGTGCTTTTCAACTGCGCCTCGAACGCCGCCAGCAGCGGCACCGCGAGCGGCTGCGCCTTGCGGCGGCGCGCCGGCAGCGAACCGCCCATCGCCGCCATGCGCTCGCGCAGATATTTCATCTCGGCACTGTCTTCGGCGGGCCGATAGAACGGAACTTCTTCGAGACGGTCGTCCGGAATCGGGATATGGAAACGGTCGCGGAAGGCGCGGATCGACTCGGTGCCCATCTTCTTCTGCTGATGGGTGATGTTCTGCCCCTCGCCGGCTTCGCCCATGCCATAGCCCTTGACCGTCTTGGCAAGAATCACCGTCGGCTGGCCCCGGTGCCTGATCGCCGCCGCGTACGCCGCGTAGATCTTGTGCGGGTCGTGGCCGCCGCGATTCAAGCGCCAGATGTCGTCGTCGGTCATGTGCGAGACCATTTCGAGCAGCTCCGGATATTTGCCGAAGAAATGCTTGCGTACATAGGCGCCATCCTTCGACTTGTAGGTCTGGTACTCGCCGTCGACGCACTCCTCCATGCGCTTCAGCAGCAGGCCGTGCACGTCGCGCATCAGCAGCGGTTCCCAGTATGAGCCCCAGATCACCTTGATCACGTTCCACCCGGCGCCGCGGAAATCGGCTTCCAGTTCCTGGATGATCTTGCCGTTGCCGCGCACCGGGCCGTCGAGCCGTTGCAGGTTGCAGTTGATAACGAACACCAGGTTGTCGAGTTTCTCGCGTCCGGCAAGCGAGATCGCGCCCAGCGATTCGGGCTCGTCCATCTCGCCATCGCCCATGAACGCCCATATCTTGCGGTCCTGCGGATCGATGACGCCGCGATCCTTGAGGTAGCGCATGAAGCGCGCCTGATAGATCGCCATGATCGGCCCCAGCCCCATCGATACCGTCGGGAACTGCCAGAAATCCGGCATCAGCCACGGGTGCGGATACGACGACAGTCCCTTGCCGCCGACCTCCTGCCGGAAGTTGTTCATCTGTTCTTCGCTGATGCGCCCCTCGAGAAACGCGCGCGCGTAGATGCCCGGCGACGAGTGCCCCTGCATATAAACGAGATCGCCGCCGAAATTATCGTTCGCGGCGCGGAAGAAATGATTGAAGCCGACGTCGTAAAGCGTCGCCGCCGACGCAAAGCTCGCGATATGTCCGCCGAGCTCCGACGACGTCTTGTTGGCACGCACCACCATCGCCATCGCGTTCCAGCGCACGTAGGCGCGCAGTTTGTCCTCGATCGCGGGATCGCCGGGCGAACGCTCTTCCTGACCCGGCGGAATGGTATTCAGGTAGGCGGTGTTTGCGCTGAATGGAATATAGGCGCCGCTGCGACGCGCCTTGTCGACGAGTTTTTCCAGAAGATAGTGCGCGCGCTCCGCGCCTTCGCGCTTGAGCACCGACTCAAGCGCCTCGATCCATTCCTGGGTTTCCTGCGGATCGATATCGGGGTGAATGTCCTTCAAGTCCATGCGTTACCCTGCTGGGATCAACGGGCGCGCTGCGCGCCGCCGCCACCGCGTGGCGTCCGAAATTATAGCATCGGTATATGGACTTACTGGCGGCCGCCGGTGTTGCGATGCATGATGAAGACATCGGTATCGGGCGCCCGACCCATTCAGCGCATGGCGGCAGGCGACGGCGTATCGAGGCGCACTTTCACGTATGCGCCGGGCGCATCCTCGAGCGCCGGCAGGCGGCCCGCGCCCGGCGCGCGCGCCGCGACCTGCTCTGCGGCGTGCGGCGCGACCCACTGCGCCCAGTCCAGCCACCATGAGCCCGCGTGGCGTTCGGCGTGCGCCAGCCACTGCTGCGGCTCGGCGTCGAGGGCATCGCGCGTCCAGTACTGGTATTTGCCGGCTGCCGGCGGATTGACGATGCCGGCGATATGACCGGAGCCGCCGAGCACAAACCGCACTTCTCCCGGGAACAGTCGCGCGCCGGCATAAGTCGACGGCCACGGCGAAATATGATCTTCGAGCGTCGACACAAAATACAGCGGCGTACGCACCTGCGACAGATCGATCGGCACGCCGGCCAGCGTGATGCCGCGGGGCTCGCGCAGCCTGTTCTTCAAATACATGTTGCGCAGATAGAAACTGTGCATTGCCGCCGGCATTCGCGTCGAGTCCGAATTCCAGTACAGCAGATCGAACGGCAGCGGCTGCCTGCCGAGCAGATAATTGTTGACGACGAACGACCAGATCAAATCATTCGCGCGCAGCAGATTGAAGGTTGCCGCCATTTCCGCGCCGTCGAGATAGCCGCGTTCGTCCATCTTCTTCTCAAGCGCGGCGACCTGCGCCTCGTCGATGAACACGTCGAGTTCGCCCGGCGCGGAGAAATCGATCATCGTCGCGAACAGCGTCGCGCTCCTGATTCGATCGTCGCTTTTCGCGGCCAGATAAGCGAGCAATATCGCGAGCAGCGTGCCGCCGAGACAGTAACCGACCGCGTTCACCTCGCGCTCGCCGGTCGCCAGCTCGATCGCATCAAGCGCCGCCAGCGGACCCTCGCGCAGATAGTCGTCGAACGTCTTGTCCGCGTAACTCGCGCCGGGATTGGCCCATGAAATGACGAACACCGTATGCCCCTGCGCCACCGCCCAGCGCACAAATGAATTGTCCTCGCGCATATCAAGTATGTAATATTTGTTGATCCACGGCGGGATGATCAGCAACGGGCGGCGATGAACTTCGGCGGTCAGCGGCGCGTACTGGATCAGCTGCATCAGGTCGTTCTGGAAGACGATCTTGCCGGGCGTCGTTGCGAGATTGCGCCCGACTTCGAACGCAGCCGGGTCGGTCATCTTGACGCGCAACTGGCGCCACTGGCCGCGTTCGAAATCCGCGATCAGATTGTCGAGCCCCCTGACCAGATTCCGGCCGCGCGAATCGATGGTTTCGCGCAGTACTTCAGGATTGGTAAGCAGAAAATTGCTCGGCGACAGCGCATTGATGTACTGGCGCGTATAGAAGTCGATCTTTTTCGCGGTGTGCGCATCGCTTCCATTCACAGCGCTGACCGCCTGCTGGATGCGCCGGGCGACGAGCAGATAAGACTGCTTCAGATAATCGAAAAAAGGGTTCTGCTGCCAGTCCTCACCCTTGAAGCGGCGGTCGTGCCGTTCCGGCGCAATCACCGGCGGCGCGTCGCAGCCGCAAAACCGCAGCATCGAGTTCTGCCACAGTTCGGCGCAGTCCCGCCACAACCCAAACTGCATTGCGGCAAGCGCCGCCGGATCCGCGAACAGCTTTATCGCCGCTTCCGAAAACACTTCTGCAGCACCGGCGCCGTCGCTTAATGCCGATGCGCCGTTGGCCACTTGATGGCTGATGAATTCGCCGATGATCCGGCCGCTTTTTTGTGCGATCTCTGCGCAAGTCTCCGCGACTTCGATCGGATCGAGCTCTGGAGTCTGACCGATATGTTGGGAAACCCTGGTTGGTACGGAAGTTGACATTACGTTTACGTAATAGTAAGTTTAATCCTGTTTTTTATTGCAAGGCACGATGAAAGATTACTATACCATCTCGGAGCTTGCCAGCGAATTTGGCGTAACTCCGCGCACCCTGCGCCACTATGAAAACGAAGGATTGCTGGCACCACGCCGCAAAGGAAACACACGGCTGTTCAGTGGACAGGATCGGGGTCGGCTTAAACTGGCATTACGCGGCAAACGGCTCGGCCTGAGCATCGGCGAGATACGCGAACTGTTCAAGCTCTACCAGACCGGCAGCAGCGGAAAAACATCGATCGAAACATTCCTAGCCAAACTCGATGATTATCGAAGCCGGCTCGAACAGCAACGCGAAGATATAGAAATCATGCTGAACGAAATCGCGTTTTTCGAACGCCAGTGCCGCAAACAAATCGGGCCCTAGCAAATCCTGACCAATAATTACGTTTACGTAAACGTATTTTAATGCAGGCTTCGTAAAACCAGGCGGGGCCAGGGCAGCGACGCATTGTCCACAACAAAGAAATGGCTCGGCCGCACACTCATTTTGATTGCCAGCCGCCGGGACATTCTCTGACCTTCGGATAATACGCGTCGAGGGGCGGGCAATAATTTCGATAATACGGGCGCTGCGTCGGTCCGCCAGGGGTTGGGGCGGGCTCCACATCCGATGGCGGCGGAGGCGGGGACGGAGGCATCGCCACTACCGCTGGATATGGATAATACGGATAGGAATACCAGGGATCCCACAGCGGGACTCCGAGATAAAAACCGAAACGAACATGGGAACGACCGCCGTGATCGTAGTGATAAGCAAACACCGGCACCGGCGTGCTCGCCATCATCAGCAGCACAGCGGCTTTCACCGCGAAGTTACAGCGCTTCATTTTGCCTGCGCCCGTCCGCGACCAGCCAGTCGGGGAAAACCCGGAACACAAGCGGTTTCCGAAATCTGGCGCGCCCGACACGATTCGAACGTGCGACCCCCGCCTTCGGAGGGCGGTACTCTATCCAGCTGAGCTACGGGCGCTTCGACTGCTCTGGCCTGTCGAAAGAAAATCAGATTATTATTTTACCCGTCCCACCGGTAAAACTGAAACCGCCCGTACGCAAGTAGAATTTCCAAATGGCGACTTACGCGATCGGCGACATCCAGGGCTGCTACGGCTCCCTGCGCCGGCTGCTCGACCTGTGCCGCTTCGATCCGCGACATGACAAGCTGTGGCTGGTGGGCGATCTGGTCAATCGCGGGCCGCACTCGCTGGCGGTGCTGCGTTTTGTCAAAAGCCTCGGCCCGCGCGCCATCACCGTGCTTGGCAATCATGATCTGACACTGCTGATCGTCGCCGCCGGACATCGCAAACCTTCGCCCGATGATACTTTCGAGGCGATCCTGAACGCGCCTGACCGCTACGAGCTGCTGCACTGGCTGCGCCACCGCAAGATGATGCACGTCGAGCGCGGTTTTGCAATGGTGCATGCCGGGCTGCTGCCGCAATGGACCGTCGCCGCCGCGCTACGGCTTGCACGCGAGGTGGAAACCGAACTGCGCGGCGACGGCCACGAAAAATTCCTGCGCAAACTGTACGGCAACAAACCAAACCGCTGGAGCGACGATCTGCAGGGCATCAAGCGTCTGCGCGTGATCGTCAACGCGATGACGCGCATGCGCATCTGCACGCCGGCCGGACGCATGGAATTCGCGCACAAAGGCAAACCGTTTCATCTGCCGATCGGCTACGTGCCGTGGTTCAGTCTGCCGCGGCGCAAGAGCCGCGGCACCACGATTCTGTGCGGACACTGGTCGGCGCTGGGATTGTACGCAAACGCCGATGTGGTCGCGCTCGACACCGGCTGCCTGTGGGGCGGCGAACTTACCGCGCTGCGGCTCGAAGACCGGCGGTTGTTCCAGCATGTCTGCGCGGCAAAGCGAGGCGTAAAGCGCTGGCGATAGCCTGTTCCGCAGCACGCGCAAGCTCGCGCCGGTGCTGGTGGTCGGTACCGGTCAGCGGGGCAAGAAACTGGAGTTCGGCACGGATTGACGGCAGCGCCGCCATCGCGCGCAACGTGCCGAATATCGTCTTATCGCCATCATAGGCGGCCTCCGTGCACAGGCTGCCGTCGGCGCGCAAATAGCGCAGCGCAACCGGCACCAGCGGCGCGCCGCTGTCGAATGCAGGTTGCAGCAGCGACGCGTGAAACGGCAGCACCACGCTGCCATCGGTAGTGGTGCCTTCCGGAAACACCGCGAAGGTTTCGCCGTCCCGCATCGCCCCAACCACCGACTGATTGACGTGCGCGGTATGATGACGCCGGCTGCGTACCACGAACAGGGTGCCGGCTTGCGCGGTCAGCCACCCGATCACCGGCCAGCGCCGTACTTCCGATTTGGCAATGAACCTGACCGGCCGCACCGCATTGATCACAAACGGATCGAGCCATGAAACATGGTTGGCGGCCAGCAATGCCGCAGCGCCGGGCGGCGGCGGTGCGCCCTTCAACTGCACGCGGATCGCCAGCATGCGCAACAGCCCGGCCGCCCAGCGCCGGCCATGGTCGGCACGGCCGGCTTTATCCAGCCAGGGAAAGATCAACCCCGCGGTTGTCACGCCGCGGGCGAGATGCAGCGCGACGCGGGTCAGACGGAACGCGCGGGTAAGGAAGCTGGTCGTTATTAACAATCCGCCTTCAGAAAATGCCGCGCATAGCGCGGGTTCATCCGCGACATCGGCAGCATCATCAGCAAGTCGGCGGTGTTGAAATCGGGATCCCACGCCGGCGCGCCGCAGATATAGGCGCCGACCCGCACATAGCCCTTGATCAGCGACGGCAGCGGTGCTTCAGCTGCCGGATCGAGCGCCGCCAGCGGCAATTCGCAGCGCGGAAACACACGGTACTCGGCCGGGCTCAGGCTGGTTTTCTGCAGCGTATTATAAATGGCCGTCGCGACGTGTCCACCGTCGGCGATGCCGACACTGGCGCAGCCGATCAGATAACGATAGCCATGCGTCTGCATATACTGCGCGATCCCCGACCATAGCAGCGCGATCGTCGCCCCGTTGCGATATTCAGGATGGACGCACGAACGTCCGATCTCCACCGTCTCATCGCGCAGATGATCGAGTCTTGTCAGATCGAATTCACGGTCCGAATAAAAACCGCCGGTGTGGTGCGCCATCGCGCTGCTCAAAACACGGTAGGTGCCGACGACGTGTCCGCTATCGGCATCGCGCACCAGCAAATGGTCGCAGTAAAGGTCGAACTCGTCGCTGTCGGTACCGGTTTCGCGTCCGGGCACCCGGGCGCCCATTTCGCCGGCAAATATTTTGTAACGCAAATGCTGTGCTTCAGCGATTTCCGCCGGTGTGCGCGCATGCTGCAACATCAGCCGCGCCTGCGATTGAACGATGCCTGGTTGTTGCTGAAGCCGCATGGCTCTTCTCCCGGAAAATATGCCGGAAAAGAGGCTAAGTCCGCAATGTGACGCGCGCGTGAAAAAATGGTGAAGGTTTAATGACTCCGCCGGCGAGCGCCGGACGCGATAAATCTATCCGGATCTCAATGCGAAACGCGGGTGGCGCCGCCGCCGGACAGCACGCGGACGCGGTCGCCGATATTGAACTGCTCATCGGCGCCCTGGGTCACGGCGATCACCTGCCCGCTATCGAGCCTGACCGTGATCTCGACGCCGTTCTGTTGACGCGCGGATTTCTCGACCGCGTTGCCGGCCAGGCCGCCGAGGATCGCGCCGCCGATGGCGCCGGCCACGCTGCCGGTATTATGGCCGATCGTGCTGCCCGCGACACCGCCCAGTCCGGCGCCGGCAACCGCGCCGACACCGGTGTTTTCACCTTGAATGGTGACCGGGCGAACCGATTCGACGACACCAAAGCGCACCGTCTGTTCGACCTGCACCTGCTGGCGCGAATATTCGCCGCTGCCGGCCGTATCCGCACAGCCGTGCAGTCCCAGCGCAAGCAATGACAGTGCCGCTGCCTGCGCCCATCCACGACCCGAAAATCGTGTTTTCATAATTCCTCTCCGAAGGCTTGATGATAACGTTGCGCGATTTCCGTCCGCGCCGGCCTGTGATTCTGTGGACCGCGACTGGCAATCTTTATCGCGCCCATCAGCGAAGCCAGCCGCCCGGCCTTCTCCCATCTCCAGCCTTGCGCGATTCCGTACAGCAGTCCGGCACGATAGGCATCGCCGCAACCGGTAGGGTCCAGCACTGCCGCCGGTTCGACGGCCGGGATTTCAATGCACTTGCCGTCAGCATAAATGCGCGAACCCTGACTGCCTAATGTGACAATCAGCGCCGCGATAAGTTCTGACAGTTGTTCGAGCGTACGGCCGGTGCGGTCCATCAGCAGTTGCGCCTCGTAATCGTTGACCGTGACATAGTTGGCAAGGCGGATGAACTCCAGCAGCTCGGCGCCGGAAAACATCGGCAGGCCCTGGCCCGGATCGAAAATGAACGGAATGCCGGCCGCATGAAATTCGCGCGCGTGCTGCAGCATGCCGTCGCGTCCGTCCGGCGCAATGATGCCGAGCGAAACGTCGCCGGCGTCGCCGACGTGGTTCAGATGCGCGTGATTCATCGCGCCCGGATGAAACGCGGTGATCTGGTTGTCGTCGAGGTCGGTGGTGATGAATGCCTGCGCGGTGAACGCGCCGGGCACCTGCCGCACGTGCGCGCGCGACAATTGCAGTTGATCGAGCCGATAAGTGTACGGCTGGTGATCGTCGCCGACCGTCGCCATGATCAGCGGCGCGCCGCCGAGCAGCTTCAGGTTGTAGGCGATGTTGCCGGCGCAGCCGCCGAACTCGCGCCGCAGGTCGGGCACCAGAAACGCGACGTTGAGGATGTGCAGCTGCTCGGGAAGGATGTGTTCCTTGAAGCGGCCGGGGAACACCATGATGGAGTCATAGGCGATCGAGCCGCAGATCAGCGTGTGCATGCGCGCGGATTATACACCGGCGCCGACACGTCGCCGGAGGCGGCCGTCAGGCTGACAGGCGCGCGAGCGATGTGCCGTTTTCAGTTCTGGCAATGACTTCCAGCAGCGCGGCTTCGAACTCGTCGTGCACGCACTCCCAGTCGATTTTCTCGGTGGTCGCGCGCGCACGCTGACCGAATTCGCCGATCCGCAGCGGGTCGTTGACGAGATTTGCCGCGAGCTGGATGAAGTCCTCGGCGTTGTCGAAATCCGCGAGCAGCCCGTTGCTGCCGTGCTGGATGTGCTCGGCCGCCGCCGCGTAATCGTAGGCAATCACCGCGAGCCCGCTCGCCATCGCCTCGACCGTCACGTTGCCGTAGGTTTCAGTGATGCTCGGAAACAGGAAGATGTCGCCCGACGCATAATGCGCGGCGAGATCCTCGCCGCTGCGCATGCCGGCGAATATGCACGCCGGATGCGCGGCCTGCAGCGCCGCGCGTTCTGGGCCGTCGCCGACCAGCACCAGCCGCGCTTCCGGACACGCCAGCTGCATCGCCTGAAACGCACGCATCACCACCGGCAGGTTCTTCTCCGGCGCCAGACGGCCGACGTAGATCGCGACCGGCTGCTCCGGCCGCACACCCCATTGTGCGCGCAGCGCTTCGCTGCGTTTGCCGGGATGGAATAGATGCGTGTCGACGCCGCGCGCGACCACACGCAGGTTCAGATAGCCGTGCTTTTCGAGATCTTCGAGCAGCGCCGAGGTCGGCACCAGAGTGCAATCGGCCTTGTTGTGGAGTTTGCGCAGATAGGCGACGATCGGTTTCTTCAGCCAGCCAATGCCGTAGTGTTTGCTGTAGCTGTGGAAATTGGTGTGGAAATCGCTGCTGCACGGGATCTTGAGTTTGCCGGCTGCCATCAGCGCCGACCAGCCGAGCGGCCCCTCGGTCACCACGTGCACCAGGTCGGGACGCTGCACCGACCACAGCCGCACCAGCGCCTGCTTCGCCGGCAGACCCAGCTTCAGGTTCTCATAGCGCGGAATCGGCACACCGCGATGCAGGACTTCCTCGAAATTCGGCTCGCTGGCCGGATTGTCGCGCGCATGCTGGCGCGGCCGCACCAACTGCACCTGATGGCCGCGCTGCTGCAGACCGGCGACCATGCGGCTGATCGTCATCGCCACGCCGTTGATTTCCGGCGGCCAGGTTTCGGTGACCACCGCGACGCGCATGATGCGGTGTGCGGTCGGCAACTGCTGGCAGATGATCTGGGCGCTGTCCATCTGCCGCGCATGGTGCCGCGCGATTGCGACGTTTTGATTAAAATTTGATGATGTTTTTGTGACGACAGCTTCTGTTTTATGATGTCGCCATCCCGTTCCAGGAGACTTCGATGTTCGAGGAATTCAAAAAATTCGCGATGCGCGGCAATGTCGTCGACATGGCGGTCGGTATCATCATCGGCGCTGCGTTCGGCAAGATCGTGGACTCGCTGGTGCGCGACGTCATCATGCCGCCGATCGGCCTGCTGCTCGGCAAGGTGGATTTCTCCAACCTGTTCTTCGTGCTGAAGGAAGGCGCGACGGTAGGACCGTATGCAAGCCTCGACGCCGCGCAGAAAGCCGGCGCAGTGACCTTCAACTACGGCGCGTTCATCAACACCATCATCTCATTCACGATCGTCGCGTTCGCGGTATTCCTGCTGGTGCGCGCGGTGAACCGGCTTAAAGCAAAGGAAGAAGCCGTGCCTGCGCCAACGCCGGAGGAAGTGGTGTTGTTGCGGGAAATTCGGGATTCGCTAAAGAAACAGCATTAACGGGAAATATAAACCTGACTCCTTTTATTTCTAATTGATCATGATCAATTGGGATTTGGTGTTCCAAGGACTAGCTGCTATAGGCACTGTAGCTGTTGCCATATTAGCAATATGGGGTGAAAAAATTAGAGCCTGCTTAGCCCCTCCCAAATTAATTATTCAGCCGCACACTCTTCGCGGAGACCCTACGGTATTAAAACTACGAGGCGTTATAGACCCGAGTGGTGGACAAAAAGTAATGTACTATCACCTGAAAGTAATGAATGTTCGTCCATGGCTCGCTGTTCAGAACTGCCGTGTATTACTGAAGGGTTTGAGTCGTCGTGGCCCCGATGGTCGTTTTCGTGCAGTCTCAATGGCAGTTCCAGTTCAATTTGTCTGGGCACCCGCAGAAGTAACACCACAACAAATTACCATCGCCAAAGAACAGGTTTTAGATTTCGGGCGTATCGGGGAACAGGACGTAAAATTTACGCCTATTCTTTATACTTACCCAAACAATTTCCAAGGATTCGTCGAAAAAGATCAAGCTGTTCGATATTATCTCGAGATTGAGGCATCGAATTTTGTATCCCCGAAACCTCGGGTTTTTGAAGTAGCATGGGATGGCAAATGGGAATTTGAGCCAGAAAAGATGGAGCACCATCTTAGGATAACGGAAATACACGAATCCTAATGTAATAAATCATCCTACTAATACCAACCCCCACACCACCGGCACATTAATCAGGGTCAACATCACCGCCGCGCTGCCGAGATCCTTTGCGCGCTTGGCAAGCGCGTGATCTTCGAGCGATACGCGGTCGGTGATCGCCTCGATGCCGGAATTCAGCAACTCGACGATCAACACCAGCAGCACGCTGCCAATCATCAGCGCGTGACCGATGCCGCTTGCATGCAGAAATAACGAGAGCGGGATCAGGACAATCGCAAGAAACACTTCCTGGCGGAACGCGTCCTCATGCCGGAATGCGGCCTTGAAACCGTCGAGCGAATAAAAAAACGCGTTCCAGACGCGTTTCAGGCCGGTCTGGCCTTTGTACGGGCTTTCCATTTTAAAATCTATCCAACCACAGATGAACACGGATTAACACGGATACTGATTGGATCGTTGCAATAATAGCGGCTGTTCGGGATTTATCTGCGTCCATCTGTGTTTATCTGTGGTTCCGTGTCAGGAACTGGGCGTTGGAATCGGCGTTGGCGTCCATGCGAGATTCAGTTCGCGCGCGGCCCTGACATCGTCGAGACGGCGCACCGGCAGCGTGTGCGGCGCGGTCTTCACCAGCTCCGGATTGGCGCGCGCTTCCATGAGGGTTTCCTTCATCGCCGCGACAAAGGCGTCGAGCGTCTGCTTCGATTCGGTTTCGGTCGGCTCGATCAGCAGGCATTCCGGCACCAACAGCGGAAAATAAGTGGTCGGCGCATGAAAGCCCTTGTCGAGCAGGCGCTTGGCGAAATCCATCGCATTGACGCCGGTCTCGTCCTTCAGCTTTTTCAGCGTGACGATGAATTCATGGCTCGCGCGCCGCTTCGGAAATGCGAGCTCAAAACCGGCGTTGCGCAGCTCGGCCATCAGATAGTTTGCGTTCAGCGTCGCGTACTCGGCGACGCGCTGCATCCCTTCGCGCCCGAGCAGCCGCGCATAGATGTAGGCGCGCAGCAGCACACCGGCGTTGCCGAGGTGCGCCGACAGGCGGCCAATGGATTGCGGCAGATCGGCTTCGTCCAGTAGCCGATAATCGTTGCCATTTTCTGCGACGAGCGGCAGCGGCAGATACGGCAGCAGTTTCCGGTTGACGCCGACCGGCCCGGCGCCCGGCCCGCCGCCGCCGTGCGGCGTCGAAAACGTCTTGTGCAGGTTCATGTGGATCACGTCGAACCCCATGTCGCCGGGTTTGACCTTGCCGAGGATCGCGTTGAGGTTGGCGCCGTCGTAGTAGAGCAGCCCGCCCGCGGCGTGCACGATGCGCTGGATGTCCTGGATCGCGCGCTCGAACACGCCGAGCGTCGATGGGTTGGTCAGCATCAGGCCGGCGGTGTGCGGACCGACCGCCGCCTGCAGCGCGGCGAGGTCCACATTGCCGTCGCGGTCGGTCGGGATTTCCCTGACCGTGTAGCCGCACATCACCGCAGTGGCCGGATTGGTGCCGTGCGCGGCGTCGGGCACCAGCATCTCGCGGCGCGCGCTGTCGCCGCGCGCTTCGTGATAGGCGCGGATCATCGCGACCCCCGCGAACTCACCCTGCGCGCCGGCCATCGGCGCCAGGCTGACGCCGGCCATGCCGGTGACGTCCTTCAGCATTTCCTGCAGTTCGTACATGCAGGCAAGGAAGCCTTGGCCGGTTTCCGCCGGCGCATCGGGATGGCGCGCCAGGAATTGCGGCAGCATCGCCAGCGCATTGCACGCGCGCGGGTTGTATTTCATCGTGCACGAGCCGAGCGGATAGAACTGGGTGTCGATCGAAAAATTCCTGCGCGACAGATTGGTGTAATGACGCACCGCGTCGAGCTCGGACACTTCAGGCAGCAACGGTTTCGAGGCGCGGCGCCAGCGCGCCGGGATTGCGCTTTCGGCGGACACCTCGCGCAGCAACTGCGAGGCATTGTGCCGGCCGGGGCGTGACAGTTCGAAGATCAGCATCGGGGCAGGAGATTAGCGGTCATTTGTTGCGGTTCGGTGACTTCGCCGTCATTTCAGCGCGGCGAGCGCCTTGCCGTAATCGGGCTCCTGCGCGATTTCCGGCACCAGTTCCGAATATTTGACCTTGTTGTTCTCGTCGAGCACGACGACGGCGCGCGCGGTCAGCCCTTTGAGCGCGCTGTCGGTGATGTCCACGCCATATTTGCCGTGGAAATCATGGCCGCGGAAGGTGGACAGCGTCACCACGTTGTTCAACCCCTCGGCGCCGCAGAAGCGGCTCATTGCGAAGGGCAGATCGGCGGCGACCACCAGCACCACGGTGTTCGGCAGCGCGTTCGCTTTTTCGTTGAACACACGGGTGGATTTCTGGCACACCGGCGTGTCGAGGCTCGGCACGATGTTGAGCACCTTTTTTTTGCCGGCGAAATCCTTCAGCGAGACGTCGGCGAGATCCTTGTTGGTCAGCGCGAAATCCGGCGCAACGTCTCCGGCCTTGGGAAATTTGCCGGCGACGGTGATCGGTTTGCCTTGCAGCGTCACATTACCCATGAGTGTCTCCTTGCCTTGGTGGTGGATGGCAGCGCGGCGGCAAGCGCCTGCGCGTAGCGGTCGAGATCGGCAACGGTCTTGGTTTCGGTCGCGCACACCAACACCGCCTCGCCGAGTTCGGGATAGTCTTCTTTCAGCGCGACGCCGCCGAGTATGCGCTGCGCGCGCAACGCCTGCAATACGGCATCTGCCGGCGCGTCGAGCTGCAGTACGAATTCGTGGAATGCCGGCGCCGCGAACGCGCGCCTGGCGCCGGGCAACGCGCCGAGTTTTTGCGCCAGCGCCAGCGTATTCGCATGCGAAGCCTGCGCGACGCGGGCAAGGCCGTCGGGACCGAGCAGCGCCATGTGGATGGCCGCCGCAGTCACCGCGAGGCCCTGGTTGGTGCAGATGTTGGAGGTCGCCTTCGAGCGGCGGATGTGCTGTTCACGCGCCTGCAGCGTCAGCGTGTAACCGGTCTTTCCTTCAGCGTCCCGCGTCGCGCCGATGATGCGTCCCGGCATCTGCCGCACGTATTGCTCGCGGCACGCCATGAAACCGAAATACGGGCCGCCGCTGGCGAGCGGCACGCCGAGCGGCTGGCCGTCACCGACCGCGATGTCGGCGCCCCATTCGCCGGGCGGCCGCAGCAGCGCCAATGAAACCGGATTGACCAGCGCAATCGTCAGCATGCTGTTCTGTTTCGCCCACGCCGCGAGTTCGTCGGCCGGTTCGATGACGCCGAAGAAATTCGGCTGCGGCACCACCAGCGCCGCGAAGTCCTGCCCCGCGAATTGCGCGAGCGCGGTGGGATCGGTGTGGCCATCGTTTTTTGCGTACGGCACCGCCACCAGCTCGATGTTCTGATCCTTGACCAGGGTGCGCACGACTTTGCGATAGACCGGCGGCACGGTCAGCGGCATCAATACGCGCCGCGACGTTTTATGCGTGCGCACCGCCATCAGCACCGCCTCGGCCAGCGCCGAGGCGCCGTCGTAGAGGCTGGCATTGGTGACATCCATGCCGGTCAGCGACGTCATCATCGTCTGATATTCGTACAGCAGCTGCAGTGTGCCCTGGCTTGCCTCAGCCTGGTACGGCGTATACGCGGTGTAGAATTCGCCGCGCGTCGCGATCTGCCATACCGCGGCCGGCACGTGATGTTCGTAGGCGCCGGCGCCGATGAAATTCAAGTAAAACCCGTCCTGCGCCGCGCGTTCGTGCAGCAGGCGCGCGACCTCCATTTCACTGGCGCCGGGCGGCACCTGCTGCAGGCCGCGGCTGCGCAATGCCGCGGGAATTTCGTCAAACAGATCGTCGATCGAATTCACGCCGATCGCGGCGAGCATGGCGCGGATATCGTCTTCGGTATGCGGAATGAATGGCATGGGTTTACCGCAGAGACGCTGAGGCGCGGAGAAAATCTAAATATTTTTCAAAAACCATGGTGTTAAATGCCGGTCTTTTGTGGTTCTCTGCGCCTCAGCGTCTCCGCGGTTCAATCAATGTTTTTCCGCATCGGCGATCGCCTGATACGCGGCGGCGTCGAGCAATCCGGCAAGTTCCGCCGGCTCGGCAGGCTTCAGTTTGAATATCCATGCGCTGTAGGCGTCAGCGTTGATCTTTTCCGGCGCATCATTAAGCTCAGCGTTCGTGGCAATGACTTCGCCCGACAGCGGCGCATAGACGTCGGCGGCGGCTTTCACCGACTCGACGACCGCGCATTCCTCGCCCTGCCTGACCTGGCGGCCGACGGCGGGCGGTTCGACGAACACCAGATCGCCGAGCATTTGCTGCGCGTGATCGGTGATGCCGACGGTCACGCTGCCGTCGTTTTCCTGCTTCACCCATTCGTGCGACTTCGTGTATCTGAGATCGGTCGGTAACGTCATCATCATCCTCACTGGAGAGCCACCAAAATTTTTCCGTGCCGTACGAACGGCGGTTTCACAACCTGCGCATGCGGGCTTTTTCCGCGCACTTCGACTTCGACGCGGTCGCCCGGCTGCACCGCGAGCGGCACGCGCGCCAGCGCGATCGAACGTTCGAGCGTCGGCCCGAAGCCGCCGCTGGTGACTTCGCCGGCGCCATGCACGGTCACCACCACCTGATGGCCACGCATCACGCCCTTGTCGGCCAGCACCAGGCCGAGCGCATGCCGCAATGGCGGCCTGTTCATCAGGGCCGTCTTGCCGATGAAGTCGCGCTCGGTGTCCATCGCCACCGTCCATGTCAGGCCGGTTTCGAGCGGGGTGGTCGACTCATCCATGTCCTGCCCGTAAAGATTCATGCCGGCCTCGAGCCGCAGCGTGTCGCGCGCGCCAAGGCCGCACGGCCTGACGCCCGCGGCGAACAGCCGTCTCCAGATGCCTTCGAGTCCGCCGGCCGGCAGCACCAGTTCGAAACCGTCTTCTCCGGTGTAACCGGTGCGACCGACGAACCATGCGTCATCCCACGCCGCGTGGAACGGCTTCAGCGCGCCGGCGCGTTGCGCCAGCGCCGGCGGCAGCACCGCCAGCACCTTGTCCCGCGCCTGCGGACCCTGCACCGCGAGAATGCCGAGATCGTTGCGATGATGCACCTCGACGCCGAATGCCGGCGCATGCTTGCGCAGCCATGCCAGGTCCTTGTCGGTGGTGCCGGCGTTGATGACGAGCCGGTAGTGCTGTTCGGCGACGAAATAAACGATCAAATCGTCAATCACGCCGCCGGCTTCGTTCAGCATGCAGGAATAAAGCGCCTTGCCGGCTGTCTTGAGTTTGGCGACATCATTGGCCAGCACCGTGCGCAGGAAATCGTCCGCGCGCGCGCCATGCAGATCGACGACCGCCATGTGCGCGACATCGAACATGCCGCTGGCGCGGCGCACTGCGTGGTGTTCTTCGAGTTGCGAGCCGTAATGCAGCGGCATGTCCCAGCCGCCGAAGTCGACCATGCGCGCGCCCATCTCGCGATGGACGGCATTCAGCGGCGTGGTCTTCAAAACGGGCACCGTATCTCCATTCACCAGACAAAAAGGGTGAAGCCTGAAGGCCTCACCCCTCTGTCCTTGAACCTGAGAGATTACGGAGCCTGATCCGGCTCCGCGTGCCCCTTCGGTGGCGGAGCCTCCGCATCGGGCTCCGCGCTCTCCAGAGTCGTCTCGCGCGCAACGGTTCTCAAGGAAGTCCTTGCCTGAGCGGTTCCGGGTGGTTACGCCTTCGGCGGCGCCGTTCGATCACAGACACGGCGCGCTCTCCCGCTGCGACGTGGAGTCCGCAACCGGGCTCCGCGACGGCGACACTATATGCGCTGGCGCACGGCAACGCAAGCCGGGAACGTCAGGAAGCGGGCAGCAGATCGAGACGGAAACCGGTGGCGCCCAAGTCGCCGGCATCGAGGTTGAGCCGCACCGTGGTTTCGGCGTTCGGCGCAATGCCGCCGCGGGCATCTTTGCCGCCGTCGAGGTACTCGGCCGGCAGGAATATCCGGCGCGCGACGGTGTGGTCATCGTTGTTGGTCAGCACCACGTCGAGCGCAGGGTAGCCGAGCGGGATGGCAGCGTGATTGCGCAGGGTCGCGGTCAGCACGATGAATTGCGGCGCCGCCGGATCGACCGCCCGCATGTCCGACCCCTCGATCGTGATTTGCTGCGGTTGTTGCGGCAGGGCGACCGCGCAACGCATCAGCGCGCACAGCTTTTCAAGCGGCGGGCGCAGTGCCGGCGCGCTGGCCGCGATATCACCACGCCAGAAAAAAACAGCCTGTGCGATCAATGCCAGCAGCAACGATACGATGCCGAAGGTCAGCCCACGTTGCCTGGGCGCTGTAACCGCTTCCGCCGGCATCATGAACTGCGGCGCTGGTTCCGACGGTTCGACCGGCGCGGCCGGTGCAACCACCGGAGCCGGTGGACGGCTGGCAGCTGCCGGAGGAACTTCGGTCGGAACTTCGACCGCCGTCGCGTCGGATTGCTGCGCAAGCGATTGAAAAGCGTCGAACACGTGCGCACAATGGCCGCAACGCACCTTGCCATGATGCGCCTGCAGTTGCTGCGGCATCACGCGAAACGAAGTGCCGCACGCCGGACAGGTGGTGACCATGCTCATGACAGTCCCCGCTCAATCCGGTCGCCGGGTTCCGTGCAGCAGCACCCAGCCTTCGTCGTGCAGTTCCCCGTCCATGTCAAACCATCCGCCGTACGCGTCGCGCACCTCGGCCGCCTGTGGAGCAAGTATGCCCGACAGCGCGATATGACCGCCGCTGCGCGTGGCGCGGGCGAGCAGGGGAGCAAGCAGCTTCAACGGGTTGGCAAGGATGTTGGCAAGCACGATGTCGGCAGGTTCCGCTATGGCACGTCCGGCCGTTTCAAATTCAACGGCAACCTGATTCTGCATCGCATTGTGGCGCGCCGCAAGCAGCGCCGCGGGATCGATGTCCGCGCCGCGCACGCCGGATGCGCCGAGCTTCGCCGCCGCAATCGCGAGGATGCCGGAACCGCAGCCGTAGTCGAGGACGGTTTCGCCGCCATGCAGATTGGCGTCGAGCCAAATCAGGCACAGCCGCGTCGTCGGGTGCGTGCCGGTGCCGAACGCGAGCCCGGGGTCAATGATCAAATTGACCGCTTCCGGATCGGGCGGCGTGTGCCAGCTCGGCACCACCCACAGACGCTGCGACACCTGCAGCGGTCCGAACTGAGCTTGCGTCGCACGCACCCAGTCCCGATCTGCAACGGTGGTTATCTCGAAGTCCTGGACGGGATCGAGGCCGGCTACGCCGAGCGCAGCGGCAACACTCGCCCCGACATCGGCCGATTCGGCGAACAACGCGCTGATTCTGGCAATTTCCCAAGCCGGCGTGTCCGCCTCTCCCGGCTCATCGAACGATGCGCGCTCGCGCGGTGTTCCGGCGTCGGCATCGACAACATCGACCGCCAGCGCCCCGGCTTCGAGCAGCGCATCGGACAGTTTCTCGATATGCGCCGCATTCACCGTCAGGGTGACCGCCAGCCAGCCCATTACCGGCGCGACGGCTTATTCCGTCGCCTTGGCAAACTTTGCGAGCTTCTGCTCAAGATAGTGGATGCCGGTGCCCCCGCGCAAAAACGCCGCGTCCTGCATCAGTTCCGCGTGCAGCGGCAGATTGGTCTGGATGCCTTCAACCACGGCTTCGGACAACGCCACGCTCATGCGCCTGATCGCCTGCTCGCGCGTGTCACCGTAGGCGATCAGCTTGCCGACCAGCGAATCATAGTACGATGGCACGACATATCCGTTGTAGGCATGCGAATCGACGCGCACGCCCGGCCCCCCCGGCATATGCCACGAAGTTATACGGCCAGGCGACGGCGTGAATTTGAGCGGATCCTCGGCGTTGATGCGGCATTCAATCGCGTGCCCTCTGATCACCACATCGCGCTGCTTGATTGGCATTTTTTCACCAGCCGCGGTCCGGATCTGCAGTTGCACGACGTCGATGCCGGTCACCATTTCGGTCACCGGGTGCTCGACCTGCAGCCGGGTGTTCATCTCGATGAAATAAAATTCGCCGTTCTCGTAGAGAAATTCGAACGTGCCGGCGCCCTCGTAACCGATTTTGTGGCATGCCTCGACACAGCGTTCGCCGATCCGCACGCGCGCGCGCAGCGGCAAATGCGGCGCCGGCGCCTCCTCGATGATTTTCTGGTGCCGGCGCTGCATCGAGCAATCGCGGTCGCCCAGGTAAATCGCGTGCTTGAATTTGTCCACGAGCACCTGCACTTCAATGTGGCGCGGATTTTCGAGATATTTCTCCATGTAAATGGTGGGGTCGCCGAAAGCGGCCTGTGCTTCGCTGCGCGTCGTTTGCACCGCGGTGAGCAAGGCCGCTTCCGTATGCACGACGCGCATGCCACGCCCGCCGCCGCCGCCCGCCGCCTTGATGATGACCGGATACCCGATGTCGTCGGCAAGCTTGAGGGTTTCTTCCGCCACCTCCGGCAGCGGACCATCGCCACCCGGCACGCACTGCAGCCCGGCTTTTTTCATCGCCGCCTTGGCGTTGACCTTGTCGCCCATCAAGCGGATCGTTTCCGCCTTCGGGCCAATAAACGTAAAACCGCTGGTCTCGACGCGTTCGGCGAAATCTGCGTTTTCGGCGAGGAATCCGTAGCCGGGATGGATCGCCTGGGCATCGGTAACTTCGGCGGCGCTGATGATGGCGGGAATATTGAGATAGCTTTGCGCCGACGGCGGCGGACCGATGCATACCGATTCATCGGCCAATTTCACATACTTGGCGTCGGCATCGGCCTCGGAATGCACCGCAACGGTTTTGATGCCGAGTTCCCGGCAGGCGCGCTGAACGCGCAGCGCGATCTCGCCGCGATTGGCGATCAGGATCTTATCGAACATGAATTCAGATCAACGCAGAACGGCCGTCGACTTCAGCCGATTATCATCAGAGGGTGGCCGTACTCGACCGGTTGGCCGTTTTCGACCAGGACGGCCTTGATCGTTCCCGCGCGGTCAGCTTCAATTTCATTGAGCAGTTTCATCGCTTCGATAATGCAGACTGTCTCGCCCTTGCTGACGGTCTGCCCGACTTCGACAAACGGCTTTGCGCCTGGCGACGCCGCACGGTAGAAAGTTCCGACCATCGGCGACTTCAATACCTGTCCTTCCGGCGCGGCCGGCTCGGATGCGCTGCTTCCCGGAACGACCGCCGGCGGCGGCAATGCCGCAACGACCGGTGCAGTCGACGTAACCGTGGCAGGACCGCCGCGATTAATGCGCACCTTTTCTTCGCCCTCGGTGATTTCCAGCTCGGCGATACCCGATTCCTCGACTAGGTCAATCAGCTTTTTGAGTTTGCGCAGATCCATTTTCAGCTTTCCGCCGTCTGCTGCAGCGCATACTCAAGCGCCAATTCGTAACCCCTGCCGCCCAAGCCGCTGATGATGCCGATCGCCAGATCGGTAAAGTATGAGCGGTGGCGAAATTCCTCGCGCGCGAACACATTGGACAAATGCACCTCGATGAACGGAATCTGGATCGCCGCCAGGGCATCGCGCATCGCAATGCTGGTATGCGTAAATGCCGCCGGATTGATGATGATGAAATCAACCCCGTCACGCCGCGCCTGCTGAATACGGTTCACCAGCTCGCCCTCGACATTACTCTGATAGGTCGCAAGCTTGACACCTGTCTGCCGGCTGCGCTCAACCAGTCGCCGATCGATGTCCTGCAGCGTCATCGGCCCGTAGTACTCGGGTTCGCGTGTGCCGAGCAGATTCAAATTGGGACCGTGCAGCACCAGAATATTTTTTGCCGACGGATTAGCTGCGGCCATGGGTTTCGTGAAATCCGTCACACCATGAAAAGCGGCCCGACCAACGCATCCCCGGCATGAATTGTCTCCCTTATTTCAAAACGCAGGACAAAAACAGCTTGATATTGTAATTTAACGAAAGATAGCTACACTTTAGCGGATTTTACAATAAAATTAGCCGCCGTTTAATGCAGCTGTCTGCCACCACCAAGGATCAGATAGAACTCTGCCTGCTGATGACGCTTGTCTCCCCATGAGGGAGCAGTAGGAAACCATCAAATGCGGGTAGGTGTCAAGCGATGGTCATGATTTTGGAGATAGTTACCGCATTTTCGATGAAAATCGTCGCACATATACGACGATTCGTCATAAAAACAACAGGCAGAAATAGCCGAGCGGGATGAAAACCGTACTATTCAAGCCGGTGACGCGAATTATTGTGACAACACGCGATCAAGTGTGGCGGAAAATTCCTGCGCGGACTGAAATCCCACCACATGCAGCCCCGTGATTTCCTTGCCGCGGGAATTGAAAAACACAATGCCGGGGGGGCCAAACAGATCGAAGCGTTTCAGCAACGCCTTGTGTTCTTCGCGGTCGGCAGTAACGTCGGCCTGCAGCATCAACATCCGGTCGAGCCGGGCCCGCACTTCCGGATCGGTGAAAGTCAGGCGCTCCATTTCCTTGCAGGTCACGCACCAGTCTGCGTAAAAATCGAACAGCACCGGTCGCCCAGCCGCAGCGCGTACCGCGGCATCCAGTTCAGCGGAACTGTCGACGCGTTGAAACGACGGCGACAACAGTGCCCCGCTATCCGATGCGCCGATGCGCAGGCCGGCCAGCGGCTGCAGGACGTCACGCCCGCCGGACAACGCGCCGGCCAGTAGCGCGATGCCGGCCAACAGGCCGATAATGCCGACCCCTTTGCCCAGTCTGCGATACCCGGAAGCGGCGGGCGGCAGCGGATCGATCGCATGCAGATACATCGCCGATACGATCAGCAATGTCGACCACAGCAGCATCTGGGCGGTGACCGGGATCACCGGCGACACCAGGTAAATCGCGACCCCGAGCAGGATTATGCCGAATGCCTTGTTGACGGCTTCCATCCACGGTCCGGATTTCGGCAGCAGTGCGCCAGCGGAAGCGCCGACCACCAGCAACGGCACTCCCATACCAAGCGCCATTACAAACAGCGCGCTGCCGCCCAGCACTACATCGCCCTGCTTGCTTATAACAAGCAGCGCTCCTGCCAGCGGTGGGGCGACGCATGGCCCGATAATCAGCGCCGACAGTATGCCGATCGTGAATACGCTCGCAAAATGCCCACCGTGCAGCCGACCGCTGACGGTCGAAAGCCGGGTCTGCAGCGCGGTCGGCAACTGCAGTTCATAGAGGCCGAACATAGACAGCGCGAGCGCGACGAAAATCAACGCGAAGCCGCCGAGCACCCACGGGCTCTGCAAAGTCGCCGCCAACTGGTGACCGAGCAGACCGGCGGCGACGCCCGCCAGCGCATAAGTAATCGCCATACCGAACACGTAAACCAGCGATAGCAGAAAACCGCGCAGATGGGTCAGGTGCTGGCCGTGCGGCACCAGAATACCGGACAGAATGGGAATCAGCGGAAACATGCACGGCGTGAATGCCAGCAGCAACCCGAACCCGAAAAAACTCGCGATCAGCATCCAGAAACCGCCCCTGAACAGCGTTGCGATGCGCGCGTCTTCGGACAGCGGCAGGGATGCGGTCCCGGCAATCGCCGGCTGCAGGAACAGCGCGCCGCCAGTCGATGGCATCGCCGGCGCGCTGATCGCCGCCAGCACGATTTCCGCTTTGTGCTCCTGCGGCGCGTAACAGACGCCGATATCAGCACACCCCTGTGATACCGCAGTCAGGGTGAAGCGCGCCAGCGACTGACCGGTGACGCTCACCGGCAGCACGATACGCACTTGATCGCGATAAATTTCACTGTTGCCGAACAATTTGTCGGCCTTCATCATGCCGGCCGGAAATTGCGGTGGACCGAACGTAACCGCAGTCGGTTGCGCCGAGAATTTGAATTTCTGGCGGTAGAGAAAATAGCCCGGCGCGATTTCATAACTCACTTCGACGGTTTGGGCATCGAGGTTGCGCGCCGAAAAACGGAACGCCTGAGAAGGATCGAGCAAATCAGGTTGCGTGGCGGCCGCGCACAGCGGCAATAGCAACAGAAGGATTGCAATCAGTCGCATCGGTCAGCCGATATCGGTGAGGGTCTGCGCCGCCGCCCATTGCAGATATTCGGGCAGGCCGCGCTCTATACGGACAGCAATGATTTCGGGAAGTTCGTAGGGATGCAACTTCCGGATCAGCTTCTCAACATCGGGATAGAGCGGGGCACGCGTCTTGATCAGCAGCGGCACCTCGGACGCGCTCTCAAGCCGCCCCTCCCAGCGATAAACGGAATCGCACCCCCCAAGCACGTTCACGCAGGCAGCGAGCCGGCCATCGACCAGTTCGCGCGCGATCCCGAACGCAATCTCGCGGTCGGGCGCATTGGTGATCACGAGCAGCGCATCATCCATCATTCACCAGCCGCCACCCGTCCGGTGATTCCGTCATGCACGGTCGGGTAACGCAACTTGAGTCGCAGTTCACGCTTGATGCGATGGTTGATCAAACGGCGCGACTCATTCATGAACGACAGCAGTACCGGAAGAACGCGTCGCTCGGCTTCGGCGCGCGAAATGCGCGGCGGGCGCGGCAGGCCGCAGTGATCGGCAACGAGATCGAAGTATTCGCCCATCTTGAACCGACTGTCATCGCTTGCATTGTAGGCGCGCCCGGAGCCGCCGAACCACAACGCCGCGACCGTCATCCGCGCCAGATCATCGGCGTGCACGTGATTGGTATATACGTCTTCCGCCGCCCGCAGCGCCGGCGTGCCGGCCTTGAGCCGGTCAAGCGGCAGGCGCTGTCCGGAATAAATGCCGGGCGCACGCAACAGGCTGATGCACACACCGCTGCGGCGACCCCATGCGCGCAACTGGCGTTCGGCGTCAGCGCGGCGCCGCGCACGCTCGGTCGACGGACGCAGCGGTCGCGTTTCGCTGACCCATTCGCCACCGCAGTCGCCATAAACACCGCTGGTGCTGATGTAGACCAGATGCTGTGGTAGACTTCCGCCCCTTGCCAGAGCCGCGATCAAATGCGCAGTGCGCAGGTCGCGCGGGCCGCCGTCGGTCGCAGGCGGCGCGCAATGCAGAACGTCGTGCGCCAGTCCGGCCAGTGCGCCGAGACTTGCCGGGTCGTCGAGGTCTCCGACAATCGGCACCACACCGTGAGCGCGCAATTCGGAAACACGCTCATGGCTGCGGGTCAGCGCATAGATCCGGTAGCGCGAACGCAATGCCGGCAGCGCGCGCAATGCGATATCGCCGCAACCGACGATCAATAAACGTCGCATAATGTATAAATTTTAACCGAAAAATCCCGCACGCCGTTGGCGTCACAGCAGCCGATGTCACACCAGGTCACTATCCAGCCCAGCGGACACACCTTCACTGTCCAGGACCATGAAACGATCCTGGATGCCGCGTTGCGTGAAGGCGTCGTCATTGCCTACGGCTGTCGCAACGGTGCATGCGGCACTTGCAAAGGCAAAGTCATTGCGGGCGCCGTCGATTACGGCGCCTATCAGGAAAATGCGCTGACTGATGCCGAAAAGCGGCTCGGCATGGCGCTGTTCTGCCAGGCGCGGCCACGCACCGATCTCGTAATCGAGTGCCACGAAGTCGATGCGACCAAGGGCATTCAGATCCGGAAGCTGCCATGCCGCGTGCAGAAAATGGAGCGCCCCGCAGCCGACGTGATGGTGCTATATCTGAAGCTGCCGATCGACGAACGGCTGCAGTTTCTCGCCGGCCAATATGTCGACATACTGCTGAAGGACGGCACGCGGCGCAGCTTCTCGCTGGCCAACTCTCCGCACGACGATGAGTTCCTGCAGTTGCACTTGCGCAATTACGGCGGCGCGTTTTCGGAGCAGGTTTTCACCAGAATGAAGGAACGCGATATCCTGCGTTTCGAAGGTCCGTTCGGCACTTTCTTCCTGCGCGAGGACAGCGACAAACCGATCGTCCTGCTCGCCAGCGGCACCGGCTTCGCGCCGATCAAATCGATCGTCGAGTACGCGTACCATGCCGGCGACCGGCGCCGGATGATGCTGTACTGGGGCGCCCGCTCGCGCGCCGATCTCTATATGCACGACCTGCCCGAACGCTGGGCGCATGAACACGACAATTTTCAATACGTGCCGGTGCTATCCGATCCGCAAATCGGCGACCATTGGAATGGGCGCACCGGCCTCGTCCATCACGCCGTAATGCAGGACATTCCCGATTTGAGCAATTACCAAGTCTATGCCTGCGGCGCGCCGCCGATGGTCGAGGCCGCACACCGCGATTTCACCACGCAGTGCCGGCTGCCGGAGGAAGAATTCTTCTCCGACGCATTCACGCCGGCGCCGAAGCGCATTGCCTGATTTCCGATGGCGCGCGCGAGTCTGCGCAATTTCGCCCTGCTGTCGATCGCGGCAGCGCTCGCCACGATTGCGCTCAAGGTGCTGGCATGGAGGCTGACCGGTTCTGTTGGCCTGCTGTCAGACGCGCTTGAAGGCACTGTCAACCTCGCCGGCGCGATCGTGATGCTGGTGGTGCTGGGCATCGCCGCGCTGCCGCCCGACGAAGAACACGAATACGGCTACACCAAGGCCGAGTATTTTGCCAGCGGCTTCGAAGGCATGCTGATCCTGATTGCGGCGGCGGCAATTGCCGCCGCCGCAATCGAGCGCCTGCTCGCGCCGCGGCCGCTCGAACAAGTCGGCGCCGGGCTCGTGGTTTCGGCTTTTGCGTCCCTCATCAACTACATTGTGGCGCGCCGGCTGTTCAAGGCCGGCAACGACCACCGTTCGATCGCGCTGGAAGCCGATGCGCAACACCTGATGACCGACGTCTGGACCTCGGCCGGCGTCATCGCCGGCGTCGCGGTCGCGGCGCTCACCGGCTGGCAGCCGCTCGACCCGCTGATTGCGCTTGCCGTCGCGGCGCACATCGTATGGACCGGCGTCAGGCTGGTGCGCCGTTCCTTTCGCGGCCTGCTCGATCAGGCATTGCCGGAAGCGGACCGCGCGGCGGTCGAGCAAATACTGGCCAGGTATCGCGCGCAAGGCGTCGGCTTTCACGCGCTGCGCACACGGCAGGCCGGCACGCGTTCGTTCGTTTCATTGCACGTGCTGGTGCCGGATGAATGGACGGTCGCGCGGGGCCATGCGCTGCTCGAAAAAATCGAAGAAGAAATCCGCACCATGCTGTCCGGCGCTCACGTCACCACTCACCTCGAGCCGCGCGACCAGCCGGATTCCTATCACGACATGGACCTTGACCGCTGATGCGATCGGCGCAATCGGCACCCGTCATTCTGCTCGCGATATTATTGGCATCGGGATGCGCCGTCACCATGGACACAACCGCCGAAACCCCGTTGCCGATGGCCACCGGCACGGTCGGGGCGGCGAACGAGGGTAAGCTGGTCGTGGTGGAAGGAAGGATCGTCGGTGATATCGCGGACGACCGGCCGTGGGGATGGAAAATCTATCTCGACGATGGGTCAGGCAAGCTGCTGGTATTTGTCGCGAGCGAGACCGGGATCGATGTCAGCCGCCTTCGTCCCGGACATACGTTGAAGGTGGCCGGAATCAGCGCACGCTACCAACAGCATGTCGAGTTGCTGCCGCGTACCCAGGCGGACATTTCCCCGCCCTGACGCGGCACCTGAAACGCTTGCCATGGAATAAAGTGGGTGTATCGACCCCGGAACCGATTTACTTGCCGCTCGCCCATGCGATCAATCCGTCAACCAGCGCCTGATCGCCCTGTCCGGTCACTATCACCTCTGACATGCCGAGCGAGCGAGCCGCTTCGCCGATCCGCGGGTGCGAAACAAAACACGGTGTTGCCCTGAACTGCGCCGCGCCGCGCGGACCGACCAGCTCCGCCACGTTGCGCAGCGCCGCGCTGCTGGTCGCCGTGATCGCGTGCAGTTCGCCGCGCGCCCATGCTTCGTACAGCACCGCCGGATCGAGGTCGGGCTTGACGCGCCGGTAACACTCCGCGTACTCGGTCCGCGCGCCGCGCGCGGTCAGCGTCTCCGCGAGCAGTTCACGCCCGCCGACGCCACGGAAAATCACGATATTTTTTCCGCGCACGCTTTGCAGCGGCGGCAGTTCGAGCAGCGCCTCGCTGTCGAAACGCTCGACTGGGGCGATCACGCCGGTGATGCCGTGACGCCGGAGCGCGCGCACGCTGCCGGCGCCGACCGCGGCGACCGGCAGCGCCGGCGGCCACGCACGCCGCGGCCCGATCAGGTCGAACGCCATGTCGACCGCGCTCGGGCTGATGAAGACTGCAAGGTCGAAGCGGTCGAGCCGGTTTATCAGCGCCAGCAGCGGAGCGGGATCGTCGAGCGCGACGATCGCAATGCCGGGGAACAGGATCGGATTGCCGCCGGCGGCGCGAACCAGTTCGGCAAGCTGCGCGCTTTCGGCCACCGGTCGCGTGATCACGATGCCGCGACCGGCAAGCGGTTTCATGCCGCGAGTGCCGCGAGAATCTCGTTCGCGCCTTTCGCCCGGAGCTGCGCAGCAAGCTCGGCGCCGCGCTGCTCCGGCGCGCCGTCCGCGGTGATTTCGCCGTAAACGAACTGCGCACCGTCGGGGCTCGCGACAAAACCGCGCAGCCACAGCCGGCCGCCGTCGAGCAACGCGTAGCCCCCGAGCGGCACGTTGCAACTGCCGCCAAGCGCGCGCGACAGCGCGCGTTCAGCGCGCACGCAAATCGCGGTCGGCGCATGATCAAGCGGCGCCAGCAGTTCGAGCAGATCAGCGCGATCGGCACGGCATTCGATGCCGACCGCGCCCTGGCCCGGCGCCGGCAGGCTGTGCTCGGGCGCGAGCAGCGCCGCGATGCGGTCGGCGAGGCCGAGCCGCTTGAGGCCGGCGGCGGCGAGGACGATCGCCGCGTAGCGACCGTCGTCGAGTTTGCGCAGCCGCGTCTGCACGTTGCCGCGCAACGGCTCGACGGCGAGCTGCGGAAAGCGCGCGCGGATCTGGCTTTCGCGGCGCAGGCTCGAAGTGCCGACCACGCTGCCGGCCGGCAACTGCGCCAGATCTTTATACCGGTTGGAGACCAGCGCGTCGCGCGGATCCTCGCGTTCCAGGATCGCCGCCAGCGCGAAACCCGGCGGCAGTTCCATCGGCACATCCTTCATCGAATGTACCGCGATGTCGGCGCGGCCGTCGGCCAGCGCCTCTTCGAGTTCCTTGATGAACAGCCCCTTGCCGCCGATCTTGTTCAGCGTCTTGTCGAGCACGCGGTCGCCCTGTGTGGTCATGCCGAGGATCGTGGTTTCGATGCCGGGATACAACTGCTGCAGCCGCTGCTGCACGTGCTGCGACTGCCACATCGCGAGCGCGCTTTCGCGCGAAGCGATCACGATGCGCGCTGGCGGGGTCGAAGAAGCGGGACTGGACACGGAATGGTTTTCAACGCGGAAATCCGCGCGATTTTAACACGCGCGCAGCGGCGACGGCTGCGGGTGGGCTTAGCGGCATTCGGGCGCAGCGCTGCCGCGTTCGCGTTTGCGCGCGACCGCTGTCGGGTAGCCCGTCAATTCGAGCGAAACGAACACCAAGTTCGGTCCGCGCATCGCGTAGAGTCTCGAAGACGCGTTGCGCCACTGGTAGCGCGGTGAATCTTCCACCGTTACGGTCGGCGGCCCGTAGCGCCGGCGCAGATAATCGAGCACCGCGTCGAAATAGCGCGCCTCGGCGGTCAGCGACATCTGCTGCAGGCGGCCGGCCAGAAACTGCAGCCGGATCTCACGCGTCGTGACGCCGTCCAGTCGCTCGTCGTGTGATACGCAACTGACGTCGGCGAATTCGTCCTCGCGCGTCATGCAGCCATAGCCGCGGCGGCCGAGGTCGGGTTTGCCCGTTGCGTTGCGCGCGGCAAGCGCGGCATTGATATCGCGCAGATCGAGCATCCGTCCGAGCTGCGCGTAACTTGCGCCCAGTGCGATATCGAGCAAGCCGTAAGGCGCATCGGCATCGCCAGCGCTGGCAATGGGAAAAGCCGCCGTCAGCAGCAGCACGAACAGCATCTTCCTCATTTCAGGTGCCTGCCGAATTCGCGCACGATCTGCTGCTGGCGGCGGCTGACCGGGAGTTTTTCCGGTACGCCATTGAGCAGAACAACCCACTGGCTCTCGCCGTCGGCGCCGGTCGTACGCTCGAAACCGCGGATCGCGGACTTGGCGACCAGGCAGTTGCGGTGAACGCGCATAAAGCCGCCGAGGAACTCCTGTTCGAGGCCGGTCAGCGATTCTTCGAGCAGGAATTCGTGCTGTGCGGTGCGCGCTGTCACGTATTTGAGTTCGGCTTTCAGATACAAAATCTCCGCGAGCGGGATCAGATGGATGCGGCCGCGTTCGTTGACCGACAGGTGCGAACGCGGCTCCGGTTTCAGCGCGCGCAACACGTCAAGCCGCAGCGGCGTGATTTCACGCGCGCGCGACAGCGCCTCGAACAGACGGCCGAGCCGGATCGGCTTCAGCAGATAATCAACGGCGTGCACCTCGAATGCCTTCAGCGCGTAGGCGTCGTAAGCGGTCGTGAAAATCACGGCCGGCGGCTCGTCGAGCTTGAGCAGATGCTGCGCGAATTCGAGGCCGTCCATCTCCGGCATCCGGATATCGAGCAGTACCACGTCGGGCTCGGTCGCGGGCAGCAGGTCGAGCGCTTCGCGGCCGGTGGCGGCCTCGCCGGCGATCTCCAGTGGCAGCTTGAGCGCGCAATCGGACAGCAAATCGCGGATGCGGCTGCGCGCCGGCGCTTCGTCGTCGACGATCAACACTCGCAGCGGAGACCCGCCGGTCATCGACCGCCGCCTTTCATGTAGGGGATGGTGATGCGCACTTCATATGAGTCGGCGGTGGCGGTGGTCGTAATGCCGGCCTCCGCGTCGAAATGGAGCGCGAGCCGCTCGCGGATGTTGGCGAGCGCCATGCGGTTGCCGGCATGATGCTCGCCGTCAGGGCGGTACGGATTGCGCAGCATGATGTGTAACTGGTCGCGGTGATGCGAGATACGGATCATGATCGTGCCGGGGGCGCTGCTCGGTTCGATACCGTGATAGACCGCGTTTTCGAGCAGCGGCTGCAGCACCAGCGGGGGAATCAGCGCATCAGCCGGCATCTCGGCAAGATCCCACTCAACCTGCAATCGTTCGCCGAGACGCAACTGTTCGAGCGCCATATACTGACGGCACAATTCGACTTCGCGCACAAGCGGAGAGAGTTCACGGTTGTCGGCCATCAGCACCCGGAACAGGTCGGCCATGTCCTCCAGCGCATGCTCGGCCTGAGCGGGATTCTTGCGGATCAGGCTCAGCACCGCATTGATGCTGTTGAACAGGAAATGCGGACGGATGCGCGCCTGCAGCGCCTGCAGCCGCGCCTCGGTCAGCGCCGGCGACAATGCGCGACCGCGCAGGTCGAAATAGCCGATCAGCACGCCGGTGATCAGCAACGTGAAAATCCAGTAGCGCTCGATTTCGCCCGGATTGTCGAATACGCTGCGGCCGAGAAAATAGACCATGGTCGCCACTGCCAGTTCGATGGCGATGACCGCCGCAATCGCCGGCCAGTAGGCGAGCCGGCGCAGCCAGTTGTTGGCGGCAGCGAGCACAAGCAGGCTGGCGAGCAGCGTCGGCTGCACAGTCGCCGACAGATCGATCAATTCTTCCATCAAAGCCAGCGGTGCGCCGGCCTTGAACAGCGCGGCGGCCAGGCACGCGCCATCGACGATCACCAAAATACGCAGCAGAATTCCGAGGTTGCGGAAGTTCGGCAGGGCGCTCGCGTTGGCGTTTTGATTTATACTTCCCATTGAAAATCAATTCTGAACAAGGTAGTTACGTGGCGCAAGAGAAATCGATTGCGGGCGATGCACCATGGTCGGGACGCTTCAGTGAACCGGTTGCCGATGAGGTCAAGCGTTTTACCGCCTCGGTCGGATTCGACCGGCGGCTGGCCGACTTTGACATCGAGGCCTCACGCGCACACGCGCGCATGTTGCACGCAACCGGGATTCTGAGTGCTGAAGACCTGACGGCGATCGAACAGGGGCTGACGCAGATTCTCGATGAAATCCGCAGCGGTGCTTTCGAGTGGTCACCCGACCGCGAAGACGTACATCTCAATATCGAGCATCGCCTGACCGAACTCGCCGGCGATGCCGGCAAGCGGCTGCACACCGCGCGCTCGCGCAACGATCAGGTCGCGACCGACGTGCGGCTGTACCTGCGTGCGGCGATCGATAACATACTCAACCTCCTGAAGAAAACGCAGCGCGCGCTGGTCGAGCTTGCCGAGCAGCACGCCGAAACCGTGATGCCGGGCTTCACCCACCTGCAGGTCGCACAGCCGGTGTCGTTCGCCCACCATCTGCTCGCGTATTTCGAAATGCTTGCGCGGGATGCGCAGCGGCTCGTCGACTGCCGCAAACGCGTCAACCGGCTGCCGCTCGGCGCGGCGGCGCTCGCCGGCACCACGTTCCCGATCGACCGCATCATGGTCGCCAAGGAACTCGGGTTCGACGGCGTCTGCGAGAATTCGCTCGACGCGGTGTCCGACCGCGATTTCGCGATCGAGTTTTGCGCCGACGCGGCGCTGGCAATGATGCACCTGTCGCGCTTCTGCGAAGAGATCATCCTGTGGATGAGCCCGCGCTTCGGCTTCATCGAGCTTGCCGACCGCTTCTGCACCGGCTCCTCGATCATGCCTCAGAAAAAAAATCCGGACGTCGCGGAACTGATCCGCGGAAAGACCGGCCGCGTCAACGGCGATCTGGTCGCGCTGCTGACGCTGATGAAAGCGCAGCCGCTCGCCTACAACAAGGACAATCAGGAAGACAAGGAGCCGCTGTTCGACGCGGTCGATACACTGAGCGCAAGTTTACAGGTGTTCGCCGAAATGCTGGGCGGCATCAAGGTCAATGCGGAGGCAATGCGCAAAGCCGCGCAGGAGGGCTATGCGACCGCGACCGACCTGGCCGATTATCTGGTCAGAAAGGGGGTGCCGTTCCGCGCCGCTCACGAAGCCGTCGCACAGGCGGTGCGTTTCGCTGACGGGCGCGGCTGCGATCTCTCGGCGCTGAACCTTGCCGAGCTGCGACAGTTTTCGCCGCTGATCGAAAACGAGGTGTTCGCCGCGCTGACGCTCGATGGTGCGTTGAAGGCGCGCAGCCATATCGGCGGCACCGCGCCCGCGCGCGTCAAAGCCGCCGTCGCCAAGGCGAAAAAGTCGCTCAGCTGACTTCCTCCGGCCGTGCCGTTGTGGACTGACATCGCGGGCTCGATCACCCGATCGAGCGGCCAGGCGTTCGCCATCGAAGACCGCCAGGCCATCGGCGGGGGCTGCATCAACACTGCCTACCGTGTCGGCAACGGCGGTCGCGTTTTTTTCGTCAAGACCAACGCGCCGCAGAATCATGACATGTTCGCCGCCGAGGCCGCCGGACTGCGCGAAATCGCGCACAGTGGCACGATGCGCGTACCGCAACCGGTGTGCGACGGCTGCAATGACGAGGCAAGCTGGCTGGTGCTCGAATACATCGAGTTCGGCGGTGGCGGCAATGGCCGCGCGCTGGGCGAGCGCCTCGCCGCGATGCACCGCGTGACGGCCGCCGGGTTCGGCTGGCAACGCGACAACACGATCGGCGCAACGCCCCAAATCAACGCGTGGTGCGACGACTGGCTGGAATTCTGGCGCCGGCACCGTCTGGGCTTCCAGCTCCGGCTCGCCGCTGAGAACGGTGCTCCACGCCGCATGGTGGAGCGCGGCGAGCGACTGCTCGCCGATTGTGCGCCGCTGCTTGCTGGACGCGAAATTGCGCCATCCCTGCTGCACGGCGATCTATGGGGCGGCAACACGGCAGTCGATACGCACGGCGATCCGGTGCTGTTCGACCCGGCGGTTTATTACGGAGATCGCGAGGCCGACCTCGCGATGACCGAATTATTCGGCGGCTTCGGCCGTGATTTTTACGCCGCCTACGACGCCGCGTATCCGCGCGCTCCCGGCTACCCGGCGCGCCGCACCTTCTACAATCTGTATCACGTGCTTAACCATTTCAATCTGTTCGGCGGCGGCTACGCGCAACAGGCAGCAGCGATGATCGAAGCATCGCTGGCCGAGCTGCGCTGATTCAGGCGACGGCGAAAATGTCGCGATAGGCGGTGTAGACGGAAGCGATGATGACCGGGCCGAGCACGAGGAAACCGAGGAACAGCGGGATCGCTGCGGCAAAACTCAATACGAGCAGAACGATTCCGTAGACGAGGAAGGGCACGATATTGTCCCAGCAGGCGCTGAAGCTCTGGCGCGCGGCAGCTACCGGCTTGGCACCGTTCAGCACGATCAGGACGGGCGCGAACCACAACGCCATGTAGAGCGGGATGCTGAGTGCGAGCGTGATCAGACTGGCCAGCACGAGACTCAGGCCGAGCTCCATCATACCGGCCAGATCGCCGTGCATCATCGCCAGCATGCCGCCGGTGCCGACGATCAACACCGCCGGAATCGCGACCACGATCCAGCCGACGGCCGCAAGCACGCCGAGCACGACGAGGTTGCCGGTGTAATTGCTGAAGCCCGCAAACAGATGACCGATTTCGAGACTCCCCCCGCTGGCCAGGGAACGGCAGCCAAGCATCAGGCCGCCGAGGAAGATTTCAGCCAGCACGACACTGGCAAGCGAACCCACCAGAGGAATCCGGCTGACGAGCAGGCAGATTATGACGAACACGATCAGGATCAGAATCCAGATGCCGGGTTGCTTTTTGAACAACTCGAAACCGTCGACGATCCAGTCCCAGCCGCGGGCGGCAGCCACCGCGCGGACGGTGCTGCCGGCAGAAGATACGGATTTGGCCGGACTATTGTTATTATTTTCGCTCATCGCAGATTCCCCTGGATGCCCCGATGCGCGTTATGCTACTCCAAGTTACGGCAACCCGAGGCGCACAAACAAAAATAGCCGCCGTATCGACAAAACGCGCCGTTACTCCCCGAGCAGTTTCTGCAGCTCGCCGCTTTCGTACAACTCAACCATGATGTCGGAACCGCCGATGAATTCGCCGCTGATATAAAGCTGCGGGATCGTCGGCCAGTTCGCGTACTGCTTGACACCCTGCCGGATCGCTTCGTCTTCCAGCACATTGACCGAGAAAAAATCGCCGACGCCGCACGCGCGCAGAATGCCGACGGCGTTGGCGGAAAATCCGCATTGAGGAAAATCGGGCGAACCCTTCATATAGAGTACGACCCGATTTTTTGTTACCTGATCTTTTATAACATCCTGAATATCCATAATTAACCCCGATACCCGACAAAATCGTTAGGCATTTTACGGCGTGCCGGTGCCCGTCCGCAAGCACCCGCCGCTGATGCGCTCGATGCCGGCCAGATCGCATCGCGAAAAAACGTCGCGCAGGCCATATTTTCCCAATATTGCGCGGCAACGCTGCGCCTGATCATGGCCCTGCTCGAACACCAGCCAGCCGCCACGCGCCAGGTAGCGCGGCGCGGCGGCGGCAATCGTGCAGATGGCTTCGAGGCCGTCATCGCCCGACACCAATGCCAGTTGCGGTTCGAAACGCAGCTGCTCCAGGTGCGGATCAGCAGCGGGAACATAAGGGGGGTTGGCTACGATGACATCAAAAAAGCCTCCATTTCCCAAAGGACCCAGCCAATCTCCGCGCACAAATTCGACATTGACACATTCTTGCGCGCGGGCGTTGGCGCGCGCGACCGCCAGCGCATCTGCGCTGACATCGGTCGCGGTGACACGTGCCAGCGGGCGCTCGGCCGCGATGCTGACCGCGATACAGCCGCTGCCCGTGCCGAGATCGAGGACACGGCACGGCCGATTTTCCGGAATTTTTTCGAGCGCGAATTCCACCAGTAGCTCGGTTTCCGGGCGCGGAACCAGTACCGCCGGAGAAACTTCGAATTCGCGTCCGAAAAATTCACATCTGCCTGTCAGATAAGCGACCGGTACGCCGGTCGATCGTTGCCCAATAAGCCGCTCAAACTGCCGCTGCTCGGCAGTTGTCAATAAATATCCATGATGGGCGATCAGCCATGCGTCGTCCACGCCGAGCACATGCCGCAGCAGGACGCGCGCATCGATTGGGTCGAACCGGCAGTGGGCGGCAGTCAGCGCATCGGCCACCGTGATCGGGCGGTCAGCGGAAAGCAGCAAACCAACCGGGGATGCACTCGCACCGGACATCATGCAGCCTGTGTTTCCTCGGCGAGCTGAGCCAGTTGCTCGGCCTGGTGCTCGGCGGCCAGCGCCGATATCAACTCACCGAGATCGCCGTCCATGATGCCCGCGATCTTGTACAGCGTGAGTCCGATGCGGTGATCGGTCACGCGTCCCTGCGGAAAGTTGTAGGTGCGGATGCGTTCCGAGCGATCGCCGCTGCCGATCAGCGATTTCCGTGTTGCCGCCAGCTTCGCCTGCTGTTCACGCACCTGTTTGTCCTTGAGGCGCGCCGCCAGCACTGCCAGCGCACGCGCCTTGTTCTTGTGTTGTGAACGATCATCCTGACATTCAACCACCAGTCCCGTCGGCAGATGCGTAACGCGAATCGCCGAGTCGGTTTTGTTGACGTGCTGACCGCCGGCGCCCGAGGCGCGAAAGGTGTCAATCCGCAGTTCGGCCGGATTGAGCACGACGTCGCCGACTTCGTCCGCCTCGGGCAGCACTGCGACCGTGCACGCCGAGGTATGGATGCGGCCCTGTGTCTCGGTCGCCGGCACGCGCTGTACCCGGTGCCCGCCGGATTCGAACTTGAGTTTCGAATACGCGCCGCGTCCGCTGACTTTGGCGATAATTTCCTTATAGCCGCCGAGTTCGCTCGGGCTCTGCGAAATCACCTCGACCTGCAAGCCATTGCGTTCGGCAAAACGCGAGTACATGCGGAACAGGTCGGCGGCGAACAACGCCGATTCGTCGCCGCCGGCGCCAGCGCGGATTTCAAGAAAAATATTGCGCTCGTCATTCGGATCCTTCGGCAGCAACTGCTTCTGGATCTCGGCCTCCAGCTGCGTCATGCGTCCCCGCGCGTCGCGAATTTCGGTTTCCGCGAACTCGCGCAACGCCGGATCAGCCGCCATTTCCTCGGCCGCGGCAACGTCCCTTTCGCCGCGCTGCCACGAACGATAGAGTTCGACGACCGGCGCTATTTCGGCGTGTTCACGCGCAAGTTTTCGATAGGTATCGAGATTGGCGGTCGCCCCTTCGGAACTTAAAAGGCGGTCGAGGTCTTCAAGCCGGAGCGTAAGCTGGGCGAGCTTGGCGGCGATGCTCTGCTTCATTCCAGGGACTGCAGTCGGTACAGTCGCCGCAGCAATGCCACCACCTGTTCGCGGTCGGTGTTGCTGATATGGTTCAGCGCGTGGGTCGGCGCGTGCAGAAATTTATTGGTCAGGCCGTGACTCAGCTGCTCAAGCACCTGCTGCGGATCGTCGCCGCGCGTCAATCGCCGAACCGCGCGTTCGACTTCGCGCCGCCGGGCGCGCTCAGCGTCATCGCGCAATGCGCGTATCATCGGCACCAGTTCGCGGTTTTCAATCCATTGCATGAAATCATCGACTTCGGTTTCGATAATCGCCTCGGCCTGCACTACTGCGGATTCGCGTATGTCGAGTCCTTCGCGTGCGATCTTGCCAAGGTCGTCGACGGTATAAAGAAACACGTCGTCAAGCTCCGCGGCTTCCACTTCCACGTCACGCGGCACCGCCAGATCGATAATCAGGATCGGGCGGTGCTTGCGCGCCCTGAGCGCGCTTTCGACCAGGCCTTTACCGATGATCGGCAGCGGACTCGCGGTGCAGGTAACGATGATGTCATGTACCGCCAGTTGAGATCCGAGATCATTCAGGGTGATGACGTGACCGCGAAAACGATCCGCGAGATGCTGCGCGCGCTCCAGCGTGCGATTGGCAAACGTCATGTGATGGGGGTGCTGAGCGGCGAAATGGGTCGAGGCAAGCTCGATCATTTCGCCGGCGCCGATGAACAAAATGCACTGCTCCGCGATACTCGGATAGATGCGTTCGGCGAGGCGTACGGCGGCGGCGGCCATCGACACCGTGCTGGCACCGATATCGGTTTCGGAGCGCACCGTTTTGGCGACGGAGAATGTGCGCTGGAACAGCTTGTTGAGCAACACGCCCAGCGTCCCCGCCGATTCGGCCGTGCGCACCGCGTCCTTGAACTGGCCCAGGATCTGCGGCTCTCCGAGCACCATTGAATCAAGCCCGCTGGCAACACGGAACGCGTGCTTGACCGCCTGCTCCTGCGGCAATTCATAGAGATGCGGCGCGATATGTTGCGCCTTGAGCTGGTGGTAATTGGAAAGCCAGTGCACTGCGGATGCCGGCTCATCGGTATGGCAGTACACCTCGGTGCGGTTGCAGGTTGAGATGATGGCCGCCTCCTGCACTGGACGGCGGTCCACCAGATCGCGCAACGCCTGGACAAGATTTTCGGCATGGAAAACCACCTGTTCGCGCAGCGCCAGCGGCGCCGTCCGGTGGTTGATGCCGAATGCGAATAACCTCATAAATTCTTGACCTTAAAAACGGTGCGGTATCTTACTCCTGTGGTTGCCCACCGACAATACGAGCGCCAGTGGGTATCGGCGCCCGCCCCGGGACACGGCCGCGCGAACTTTTCCGTATTTCGTCTATCTCATGGAAGGGCTTGAGCGCCCGACAGTCATTGATTTACAGTTGCTCCTGCACCTCAATCAACCTGAACGGAGATATCCGGATGAAACGCTGTGCCACATTGATCGCCCTGATGTTTACCCTGATTTCGGTTTCCGCGCTGGCTTGCGACGGTTCGGGAGATAAAATGAAAAGCGACGGCAAATCCGGCTCGCAAGAGAAGAAAACCTGATCAGCGTTTTTCATTTCGCGGGAATGGTGGCCAAGGGCGGAATCGAACCACCGACACAAGGATTTTCAGTCCTCTGCTCTACCAACTGAGCTACTTGGCCGCACGGAGCCGTTCACGAATGCGAACGGTGCAATAAAAGGGCGCTATTTAAACTCGTATCCCCAAGTGCGTCAAGGCGAATAAAAAGCCCCGCTTCGCGGGGCTTTTTATTGCAACGAACAACGCGAAAACGCGCAAAAGCGGCCTTACACTTACATATCCATGCCACCCATACCGCCCATGCCGCCCGCGCCACCGCCGTGGGAGTGTTCCTCCTTCGGCAATTCAGCGACCATCGCATCGGTCGTCAGAATCAAGCCGGCAACCGACGCCGCATTTTGCAACGCGCAACGCGTGACTTTGGTCGGATCAAGCACGCCCATTTCGACGAGATCGCCGTACTGGCCGGTTGCGGCGTTGTAGCCATAGTTACCCTTGCCTTCGACCACTTTGTTGAGCACGACTGAAGGTTCGTCGCCGGCATTGGCGGTAATCCAGCGCATCGGCTCTTCCAGCGCGCGCAGCACGATTTTGACGCCGGCTTCCTGGTCATGGTTGTCCGCCTTGAGCTTGCTCAGGCCGGAACGCGCACGGATCAGCGCCACGCCACCTCCTGCGACGATGCCTTCCTCCACTGCGGCACGCGTGGCGTGCAACGCGTCCTCGACGCGCGCCTTCTTTTCTTTCATTTCGACTTCCGTCGCCGCGCCGACTTTGATTACCGCCACGCCGCCGGCAAGTTTCGCGACACGTTCCTGCAGCTTTTCGCGGTCATAGTCGCTGGTGGCTTCGTCAATCTGGGTGCGGATATTTTTGACGCGCGCTTCAATCGCCTTCGCATCGCCGGCGCCGTCGATGATGGTCGTTTCTTCCTTGCCGACTTCGACGCGCTTGGCCTGACCGAGGTCGTTCAATGACGCCTTCTCAAGCGTCAGCCCGACTTCTTCGGCAATCACGGTACCGCCGGTGAGAATCGCGATATCTTCAAGCATCGCCTTGCGGCGGTCGCCGAATCCCGGCGCCTTGACGGCACAGGTTTTAAGGATGCCGCGGATGTTGTTGACAACCAGCGTGGCAAGAGCCTCGCCATCAACATCTTCAGCGATGATCAACAACGGCTTGCCGGCTTTCGCAACCTGTTCAAGCACCGGCAGCAGGTCACGAATGTTGGAGATTTTCTTGTCGTGCAGCAGCACGTAGGGGCTTTCGAGCACCGCCAGCTGCTTGTCGCCGTTGTTGATGAAATACGGCGACAGATAACCGCGGTCGAACTGCATGCCCTCCACGACTTCGAGTTCGTTCTGCAGTCCCGAGCCGTCTTCGACGGTGATGACGCCTTCCTTGCCCACCTTTTCCATTGCGTCGGCGATGATCTTGCCGATATTTTCATCGGAATTCGCCGAGATCGAACCGACCTGGGCAATTTCCTTGCTGGTGGTGCAGGGCTTGGACAGTTTCTTGAGTTCTTCGACAACCGATTCAACGGCCTTGTCGATGCCGCGCTTCAGATCCATCGGGTTCATGCCGGCGGTAACGAATTTCATCCCCTCCTGCACGATGGCCTGGGCGAGCACGGTCGCGGTGGTGGTGCCGTCGCCGGCGACATCAGAGGTTTTGCTCGCAACCTCTTTCACCATTTGTGCGCCCATATTCTCGAACTTGTCCTTCAGCTCGATTTCCTTTGCAACTGAAACCCCGTCCTTGGTGATCGTCGGGGCGCCGAATGAACGTTCCAGCACGACGTTGCGTCCCTTCGGACCAAGGGTGACTTTGACCGCATCGGCCAGTACGTTGACGCCCGCGATGATCTTGTGGCGGGCCGAATCATGAAATTTGACGTCTTTTGCTGCCATGTGATTTCTCCTGGTTTGCTGCGGGTTACTCAATCACGCCCATGATGTCTTCTTCGCGCATCACGAGCAGTTCTTCGCCTTCAACCTTGACGGTCTGGCCGGAATACTTGCCGAACAGCACACGGTCGCCGACCTTGACGTCGAGTGCCCGGACTTTGCCATCTTCCAGTAACTTGCCTTTGCCTACCGCCTTGATTTCGCCTTGATCAGGCTTCTCCGCCGCGGAATCCGGGATTACGATGCCGGAAGCGGTTTTGCGTTCTTCCTCCAACCGCTTAACGATTACGCGGTCATGCAGAGGGCGAATCTTCATGGTTACCTCTCCTTTTGATCAATCTGACATAACAGCCAAAACACTTGGCACTCTTTGATACTGATTGCCAATAATAGTAGACAATATGAATTATTTCAATATCATGCAATGAAAATTCATAAGTGAGTGTGCGCTCGCATTTAAAAATGTGTCGGCGGATAAATAAGTTAGGGCGGATGCCTGAGCCTTCAAATAATTGGCAATGTCCGGCTTGTCAGCACGGCGGCGGAGAACGCGATCCGGAAAGATCCGGACGTTGGGTGAGCCTAATAAATGCGGAGTGCTACACTTGAGCGACCCACCTATGCGACCCCGCCGCCGATAAGCAAAAGTATGGACTCCAGCAATGCCTCGCTGCTGATGCGTAGCGTCAATGCAGTGTGGCACCCCTGCACCCAGATGAAGCAGCATGAAACGCTGCCTTTGGTGCCGATCGCGCGCGGCGAAGGGGTGTGGTTGTACGACTTTGACGGGCGCAGCTACATCGATGCGATCAGCTCATGGTGGGTAAACCTGTTCGGACACTGCAACCCGCGTATCAACGCCGCACTGAACTCCCAGCTCGGAACGCTCGAGCACGCGATGCTCGCAGGCTTTACTCATGTGCCCGTGATCGAATTATCCGAACGCCTGAGCGCATTGACCGGGAGCCGGCTTGGCCACTGTTTCTACGCCAGCGACGGTGCATCTGCAGTCGAAATCGCGCTCAAAATGAGTTTCCATTTTTGGCGCAACAGCGGTCAGCCGCAAAAAAGCGGCTTCGTGAGCCTTGCCCACAGCTATCATGGTGAAACTCTGGGTGCGCTGGCGGTCACCGATGTATCGTTGTTCAAAGACGCGTACGCGCCGCTGCTGATGCGCAGCACTCAGGTGGTAAATCCCGACTGGCGAAACGCCGAACCGGGCGAATCGCCGCGTGCTTACGCCGAGCGTTGCGCGGCGGCGCTCGAAAATCATCTTCAGCGGCATCATGCCGAAACCGCGGCATTGATCATCGAACCGCTGGTACAGGGTGCAACCGGCATGGCAATGTATGATGCCGAATACCTGCGCCGCGCGCGCAAGCTGTGCGACCAGTATCAAGTACATTTGATCGCTGATGAAGTCATGACCGGCTGCGGCCGCACCGGCACCTTCTTCGCGCACGAGCAGGCCGCCATCACGCCCGATTTTCTGTGCCTGTCCAAGGGAATCACCGGCGGCTACTTGCCGTTGTCAACAGTAATGACCACCGACGCCGTCTACGCCGCGTTTTACGACGATGACGTCGCGCGGGGATTCCTCCACTCGCACTCCTACACCGGCAATGCGCTGGCGTGTTGCGCCGCGCTTGCGACACTGGATATATTCATGGAGGATGATGCACTCGAATCCAACCGCGTCAAGGCCGCGTTGATCGATCGTTTGCTCGCGCCACTCGCACGGCTTCCGCGGATCAACAATCTGCGCAACTGCGGCATGATCTGGGCTTTCGATGTTGAAACGCCGGAGCGGGAATTCAGCCGCCGGTTCTATGTGGCGGCACTTGAACGGGGACTGTTGTTGCGCCCTATCGGCAATACCGTCTACCTGATGCCGCCTTACGTAATTGCCGAAGACGAAATAAATCTGCTTGTCGGGCGTGTGCTCGCTCTGGCGGAACAATTTGCCACAGACGCAACATGAGGCTCACCTTTTTAGGCGCGGCCGGGGAGGTCACCGGCTCCTGCTATTTGGTGGATACCGGCGCTGTGCGTTTCATCGTCGACTGCGGCATGTTTCAGGGTGGCCACGAGGCCGACGCCAGGAATCGGGCCCCGTTCGGGTTTGACCCGCGGTCGCTTGATTTCGTGCTTCTCACACATGCGCACATCGATCATTCCGGATTGTTGCCACGGCTGGTCGCAGCGGGCTTTGCCGGTCCCATATTCACAACGCACGCGACGGCCGATCTGTTGCGTGTGATGCTGCTCGACTCGGCGCACATACAGGAAAAGGAGGCTGAATGGCATCGCCGATCCGCCTCGCATGACAAGCACGAATCAGGGTTTTCGGAGCCGTTGTATACCACGCGGGATGTCGAAGTGTCTCTCGGGAAAATACGCGACATCGGTTATGAAACCATGATCACGCCCGGGCGCGGCGTGCGCTGCCGCTTTCGCGATGCGGGACATATTCTGGGCGCCGCAATCATCGAAACATGGGTGGAAGAAAATGGGCAAACACGCAAAATCGTGTTCTCTGGCGATATCGGGCAGGGCAAGCCGCTGCTGCCGGAGCCGGCTGCGATTGAAGACGCCGACATCGTGCTTGTCGAATCCACCTATGGCAACCGTCTGCATAGATCCCTGCCGGACACGATCAAGGAACTGACCCATGCGATCAACGATACACTGGTGCACAAACGCGGCAACGTGATCGTTCCGGCATTTGCGGTCGGGCGAACCCAGGATCTGCTTTATCTGCTCGGCGACCTCCGTCTTCGCAATGCGGTGCCGGATCTGCATATATACGTCGATTCGCCGCTTGCGACGCAGGCCACCGAAATCATGCTTCGTCATCGTGCCTTGCTGGCGCCGCATACGCGTGATGTGCTTACTGCGATGCTGGCGGGAAACGGCCGGCCGCATGTGACATTTGTCGAAAGCGTCGAGGAATCGATCGCGCTAAACCGGATTCGTGGCGGCGCATTGATCATTTCGGCAAGCGGCATGTGCGAAGGCGGTCGCATCAAGCATCATCTCACGCACAATCTCGGGCGCAGGGAATGCACGATAATCTTCGCCGGATTCCAGGCGCAAGGAACCCTTGGCCGCCGCATCGTCGACCATGCTTCGCAGGTGCGCATCTTCGGGGAGGAAATTCCCGTTCGCGCCGATGTCTATACCATAGGCGGACTTTCCGCACATGCCGACCAGAACTGGCTGCTCGCATGGCTGCGGCATTTCCGAAAACCGCCACGACAGATCTTCATCGTCCACGGCGAAGCTGACGCCGCGCGGATATTCCGCGACACGGTACAGATACAGCTGGGCTGGAATGCGGTAGTGCCGGCCGCGCATTCGACCGTAGCCCTCTGACATGCGTAAACGACTCTGGCCAAAAATAATCGCCGCCTGCCTGTGGTGTTATGCAGTCGCCGGGACAGCCCAAGATCTTGCCGAACTGCCACCGCCCGTGGCAACGGCGCTGGCGCAAGCCGGTATCCCCCCGGCCAGCATCGGCCTTTATGTCCGGGACGTGGAGTCCGACCGACCCCTGTTGATGATGAATGCGGATCGGCCGCTTAACCCCGCATCGGCCATGAAACTGGTGACAACCTACGCCGCTCTTTCCCTGCTCGGACCCGCTTACACCTGGAAAACGGAAATTTATTCGAACACTCCCCCGCGCAATGGGGTGGTAAAAGGCGACCTGATCATCAAGGGGTACGGGGATCCGCAACTCACGCTGGAGGAATTCTGGCTGATGTTGAGCGAACTCCGTCAGCGCGGAGTGCGCAGGATCCGAGGCGATCTTGTGCTCGACCATAGCTATTTTCAGCCCGCCGCAAGCGATCCCGCACGCTTCGACAATGAACCGGCCCGGCCCTATAACACCTTGCCCGATGCAATACTCGTCAATTACAAAGCAGTCCGACTGGAATTCATCCCGAATCCGGAACGAGGCTCATTGACCCTGTTGACTGCACCGTCGTTGCCGCAAGTCAGGGTACGCAGTCACATCGTGCTCGACAACGAACCCTGCGGTGATTGGGCAAAGCGGCTTACCCACGAAACCGCCGACGATGGGACACATGCGGATTTGGTGCTGGGCGGCAATTATTCGTTGGCATGCGGGGAGCAGGAACGCGAATACAGCGTGCTGGATCATGAACATTATGTCCACGCCCTGTTCACTCTGCTCTGGCGCGAACTCGGTGGATCGTTCAACGGCGGCGTACATGAGGGAAGCGTGCCCCAGGGGGCCCAACCGCTTGTCGTGCATCAGTCCCGGCCGCTCGCCGAAATCGTCAGGGCCATCAACAAATTCAGCAACAATGTGATGGCTCGCCAACTATTTCTGACACTGGGTGCGGCAGGGGATGCGGGACCGCCCGGCACCGAAACCGATGCGACAGACGTGATTCAAAAATGGCTGGCAGGAAGAGGATTGATATTCCCGGAATTGGTCCTGGAAAACGGCTCGGGGTTATCGCGCAGTAGCCAGATCAGCGCCAAAGACCTCGGTCGATTATTGCTTGACGCTTACCGCAGCCCGTTGATGCCGGAATTGACGGCGTCTCTGCCCATAGTCGCAGTCGACGGCACCATGCGAAAACGCCTTGTGGACACCAGCGTGGCGGGGCAGGCCCACATCAAAACCGGCCTTCTCGACAACGCAAGATCCATTGCCGGTTATTTGTCCGATGCTCAAGGGCATCATCTTGTTGTTGTTTTTATGGTCAATGATCCCAAGGCCGGTGCCGTTCAATCTGCGCAGGATGCCCTGCTGGAATGGCTATATAAAAAATAAACGAACAAAATCAATCTATTAAAGTAAAAAGCCCCCATGATATATATGTTTTTCCCATTTACAGCATAATCTTATATTGACAAGTTAATGTTTTTCTTTAAACTCTTCCTTGATTGCTGGGCTATCTGTCGAACGCGATGGAAAATTAGGGAAGGTAACTAACTGTATGAAGACCAAGAAACTATTTATGGTTCTTGCCGCAGCATCGGCGGCCTGGGTTCCGGCCATTCCGTCAGCCCATGCGGATGACAAGAACAATTTTTATGTGGTGGGCAGCATCGGGCATTCCAACATCTCTGCGGATGTCACTTCAATTGACGCGCTGAATCTGCGCAACGGGTTCATGGCGTCAGCTTCTACCGTCAATACCAACGATACCGGCTATAAAGGACAACTCGGTTACCGCTTCGGCAATTTCGCGATCGAAGGCGGCTACACTGATTTGGGAAGAAGCAGTTTCACCAGCCTGACTGATCTCGGCACGTTCACCGGAAATTTCAGGGCCAAGCTGATCAACCTCGACCTCGTCGGCTATATTCCCCTCAGTACAAATTTTTCTCTGCTCGGCCGTCTCGGCGGCTACAATTGGCAGTCCGAATCCAATGTGCCCATGCCTTCCGGAACCACGTCAGAAATCGACGACCGCGGGTGGAACGTGAAATTCGGCGCCGGGATGCAGTACGATTTTAATGACTACTTCGGCCTGCGCGCCGATTTCGAGCGATACAACGGGGTCGGCAACAGCAATACCGTCGGCGATCCCAAGGTCAACCTGTATTCAGCTGGCGCGGTACTAAAGTTCTAACCAAAAAACCGCGCCTTTGTCTCTATAGCCGGGTCGCCCCCGGCTATTTTTTGCCTTATATAGGCTTTTGACACAGTTCCGGCCTTATGCTGTAATAAAATCTGATTTGTGTCGCATAAAAGCCGAAAAATATCGGCCTTAATCCAAACCAAGGGGAAAATATGAAAAAAATTGCTGCTTCAGTTATCGGTAGCTGTTTGCTTGCGGGCGCTGCGACTGCATTTGCCGATGGCGGACCGGCCATGAACCAAAAATGCGGCTGCTGGTACGTGGGAGCTGGTATTGGATATTCCCGGGTGAGCATTGATGACATTGCGCCGATCGCAGGCACGACATTTACGCAGTCGAAGGACGAAAGCGATACCGGCTGGAAAATCTTCGCCGGCTATCATTTCAATCCGAATTTTGCAGTTGAGGCTGGATACGTTGATCTGGGCAAATTCAATCAAACTGCCAACTTTACTGCCCCGACGACGCTCACTGTTTCGGAAGATATTGAGGCTTCCGGACCTTTTGTTGATTTGATCGGGGTTTTGCCGGTGAACGATAGTTTCTCAGTTTACGCCAGAGGCGGCGCAATTTACGCATCGAGCAAAACGACCGTCAACATTTCCGGCGCCAGCCCGGCGCTCGCTGCAGCGCTTGCGGCAGCGGGAGCCACTTCCGACAGCAGCGATGACGTCAGGGGAGAAGCCGGCTTGGGGGCTCAATTCGATTTCAACCGCAATTTTGGCGTACGCGGGGAATGGGAGCGCTATTTCAGCCTGGGAACCAATAACAGCGGGAAAGGGGATGTGGATCTTTTCTCCGTCAACCTGATTTACACATTCTTTTAAGCAGCGCAGATCGAACTTCAAAAAGCCCGGCCATGCCGGGCTTTTTTTCCGGCCGGATTCAGCGAGTAATAAATGGCGGCATCTGCGCCAGGAGAGCAAACAGAATGCCGCCATAAATCACCGCGCCGATTAGATCATTGTTGAGAAACGCCCGAAAGCACCCATCGCGCTGGCGGCCACGGATCAGAAGAAACTGGTAATAAACCAGCAGCGCCGCAGCAATCAGGCCGGCGAAATAAAACACGCCGAGGTGGGCGCGCCAGCCGACCCCCGCCATCGTCAGCAAAAACAGGGCATGGCACGTCATCACGCCGAGCACATCAAAACGACCGAACAGGATTGCCGATGACTTGAGTCCCAGCTTGATGTCGTCGTCGCGATCGACCATTGCGTACTCGGTATCGTACGCGATCGCCCAGAACATGTTGGCGATCAGCACTGCCCACGCCACCGGTGGAACGGCGCCCTGATGCGCGGCGAATGCCATCGGAATCCCGAAGCCGAACGCGACTCCTAGCCAGGCCTGAGGCAGCCAGAAGAAGCGCTTCAGAAACGGGTAAATCACCGCCAACAGAAACGCAATCAAAGACAGCTCAACCGTCAGGCGGTTGAGCTGGAGCACGAGCAAAAACGCCAACAGCATCAACACGCTGGCCAATGACAGCGCTTCCCATGTCGGGACCAGTTTCGACGCGAGCGGACGGTCTTTGGTGCGTTCCACATGCAGATCAAAATCCCGGTCGGCAACATCATTGACGATGCACCCTGCCGAACGCATCAACACCACACCAAGGACGAAAATCACGACAACTGCGGGATGAGGAAATCCGTACGACGACAGCCACAGCCCCCACAGCGTCGGCCATAACAGCAGCAATATCCCGATCGGCCTGTCGAGCCGCATCAGCTTCTCGTAAACGTTGAGCCGTTCGGTCAGGGTCATGGCGCAAGATCCAGCACTGCTGGCAGGAATACTTCCGTCACCAATAGTCGCGCGCCACGAGATACGAACAGCGACCGGCGCGCCCATAACGCGGCAGCAGGGCGGTCTAGCAGATTGTCTACGTCTACGCAGCGATACAGCGCATTGCCGCTCCGCAGTCGCCGGAAATGCAACCGATGGCGATCGATGTTCGGGTCAGCGAACAGCGCCGCGCCGAGAGGGCGTTGCCCCAGCCCGGCCACCATGCGCCATGGCCCGCGCAACCCCCGACGCGCCAGCACCGAGTGCGCAAACACCACGGGGCGGCCGTCGCATTCGAGCGCCACTTCGCGCACCATGCAGCGCATTCCACCCCGCAAAGCTATCATGCGGCGTTCATCGCGCAGCGGCGACGAATAAGACTGCCGCAGCAGTCTCACCTCGAAATGACCGCAGCGGCGACCGAGGCGCGCGGTCAGCGAGCCGCGGTCGATCAGCCAGTGCCGCAGCTTGGCATCCGGGCATAGCGCGCGCGGACACCAAGTGTCGGATACTTTCACCATCGGATTCAAGGCCTGAATTATCGCCTAAACACCGAGATAGCGCTGGCGGTCGCCCAGCCAACGCTCAAGATGCCGCTGCGCGATCTGCGGCTGCGTACGCAGAATCGCGTCCGCCGCATTGCGCGCCGCGTCCAGCAAATCAAGATCGACGGAGAGATCGGCAAAACGCAGCAGCGGCACACCGCTCTGCCGCGCGCCAAGCAATTCGCCGGGGCCGCGCAAGCGCAGATCATGGCGTGCGATTTCGAAACCGTCGGTGTTTTCATAAATGATCTTCAGGCGTTCACGTGCCGATGCCGATAGCGGCGCCTGGTAGAGCAGAATGCATGCGCTTTGTCCTTCGCCGCGGCCAACGCGGCCGCGCAGCTGATGCAACTGCGCCAGCCCCATGCGTTCAGCGTGCTCGATCACCATCAGCGTCGCATTCGGCACATCGACGCCGACCTCGATCACGGTAGTTGCGACCAGCAACTGGATTGTGCCGCGTTGAAACGCCTCCATCACCGCGGTTTTTTCCTCGGCTTTCAGCCGTCCGTGCACCAGACCGACTTTCAGCTCGGGAAACAGCGCCGCCACGCGCTCGTAGGTTTCCAGCGCTGTCCGCAATTGCAATGCTTCGGATTCTTCAATCAACGGACATACCCAGTACGCCTGACTGCCGGAAATGCAGGCATCGCGCACACGCTGGATCACCTCGTCGCGGCGGCTGTCGGCGACGAGCCGCGTCACGACCGGAGTGCGGCCGGGCGGCAACTCGTCGATCATCGACACATCGAGATCGGCGTAATAACTCATCGCAAGCGTGCGCGGAATCGGCGTTGCGCTCATCATCAATTGATGTGGCTGCAGCGCCTCATGCTTTTCGCCCTTGCGCCCAAGCGCCAGCCGCTGGCGCACACCAAATCGGTGTTGTTCGTCGATGATCGCCAGCCCCAACTGCCGGAATTCGACCTCATCCTGAAACAACGCATGAGTGCCGATCGTGATTTGCGCGGCGCCGGCAGCCGTCTGGGCCAGCGCCGCGCGCTTTTGCGTCCGGCTCAGGCTGCCGGCGAGCCAGGTAACGGTGATGCCCAGCGGCGCGAGCCAGGCAGAAAATTTGCGGTAATGCTGCTCGCCGAGGATCTCGGTCGGAGCCATCACCGCAACCTGAAAGCCGTTTTCGATGGCCTGCAGCGTGGCGAGCGCGGCGACTACGGTCTTGCCGCTGCCGACATCCCCCTGCAGCAGGCGCCGCATCGGGTGCGGTTGTGCAAGATCGTCACGAATATCGGCGGCGGCGCGCTGCTGTGCCTGCGTCAACCTGAATGGCAGACGCTCCAGCAATGCAGGTGTCAGCCGATCGCGCGGTGCCAGTGGCGGCGCCGCAACAGACCGTCGCCGGTCACGATGAATGCGCATCGACAGCTGCTGGGCAAGCAGTTCGTCGAACTTGATGCGCCGCCACGCCGGATGGGTACGCTGCTGCAATTCCTGCTGCACGGCATCGGCCGGCGGCGCATGCAAGAAACGGACGCTGTCCGCAAAGGCCGGCAACGCCAGCCGCGCCAGCAGGTCGGCCGGCAGCGTATCGTCGAGCGGAGTATCCATCAGCGCATGGTCGATCATGCGTCGCAGACTGACCTGCCCCAAGCCGGCGGTAGTCGGGTATACCGGGGTCAGCGTCTTCGGCAGCGGCGTCTCCTCGCGCACCACGCGGTACCTCGGATGCACCATCTCCGCGCCAAAAAACCCCTGGCGGATCTCCCCGAACATCCGCACCCGGGCGCCGGGCGCAAGCTGCCTGGCCTGGCTGGGATAGAAATTGAGCAAACGCACCACCAGCGTTCCCGAACCGTCTTCGATGGCGCAGACCAGCTGGCGCTTGGGACGGTACTTGATATCGCTGCTGATGATCGCGCCTTCGACCTGCACCGTTCGGCCGTGCGGCGCATCCGCAATCCGCCACAGCCTGGTTTCATCGTCGTAGCGCGCCGGCAGGTGCAGCACGAGATCGAATTCGCGCGCGATGCCGAGCTTCTCCAGCGCAGACGCATTGGAATTCGGCGTGCGCTGTTTGCCAGCCTTGCCGTTCACGCTCGACGGCTACTTCAATTCCATGACCGCGTCCATTTCGACCAGCGCTCCGCGCGGCAGGCCGGCAACACCGACAGCCGCGCGCGCCGGATACGGCGGCGTGAAATACCCGGCCATGATCTCGTTGACGCGCGGAAAATGCGCGAGATCCGTCAGATATACGTTGAGCTTGACGATATCGTCGAGCCCACCGCCCGCCGCAGTCGCAACCGCCTTCAAGTTCTCGACCACGCGCACGATCTGCGCCTCAATGCCTTCCATCATCTGCATCGTCGATGGATCGAGCCCGATCTGCCCCGAAAGATAAACAGTGCCGCCGCCGGTGCAGATAGCCTGTGAATAGGTGCCTATCGCCTGCGGCGCGGCATCGGTCTGGATGGATCGTTTTTCCATGAACACCCCTCAAAGCGCGCTTAAACAAAAACCGGAACAATCATAGCGCCGAATTGTGCCTTATCTTCCGGAACGCCGGATTATTTTGACATTACTGTCAACATCGGCGAACCGGCCGCCGGAATCACTGGGTCAAATTAATAGGCGTCGCATAAACACGCGGGGCGGTAAAAGCCTGAACCTTGAGCTATATCAATAACAATCAGGCCGGATCGGAGTTAAATGGCGATACGAGAATGGTCGCGGAGCGTGGAAGCCCGGTAAAGATTGCGGGCTTTATCGCCAAAATGGATCGATGCGGTCAACCTCTCGTTTTAAATGGAGGGAAATATGGATACCGTTGTCATCATCATGCTTGCAATTATCGTACTGCCCATCATCGCTGCGGTGTTGGACAACCAAACCTGGGAAAAAATAATCAAGGCCGGTGGGAGATAGTCCGGTCGGCGCGCAGCCAGCCGCCGCAAAATAAAATTTGAAGTTGGAGGTTGCCGTTGAAAAACGGCGAGAAAGCCGCCCTTGAGGGCGGCTTTTTATTGAGTGTCGCCCAAGCCTGATAAAATATGATGGTGGAGACGAGGAGGATCGAACTCCCGACCTTCGCATTGCGAACGCGACGCTCTCCCAGCTGAGCTACGTCCCCATGGAAAGGCGCGTATTTTACTGGCAAAAAGCGGAGGCGTAAAACCGGCCGGGCAACTGGTCATAACCAAATCGGAAGGGCCGTCAATGCAAATCTCCCCGCCCTACGGGTTCAACGAAGTCGTGGCGCTGGCCAGGACCCACCGCGTGCGGCTACCGCAGGGCCGTGCGGTGGCCGCGGCGTTCCGCACCATGACGCTGGTGCCGGTCAGCTGCTCCGAATTTCCGCCGGCGGGCCGCGATTATCCTGTGGCCTTCATCAGCGGCGATCAGGGCAAGACTTATACGCCGATGGCGGTGCTCGGCTTCGAGGCGCGGCAAAATCTGTTCATCCAGCCGGACGGCAATTGGGATGTTGCGGTTTACCTTCCCGCCTATGTGCGGCGTTATCCGTTCTGCATGACGCGCGTCACCGTCAACGGCGAAACGCGTCCCGAGCGCGTCACCTGCGTCGAGAAGCAGGCGCTCGACGATCGCGGCACGTCACTGTTCGACAAGAAAGGCAATCCGGTGCCCGAATGGCAGGCGCTGGAAAAATTATTGTTCGAATATGAAGCCGACTTGGCGCGCACCGAGGAAATGTGCCGTTTGCTCGCAGAATACCGGCTGCTCGAGCCGTTCGTGATGCAGGCGATGCCGAATCAGGGCGAGCCGCTGCAGATGACCGGCCTGTTCCGCATCGCCGAGGCCGCGCTCGGCGCGCTCGATGCCGGCAAACTCAAAAGCCTCGCGCAGCAGAATTTTCTTGGCGGAATTTACGCGCACCTGTTTTCACTCGCCAACTTCGAGCGCTTGCTGGGACGCCGCGCCGCGCTCGCCCAATCCGCCGCGAACCACCAACTCAACTGATCGCTTTGCCGTGGCGATAGGCGTAAATCATCAGCGCCGCGCCGGCGACGATCATCGGCAGCGACAGCCATTGCCCCATCGATAGATTGAGCGCGAGCAGGCCGAGATAGCGGTCGGGCTCGCGCGTGAACTCGACCAAGAAGCGGAACGTCCCGTAGCCGATCAGGAACAACGCTGACACCGCGCCGCGCGGCCGCGGCTTGGCCGAGAAGAACCACAAAATCAGAAACAGCGCGACGCCTTCGAGCGCAAACTCATAAAGCTCGGATGGATGACGCGGCGTTTGGTCCACGTTCGGGAAAACCATCGCCCACGGCACGTCGGTCGGCCGTCCCCACAGTTCGCCGTTGATGAAGTTGCCGAGCCGGCCGCAGGCGAGGCCGAGGCATGCGAGCGGCGCAATGAAATCGGTGATCGCGAGCCAGTGCTGCCGGTGCTTGCGCGCGTACCACAGCATCGCGATGATCACACCGAGGAAGCCGCCGTGGAACGACATGCCGCCTTCCCACAGGTAAAAAATGTGCCACGGTGCGGCGAGATAATCGTCGAGCTTGTAGAACAGCACGAAACCGAGCCGCCCGCCGACGATGACGCCGAGCATGCCGTAGAACAGCGCGTCTTCGAGTTGCTTCGCTGTCCACACCGCATGCGGGCGTGTCTTGATCGCATAGTTGCCGACGATCCACACCAGCGCGAAACTCAGCAGGTACATGAGGCCGTACCAATGCACCGCGAGCGGGCCGAGACGGAACGCGATGGGGTCGAATTGCGGGTGAACCAGCATCTGGCAATAGTCTCGCGGTAAAATTGCCCGATTATACGTAGCGGGAAACGCAAATGGCACTCAACAGACGCAGCCGCTTGATCACCGCCGGCGTGGCGCGCTCGCCGAACCGAGCGATGCTGCGCGCGGTCGGCTTCAAGGACGGCGACTTCGACAAGCCGATCGTCGGCGTCGCCAACGGCTATTCGACGATGAACCCGTGCAACGCCGGCATTCAGGTGCTGGTCGACCGCGCGATCGCCGCGCTGAGGGAAGCCGGCGCGATGCCGCAGGTGTTCGGTTTCCCGACCGTGACCGACGGCATCGGCATGGGCACCGAAGCGATGAAATATTCGCTGGTGTCGCGCGAAGTGATCGCCGACGCGATCGAGACCTCGGTCAACGGCCAGGCGATGGACGGCGTGCTGTCGGTCGGCGGCTGCGACAAGAACATGCCGGGCAGCCTCATGGCGATGGCGCGCATCAACGTGCCCGGCATCTTCGTCTACGCCGGCACCATCAAGCCCGGATTCTGGAAGGGCGAGAAACTCACCATCGTCTCGCCGTTCGAAGCGGTCGGCGCGTACACCGCCGGTAAAATGAAGGAAGAAGATTTGGTCGGCATCGAGAAGAATGCGTGTCCGACGGTCGGCGCCTGCGGCGGCATGTACACCGCGAACACGATGTCGTCGTCGTTCGAAGCGCTCGGCATGAGTTTGCTCGGTTCGAGCCAGATGGCCTCGCCCGACCCCGAGAAAGCCGATTCCGCTGCGGCGTCAGCAAAAGTGCTGGTGAACGCGATCAAGCTCGACCTCAAGCCGCGCGATATCATCACTCGCCAATCCATCGAAAACGCGATCGCGCTGGTGATGGCGACCGGCGGCTCAACCAATGCGGTGCTGCATTACCTCGCGATCGCGCACGCGGCCGAGGTCGAGTGGACAATCGACGATTTCGAGCGCGTGCGCGAGAAGGTGCCGGTGCTATGCGAACTGAAACCGTCAGGCCGTTTCGTCGCGACGGACTTTCATCAGGCCGGCGGCGTGCCGCAGGTGCTGAAGATGCTGCTCAACCACGGGTTGCTGCACGGCGACTGCATCACCATCACCGGCAAGACGCTTGCCGAGGAATTGAAAGACGTTCCCGATGAGCCGCGCAAAGATCAGGAAGTGATCCGGCCTTGGAGCAAGCCGCTTTATGCGCAAGGCCATCTTGCGATCATGAAGGGCAACCTGTCCCCTGAAGGCTGCGTCGCGAAAATCAGCGGTCTGAAAAGTCTGGAGATCACCGGCCCGGCGCGCGTGTTCGATTCCGAGCCGCTGGCGATGGAGGCAATCCTCGCCAAGAAGATCAAGGCCGGCGACGTGCTCGTGATCCGCTACGAAGGGCCGAAAGGCGGTCCCGGCATGCAGGAAATGCTGGCGCCGACCTCGGCGCTGATCGGCGAAGGGCTCGGTGCCTCTGTGGGACTCATCACCGACGGCCGCTTTTCGGGCGGCACCTGGGGCATGGTGGTCGGCCACGTCGCGCCGGAAGCGTACGACGGCGGCGTGATCGCGCTGGTGCAGGAAAGCGACTCGATCACGATCGACGCCAACAAGCGCGTGGTGCAGCTCAATGTCAGCGACGCCGAGATCGCCAAACGCCGCGCGGCGTGGAAACAACCGAAACCGCGCTACACGCGCGGCGCGCTCGGCAAGTACATCAAGCTGGTATCGACTGCAAGCAGGGGCGCGGTGACGGACGGTGAGTGAATCAGGGTAACTTGACGTCGTAACGTTTAAGCGACATAATGTTTCTATGGATTCCCAGAAACGCGCCACGGTTTATTTCGAAAGCGACGTGCATCGCGCGCTGCGCCTGAAAGCGGCGGCGGCAGACCGTTCGATTTCGGACATGGTTAACGATGCGGTAAAAACTGTCCTTGCCGAGGACGCCGAAGACCTTGCGGCCTTTTCCGAGAGGAAAAAAGAAAAAAGCGCCTCCTTTGAAAGCTTTGTCCAGGGCCTGAAACAGCGTGGCCGGATATAAGCTGCTGATCAAAACGTCGGCGGCCAAAGAAATCGACGGGACAGGCAGCAAGGCCGATCGCCAAAAAATAGTCTCAAAAATTCTGACGCTGGCGGCGAATGGGCGCCCGGCTGGCTCCGAAAAACTTGCGGGACATGACAATCGCTACCGGTTAAGGCAAGGAAACTACCGTATCATTTATCTCATCAACGATGATACTCACGAAATAACGATATTCAAGATCGGTCATCGCAAAGATGTCTATCGTTGACAGCACTGTCAGCAGAAAACACCCAAAGCCGCGCTACACGCGCGGCGCGCTTGGCAAGTACATCAAGCTAGTTTCGACCGCGAGTAAGGGTGCGGTGACGGATGGCGAATAATTATGACTTGTAATTTTTAGCCGACGATTGAGGTATCGCAATGATCTCAAACAATGAAGCGCTAAGAAAAATTAGTGATGTCGTATATCAAGAAGCCAATCCCCCGAATGATCGCAATCGACCTTTAGAGTGGCGTAGACATTTCAATTTTATTCGTTTGCCATTAAAAAATATAAAAATCATCTCTGATTTCAAAGTTTCCAATTCCAATTGGGATATAGACAACAAGCACGCCACTTCGCCTTGGCATTTAATAAAACCAGAAATAAATACAACCCGATCTATCAGTGGACTGGTAGATAACGAGAAAACGAGAGATACGATCTATTGCACTTTAGTAGACGGCGATAATAAAGAAATCTCGAAGCTTGAAAAACCATCTGGCAATACTAAAGTTGTCTTAAAAACCGGGAAACCCATTGAAGGAAATGAAAGCTTCCCAAACGGAATTTATCATGGCATTTGTTTTCGCGCCGATTTTGAACCGGGAGAAGATTACCTCTGTTTCGAATTGCAATTACCAGAAAAACAAATTGAAGATATCTTAAAACACTTGGCTCAAAACCCTAACACGCAAATTGAAGTGGGTGTTAACCTCCTTTCATTTAGTTACGAAGTAGATGATTTTTTAAGTGAATGGTACCATCCTAGAGATCTATTTATAGAAAAAGGAGCTGCTGCACCGGTAGCATGGGTCAATATATCGACTTCCTTAGGCATTAAGATGGAAATATCTCGTGAAAATTTAGAAGATAACGGAAATATCTATGCCGATGAGCCACATAATCAAATTACACCTTCTACCATCAATATAATAGCCGTCACAAAAGCATTGAAAGGTTTAACTGTTGCAATCTGGATTTTAGTTTTAGTCGTCGGCTATTCGTTGATTAAATAAACTATGCCGATGGAGGAAATTTAGTTGCTCGAATTATGGTGACAAATTCATAATCATCTCGCCCAGGAAACCAGCCCCTATCTCCAGCAGCACGCCAACAATCCCGTGGACTGGCATCCGTGGGGGCTCGAAGCTCTAACTAAAGCCAAACAGGAAGACAAGCCGATCCTGCTGTCGATCGGCTATTCGGCGTGCCACTGGTGCCATGTGATGGCGCACGAATCGTTCGAGGACGCGGAGACCGCGGCGCTGATGAACGAACTGTTCGTCAACATCAAGGTGGACCGCGAGGAGCGCCCCGATCTCGACCAGATCTACCAGACCGCGCACGGCGTGCTGACACACCGCAACGGCGGTTGGCCGCTGACGATGTTCCTGATGCCCGACCAGACGCCGTTTTTCGCCGGCACCTATTTTCCGAAGACCGCGCGCTACGGCATGCCCGGCTTCAAGGACGTGCTTGCACAGGTCGCTGCCGCCTACCGCGACAAGCGCAACGAGATCGAACAGCAGAACGAACACCTGCGTGCGATCCTCGCGCACGCCGAAGTGCCGGCGTCCGACGCGCCGCTGCGGGTGACGCCGCTCGACACCGCGCTGCGCGAACTCAAGGACCATTTCGACGAGGAACACGGCGGCCTCGGACGCGCGCCGAAGTTTCCGCATCCGGTCGAATTCAGTTTCTGCCTGCGCCGTGCGCACCTCACGCACGATGACTACGCGCTTGGCATGGTCAGGAGCACGCTGACCGCGATGGCCGAGGGTGGCATCTACGATCAGCTCGGCGGCGGTTTCTGCCGCTACTCGGTGGATGGCGAGTGGACGATCCCGCATTTCGAGAAAATGCTCTACGACAACGCGCTGCTGCTCGCGTTTTATGCGGATGCGTACAGCGACGCGGGGCGCGCCGATCCGCAGCCGCCGCAATCATCCCCGCAGTCACCCCTTTACCAGCGCGTCGTCGCCGACACCGCGGCGTGGGTGATGCGCGAGATGCAATCCAAAGAGGGCGGTTACTATTCGTCGCTCGACGCCGATTCCGAACACGAGGAAGGCAAGTTCTACGTCTGGACGCCGGATGAGGCGCGCGCCGCGCTGAGCGCTGAGGAATACGCAGTCGCCGCACCGCATTACGGCTTCGACGCGCGGCCGAATTTCGAAGATCAGTGGCATTTGCACGTGACGCGCCCGCTCGCCGCCGTCGCGCAGCAGCTCGGTATTGCGCCCGAACGCGCGCAGGCGCTGCTCGACGCCGCGCGCGCGAAATTGTTCGCGGTCAGAGAAAAACGCATCCGGCCGGGGCGCGACGACAAGATCCTGACCAGCTGGAACGCGCTGATGATCAAGGGCATGGCGCGCGCCGCGCGCGCGTTCGATAACCCGGCATGGCTGGCCTCGGCGCGCGCGGCGGCGGAATTCATCCGCGCTCGGCTGTGGCGCAACGGCCGGCTGCTGGCGACGCACAAGGACGGCCGCTCGCACCTCAATGCCTATCTCGACGACCACGCGTTTCTGCTCGACGCGCTGTTGGAACTGATGCAGCACGATTTCCGCAACGAAGACCTGCAATGGGCGCGGGAAATCGCCGAGCTGCTGCTCGACCAATTTGAGGACCGCGAACAGGGCGGGTTCTTTTTCACCAGTCATGACCACGAGACGTTGATCCAGCGCGTGAAGAACGGCCACGACGGCGCGCTGCCGTCGGGCAACGGCGTCGCTGCGGTCGCGCTACAGCGGCTCGGTCATCTGACCGGCGAGATCCGCTATCTGGAAGCGGCGGAGCGCACGCTGCGTACGTTTAAGCCCGCGCTCGAATTGCACGCCAGCGCGCATGCCAGCCTGTGTGTTGCGCTCGAAGAATATCTGCAACCGCCGACCGTAGTGATCCTGCGCGGCGAAACTGCGGCGATCGCGCCGTGGCAAAAGCAATTGAATTCACGCTACCGGCCGCAGACGATGCTGCTGGCATTGCCGGACGACCTGCCGGACTTGCCGCCGACGCTCGACAAACCGCTGCACGGCGAGGCTTGCGCATACATCTGTCGCGGCACTGCATGTCTGCCCCCTATCAACAGGCTCGACGAGGTGATTGCCGCGCTCGATGCAAATTGACAATGCGGGAACGCGTCGGGATAATCGTTTGGCGCGTTGCAACAACCACTTATCCTCGAATCTGATGACCCCCATCCGTTGGTACGGCATTGCTCTGGCGGCGATACTTGCGTTGACCGGCTGCAACAAGGGCACCGAATCCGGAAGCGCCGCTGAAGTCGTCGTCAGAATCGGTTCGGCGGCGCCGCTGACCGGCCCGCAATCGCATCTCGGCAAGGACAATGAGAACGGGCCGCGGCTTGCGATCGAAGAATTGAATGCGCAGAACTTCATGATCGGCGGCAAGCGCGCCCGCTTTGAACTCGTCGGCAAGGACGACCAGGCCGACCCCAAAACCGCGGCGATTGTCGCACAGGAACTGGTCGACGAAAAAGTTTCCGGCGTGATCGGCCATCTCAACTCCGGCACCACGCGCCCGGCCGCCAGGATCTACAGCGACGCCGGCATTCCCGAAATCACGCCGTCGGCGACCGCAACCGATCTCACGCAGCAAGGCTACAAGACGCTGTTCCGGATGATGGCCAATGACAGCCGGCAGGGCACGGCGCTCGCCGAATTCGCGGTAAAAAAATTCGGCGCGAAAAAAATTGCGGTCGTCGACGACCGCACCGCCTACGGACAAGGGCTGGCCGATCATTTCGCCGAAGTCGCAGCGGCGGATGGGGCAACCGTCGTCGACCGCGAGTACGTGGACGACAAGAAAACCGAATTCCGCGCGATCCTGACAGCGATCAAGAGCAAAAATCCCGATCTGATCTTCTATGGCGGCATGGATACCCAGGCCGGGCCGATGATCGCGCAGCTGAAAACGCTCGGCATCGGCGCGCAGTTCCTGTCCGGCGACGGCGCGCGCAGCCCGGCCTTCATCCAGCTCGGCGGCGCCGCGACCGAAGGCGCAATCGCCTCGACGCCCGGCCTGCCGCTGGAAAAAATGCCGGGCGGTGCGGCGTTCGCCGAAAAATTCACCGCCAAATACGGCCCGATCCAGAATTACTCGCCGTTCGCCTACGACGCGGTGATGACCCTCGCCGACGCGATGCAGAAAGCGGGGTCGAGCGAACCGGCCAGATATCTGCCCGCGCTCGCCGCAATCAAGCGCGAGGGTGTGACCGGCCCGATCGAATTCGACGCCAACGGCGACCTCACCAACAGCGCGGTCACCATTTACCAGGTCAAGGACGGCCGCTGGCAGACGCTCGAAGTATTCGGCGCCGATACCGCAGGGCGGTGACGGCGATCGATCCAGCAACCGGACGGCACCGCGCGGTGCCGTTTTAGCGTCGGCGCAAGGGACACCATGGACATCCTTCTGCAGCAGATCATCAACGGCCTGGTCGCCGGCAGCATCTATGCGCTGGTCGCGCTCGGCTACACGATGGTCTACGGCATCCTCGGCCTGATCAATTTCGCGCACGGCGAAGTCGTAATGTTCGGTGCGATGATCGCGCTGTCGGTGATCCAGCTGTTGTTCGGCAGCGGCGTCGCGCTGCCGCCGGCGGTCATCATCGGTCTCGGACTCGCGGCGGCGATTCCGTCGTGCATGCTGCTCGGCTACACCATCGAGCGCGTCGCCTACCGGCCGCTGCGCCACGCGCCGCGGCTGGCGCCGCTGATCACCGCGATCGGGATGTCGATCGTGCTGCAGAACGTCGCGATGATGATCTGGGGCCGCCGCTACATCCCGTTTCCGGCGCTGCTTCCGGTCAACACGCACCCGCTCGGCGGCGCGGTGATAACCGACCTGCAGATTTTCATCGTGCTGCTCGCGCTGCTGCTGATGGCCAGCCTCGAATGGCTGGTGCAGCGCACTTCGCTCGGCCGCGCGATGCGCGCGACATCGCAGAACCCCGCGATTGCCGGCCTGATGGGCATCAACGTCAATACCATCATTTCGATCACGTTCGTGATCGGTTCCGCGCTCGCCGCCGTCGCCGGCGTCATGGTCAGCGCCTACTACGGGATCGCCCACTACTACATGGGATTCATGCTCGGCCTCAAGGCGTTCACCGCGGCAGTGCTGGGCGGCATCGGCAACCTGCGCGGCGCGATGGTCGGCGGCGTGCTGCTCGGCTTGATCGAAAGCCTCGGCGCCGGCTACATCGGCGACCTGACCGGCGGCGTGCTTGGCAGTAACTACCAGGACGTGTTCGCTTTCTTCGTGCTGATCCTGGTGCTGATCTTCCGGCCAACCGGGCTGCTCGGTGAGCGCATCGCGGACAGAGCCTGAAAATATGGAACCGCAGATAAACGCTGATGAACGCCGATCGGAACTCAACGCCCTGACCGAGAAAATCATCGGGTGCGCCTATCATGTCGCGAATGTTCTTGGTTGCGGATTTCTTGAAAGGGTTTATGAAAATGCGCTGACGATAGAATTGCGCAAGGCGGTGATCGAGGTTGCGCAGCAATATGGTGTCCAAGTCCATTACGAGGAAAATATCGTTGGGGAATATACGGCTGACCTGCCGGTTGAACGCAAAATCGTCGCGGAACTTAAAACGACGAAGGTTCTTGACGATATCCATGCCGCCCAATGCCTGAACTACCTGAAAGTAACCGGCTTGACCGTTTGTCTGCTGATTAATTTCGGCAGACCGAAAATCGAAGTTAAACGGATCGTAAACGAGTTTTAATCCGTGTTTATCTGCGTCCATCTGCGGTTACCATGACTTTTTCTGATCGCTGGCAGAGTCTCAAACGCGATCCGCGCATCGCGTGGGGCGCGTACGCCGCGCTCGCGCTGGTGCTCGTCACACTGCCTTTTCTGGTTGGCGCCACCGCTGGCAACGCGTGGGTGCGCATTCTCGCCTCGGTGCTGCTCTACATCATGCTCGCGCTCGGCCTCAACATCGTGGTCGGTTTTGCCGGCCTGCTCGACCTCGGTTACGTCGCGTTCTACGCGGTCGGCGCCTACTGCTATGCGCTGCTCGCTTCGCCGCATTTCGGTCTGCATCTGCCGGGATGGCTGCTGCTGCCGGCGGGCGCGCTGGTGGCCGGCGCGTTCGGCGCGCTGCTCGGCGCACCGACGCTGCGGCTGCGCGGCGATTACCTTGCGATCGTCACGCTCGGCTTCGGCGAAATCATCCGCATCTTCCTCAACAACCTGAACGCGCCGGTCAACATCACCAACGGGCCGCAGGGCATCGACCGCATCGACCCGCTTCAGTTCGGCGCGTTTTCACTGGCACAATCGCACGACCTGCTCGGAGTCGCGGTGCCCGGGCTCTACGCCTATTACTATCTGTTTCTGCTGCTGGCGCTGGCGGTAGTTTTCGTTTCGCTGCGGCTCGAGAATTCGCGCATCGGCCGCGCCTGGGTCGCGATCCGCGAAGACGAGGTCGCGGCCGCTGCGATGGGCATCAACACGCGCAACATCAAGCTGCTGGCGTTCGCGATGGGCGCGACTTTCGGCGGACTGTCGGGCGGACTGTTCGCCAGCTTTCAGGGCTTCGTCAGTCCCGAGAGCTTCACGCTGATCGAATCGGTGATGATCCTGTGCATGGTGGTGCTCGGCGGCATGGGGCATATTCCAGGCGTCGTGCTCGGCGCGGTGCTGCTGGTGGTGCTGCCGGAGGCGCTGCGCTATACCGGCGATTTGCAGAGCGCGCTGTTCGGCCGCGTTTTCGTCGATCCGTCCGACCTGCGGCTGCTGCTGTTCGGGCTGGCGCTGGTCGGCGTCATGCTGCTGCGGCCGTCCGGCCTGTGGCCGTCGCCGATTCGCCGGCGCGAATTTGCGGCGACCGAATAACGATGGAAGCGCTGCTCTCGATCACCGGCGTCAGCAAGCACTTCGGCGGCGTCGCCGCGCTCGCCGATGTCAGCCTCGCCATCGAACGCGGCACGATCTTCGGCCTGATCGGACCCAACGGCGCCGGCAAGACCACACTGTTCAATGTGCTGACCGGCCTCTACACGCCCGACGGCGGCGAGTTCACGTTCGACGGCGCGCGCGTCGCCGACCTGAAACCGCACCGGATGGCGGCGCGCGGCATCGCGCGCACCTTCCAGAACATCCGGTTGTTCGCCAACATGACCGCGCTCGAAAACGTGATGGTCGGGCGTCACGCGCGCACGCGCGCCGGCGTGTTCGGCGCGATCGTGCGCGGCCGCGCGGCGCGCGCCGAGGAAACCGCGATTGCGGCGCACGCGCACGAATTGCTCGATTACGTCGGCATCGCAGCGCGCGCCAACGACCTCGCGAAAACCCTGCCGTACGGAGACCAGCGCCGGCTCGAAATCGCGCGCGCGCTGGCGACCGAGCCGAAGCTGCTCGCTCTCGACGAGCCGGCCGCCGGCATGAACGCGACCGAGACCGGCGCGCTGCGGCAACTGCTCGAACACATCCGCGCCGACGGCACGACGATCCTGCTGATTGAACACGACGTGAAACTGGTGATGGGGCTGTGCGACCGCGTCGCGGTGCTCGACTACGGCAGGAAGATCGCCGAGGGCACGCCGCGCGAAGTGCAGCGCGACCCGGCCGTCATCGAAGCTTATCTGGGGGGCGCCCTTGCTTGAAGTCAGGGGCCTGCGCGTTGCCTATGGCGGCATCAACGCGGTGAAGGGCGTCGACCTCGACGTGAAGGCCGGCGAAATGGTGGCGCTGATCGGCGCCAACGGCGCCGGCAAAACCACCATATTGAAAGCACTGACCGGCCTAGTCACACCGGCCGCCGGCCGCATTCAGTATAATGACATTGAAATCACGGCGTTGCCGACGTTCCGCCGGGTTGAGCTCGGGCTCGCGCTGGTGCCGGAAGGGCGCGGCATCTTCGGCCGGCTCAGCGTGCAGGAAAATCTGGAGCTCGGCGCTTATCACCGCCGGCGCGGCGGCGACGGTGCGATCGCTGCCGATCTGGAGCGCATCTATCAGATGTTTCCGCGGCTGGCCGAGCGGCGTGCGCAGGCGGCGGGCACGCTGTCCGGCGGCGAACAGCAGATGCTGGCGCTCGGCCGCGCGCTGATGAGCCGCCCGCAATTGCTGCTGCTTGACGAGCCGAGCATGGGACTCGCGCCGCTGATGGTGCGGCAGATATTCGAGACCGTTCGCGCAATCGCCAGGGAGGGGACCACGGTGCTGTTGATCGAACAAAACGCCCAGCGCGCGCTTGAAATTTCGCAGCGCGGCTATGTAATGGAAAGCGGCGCGATCGTGCTCAGCGGTGAATCGGCACAATTGCTCGCCGACCCGCGCGTGAAGAGCGCCTATCTCGGCGAATGATCCGCACATGAAGATCGAGTCCCGGATCCGGAACGCTCTGCTGATCGGCGCGGCGGCGCTGTTGATCGCAGTGCTGTGGTTTCTCTACACCAAAACCCAGGCGATCGATCTGCGCGGCCGCGACGAAATGCTCGGCCTGTTGCGCGAGCTGAAGGACATCGACACGCGCTGGGACATCGACGTGCTGCGCGCACACGACGATCCTGCCGCCAACGGCGCGCCGGTTCCCGACCGCGGCGCCGATGCCGCCAAGGCGCTGCAGCAGCTGATCGATGCTGATTCGCATATCCACAGCGCGGCGCTGGCGGCGGCGCTGCCCGAACTGAAAACCGCAGTCGAGCAAAAATCCGGGCTGATGGAAAAATTCCGCGCCGCGAACGGCGCCGCCAGGGAAGCGCTGCGGACCGTCCTCAACAACGCGCCCGGGATCAATGCGCGGCTCGGCGGCATGCGCAAACATTCGCTGATGTTCGAACAGTCGCTGCGCATGCTGAGCACCGCGGCCCCGCAATACTATCTGCTGGCGCGGGATCCGCAGCAGTCGCAGCTTCAGGTCGCGGCGTCGCAGTTGCAGTACGCGCAGGTGCCGGACGAACTGCGCGAAGCGACACACGCGCTCGACACGGCGGTCCAATCCCTGCTCAACAGCGCGCGCGACACGCAGCAGCTGGCGGCGCAGCTGGCGGTGACAACAGCCGGGGCGCGGCTCGACAGCGCGGCGTTCGCGTTGACGCGCGAAGTCGAGAACGCGCTCGACGAAAAGGAGCGCTACCGCGCCTATCTGGTCGCCTATGCCGGCGCGCTCTTGATCCTGATCGCGTGGCTCGGTTTCAAACTGAAGACCGCGTACGAGGGGCTCGAGCAGCGCGTGCAGGAACGCACCCGCGAATTGTCGGCGGCGCTGCAGCACCTGAAGGAATCGGAGACGCAGCTGATTCAATCCGAGAAGATGGCGGCGCTCGGCCAGATGGTGGCCGGCATCGCGCACGAGATCAACACGCCGCTCGCCTATGTCAAGAACAGCCTCGGCACGGTCGCCGGCAAGCTGCCCGATATCGCGACGGTCATCGCCGACTGCGAAAAACTGCTGGCGCTGCTGCAGGCCGGCGCCGGCGCAAATGCCGACGAACTGGCGCGGCAGTTCGCGACAGTCTCGGCGCAGATCGCGCAGTTGCAGCAGCAGCGCGTGCTTGCGGAGCTCGGCGGGCTGGTCAACGACGGGCTTTACGGCACCGGCCAGATGGCCGAAATCATCGGCAACCTGAAGGACTTCAGCCGCCTCGACCGCAGCAAGGTCACGAGCTTCAACCTGAACGATGGCCTGAACAGCACATTGCTGCTCGCCAAGCACCTCCTTAAAAATATCACCGTCAACCGGCGTTTCGGCGAAATTCCGGCCGTCATCTGTTCGCCGTCACAGATCAATCAGGTGTTCCTGAACCTGATCACCAACGCGGCGCAGGCGATGGAAGACGGCAAGGGCGCGATCACACTGACCACGCGCCGCGACGGCGACGGCGTCGCCGTCGAGGTGGCGGACAGCGGCAAAGGCATTCCGCCTGAAGTGCTGCCGAAGATTTTCGATCCGTTCTTCACCACCAAGGAGGCCGGCAAGGGCACCGGCCTCGGGCTGTCCATCTCGTACAAGATCATTCAGCAGCACGGCGGCCGCATCAACGTCGAATCGCAGCCCGGCGCCGGCACCCGCTTCACGCTGTGGCTGCCGCTGCAGCCGCCGGCGGAAACCGCGCCCGTCTGAGGCGACGATGGCGGCGCTCCCGGAAAAAATCGGCAAGTACGAAATCCAAGGCGTGCTCGGCAAGGGCGCAATGGGCACGGTCTACAAGGCCTATGACCGCGCGATCGCGCGCGCGGTCGCAATCAAGGCCATCGTCAAGGCGTCGCTTCCCGCCGACGAACTGAAGCACGTGCTGAGCCGCTTTCGGCACGAGGCGCAGGCGGTCGGCCGCATCAATCATCCGCGCATCGTCCAGATCTACGAATATGGAGAGGACGATGAGATCGCCTACATCGTGATGGAGCTCGTCAACGGCAAAACGCTGGCGCAGCACCTGGCGCAGGAAACCCACTACAGCGTGCGCGAGGCCGGCGAAATCATCCGCCAGATACTCGACGGCATCGGCTACGCCCACACGCAGGGCGTCGTGCACCGCGACATGAAGCCGTCGAACATCATGATCAACGACGACGGCCGCATTAAGATCAGCGATTTCGGCATCGCGCACATCGAAGCGTCCGAGCTGACGCAGATCGGCGATGTGCTCGGCACCCCGTACTACATGCCGCCCGAGCAGTTTCTCGGCGGCGAGATCGATGCGCTCGCCGATCTCTATTCGGTCGGCGTCATTGCCTACGAGCTGCTGACCGGCAAGAAACCGTTCACCGGTAATACCGCGACCCTGATGCAGACGGTGCTGCACCAGCCGCCGCCGAATCCCTCGCAACTGAACCCGAAACTATCCCCGCTGATCGACCGCGTACTGCAGCGCGCTCTCGCCAAGAAACGGGAGGAACGTTTTCAGAGCGCGCGCGAGTTCGCTGATGCGCTGCGCGAAGCGGTTGACGCGACACTCAGCGTCGGGGCCGCACCGCCCGCGCCGGCCCCCGACAGCGCGGCGCTGCTCGACGCGGCGCGGTTGCTCAATCTCGGCGCGGCGAAGGCCGCGTCGGTGGACAATGTGCAGCCGGTGCTGACCGGTGACAGCGCGATCAGCATTGACACCGGCGTGCGCCAGGCGCGGCTGCTGTTCATCGACGACGAAGAACGGATACTGACCGCGCTGAAATCGCTGTTCAAGGCGCGCTACCACGTATTTGCGACGACCGACCCGGACAAGGCGCTCGACTTCATCAGCAAGTATCAGATGCATGTCATCATCAGCGACCAGCGCATGCCCCAGATGCAGGGCGTCGAACTGCTGCGCCGCGCGCGCGACATTTCGCCGCACAGCGTGCGCATACTGCTGACCGGCTATTCCGACCTTACCGCGATCGTCGGCTCGATCAACGACGGCGAGGTCTACCGCTTCATCAGCAAGCCGTGGGACAACACGGAATTGCACACCATCATCGCCGAAGCGGCGACCATCGCGCGCGAACTGGCCAATGCCAGACCGACCGCCGTCGCGCTGCCGAAAAACATGGATGCCGGCGTGCTGGTCATCGACAAGGACGAGGGCATCGCGCGTGTGGTACGCGAGGTGATCGGCGGCCGTTGCCCGGTGCTGTTCGCGGCCGGCCTCGACGACGCGCTGGCCGCGATGCAGGCGCATGAAATCGCGGTGGTGATCGTGGACGTCGATACCGCGCAACAGCAGCTGACGGCGATGTTGAAGTTGCTGAAAGAGGAAAATCCGCGCATCCTGACGATGGTGATTACCACCGCCTCCGATTCGGAACTGATGATCGAGCTGATCAATCAGGCGCAGATTTTCCGCTTCCTGAACAAACCGGTGAACGTGAAGCTGCTGAAGGGCCACCTGGATGGCGCATTGCAGCGCTACCTGACTTACCGGCAGGCGCCGGAACTGGCCGCGACACAGCATGTTGAGCCAGCCGCCGAGGTGCGTGCGTCAAGTCTCGGCCAGCGCATCCTTGGCATGCTCAAATCGCTGAGGACCAGCTGATATGCGATGGCCGCTTTCGGCCAAAAGCGGACATTTGACGCAATGCAAAAAACGACGGTCGAATGTCTTTTGAAAAGCTTAATATTATGTAGTGCTCTCTCTATAAACTTATTCGAAAAAACCGATCGAGTTGACACGCCAGTCTATGAAAACCAATCTGCGAAATTTAAGCAACGGGGTACTTTTATCGTTGCTTTTAGCCTTTTGCCTGTATTTTGGATGGATGGTTTGGCTCAAGCATTCTTTGCATGGGTTATTCTTTTTTGATTGGACAAGAACGACAGACACCAGAATTGTTAGGTTCAAGATTGCTTCTCATAATTTTGGGATACCCCGAAATTATCTTTTTGATAGGCATTCACGTGAGGGCGGAGAAATCGAAGGAGTAATTGTCGAAGTGCTGTTTCCCGAGATGCAACCGTATGACAACAAAACAGAAGATGAATTTAAGAGACTTGGCCACGGTCGAAAGATCAATTTACTAATCGAAAACTCCCCGCATCACTTGAGTGTGTCTGCAGGTTATAAGGCGGCATTGGAAGGCAGCAGACTTGGCGAGCACGGTTCTGTTGAAAGCGATGTGCCAGGGCTTACACGGTTACCTGATCTTAATCCCAAAGGAAGAGAAGTCTACGTTTCTTTGGTAGACGGACAGGCCAGTTATTTTGCAATATGTGATAAAGAGAAAGCTGGATTTTCGCCAGGTTGCCACGCTTTCTTACATTATTCAGATGAAATCTATGTGAACTATTTTTTTGGGCGAGACTTCCTTCCGGAATGGAAATCGATCGATACAAAAATAAAGGAATTAGTGGGGTCATTTGAAAAGATGGCCAATGCGCAAAGTGCGCCCGTAGATAAAATGTGAAGGAGGGTACGCCCTAGCTACGCTTATTCGTGAATGTCTGCTTTGGGTCGGAAGCAGTCGTGTCTTATAGGGCCCGATGCTATCCTCCGAGAAAACCGGTAATTGCCTCAACGATTAATTCGTGATCTTCCTCGCGCGACAGGCCGGATACGGTGATCGCGCCGACGCAGCCAGTGCCGCGCAGGATGACCGGAAAGCCACCGCCCGCCGCCACATAATCCGCCGTGCTTAGCCCCTGACGCTCGGCGAGCGTGGTTTTTTTCTGCTGCAGTTCCAGATCGACACGGTGCGAACTTTTGTGAAAGCGCAGCACGGTGTTGCGCTTGCGGCGGATCCAGTCGGCGTTGTTCGGCGTGGTGCCGGGCATCGCATAAAAGAACAGCGGCCAGCCGTTCAACTGCACGTCGATCGCGACCGCGACGCCGCGCCGCTCGGCAATCGTCTTAATGCGCGTGCCGATTTCGAACGCAGTCGCTGCGTCGAAGCGCTCGAATTGCAGTTGTTCTTCCTGCTGCGCTATGGTTTTGAGTTCGGTATCGGCGGCCATCGCATTCACTCCAGCCAACTTTTGCCGATCAGAAAATCGGTATAGAGCTTCGCCTCCGGTGTGCCGGCCGCCGGCCGCCAGTCGTAGCGCCATTTGACGATCGGCGGCAACGACATCAGGATCGATTCGGTGCGGCCGCCGCTCTGCAGCCCGAAGATGGTGCCGCGGTCATAGACCAGGTTGAACTCGACGTAGCGTCCGCGGCGGTAGGCCTGAAAGTCGCGCTCACGTTCACCGTATTTCTGGTCCTTGCGACGCTCCACTATCGGGACATAGGCATTGAGGAAGCCATCGCCGACGCTGCGCTGCAGCGCGAAGCAGGTGTCGAAGTCCGGCGCGCTCAGGTCGTCGAAGAACACGCCGCCGATCCCGCGCGGCTCCTGCCGGTGCTTCAGGTAGAAATAGTCATCGCACCATTTCTTGTAGCGCGGATAGGCATCGGCGCCGAATGGTGCCAGCGCATCGCGGCAGACGCGATGGAAATGCACCGCATCCTCTTCGTATCCATAATAGGGCGTCAGGTCCATGCCGCCGCCGAACCACCAGATCGGCTGGGCAGACGGGGCTGCGACTTTGTCGCCTTCGGCGCCCGCTCCTCGCCCACCTGTTTCGGTATGTCTCGTCGCGTTCTTCTCGGCTTCGCGTCTCGCTCCTGCCTGCCCAGCCGAAGCCGTAGGGTGCGCGACGAAAAAACGCACGTTCATGTGTACCGTCGGCGCATACGGATTGCGCGGATGCAGCACCAGCGACACGCCCATCGCTTCGAACGAACGACCGGCGACTTCCGGCCGCGACGCGCTCGCCGACGGCGGCAGATTGTGTCCGGTCACATGCGAAAAATTGACGCCGCCGCGCTCGAGCACGTTGCCTTCCTCGACCAGCGCGCTGATGCCGCCGCCGCCTTCGGGGCGTTCCCAGCTGTCGCGGCGAAAAAGTTTGCCATCGGCCTTTTCCAGTCCTGCAACGATGCGGTTCTGCAAATCGAGCAGGTAATTTTTGACTGCGCCAACATCCATTATTTTTCTCCTCAGTTATTCTTCACGACGGCAGTTTACCGGCGCAGTGCTATGGCACGGTGGCCGATGTCGCGGCGGTACTGGGCACCGTCGAAGCGGATCTGGTCGGCGATTTCGTAGGCGCGCCGCTGCGCGGCCTTGACGGTGGCGCCGAGCGCGGTCACGCACAGCACACGCCCGCCGCTGGTGACGATTTCTTTTCCCTGCAGCGCGGTGCCGGCGTGAAAGACATGATAATCGTCGGCGGCAGCATTCGCCGCGGGCAGACCGGCGATCGGATCGCCCCTGCGCGGCGCGTCGGGATAACCGTGCGCGGCGAGCACCACGCCGAGCGCAGCGCGGGTGTCCCATTCGGCCTCGACCTGATCGAGCGTGCCGCCGACCGCGTGTTCGAGCAGCGTCAGCAGGTCGCTTTTCAGGCGCAGCAGGATCGGCTGCGTCTCGGGATCGCCGAGACGGCAGTTGAATTCGAGCACGTTGATTTTATCGTCCCTGATCATCAGTCCGGCATAGAGAAAACCGGTGTACGGGATGCCCTCTTTCGCCATGCCCGCAATCGCCGGCTGGATCACTTCGCGCATCACTTTCGCATGCAGCCCCGGCGTGATGACCGCCGCCGGCGAACAGGCGCCCATGCCGCCGGTGTTCGGCCCGCGGTCGCCATCAAGCAGTCGCTTGTGGTCCTGGCTGGTCGCCAATGGCAGCGCGTGCCTGCCGTCAGACATTACAATGAAACTCGCTTCTTCGCCGTCGAGAAAGTCTTCGATCACGACGCGCCCGCCACCGGCCAGCATCGCGTCGATCGCGGCGTGCGCCTGCGCGGGGTCGGCGGCGACGACGACGCCTTTGCCGGCGGCCAGCCCATCAGCCTTGATCACGATCGGCGCGCCGCGTTGCGCCACGTAATCATGCGCGGCGCGCGCATCGGTGAACGTCTGATGGGCGGCGGTCGGAATGCCGTGGCGCCGCATGAACGCCTTGGCAAAATCTTTCGAGCTCTCGAGCTGCGCCGCTTTCTGTGTCGGGCCGAAGATTTTAAGCCCCGCCGCCCGGAACGCATCGACGATGCCGGCCGCGAGCGGCGCTTCCGGGCCGACCACGGTCAGCGCGATCTGCTCGCTCCGCGCGAATTCGATCAATTGCGCATGATCGGTCAGCGCGATGTTTTCAACGCCGCGCTCGAGCGCGGTGCCGGCATTGCCGGGCGCGACATAAACCTTCGACACGCGCGGCGACTGCGCGAGCTTCCACGCCAGCGCGTGCTCGCGCCCGCCGCCGCCGATCACCAACAGCTTCATGAAAACCCTGGTAACCGCGGATAAACGCAGATGGACGCAGATTTTAAGAGACCGTTCATCCGTTCGATTTCATTTGCGTTTATCCGCGTTTATCCGCGGTTAATCCAATCAATGCCTGAAATGCCGATGGCCGGTGAACACCATTGCGATGCCGCGCTCGTCGGCGGCCGCGATCACTTCGTCGTCGCGCACGCTGCCGCCGGGCTGGATCACCGCGACCGCGCCGGCGTCGACCACGACGTCGAGTCCGTCGCGGAACGGGAAGAATGCATCGGACGCGACCACCGATCCGGCCAGCGTCAGGCCGGCATTCTGCGCCTTGATCGAAGCGATGCGCGCCGAATCGACGCGGCTCATCTGACCGGCGCCGACGCCGAGCGTGCGGCTGCCGGCGGCGAACACGATCGCGTTGGATTTGACGAATTTCGCGACGCGCCACGCGAACAGCAGATCTTCGAGCTGCTGCGGCGTCGGCTGGACCTTGGTCACGGTCTTCAGTTGTGCAGCGCCGACGTTGAGGCTGTCGGGGGTCTGCACCAGCAGTCCGCCGCCGACGCGCTTTAAGTCGAACGCGTTGGCGCCCGCCGCCAGCGGTACCTCGAGCACGCGCACGTTCTGCTTCTTGGCGAACACCGCGCGCGCCGCGTCCGCCACCCGCGGCGCGATCATGACCTCGACGAACTGCGCCGACACCGCCTGCGCGGCGGCGGCGTCGATCTCGCGGTTGAAGGCGATGATGCCGCCGAACGCCGAGGTCGGATCGGTCGCAAACGCCGCCTGGTAGGCGGCGAGCGGGCTGGCCGCGACCGCGACGCCGCACGGATTGGCGTGCTTGATGATCACGCACGCCGGCTGTTCGAACGTCTTTACGCATTCCCATGCGGCGTCGGCATCGGCGATGTTGTTGTACGAAAGCTCCTTGCCCTGCAGCTGCACGTAGCGCGCCAGGCTGCCCGGCGCCGGATCGAGGTCGCGATAGAACGCCGCGCTCTGGTGCGGGTTCTCGCCATAGCGCAGCGTCTGCACGCGGTCGAAATTCAGGTTGAGCCGCGCCGGATATTCCTGGCGCTTATTTTTGTCCGGCGCGTCGGCATCAAGCGCGGTCAGATAATTGCTGATCGCGCCGTCATAGGCGGCGGTGTGCGAGAACGCCTTTTGCGCGAGGCGAAAGCGGGCCGCGGCGCTGACCGCGCCGCCGGCGGCCTGCATCTCGGTCAGCAGCGCCGGATAATCAGCAGGGTCGGTGACGACCGCGACATCGGCATGGTTCTTGGCCGCGCTCCTGACCATTGCCGGACCGCCGATGTCGATGTTCTCGATCGCCTCGGCAAGCGTGCAGCCGGGCCGGGCGACGGTCTGCGCGAACGGATAGAGATTGACGACGACGAGATCGATGGTCGCGATGCCCGCTGCCTCGATCGCCCTCGTATGCGCCGGCAGGTCGCGGCGCGCCAGGATGCCGCCGTGGATCTTCGGGTGCAGCGTCTTGACGCGACCGTCGAGCATTTCCGGAAAGCCGGTGTGTGCGGACACTTCGGTCACCGCGATTCCGCTGTCGGCGAGCAGCTTCGCGGTGCCGCCGGTGGAAAGTATGCTGACGCCGAGGCCGGCAAGCCCGCGCGCGAATTCGACGAGGCCGCTTTTATCCGAAACGCTGATCAGCGCAGTCTTGATGCCCGCCATGACAGAAGAGAAAAAACGCGGCCGCGGCAACGGCCGCCGGTTTGTCCGCGATAAATCGTTCAGCCGCGGATGCCGTACTGCTTCATTTTCTTGCGCAGCGTGTTGCGGTTGATGCCGAGCGCGAGCGCCGCGTGCGATTGATTGCCGCGGTATTTGTTCAATACCGCCTCGAGCAGCGGCTTCTCGACGCAATGGATCACCATCTCGTAAACACCGTGCGCTTTTTCGCCGTTGAGGTCCCTGAAATAGCCGTCGAGCGCCTTGCGCACGCAGCGGCTGATGTCGTTTTCGTCGCTCACGCCGCCAGCGCCTCGGGTTCGTCGCCGTAAGCGAGGCGCTGGCCGCGCGCCGCGAGCTCTTCGAAGAACACGCCGATCGCCGCCAATTGCTCGTCCGCGGTTTGCATCTGGTTCATCGCGTGGCGGAACGCGGCCGAACCGGCGAGCCCTTTCGTGTACCACGAGATGTGCTTGCGCGCGACGCGCACGCCGGTGATCTCGCCGTAGAACGCATAAAGGTCGTGCAGGTGCGCGATCAGCACGCGGCGGATTTCCGCGACCTCGGGCGGCGGCGGCAGGCGGCCGGTGTCGAAGTAATGCTGGATCTCGCGGAAAATCCACGGCCGCCCCTGCGCGGCGCGGCCGATCATCACCGCATCGGCGCGCGTGTGGCGCAATACATGCTGCGCCTGCTGCGGCGTTGTGATATCGCCATTGGCAATCACCGGAATGCCGGCCGCGGCCTTGACCGCGGCGATCGTGTCGTATTCGGCGTTGCCGCTGAAACCGCAGGCGCGGGTGCGGCCGTGCACCGCCAGCGCTTGGACACCGGCGTTCTCGGCGATCTTGGCGACCGCCAGCGCGTTCTTGTTCGCCTTGTCCCAGCCGGTGCGGATCTTCAGCGTGACCGGCACGCCGACCGCGCCGACCACCGCGTCAAGGATGCGGCCGACCAGCGGTTCGTCCTTCAGCAGCGCCGAGCCGGCCATCACGTTGCACACCTTCTTGGCCGGACAGCCCATATTGATGTCGATGATCTGCGCGCCGTGGTCGACGTTGTAGCGCGCGGCCTCGGCCATCATGCGCGGATCGGCCCCCGCGATCTGCACTGCGATCGGGTCGACCTCGCCTTCATGATCGGCGCGGCGCCTGGTTTTTGCGGAGCCCCACAGCAGCGAGTTGCTGGCGACCATCTCGGATACCGCCATGCCGGCGCCCATCTGCTTGCACAGCTGACGGAACGGGCGGTCGGTGACGCCGGCCATCGGCGCGACGATCAGATTGCTTCTCAATTGATACGGGCCGATGCGCATCGCGCGAAGCGTCAAATTATTGCGGTGGAAATTGCGGGAAAGGGCGTAATTGTAATCGCACGCCCGCGCCAAGAAAAGCACTGTGTTGGAATTTTGATATACGAAAAATTTATCCGCGTGCGCCGAACAGCATGCGCCGCAGGAACAACTTTTTCACGGGCGTCAGTGCGCCGAGCGCGACCAGTCCTGCGCCGCGCGCATCGCGCAGCAACGGGATGTCGTTGGAAAACAACCGGATCAACGAGTCCGTAAAAGCGATGGTTGCGATGCGATCGCGACGGCGCACATGGCGGTGCACGTCAAGCACCGCAGCGGTGCCCGGATCGCCCACGTGCCGCACAACGAGAGTGCGCGCAAGTTCCCACGCATCGCGCAATCCGAGGTTGAAACCCTGTGCCGCAACCGGGTGCAGCGTCTGCGCGGCGTTGCCGATCAGCGCCGTGCGCGGCGTGCGCGGCGCCATCGCATATTTGAGCGTCAGCGGAAAAGTCTGGCGCGGGCCGAGCAGCGTGAATTCGCCGAGCATTCCGCAGACAGCCTTCACCTCGCGGCAGAAATCACCGGGATCAAGCGCAGCGAGCGCTTGCGTACGCGCCGGCGCGCCGATCCACACCAGCGACCAGCCGTGCGACATCGGCAGCAGCGCGAGCGGGCCGTCGGATGTGAAGCGCTCGAACGCGCGGTTAAGATGCGGCTGTTGCGAAGCGACATCGCAAACCAGCGCGACATCCCGATAGCGGCGCACCTTTACTTCCGCCCAGTCGGCGCCAGCGCCGCCGTCGGCGACTGCCAGCAGCTTCGCCTCCAGCACCGCCGCGCCGGCGGCGCCCTCGATCCGGACGCGGGCGGCGGCGGCATCCGCTTCGACGCCGCGCACCGCGTGGCCGTACAGCACGCGCGCGCCGCTGCGGTCGAGCGCCGCCGTCAGAGCGCGGCGCAACTGCGCGTGGCGCACCACATAGCCGAGCGCCGGCACGCCAGCCTCGGCCGCAGTGAATTCAGCGCGCCCGAAGGCGCGCTGTTGCGACACCAGCACCGCGGTGATCGGCGTCGCCGTCAGCGTGTCCCACACGCCGAGCCGCTCAAGAATCAGCCGGCTGCCATGAGTCAGCGCCAGGTTACGCGTGTCTTCGTCGTCGGCCGGCGGTGTTGCGCGCGGCTCGACCACGCAAATGCGGTGGCCGGAATCGCGCAACGCCAGCGCAAACGCCGCGCCGGCGGGCCCGCCGCCGGCGATCACGATGTCGCAGCCGTCGGTCATCGCCGCATCGATGCTTCGATCTCGGCGACCGTTTTCGGCGCCGCCCGGGTCAGCACTTCGTTGCCGGCAGCGGTAACCAGCACATCGTCCTCGATGCGGATGCCGAGGTTCCAGAACCGCTCGGGCACGTCGTCGGCGGGACGGATGTAGCAGCCGGGTTCCACCGTCAGCACCATGCCGGGTTCAAGCACGCGCCATTGTCCGTCGCGCTTGTAGTCGCCGGCATCGTGCACGTCGAGCCCGAGCCAGTGGCCGGTGCGATGCATATAGAAGCGCTTATAGTCGCCGCTCTCGATCACCCGGTCGACACCGCCCGCGCACAGGCCGAAATCGACGAAGCCCTGCGCCAGCACGCGCACCGCGGCATCGTGCGGCGCGATCCATGACGCGCCCGGCCTGACCGCGGCGATCGCCGCCGCCTGCGCGTCGAGCACCAGTTGATAGAGGTCACGCTGCAGCGGCGTGAATTTGCCGTCGACCGGGAAAGTGCGCGTCAGGTCGGACGCGTAGCCGTCGAGCTCGCAGCCGGCATCGATCAGCAGCAGTTCGCCGGCCTTCAGCGGCGCGTCGTTCTGCACGTAGTGCAGCACGCAGGCGTTGGCGCCGCCGGCGACGATCGGCGTGTAGGCCGGCGCCGGCGCGCCGCGGCGGCGGAATTCGTACAGCAGCTCGGCCTCGATTTCGTATTCGCCGAGGCCGGGCCGGGTCGCGCGCAGCGCGCGCTGGTGCGCGGCCGCCGTGATCTGCGCCGCGCGGCGCATGACCGCGATTTCGTGCGCATCCTTGATCAGCCGCATTTCGTCGAGCGGCGCGCGCACGTCGCGCAGTTCGGACGGCGCGGCGACGCCGCTGCGCGCTTGCGCGCGCAGCGCGTCGAGCCAGCCCAGCACGCGGCGGTCCCACGCTTCGTCGCCGCCGAGATAGCAGTAAAGCCGCGACTGGTCGGCGAGCAGTTGCGGCAGCAGCGCGTCGAGTGCGCCGATCGGATGGCATTCATCGAAGCCGAAACGGACGCGTGCCTGCTCCGGACCGTAACGGAAGCCGTCCCAGATTTCGCGCTCGACGTCGCGTTCGCGGCAGAACAGGATGTTTTTGACCGGCTCACCGGCGATCACCACCAGCACTGCTTCCGGTTCGGGAAACCCGGTCAGGTAATGAAAATAGCTGTCATAGCGGTACGGATAATGCGAATCGCGGCTGCGCGATCGCTCGGGCGCGGTCGGCACGACGGCGACGCCGCACTGCATCGCCTGCGCAAGGCGCGCGCGCCGCTCGGCATGGGCGGCGGGAATCGTGGTCGTGAGCTCGGGGCCGGACATGGGAGGGAATTATAGTCCCTCGTACGCTCGGCTCAGTCCGCCGACGCGAGCTCGCGATCGAGTGCGGCAAGCCGCTCGGGTGTGCCGATGTCGCGCCAGCGACCGTGAAAATGCTCGCCGCTGACCCGCCCGCGCCCGATCTGCCCGACCAGCAGCGGCGCGAGCTTCGCCTTGCTGCCGCGCGCGACCTCGGCGAACATTTCAGCGCGATAGGCGGCGATCCCGCTGAACGTGAGTTTGTGCCCGGCCAGAACGACGCGCCCGTCGCGCAGCGCGAAGTCGCCGGCCGGATGATGCTGCGGATTGCCGACCAGCACCAGATGCGCGAGAAATTCTCCCGCGGCGAGGCGCCCGACCGCGCGCGCGAGCTGCGCGTAATCGTAATCGCTGAAGACGTCGGCGTTGACCGCGGCGAACGGCGCGCTCCCGAGCGACGGCAACGCATGAGCGATGCCGCCCGCCGTTTCGAGCGCTTGCTGCTCGCGCGAATAGACGATCCGGATGCCGTAGCGGCTGCCGTCGCCAAGCGCGTCTTCGATCGCCGCTCCCAGATGCGCGTGGTTGATCACGGCCCGCTCGAAACCGGCGGCGGCCAGTTTTTCGAGGTGCCGGACGATCAGCGGCCTGCCGCCGACGGCTAGCAGCGCCTTGGGAACGCTGTCGGTCAGCGGGCGCATGCGCTCGCCGCGGCCGGCCGCAAGCAGGATGACGTTCAAGATTGCCGGCCTTCGCGCGGCCCGGCGCGGTTCGCGCCGGCGTCGAGCAGCGCCTGCAACGGGCTCAAAGCCGAATAACGCGCAGCGGCGGCGCGCAGGTAATCGACGAAACGCGGGGTGTCTTCCAGATAGCCGGCCTTGCCGTCGCGGTAATGCAGCCGCGCAAATATGCCCAGTACCTTCAAATGACGCTGCGCAGCCATCCATTCGCAATCGCGATAAAACGCGCCGAAGTCGTGTGCAACCGGCAAGCCGGCGCGTTTGGCCCGCTCCCAGTAGCGCGCAGTCCAGTCAATCACGCGCGCTTCGTCCCAGCTGATGAACGCGTCGCGGAACAGCGATGCGATGTCATAGGTAATCGGCCCAAACACCGCGTCCTGGAAATCGAGCACCCCCGGATTCGGCTCGCATACCATCAGGTTGCGCGGCATGTAATCGCGGTGGACATAGACGCACGGCTGCGCGAGATTGCTGGCGACGATCCGCGTGAACAGCGCGTCAAGCGCCTGCCGCTGCGCGCGGTCCAGCTGCATGCCGCAATGGCTCTGCAGATACCATTGCGGAAACAGTTCGAGTTCGCGCCGCAGCAGCGCCTCGTCGTACGGCGGCAACACGCCGGGTCTGCTCGCCAGCTGCCAGCGCACCAGCGCGTCCATGGCGTCGAGGAACAGGGCGTCGGCATTGTCCTCGTTGAGCGCGTGCAGATAACTGACGGTGCCGAGGTCGGAAAGCAGCAGGAAGCCGCGCTCCAGATCCTGCGCGATCACGCGCGGCACGTGCACGCCGGCGTCGGCCATCAGCGCCGCGACGCGCACGAACGGGCGACAGTCCTCATGCTCCGGCGGCGCGTCCATCACGATGAATGAGATGTCGGCGACGCGCGCCCGGAAATAGCGCCGGAAACTTGCGTCCTGCGATGCCGGCTCGAATGTCGACGGCGCAGCGCCCAATTGCGTTTCAACCCATTGCCGAAGCTGCTGCCGACGGGGTTCTTCGCGCATTGCCTTATTCGGGAAATTGTGCGATTTTATCATTCCCTCCAGTTGATAATGATAATGAAAGCATTCCGCGTCGCGCCGTTTGTTCTGCTGCTGTGGTGCACTTGCGCCGCCGCGGACGATACCCCGCCAGCGGCCGGTCCGGATGACAATGGCGTGCGCCTCAAGTGGCAGCCGGCGCTGATTCCCTTTGTGCCGTCCGAACGCGACCAGTTGCCGCTGTTTTTCGAGGCGGACCAGCTTCAGGGGCACCAGGAACAGGAAACCGAAGCGCAGGGCGAGGTGCGGGTCTGGCGGCGCGGCCAGTCCTTCTACGCCGACTGGCTGCGTTACGACAAACCCGAGGACGAAATCAACGCCCGCGGCAATGTGCGCATCGAGCAGGATGACGATGTACTCAGGGGCAGCAAGCTGCGCTTCAACCTCGAAACCGAGCATGGGGAACTGGACGACCCCGCATACGAAGTGGTGGTCAAGGCGACACGCGGCCACGGCACCGGCGACAAGCTGCTGCTCGAGGGCGACGGCAGGTACCGGCTGGTCAGCGGCGACTACACGACCTGCCGCGCCGACGATCCAGCCTGGGTCATCCGCGCCGACGATTTCGAGCTCGACAAGCAGCGTCAAGTCGGCACCGGGCGCAACGCCAGCATCATATTCATGGGGATGCCGATTTTCTATACGCCGTACCTGAGCTTTTCCCTCGACAAGCAGCGCAAATCGGGATTCCTGATGCCGACCGCGGGCAGCAGCGGCAATTCGGGCGTCGAGTTTTCGCTGCCCTATTACTGGAACATCGCGCCGAATTACGACGCGACGCTGACGCCGCGTTACATGGCAAAACGCGGACTGCAAATGAACACCGAGTTCCGTTACATCGAACCCACCTACTCGGGCGAGTTTCACTACGAAGTGCTGCCCGACGACCGCGTCGATCAGGGTCAGAATCGCTACGGCATTTTCCTGACGCACAATCAGAGCTGGGGCAACGGCTGGAACGGCGCCCTGAATATCCAGAAAGTATCCGACGACACCTATTTCACCGATTTGTCGACCCAGATCACGGCGACCTCGACGACACTGCTGCCGCGCCAGGGCACGCTCAGCCACAGCGGGGCCTGGGGCAGTAACGGCATCTGGGGCTTCAGCGCGCTGATGCAGCGCTGGCAGACACTGCAACCCGATCCGTTGCAGCCAGTCGCCATCCCGTACGATCGGGCTCCCCAGATAACCTTCTCCGCCAGCCGGCAGGATTTCGACCTGCTGGACTTCAATCTCGACAGCAATTTCACGGATTTTACGCACCCGACACTGGTCAACGGCCGACGCTCGGTTGCCTATCCCAGCATAAGTCTGCCGCTGCAGTCTTCCTTCGCCTACCTGATTCCGAAGATCGGCGTGAATTACACCCACTACGACCTCGACGCCTCGACGACGACACTGGCCGCCAGCCAGAGCCGCACGGTGCCGATTTTCTCGACCGAGAGCGGCCTGATCTTCGAACGCGAGGCGTCTTTCTACGGTCAGACCATGACACAGTCTCTGGAACCCAAGCTCTATTATGTTTACATTCCGGCGCGCAACCAGAACACGCTGCCGAATTTCGACAGCGGAATCCAGGATCTGAATTTCGCCACCCTGTTCACCGAAAATCAGTTCAGCGGATATGACCGCATCAACGACGCCAATCAGATCACCGCCGGCATCACTTCGCGCTTCCTGCAGCAGGATGGGGTCGAACGGCTGCGCGTCGGGCTCGCGCAGCGCTATTACTTCAGCACCCAGGAAGTCACGCTGCCCGGCGTGCCGGCGCGCGCCAGCAATTCTTCCGACCTGCTGGCGCTGGTCAGCGGCACGATTGCGCCGCACTGGACCACCGACTTCGGCTGGCAGTACACGACCAATCTGTCGCAAACGCAGCGGTTGTCGGTCGACACGCGCTACGCGCCGGAACCCGGCAAGGTACTGAATGTGGGCTACCGCTATGTTTCGGCCGCGGAGAGCAGCTTTCTCGGCCTGACCAATATCAACGGGCTGCCGGGAGTGGAAAAACAGGTCGATTTTTCGGCGCAATGGCCGATCACCGCGCGCTGGAGCATTCTCGGCCGCTGGAACTATTCGCTCGAAAACCGCTCTCTCCTCGAAGGTCTGGCCGGTTTCGAATACAACGACGGCTGCTGCTGGGCGTTGCGCGTGGTGGCCCACAGCTTTACGACGTCGACGACCAGCCAGGTAAATGCAATCTTCATCCAGCTTGAATTGAACGGCGTGTCCCAGTTCGGCTCTAACCCGCTGGAGCTTCTGCGCCGCAGTATCGGCGGATATTCCCGGCAGACGGCCGCCGACACGTTCGAACAACACTGAAATGGATTTGTCAGCAATGATCGAAGGGGCGCTGAAACGCGCATTGACGGCCTTTGGCCTGGGGGCGGCCTTGAGCGTGCCGATGGCCCCCATTGCGGCCGCCCAGCAAGCGGAGGCCGGAAGCGCCGCGCCGCCGGTAACTCTCGATCGCGTGGTGGCGATCGTCAATAACGAAGCGATCACGCACCGCGAACTCGACACCGCGGTCAGGAACGTGACGGCGCAGCTGCAGCGGCAAAACACCCCGCTGCCGCCGAGTGACGTGCTGGAAAAACAGGTGCTCGAACATCTGATCTTCAACCGGATCGAGCTGCAGGAGGCGAAGGAAACCGGGCTGACGGTGGATGATGCGGCGGTCGAAAAAGCGATCACGCGCATCGCCGACGGAAACAACATTTCGGTCGCGCAGTTGCAGGAATCGCTGAAGAAAGACGGCATCGAATTCAGCCAGTTTCGCGAACAGATACGCGATGAAATCACGCTGGCGCGATTGCGCGAGCGCGATGTCGACGACCGGATCGCGATCAGCGACGGCGAAATCGACAACTTCCTGAAAGCCCAGCGCGAAAAAGGGGACCGCGGCGAAGAATTCAGTCTGTCGCACATCCTGATCCGGATTTCGGAGCAGGCGCCGCCGGAGCAGGTCGAACAGCGCAGCGCGCGCGCGGAGGAAGCGCTCAAGCAGATCAAGGCCGGCGCCGATTTCCGTCAGGTGGCGGCAAGCTTTTCCGACGCGCCCGATGCGACGCAGGGCGGCGTGCTCGGCTGGCGCAGTTCCGACCAGATGCCGGCGCTGTTCGCCGAAGCGGTTGCGCCGCTGCATCCGGGGGAAGTGACCGCGATCCTGCGCAGCCCGAACGGGTTCCACATCCTGCGCGTCGATGACCGGCGCGGACAAAATACGCCCGTCATCGTGCAGCAAACCCACGCCCGCCATATCCTGATCAAGACCAACGAAATCGTGTCGGAAGACGAGGCCAAAGATCGCCTGCTCAAAATCCGGGAGCGTCTCGACCACGGCGCGGACTTCGCCGAGCTGGCGCGGCTGCAGTCGGAAGACGTCGGCAGCGCCACGCGCGGCGGCGATCTCGGCTGGCTGTCCCCCGGCGACACGGTACCCGAATTCGAAAAGGCGATGGAAACGCTGAAGCCGGGCGAAATCAGCGCACCGGTGCGGACCCAGTTTGGCTGGCACCTGATCCAGGTGCTCGAACGCCGCGACGCCGACATGACCAAGGAGCAGCAGCGGCTGCGCGCGCGTACTGCGCTGCGCGCCCAGAAAGCCGACGAAGCGTACCAGAATTGGGCGCGCGAACTGCGCGACAAGGCGTACGTTGAGTACCATCTGGAAGACAAATAGCGGGATTCCGGCTTCCGGATTGCCGCGGAAGCCCGGCACCTTCATGGTACTCATTCCATGTCCGCCGACACTGTCTGCTCCTCCCCGCTTCCGCTGATCGCCGTCACTACGGGCGAGCCGGCGGGCATCGGCCCGGACCTGTGCGTGCTGCTCGCGCAACGCGCGGTGGCGGCGCGCCTGATCGTCGTCGGCGACCCGGAACTGCTTGCGCAGCGCGCGCGTTTGCTCGGCCTGCCCTGGCGCGGCGTCGCGTTATCCGCGGTGATGCCGGAAATTCCCCGCGCGGCGGGTGCCATAGCGGTACTGCCGGTGCCCGTCGCAGCGCCGGTAGTTCCGGGCAAACTCGATCCGGCGAATGCGCGCCATGTGCTGCGCACGCTCGACGCCGCGGTTGAAGGCTGCATGGAGGGGCGCTTCGATGCGATGGTGACGCTGCCGGCGCATAAAGGCATTCTCAACGACGCGGGCATCGCCTTCACGGGACACACCGAATACCTGGCGGCGCGCACCGGCGCGCCGCATGTCGTGATGATGCTGGTCGACGACGGCCTGCGCGTCGCTCTCGCGACCACGCATCTCGCGGTCAGGGACATCGCGCGCCACATCACGCGGGACGATCTGGAACAGACGCTGCGCGTGCTGCACCACGACCTCGGAATCCGTTTCGGCATCGCGACGCCGCGCATCGCGGTCGCCGGACTCAATCCACACGCCGGCGAAGGCGGGCACCTCGGCCGCGAGGAAATCGAAATCATCGCGCCGCTGATCGCGCGGCTGCGCGATGAGGGCTGGCGGATCAGCGGCCCGCTGCCGGCCGACACCCTGTTCCAGCGCGAGCGGCTGGCCGGATTCGACTGCGCGCTCGCGATGTACCACGACCAGGGCCTGCCGGTGTTCAAGCACGCGAGTTTCGGCCGCGGCGTCAACGTCACGCTCGGCCTGCCGATCATACGCACCTCGGTCGATCACGGCACCGCGCTGGAACTCGCCGCCACCGGCAAGGCGGAGCCGGGCAGCCTTTATGCCGCAGTCGATCTGGCCGTCACGCTCGCCCGGCGGGCACGGGACAGTGATGCATCAGCCGCGCAAACGGTTCGGCCAGAATTTTCTGGTCGATGATTCGGTAGTCGCGGCGATCATCGCCGCGCTGCATCCTCAGCGCGGCGACCTGATCGTCGAAATCGGCCCGGGGCTGGGCGCGCTGACCGGACCGTTGCTGGCCCTGGTCGATGAGCTGCATGCGGTCGAAATCGACCGCGACCTCGCCGCCAGCCTGCAGCGCCGCTATCCGCGATTGGCGCTGCATAACTGCGACGCGCTGAAATTCGACTTCGCCCGGTTCGGACGGAAGTCGAGGATCGTCGGCAACCTGCCCTATAACATTTCGACCCCGTTGCTGTTCCACCTGGAAAGCTGCGCCGCGTCGATATGCGACATTCATGTGATGCTGCAGAAAGAAGTGGTCGACCGTATCGCCGCCACGCCGGCGGACAGCGATTACAGCCGCCTGTCGGTGATGCTGCAATACCGGTTCGCAGTGGAAAAACTGTTCGATGTCGGGCCGGAAGCGTTCGATCCGCGGCCACGGGTCGAATCCGCCGTAGTGCGCCTGATACCGCGGCATCCTTTGCCATGGCCGGCGCGCGATGAAGCGCTGTTCGCGCAGGTCGTCGGCGCGACGTTCGCACAACGACGCAAGACGCTGCGTAATTCCCTTCGCGCCTATCTTGCGCCGGCGGATTTCGCAATGCTCGGCCTCGACCCCCAGGGGCGGGCGCAGGAACTGGGCGTCGCGCAGTTTGTCGCGATCGCCGATTTCGTCGCCACACGCGCCGGCTGATCAGCCGGCTTTTTTCTGGATGAATTCGATCCTGTAGCCGTCGGGGTCCTCGACGAACGCAATCACGGTGGTGCCGTGTTTCATCGGGCCCGCTTCGCGCGCGACTTTGCCGCCGCGCTGCCTGACTTCCTCGCACGCCTGACGCGCGTCGTCAACTTCAATCGCGATATGTCCGTAGCCGCTGCCGACCTGGTACGAGTTGGTGTCCCAGTTGTGCGTCAGTTCGATCACCGCGGTCTGCGCCTCATCGCCGTAGCCGACGAACGCCAGCGTAAAACGCCCCTCCGGGTAATCCTGCCGCCGCAACACCTTCATGCCGAGCACCTCGGTATAAAAAGCCAGCGATCGCTCAAGATTTCCGACCCGCAGCATGGTGTGCAGAATCCGCATGACCATTAGTATGCGATCAGATCTGCACTACTTCGAAATCTTCCTTGCGCGCGCCGCATTCGGGGCAGGTCCAGTTGATCGGTATGTCCTCCCACCGCGTGCCGGGAGCAAAGCCTTCTTCGGGCAAGCCGGCGGCCTCATCGTAAATAAAACCGCAAATGAGACACATGTAAGCTTTGTACGAACCGGCATCGCTGGTCATGGGAGAAGGCCTAATCTGGGCTAAAATGCGATTTTAACGATTCAATCCCTTCTTCAACAACTTTCCCGATGGAGCCGTCCACCGCCGTCCCGCCGCCGATCGTTCTGGTGTTCTCGGCAACCGACCCGAGCGGTGGCGCAGGATTGCAGGCCGACGTCGTGACCCTGTCAAGCATGGGCTGCCACGCGTTGTCGGTGGTGACCGCGGTGACCATTCAGGATACGATGGGCGTCGAAGACGTGCTGCCGCTCGACAGCGAATGGGTCGCCGATCAGGCGCGCTGCGTGCTCGAGGACATGCCGGTCGCCGCATTCAAGATCGGACTGCCCGGCAGCGTCGAAAACATCGCGGCAATCGCCGAGATCGTGTCCGATTATCCGGAAATTCCACTCGTGCTCGATCCGGTGCTGGCGTCGGGTCGCGGCGACGAACTTGCAACCGACGAAAGCATCGGCGCGTTGCGCGAACTGCTGGTGCCGCAGACCACCATCATTACGCCGAACAGCATCGAGGCGCGGCGACTGGTGGCGGCTGAAAACGAAATTCCCGACGAAATCACGCCTGCCGAGTGCGCGCGCCGGCTGATAGAGAACGGATGCGAATATGTATTGATCACCGGCACCCATGACAGCACACCGCAGGTCGTCAACACCCTTTACAGCCATGATGGCGCGCTGCGCAGCGACAGCTGGGAGCGGCTCGCCGGCAGCTACCACGGATCGGGCTGCACGCTCGCATCGGCGATCGCCGCCACCATCGCGAGCGGGCTGAGTATCGACGAAGCGGTCAAGGATGCGCAGGAATACACTTGGCAGGCATTGCGAGCGGCGTTCCGTCCCGGCATGGGGCAAAACATTCCCGACCGCCTGTTCTGGGCGCGCGACGAAGAGAAGGTCGACGATGATTAGCGGACTCTATGCTGTCACGCCCGATTGCGTCGATACCCCGCCGCTGCTGGAACAGGCCGCCGCCGCGCTTGCCGGCGGAGCATCGATTCTCCAGTACCGGAACAAGACAGCGGATCGGGCATTGCGGATCGAGCAGGCCGGTGCGTTGATGGCGCTGTGCCGCGCCCGCTGCGCCACGTTCATCGTCAACGATGACGTCGAGCTCGCGGCCCGGCTTGATGCCGATGGCGTTCATCTCGGGACGCATGATTCGACGGTTGCCGCGGCGCGCGCGCTGCTCGGGGACGACAGGATCATCGGCGTTTCGTGCTATGACGATCTCGCGCGCGCGCGCAATGCAGCGGCAGACGGAGCGGATTACGTCGCCTTCGGCGGCTTTTTCCCGTCGCCGACCAAACCCGCCGCGGCATGCGCCACGCCCGACCTGTTGCGGCGCGCGCGGCGGCAACTCACGCTGCCGCTGGTTGCGATCGGCGGCATCGATCTGCACAATGCGCATTCGGTGATCGCCGCCGGCGCCGACGCGATAGCGGTGATCTCGGCCCTGTTCGCCGCCGCCGATGTCGAAGGCGCCGCGCGTGAGTTCTGCAACCTGTTCACACCGGAAAACCATGACTTCGCATAACGACGAGCTGTTCGCCGCCGCCCAGCGCGTGATCCCGGGCGGTGTCAACTCGCCGGTGCGCGCGTTCCGCGCCGTCGGTGGCGCGCCGCGTTTTTTCACGCGCGGCCGCGGTCCCCACGTGTGGGACGCCGACGACAAACGCTACATCGATTATGTCGGTTCGTGGGGGCCGCTGATCCTGGGCCACGCGCATCCGGAAGTCGTGCGCGCCGTGCAGCAGGCGGCAAGCCTCGGCCTGAGCTTCGGCGCGCCGACCGCGGCGGAGACCGAACTCGCGGAGTTGCTGTGCCGCGCAGTGCCCGGCATGGAGCAGGTACGTCTGGTCAGCTCAGGCACCGAGGCGACGATGAGCGCGATCCGGCTCGCGCGCGGCTTTACCGGCCGCTCCACGCTGATCAAGTTCGAAGGGTGCTATCACGGCCATGCTGACGCGCTGCTGGTCAAAGCGGGCTCGGGCGCGCTGACCTTCGGCAATCCGAGTTCCGCCGGGGTGCCGCCGGAAGTCGCCGCGCAGACCTGGGTGCTGCCGTATAACGACAGCGAAGCGGTGGCGGCGGCATTCGCGCGCGACGGCGACGCCATTGCCTGCGTGATCGTCGAAGCAGTCGCCGGCAACATGAATCTGGTGGTGCCGCACCGTGAATTCCTGCAGACCCTGCGCGACCTTTGTACGCGGCATGGTGCCGTGCTGATTTTCGACGAAGTGATGACCGGATTCCGCGTCGGACCTCAAGGTGCACAAGGATTGTTCGGTATCACCGCGGATCTCGTCACGCTCGGCAAGGTCATCGGCGGCGGCATGCCGGTCGGCGCTTTCGGCGGTCGGCGCGACATCATGCAGTTCATCGCGCCATCGGGCCCGGTATATCAGGCCGGAACGCTGTCGGGCAGCCCGGTTGCGGTGGCCGCCGGTCTTGCCACGCTCAAGCTCGTGCAGCGGCCGGGCTTTTATGAAGCGCTGGGAAAGGTCACCTCGACGCTCATCGAACGCCTGTCAGCGCTGGCGCGCGAACACGGAATCACATTTTCGGCGCAGGCGGTTGGCGGCATGTTCGGCGTCTATTTTCGGGACGCACCGCCACGCGACTACGCTCAGGTAATGGAGTGCGACAAAGATGCCTTCGGTCGCTTTTTTCATGCGATGCTCGAACGCGGGATCTATTTCGCGCCGTCGGCATATGAAGCCGGTTTCGTCTCCGCCGTGCACGGCGCCGCCGAAATCGAGCAAACCCTGACGGCCACGCGCGAATATTTCGCCACGATCAAATCGTAGCGGTCTGAACCAAGCTGCCGCGCTGTTCAATACCTCTCGATCACGCGTAAAATTGGCGACATAGACAGGGCGGAACGGCGGGCGCATAAAAAAACCCCCGGTTAAGGGGAATAAACCGGGGGCAGAAGCCTTAATTAGCATTAAGGCACCCGCTCAGGGAGGAGAAGCGGGAGACGACAAACCGTCTGTAAATGAGACAGGTCGCGGTGAAACCAAGTTCCGCGGCCGGAAAAAGGTTTTTTGTTTCAAATTGTTAATGCCCATCATGAAAATTCTCGGCCAGTTTCCACAACGCCGCATGCGGCGCAACCGGCGCGACGAGTTTTCGCGCCGCCTGGTGCGCGAACATCGTCTAAGCTGCGATGATTTGATTTATCCGGTATTCGTGATCGACGGCGCCCGCCGCACCGAGCGCGTCAGTTCGATGCCCGGCATCCAGCGTTATACCCTCGACAAACTGCTGTCGCATGCCGAATCGTGCCTGGATCTCGGCATCCCTGCGCTGGCGATTTTCCCTTCGGTCGAACGCAATCTGAAAACGCCGGACGGCCGCGAGGCGATCAATCCGAAAGGGCTGGTGCCGCGCACGATCGCGGCATTGAAAAAGCGCTTCCCCGAACTCGGCGTGATCGCCGATATCGCGCTGGATCCTTACACCACCCACGGCCAGGACGGCATAATCGACCGTTCCGGCTACGTGTTGAACGATGAAACCACCGTGGTACTAACCAAACAGGCGGTGGTTTGTGCAGCAGCAGGAGCCGATATCGTGGCGCCTTCCGACATGATGGATGGACGCATCGGCGCAATCCGCGATGCGCTTGACGATAAGAAATTGATCCATACCCGAATACTTGCCTATGCCGCAAAGTACGCCTCCGCATACTACGGCCCGTTCCGCGATGCAGTGGGATCGGCTTCCACCCTCGGTCGCGGCAACAAATACAACTATCAGATGGACCCCGCCAACGGCGATGAGGCGCTGTGGGAGGTTGGGCTCGACCTCGCCGAAGGCGCCGACATGGTCATGATCAAGCCCGGGTTGCCATATCTTGACATCGTGCGGCGCGTAAAAGACGAATTCAAGGCCCCGACCCTCGTTTATCAGGTCAGCGGCGAGTACGCGATGCTGAAGGCGGCGGCCAAAGACGGCTGGCTTGACGAACGGCTGTGCGTAATGGAAGCGCTGACCGCCTTCAAGCGTGCCGGCGCCGATGCGATTTTGACCTACTTCGCGGTCGATGCCGCGAACTGGCTCAAGCAACTACGGTAGGCATGTTCACTCCGCGGCCACCAATGCCGCGACTGCGGCGCGGGATGCGCGCTCGACCGGCTTGCCGTCCATGTCGGACTTGACCATGCAGCGCAGATCGCGTGAAGATAAAAGTATCAGGCAGACATCGACCCCATCTTCGACAAACGCCAGCGTCGGCACTTCGAATGAAAGTTTTCCGCAATAGAGGCGGCTAGCTCCGTTGCGATAATTGACACCGCAGTTGATCAGCTCGATCTCCACATCCTTCGTGTTATCGACAAACAATTGAAGCTGGATGGTTGCGAATCTGCCGGCGCTGCCGTTCAACACCGGGCCGACCAAGTGCGGATTGAAGCGGGCGAGACCATCCATGACCGCCAGCGCCCGTCGACGCAATTCCCGCAATTCGTCCGCATACCCTTCACAATACAACATGCGGTACGATTTGAGCGCGATGTCTATTTCCCCGTTGTCCGGCAATTGCTGCAGACCGGCTGCTCCGATTTGGCGCGCTGCCTTGCGCTTCGCCAGCGCATGATCCTCGATCCCGTCCTCCGCCATCAGACGAGCAGCCAAGTGAGCGATACGCTCGCGCGCATAGTTCCGTCGGGAGTCACGTGGCATGGAGCGCTGCGATCAGAATAACTGGTTCTTTATTTCTTCTGGCGGCTTGATGTTGGCGGGCGCCTGCCGCACGGCAGCATCCCCTCCCTCGGGCGGCAAATATTCCTGATAGAAATAATCCGTTATGCCGCCATCTGCCATCCTGACCCCGGTGTCCGGGTCAATGTGCGCCACCACCACCCCCTCCGGCATCACGGGCTGCTCTTCAGGAACGCCCTTCAACACCTTGCCCATATAATCAATCCACATCGGCAGGGCAGCAACCGCGCCCGTTTCATTATTGCCGAGGGTGTGTGGATTGTCGAATCCCAGCCATGTCACAGCGACCAGTCCGGTTCCGTAGCCGCAAAACCAGGCGTCGACGAAATCATTGGTCGTGCCGGTTTTGCCGGCAAGATCGCCGCGTTTCAATTCAAGCGCACGGGTTGCCGTGCCGATCCGCACCACATCCTGCAGCATGCTGTTCATGATGAAGGCATTGCGCGCGTCAATCACGCGTTCCGCCGTTTCGCCCGCCCGACCGGGCTGCGCCTGTGCAATGACATTGCCTTTGGAATCCTCGATCCGCGCGATGAAATAGGGGGTCACACGATAGCCGCCGTTGGCGAACGCCGCATATGCCTGCGCCATTTGCAGCGGGCTCGCACTGCCGACGCCCAGCACCATGGTGAGATAGGGCGGATGATTCTCCGGATCGAATCCGAAACGGCTGATGTAGTCCTGTGCGTATTGCGGGGTGATCGCCTGCAATATTCGAACCGAAGCCAGGTTTTTCGATTTGGCCAGCGCGATGCGCATGCGTATCGGACCGTCGAATTTATCGTCGTAATTTTTCGGCTCCCATGGTTCCGAACCGGTCTCGGTCGCATCAAATTTGATTGGAGCATCATTGACGATGGTTGCGGGAGTAAATCCTTTTTCGAGCGCCGCCGAATAGATGAAGGGCTTGAAACCGGAGCCGGGCTGACGCAATGCCTGGGTCACGTGATTGTACTTGTTGCGCGCAAAATCGAAGCCGCCCACCAGCGCGCGGATCGCGCCGTCATGCGGATCAATCGACACCAGAGCCGCTTCGACCTGGGGCAGCTGCGTGACCCGCCACAGCCCCTTTTCGTTCTTTTGGATATAAATGACCGCACCGCGCCGCAGGCGCTGATTTCTGGGCGCCTTGTCACCAAGCATTCTCTGCGCGAACTGAAGCCCATCGCCGCTAATTTCTATTATTTCCCCGCCCCGACGGTAAACCTTGAGCGATTTGGCCCGCGCCTCAAGCACCAGCGCAGGAATGATATCGTCGCTTTCAGGGTCGTCCTGCAATGCATCTTCAAGCGCTTCATCGCTCGGTTGCGGTTCGAGTTCAACATAGCGTTCGGCACCGCGATAACCGTGGCGCCGGTCATATTCGAGCGCGCCTTCACGCACGGCGTCATAAGCGGCTGTTTGATGCGCCGCGACTATCGTCGTATAAACGCGGAATCCTTTCCTGTAAACGTCATCCTGAAACTGGTCGTAAAGCGCCTGTCGCACCATCTCGGCAAGATAGTCTGCCGGCACCGCAAAATTGTTGACATCCCGGTTGATCGTCACCGATTGTTTCTCGGCGGCCTGCAGTTGTTCGTCCGAAATGAAATTCAGTTCTCGCATCCGGTGCAGCACGTAACCCTGGCGCAACTTGGCGCGCTTGGGATTGACGATCGGATTGTCGCGCGAAGGCGCCCTCGGCAGCCCTGCCAGCATCGCCATCTCGGCCAGCGACAATCGGTCAAGCGGCTTTGCAAAATAGGTCTGCGCAGCCGCCGCGAAGCCATAGGCACGCTGACCGAGATAAATCTGATTGATATAGAGTTCGAGAATCTGGTCCTTGGTCAGGCTGTGCTCAATCTTGAACGCCAGCAGCGCTTCGGCAAATTTACGCGTAAATTTTTTCTCTTTGGTCAGAAAAAAATTGCGCGCCACCTGCATCGTGATCGTGCTTGCCCCCTGATGTACGCCGCCCGAAACAAAATTGGACAGCGCGGCGCGCAATACCCCCAGATAATCAACCCCGCCGTGCTGATAAAACCGCTCGTCTTCAGCAGCGAGAATCGCGTCGCGCATCGCCTGCGGCACCTGCTCAATCCTGACCAAAGCGCGCCGCTCTTCCCCGAATTCACCGATCAATACCCCGTCGGAGCTATAGACCTGCAACGGGATCTTGGGCTGGTAATCGGTGAGTGTTTCCAGCGACGGCAGCGTAGGGTAGATAATAACCGCTGAAAAAACAATGACTAACGCACCCGCTAAAAGAGCAACACAAGACAATACGAGCGGAAATACCCACCAACGCGGCATCAATCAACAACCTATGCAGATAAAAATGGGATAAAGCCTATGCGGTTTATGATGGTGTGATGCATGCCACGGTTCACAGCCAGCATGCTGGTTATACTGTAATAATTCACCGCAATTATGGCGCACCGTTTCTCAAAAAGAAACGGGCAAGAAATACTTTACATGGTGGGGAGTTGTTGTTAGCATTTAACGTAAATTATGTAAACTGGCTCTAACTGACCAATGATTAAGGAAAAATTATTGTCCGGCCTCGGGGCGGTCGAGCAGTTTTTCAAATCGAAAGCCCCGCCGCTGGTCGGCTGCGACATCAGCTCATCGGCCGTGAAATTGGTCGAGATCGCCGACGCCGGGAAAAACCTCTATCGCATCGAGCGCTATGTAATCGAACCGTTGCCGCGCGATTCGGTGGTCGAAGGCAACATCAACAATCTCGACGCGGTCAGCGACTCGCTGAAGCGCGGCTGGAAACGGCTCGGCACCCATATCAAAAATCTCGCGCTGGCGTTGCCCACGGCGACGGTGATTACCAAAAAAATCATCGTGCCCGCCGGACAGCAGGAACACGAACTCGAACTGCAAGTTGAAACCGAGGCCAATCAATACATCCCCTTTGCCCTCGATGAAGTCAATCTTGACTTTCAGGTGCTGGGCCCGGCCCCGAACAATCCCGGCGATGTCGAAATCCTGATCGCCGCCGCGCGCAAGGACAAAATAGAAGACCGCGTCGCCGCCGCCGAAGCCGCAGGGCTCAAGCCCGTGGTGCTGGACGTCGAATCCTTCGCGACCCAGACAGCATTTGAACTGATCGAGCGCCAGCTGCCTGATGGCGGCAAGGACCAGAACGTCGCGATCTTCGACATCGGCACCACGATGATGAACCTCAGCGTTCTGCGCAACGGCCAGTCGATTTACATGCGCGAGCAACCGTTCGGCGGCAATCAACTGACCCAGGAAATCCAGCGGGTATTCGGAATGTCTCCGGAAGAGGCGGAGGCCGCCAAGCGCAGCGGAGGGTTGCCGGATAATTATGAATCGGACGTGCTGGCGCCTTTCATGGATACGCTGGCGCTCGAGGTCGCGCGCGCGCTGCAATTTTTCCTCACCTCGACTCAATACAATCAGGTCAATCATATCCTGCTCGCCGGCGGCTGCGCCGCAATTCCAGGCATCGATGAAGCGGTGATGCGCCGCGCCCAGGTAAATACGCTGGTGGCAAACCCGTTTGCCAACATGGCGCTGTCCTCAAAAATCAGGCCCAAGAACCTGATCAGCGATGCCCCCTCGTTGATGGTCGCCTGCGGTCTCGCGATGCGAAGGTTCGACGCATGATGCGCATCAATCTGCTGCCGCACCGCGAAATCAAGCGTAAGCGGCAGCAAAAAGAATTTTTCGCCATGCTGGGGGTGGTAGTGGCGCTCGGCGTGGTAATCTGGTTTGCCGTTCACCTTTACCTCGGTGGCCGCCTCGAAGACCAGCAAGGACGCAACAAATATCTCGAGGATCAGATCGCCCTGCTGGACAAGCAAATCGACGAAATCAAGAAGCTGAAGGACCAGGTGGCAGCCCTGCTTCAGAGGAAAAAGGTCGTGGAAGCTCTGCAGGCGAACCGCAATCAGACTGTGCTGCTGCTGGACCAACTGGTGCGCCAGTTACCGGACGGCATATACCTGAAAAGCGTCCAGCAAAAAAGCAATGTGGTCAATATCACCGGCTATACGCAATCGAGCGCGCGGGTATCGACCTTCATGCGCAACCTGGAGTCTTCCCCTTACCTTGAAAATCCGAACCTGATTGAAATCCGCGGCACGACAGACCAGGGCCGGCGCATCAACGAGTTCAGTCTGAGCGTGCAGATCACGCGCCCCAAGGAAACGGAACCGGATTCCGGCAAAAAGCCGGCGCTGCAGAAAGCCGGCGCCACCGGCTAAGGACGGACAGACATCGTGATGACACTGGATGACTTAAGGCGCCTCGACCCCAAGAACATCGGCAGTTGGCCGGCCCCCGTCAGGCTCGGCCTGCTGCTGATCACGCTTATCGTAATCATCATCGCAAGCTATTTTCTCGACTGGTCGAAGCAACTCGATGCAATACATGAAGCGGCGAGAAAGGAACTTGCGCTGCGGGACACCTTTATCGACAAGAAAAAACAGGCCATTGACCTTGACGCCTACCGCAACCAGCTTGCCGAAGTCGAAAAATCGTTCGGGACGCTTCTCAAGCAGTTGCCCGGCAAATCGGAAATGGAAGCCCTGCTCACCGATATCAATCAGGCCGGGCTCGGGCGCGGGTTGCAGTTCGAGCTTTTCAAGCCCGCGTCTCAGGAATCCCTTACCGAGTTCTACGCCGAGCGTCCGATCAATATCCGTGTGACCGGCAACTATCACGACATCGGGGCGTTTGCCAGCGACATCGCAAAACTGTCGCGCATCGTGCTGCTGCAGGATATATCGTTGACGCCGAACAAGGACGGCGTGCTCGCGATGGACGCGGTAGCCAAGACCTACCGCTACCTCGACGAAGAGGAAATTGCCCAGCAGAAAAAATCGGCGAAAGATAAAAATAAGGCGCCCAAGAAATGAAGCGCGTCATCGTCCTGATGGTTTGTGTCTGCTGCGGGCTCGCTTCCTGCGGCGGAGAAAAATATTCGGAGCTCAAGCAATTCGTCAAGGATGCCGACAATCTGCCCCGCGGCCGCGTGCCGCCGTTGCCCAGCATCAAGCCCTTCGAACCGTTCAACTACGATGCTTACGATCTTCTGGATCCGTTCAAACCGCGCAAAATTGAACCGCCGAAGGGCGCCGGCGGCGGCCTTCAGCCCGACCTTACGCGTCGCAAGGAGCCGCTCGAGGCCTATCCGCTGGAAAATCTGCACATGGTGGGGACGATTCAGCAGGGCAATGTGACTTACGCACTGGTGAAGACGCCGGACAACAATTTATTCCGCGTCAAGCCCGGCAATTATATGGGCCAGAATTTCGGGCTGATTACCGAGATCGACGAATCCTCGGTCAAGCTCAAGGAAATCGTCCAGGACAGCACCGGCGATTGGACCGAACGGGTGAGCACTCTGACGTTGCTGGAGGAAGGAAAATAACCGTGGAGATCGGAACCAATCTCCAGCAGGGTAATCCAGGAGAAATTATCATGACTATCGCTACTGGCGCGCGCAAAGCCGCGCACTGCATCATCTGGCTGCTGCTCGGCATGGCCGCCCTCGGCGCCGCCGCGCAACAATTCGCGCCGTCCGGCGCCAACAGCATCGAAGACATCAAAGTCAACGTTCAGCAAAGCGGGGACGTGGTGGTCCAGATCGTGCTCAAGCAGCCGCTGGCCGGACAGCCCGGCGCATTCACCATCAACAATCCGCCGCGAATTGCATTCGATTTCCCCAACACGGTCAACGCCCTCGGCAAAAACACCCAGGACGTCGGCCAGGGGGATCTGCGCGCGATGAATATCGTGCAGGTCGGCGACCGCACCCGGCTGGTGATGAACCTGCTGAAACCGCTCGGCTACGACACCAGGATCGACGGCAACAATCTGATCGTCACTCTGCAGGGCGCCGCGACGCCTGGCGCCGCTGCCGCCGCACCGCTCCCCTCCGCCGCGGCACATTTCGCCGAAGCGCAACCCTCGCAGGAAGTCCGCCATAGCCTGCGCGACGTCAGCTTCCGCCGCGGCCCCAATGGGGAAGGAAAAATCATCGTCGATCTTTCCGATACCGGCATCGGCATCGATCTGCATCAACAGGGCGCCAATCTGATCATCGATTTCATCGACACCGCGTTGCCGAAAAATCTGGAGAAGCATTACGACGCCGTCGATTTCGCCACGCCGGTGCAAACCTACGACGTGCTCACAGAGGGCAATAATGCGCGCATTCTGATCTCGCCCAAAGGATTGTGGGAACACGCCGCCTACCAGACCGACAAGCAGTTCATCGTCGACGTCAAACCGATCGTCGAGGATCCGACCAAATTGATTCAGGGTAGCCACGTCGGCTACACCGGAGAAAAGCTCTCCCTCAACTTCCAGAACGTTGAAGTGCGTGCGGTGTTGCAGGTAATCGCCGATTTCACCGGCTTCAACTTCATCACCAGCGACAGCGTCTCCGGAAATTTGACCCTGCGCCTCAAGGATGTTCCGTGGGATCAGGCGCTGAAGATCATTCTTGACGCCAAGGGGCTCGATATGCGCAAGGACGGCAACGTAGTGTGGATTGCGCCGCGCGACGAAATCGCCGTCAAGGAGAAACAGGCGCTCCAGTCGCAGCAGGATATCGAGGATCTCGAACCATTGCGCACCGAGTCGTTCCAGCTCAACTATCAGAAAGCGGACGCGGTACAGAGCACGCTGACCAACAAGGAGCAACGTATATTGTCGAAGCGCGGCAGCGCCGTCGTCGACGCGCGCACCAACACGATATTCGTGCAAGACACGCCAAGCCATCTCGAACAGGTGCGCCAGTTGCTGCGCAAGATCGACGTGCCGGTGCGGCAGGTGGAAATCCAGGCTCGCATCGTTGAAGCTTCGGACACGTTCAGCCGCAATCTCGGGGCGCGGCTGGGCGTAACCGATCGCGGCACCGCGAACGGCCCGCCCGGAGACACGCTCGGCGGCAAGGCGGCGCAGCGTGTATCCGTCGGAGGTTCGCTCGACGCCACCGGCTTTTTCACGACCCAGGTCTCGACGCCGATTCCAACGCTCGATCAGGCGCTCGGTGTCAATCTGCCGGCTACGGGCATTGGTGGCGCTAGTCCGGGAGTGTTTTCGGTGATCCTGTTCAATGAAGCGCTGTCGCGCTTCCTGAACATGGAAGTCTCCGCCCTACAGGCAGACGGCAAGGGCAAGATCATTTCCAGCCCCCGCGTCGTCACGGCGGATCAGAAAGAAGCTTCGATTGAATCCGGCACGGAAATCCCCTATCAGCAGGCGAGCAGCAGCGGCGCGACCACCGTATCCTTCAAAAAAGCGACTCTGTCGCTCAAAGTCACGCCGCAGGTGACCCCCGACGACAACATCATCATGGCGCTCGATATCCACAAGGACAGCCCCGGCGCCAACACGACGGCCGGACCCTCCATCGATACCAAGCAGATAACAACCGAGGTGTTGGTGCAAAACGGCGGCACTGTCGTCATCGGCGGGATCTACACCCAGACCCAGAACGATTCCACAAACAAGGTTCCGGTGTTGGGCGATCTGCCCTATGTCGGATTTCTGTTCCGGCAGAATCAGAAACAGGACGACCGCAATGAACTGCTGATTTTCATCAGCCCCCGCATCATCAAGGATAATCTGACGGTGCGCTGATTCCGCCTCTTCCGCGGACAACGGCCGGGCGATCCCGGCCGTTGTTTTTTGTAAGCCCGAAGCTGCAGTGCCAACGGCGAATCACGCTACAATTCGCCGATGAGCAAGCGCACCGAACCCGGCGCGATGCCGGGAAATATTTTCCTGATCGGGCTGATGGGCGCCGGAAAAACGTCAGTCGGACGTTTCCTTGCCAAACGGCTGAACAAGGCATTCTACGATTGCGACCAGGAAATCGAGCGCCGCACCGGTGTCAAGATTCCAGTGATCTTCGAAATCGAGGGAGAGCCCGGGTTCCGGACGCGCGAGACGGCGATACTGGGTGAACTGGTGAAAATGCACGACATCGTCCTCGCAACCGGCGGCGGTGCGGTACTGGCCGAGGGCAACCGCCAGATCCTCAGGCGTAACGGCATGGTTGTCTACCTGCGCGCCACTGTCGACGAGTTATGGCGGCGCACCCGATACGATCGCAATCGGCCTCTGTTGCAAACCGCCGATGCGCGCACCACGCTGCAGCAGTTGCTGGAGCAGCGCGATCCCCTCTACCGCCAAACCGCACACATCGTCGTCGAAACCGGGAGCCAGAGTCTGGCCGCGCTGGGCCGCGCGCTGGAGCGCCGTCTGCAGGATCACTTTCACGACACGCCGTCGACCGTCCCGTCTGCGCACGTGAAAAACGCCGCCCGGCATTAGGCCCATGCAAATCGTCCAGCTCGCCCTCGCCGAACGCAGCTATCCGATATACATCGGCACCGGCCTGCTGGCGCAGGCCGAGCTGTTGCTGCGCCATCTGCCGCACGCGCGCGCCGCGGTAATCACCGACGACGTGGTCGCGCCGCTCTATCTGGACCCGCTTGCGCGGACGCTCACGGCAGCCGGCATCGAGGTGGCGAAAATCATCATCCCTGCGGGCGAGGACCACAAGGACTGGCGGACGCTGAACCAGGTGTTCGATGCACTGCTTTCCGCGCATTGCGAACGCAAGACGACGCTGATTGCGCTGGGCGGTGGCGTGGTCGGCGACCTCGCCGGTTTCGCCGCCGCGACTTACCTGCGCGGCGTGCCTTTGATCCAGGCTCCAACCACTCTGCTGGCGCAGGTCGATTCATCGGTCGGCGGCAAGACCGCGATCAACCACCCGCTCGGCAAAAACATGATCGGCGCGTTCTACCAGCCGCGGGCGGTGATCATCGATACCGCGACGCTGAATACCCTGCCGCCGCGCGAGATCGCGGCCGGGCTGGCGGAAATCATCAAATACGGCCTGATCCGCGATCGCGATTTCTTCGGATGGCTGGAGCAGAACATCGACGCGCTGAATGCACGCGATCCGCACGCGCTCGTCCACGCCATCCAGCGTTCGTGCGCCAATAAGGCGGCCGTCGTCGCCGCCGACGAGCGCGAAGAACGCGGTCAGCGCGCGCTGCTCAATCTCGGCCATACGTTCGGCCACGCGATCGAAACCGGGCTCGGCTACGGCCGCTGGCTGCACGGCGAAGCCGTTGCCGCGGGGATGGTCGTCGCTGCGCGTGTGTCGGAGCAACTCGGGTTGCTCGGCCGCGCCGACGTTGGCCGCATCGTCGCCCTGCTCAAGCGCGCCCATCTGCCGACGATTGCGCCCGATCTCGGCGGCGAACGTTATTTGCAGCTGATGGGACTCGACAAGAAGGTCGAGGCCGGCAGAATACGCTTCGTTCTGCTGCGCGGCATCGGCGCGGCGTTTCTGACAACGGACGTCGCGCCGGCGGTGATCACCACGGCGCTGGCCGCCTCGGTCGGCGACCATGCCTGAACTCGCTCCGTACGCAGTCGGCCCGCACACCAGCCGCGGCCGCCGCCTGAAGGAACCGTCGCCGGCCGGTCGCAGCGAGTTCCAGCGCGACCGTGACCGGATCGTCCATTCGACCGCATTCCGGCGTCTCGAATACAAGACCCAGGTATTCGTCAACCACGAAGGCGATCTGTTCCGCACGCGTCTGACGCACAGCCTCGAAGTCGCGCAGATCGCGCGCTCGGTCGCGCGCAGTCTGCAGCTCAACGAAGACCTGACCGAAGCGATCGCGCTCGCGCATGATCTCGGCCACACGCCGTTCGGCCACGCCGGGCAGGACGCCCTGCATCGATGCATGAAGCCGTATGGAGGGTTCGAGCACAACCTGCAGTCGCTGCGTGTCGTCGATCTGCTCGAGCAGCGCTACGCGGCGTTCGACGGCCTCAACCTGTGCTTCGAAACGCGCGAGGGCATTCTCAAACATTGCTCGCCCAACAACGCGCGCCGCCTCGGCGAAATCGGCGAACGCTTCATCCAAAAGCAGCGGCCATCGCTTGAGGCCCAGCTTGCCAACGTCGCCGACGAAATCGCCTACAACAACCACGATGTCGACGATGGGCTGCGCTCGGGGTTGTTGAGCATCGAACAGTTGTCCGAAGTCGGAATATTTGCCCGCCATATACGGCAAGTACGTCGCGAATACCCGAAAATCGACGAACGCCGGCTGGTGCACGAAACGGTGCGGCGCATGATCAGCAACCTCGTCGTCGATCTCAGCGAGCACAGCCGCCGGCTGATCCGCGATCACGGCCCGGCCTCGCTCGACGATGTGCGCCGCCTGCCGCCGCTGATCGCCTTCAGCGCCGCAGTCCGGGATCAGCAGCAGGAGCTCAAGCAGTTCCTGCGTCAGCATCTTTATCAGCATTACCAGGTGGCACGCATGACGGCCAAGGCGCAGCGGATCGTGACCGACCTGTTCCAGGCATTCGCCGCCTCGCCGCGCCTGCTGCCGCCGCAATATCAGGCGGTTGCCCGTTCCGATGTCGCGCGTACCGCTGCCGATTACATCGCGGGCATGACCGACCGCTACGCGATGCGCGAGTACCGCAGGCTGTTTGCAGTGGACGAAATCTGATCCTGCCGTCAGGCGTCCCAAGGACAACGGGATCGTCTTGGCAAGGTCTTGATACGTAGGGACATAGGCGGTATATTGAAACTGTTTTAAGGATTGTTTTTTGCAATCGCACATACGTCAAGCCGGGATGTCCGGCTTTTTTTGCCCCGTGAGGTAGCGCGTGAACCCGTTACTGCCCCCACCCATGCAGGGTCTGTACGACCCAGCCCGCGAACATGACGCCTGCGGCGTCGGTTTCGTTGCGCACATCAAGGGCAGGAAAAGCCATACCATAGTCGAGCAGGGCCTGCAGATACTCAAATGCCTGACTCATCGCGGTGCGGTCGGCGCTGATCCGCTGGCGGGGGATGGCGCCGGCATCCTGTTGCAGATTCCCGACGAGTTTTTCCGCGAGGAAATGGCCGCGCAGGGGATAAAGCTGCCGCCGGCGGGCCAGTACGGGGTGGGCATGGTGTTTTTGCCGCAGGATCAGGCGAGCCGGCTGGCCTATGAACAGGAGATCGAGCGCGCGGTCCGCGCCGAGGGGCAGCAACTGCTCGGCTGGCGCGATGTGCCGCGCGACAACAGTTGCCTCGGCGAGTCGGTCAGAAAAATCGAGCCGGTGATCCGGCAGGTTTTCATCGGCCGCGGCAAGGGCGTGACCGTGACCGACGCATTGGAGCGCAAGCTCTACATCATCCGTGTCTCCGCCGGTCATGCGATCCGCGCGCTCGGCTTGCAGCACGGCGCGGAATTCTACGTGCCTTCGCTATCCGCGCGCATCGTCGTCTACAAGGGCATGCTGCTCGCCGGACAAGTCGGCAATTACTACCGGGACCTGCAGGACCCACGCTTCGTGTCAGCACTGGCGCTCGCGCATCAGCGCTTCTCGACCAACACCTTCCCGACCTGGGATCTCGCGCACCCGTTCCGGCTGATCGCGCACAACGGCGAGATCAATACGCTGCGCGGCAACGTCAACTGGATGCGCGCGCGGCAAGGCGCGATTTCAAGCTCGATACTCGGCGAAGATCTGGGAAAGCTCTGGCCGCTGATCAACGACGGACAGTCCGATTCGGCGTCGTTCGACAACGCGCTGGAACTGCTGGTGATGGGCGGCTACTCGCTGACGCACGCGATGATGTTGATGATTCCCGAAGCGTGGGAAGGACATGTGCTGATGGACGTCAGGCGGCGCGCGTTTTACGAATATCACGCCGCGATGATGGAACCGTGGGACGGCCCGGCCGCAGTCGCTTTCACCGATGGCCGCCAGATCGGCGCCACGCTCGACCGCAACGGCCTGCGTCCGGCGCGCTATCTGGTGACCAGCGACGATCTGGTGGTGATGGCCTCGGAGGCGGGCGTGCTGCCGGTGCCGGAGGAAAAAATCGTCAAGAAATGGCGGCTGCAGCCGGGGCGCATGTTCCTGGTGGATCTCGAGGCCGGCCGCATCATTGACGACCAGGAGATCAAGGACACGCTGGCCGGCGCCAAGCCGTATCGCGAATGGATCGAGCGCATCCGCGTCAAGCTCGACGACCTGCCGGCCGCCAGACATCCGCGACCCTCCAGCGCGGTCGCGCTGCTCGACCGTCAGCAGGCGTTTGGTTACACGCAGGAAGACCTGAAGCTCGTGATGCAGCCGATGGCGGCGAGCAGCGAGGAGGCGATCGGCTCGATGGGCAACGACAGTCCGCTGGCCGTGCTGTCGGATCGCCCGAAACCGCTGTACAGCTATTTCAAGCAGATGTTCGCCCAGGTCACCAATCCGCCGATCGATCCGATCCGCGAGCAACTCGTGATGTCGCTGGTGTCGTTCATCGGGCCGCGCCCGAATCTGCTCGGCATCGATGAAGCCAACCCGCCGTTGCGGCTCGAGGTATCGCAGCCGATCCTCGATTTCGAGGCAATGGAGAAAATCCGCCACATCGCCGAGCACACCGACCACCGCTTCCGCTCGCACGAGCTTGATATCTGCTATCCGGCGGCGTGGGGCAACCAGGGCATCGAAGCGCGGCTCGCCAGCCTGTGCGCCGAGGCCGAGGACGCGGTGCGCTCGGGCGACGATATCCTGATCGTGTCCGACCGCCGCCTCGACGCCGCCCATGTCGCGGTGCCGGCGCTGCTCGCGACGTCGGCGATCCACCAGCATCTGATCAACAAGGGATTGCGCACGCGCGCGGGTCTGGTGGTCGAAACCGGCTCGGCGCGCGAGGTCCATCACTTCGCGCTGCTCGCGGGTTACGGCGCCGAGGCGATCCATCCCTATCTTGCGCTTGAAACGGTGCTTGCAATGGACCACCTGCTGCCCGCGGAAAGCCGCGGCGACAAGGCGGTCGGGAATTTCATCAAGGCAATCGGCAAGGGTCTGCTCAAAGTGATGTCGAAGATGGGCATCTCGACCTACATGTCGTACACCGGCGCCCAGATCTTCGAGGCGGTCGGGCTGGCGAAGCCGCTGGTCGACCAGTATTTCACCGGCACCACCAGCAACATCGGCGGCATCGGTGTGCTCGAAATCGCCGAGGAGGCACAGCGCCTGCACCGCCAGGCGTTCGGCGATGATCCGGTGCTGGATCACGCGCTCGATGCGGGCGGCGAATACGCATTCCGCGTGCGCGGCGAACAGCACATGTGGACGCCGGACGCGATCGCCAAGCTCCAGCACTCGACGCGCCAGAACAACTACGCGACGTATCAGGAATACGCGCGGATCATCAACGACCAATCGAAGCGCCATATGACGCTGCGCGGACTGTTCGAGTTCAGGTTTGACCAGTGCACGCCGGTGCCGATCAACGAAGTCGAGCCGGCCAGGGAAATCGTCAAGCGCTTCGCCACCGGCGCGATGTCGCTCGGCTCGATCTCGACCGAGGCGCACGCGACGCTGGCGGTCGCGATGAACCGGATCGGCGGCAAGAGCAACACCGGCGAAGGCGGCGAGGATGCCCATCGCTACGCGCCGGTCAAGGCTGGCGAATCGCTGAAGTCGCGCATCGACAGCGTGGTCGCCGACGTCGCACTGCAGGAAGGCGACTCGCTGCGCTCGCGTATCAAGCAGGTCGCCTCGGCGCGTTTCGGCGTCACCGCCGAATACCTGAACAGCGCCGACCAGATCCAGATCAAGATCGCGCAGGGCGCCAAGCCCGGCGAAGGTGGGCAATTGCCCGGCCACAAGGTCAGCGAGTACATCGCGAAGCTGCGCTTCTCGGTGCCGGGCGTCGGGCTGATTTCGCCGCCGCCCCATCACGACATCTATTCGATCGAGGACCTCGCGCAGTTGATCCACGATCTGAAGAATGCGAATCCGCGCGCCTCGATCAGCGTCAAGCTGGTGTCGGAGGTCGGCGTCGGCACCGTCGCCGCCGGCGTCGCCAAGGCCAAGGCCGATCACGTGACGATCGCCGGCCACGACGGCGGCACCGGGGCAAGCCCGTGGTCGTCGATCAAGCACGCCGGCTCGCCGTGGGAACTGGGCCTGGCGGAAACGCAGCAGACGCTGGTGTTGAACCGCCTGCGCGGGCGCATCGCGGTGCAAGTCGACGGCCAGATGAAGACCGGCCGCGACGTGGTGGTCGGCGCGCTGCTCGGCGCCGACGAATTCGGCTTCGCGACCGCGCCGCTGGTGACCGAGGGCTGCATTATGATGCGCAAGTGCCATCTGAACACCTGTCCGGTCGGCGTCGCGACCCAGGACCCCGAACTGCGCAAAAAATTCACCGGCAAGCCCGAGTACGTGATCAATTATTTCTTCTTCGTCGCCGAAGAAATCCGCGAACTGATGGCCGCGCTCGGTGTGCGCCGCTTCGACGACCTGATCGGCCGCGCCGACCTGCTCGACATGCGGAAGGGCATCGCGCACTGGAAAGCAAAGGGGCTCGATTTTTCGAAAATCTTCCATCTGCCGCCGATGCCGACGGAGGTCGCGCGCTACCATCGCGAAAGCCAGGACCACGGTCTCGACAAGGCGCTCGACCATCGGCTGATCGAACTGGCCGGCCCGGCGCTGGCGCGCGGCGAAAAAGTGACCATCGAGACGCCGATCCGCAACGTCAACCGTACCGTCGGCGCGATGCTGTCGGGCGAAGTCGCGAAAAAGTACGGTCATGCCGGCCTGCCCGACGGCACGATCCACGTCCGGCTCGCCGGCTCCGCCGGACAGAGCTTCGGCGCCTTCCTTGCCCACGGCGTCACGCTCGACCTGCTCGGCGAAGCCAACGATTATGTCGGCAAGGGGCTGTCGGGCGGGCGCATCATCGTCCGGCCGTCGCCCAAATTCCGCGGCAAGCCGGACGACAACATCATCATCGGCAACACGGTGATGTACGGCGCGATCAGCGGTGACGCCTATTTCCAGGGTGTCGCCGGCGAACGTTTCTGCGTGCGTAATTCGGGTGCGGAAGCGGTGGTCGAAGGCGTCGGCGATCACGGCTGCGAATACATGACCGGCGGCACGGTGGTGGTACTCGGCGCCACCGGCCGCAATTTCGCCGCCGGCATGAGCGGGGGCGTTGCCTACGTCTTCGATGCCGACGGCACGTTCGCCCAGCGCTGCAATCCGGCGATGGTCGCGCTCGGACCGGTGCTGGCGGAAGCGGAGCAGGAGGCGCGGTTGTCGCGCGATTTATGGCACCTCGGACTCGCCGACGAAGCGCTCCTCAGGCGATTGATTGAAAATCATCTGCACCACGCCGGCAGCGCGCGCGCACGGCAGCTGCTCGAAAGCTGGAGCGATGCGCGCGCCAGGTTCGTCAAAGTGTTTCCGCATGAATACAAACGCGCCCTCGGCGAACTGGCGCAGAAAAACCGCAAAATCGCCGCCTGACGTGGCACCTGTCTTTCAATTTTCCGGACTGTAATGGGAAAAATCACCGGCTTCATGGAATTTCAGCGCCTCGAAGAAGCGGCGGAAACGCCGCACGAACGCGTCCACCACTATCACGAATTCCTTCACCATCTGACGGACGAGGAAGCGAAAATCCAGGGCGCGCGCTGCATGGACTGCGGCATTCCGTTCTGCATGACCGGTTGTCCGGTCAACAACATCATCCCCGACTGGAACGACCTCGTCTACCGGCAGGACTGGAAGAATGCGCTCGACACGCTGCATTCGACCAACAATTTTCCGGAATTCACCGGCCGCATCTGCCCGGCGCCGTGCGAGGAGGCATGCACGCTTCGCATCAACGCCGATCCGGTCGGCATCAAGTCGATCGAGCACGCAATCGCCGACAAGGGCTGGCAGTCGGGATGGATCCAGCCGCAGCCGGCGGTGCGCAAAACGGAAAAGAAAGCGGCGGTCGTCGGTTCCGGCCCCGCCGGCCTCGCCTGCGCGCAGCAACTCGCGCGCGCCGGACACGCGGTGACGGTGTTCGAAAAGAATGACCGCATCGGCGGGCTGCTGCGTTACGGCATCCCTGATTTCAAGATGGAGAAGTCCCACATCGACCGGCGTCTCGAGCAAATGCGCGCCGAAGGCGTGCAATTCCGCACCGGGGTTTTCGTCGGCAAGGCGCGGCCCGGCAAAGGCGTCAACGACTGGGCGACGCAAACCGTCGCACCGGAGCAATTACTGGAAGAGTTCGATGCAGTCGTGCTGGCCGGTGGCGCCGAACAGCCGCGCGATCTGCCGATTTCCGGACGCGAACTCGACGGCGTCTATTTCGCGATGGAATTCCTGCCGCTGCAGAACAAACGCGTTGCCGGCGACAAAAACGTCAGGGAGCTATGGGCAAAGGGCAAACACGTCGTGGTAATCGGCGGCGGCGACACCGGGTCAGACTGTATCGGCACTTCCAATCGCCACGGCGCAGAATCGGTCACACAATTCGAACTGCTGCCGACGCCGCCCGACGTCGAGCGCAATCCGGTATGGCCGTACTGGCCGACGCGGCTGCGCACCTCGAGTTCACAGGAAGAAGGCGCCGAGCGCGACTGGTCGGTCGCCACCAAGGAATTCATCGGTGAAAATGGAAAAGTGAAAGCGCTGAAGGCGGTCCGGTTGCAGTGGAAAGACGGCAAGATGAATGAAGTCCCCGGCTCGGAATTCACGCTGCCAGCCGATTTGGTGCTGCTCGCAATGGGTTTCGTCTCGCCGGTGCCCGCGGTGCTCGAAGCGTTCGGCGTCGACAGGGACGCGCGCGGCAATGCCAAAGCCGCCACCGACGGCGCAGGCTGTTACGCGACCAGTGTGCCGAAGGTGTTCGCCGCGGGCGACATGCGGCGTGGCCAGTCGCTTGTGGTATGGGCGATCCGCGAAGGCCGCCAGTGCGCGCGCGCGGTCGACGAATTCCTGATGGGCGGCTCGGTGCTGCCGCGCTGAATCGCTTTCGAACCAGAGCCCGGGAATGGCAACAACCCGGGCTTTTTTGCGCCATAATCGCGCCTTCGCCCGATGAGAAGCCATGTCTAAACTGAAAAACGACACGCTGATCCGCGCACTGTTGCGCGAGCCGACGCCTTATACGCCGATCTGGCTGATGCGCCAGGCCGGCCGTTATCTGCCCGAATACAACGCGACACGCAAACGCGCCGGCAGTTTTCTCGCGCTGTGCAAAACCCCGGATCTCGCGACCGAAGTCACGTTGCAGCCGCTGGCGCGTTTTCCCCTCGATGCAGCGATCCTATTTTCTGACATTCTGACGATACCCGACGCAATGGGCCTGGGTCTCTATTTCGCGGAAGGCGAAGGGCCGAAGTTCGAGCGGCCGCTGCGCGAAGAATGGGCGATCCACGATCTGTTCGTTCCCGATCCCACGGCTCATCTGCGATACGTGCTCGACGCGGTGCGGCAGATCCGGCAGGCGCTCGCCGGCAGTGTGCCGCTGATCGGTTTTTCCGGCAGCCCGTTCACGCTCGCCTGCTACATGATCGAAGGCGCCGGCAGCGACGATTTCGTGCACGCCAAAACCATGCTCTACAGGCGCCCGGATCTGATGCATCACATTCTGGAAGTGACCGCAACTGCGGTCGCGGATTATCTCAATGCGCAAATCGAGGCCGGGGCGCAGGCGGTGATGATTTTCGACACCTGGGGCGGTATGCTGTCGCACGCTGCGTTTCGCGAATTCTCGCTTGCCTACACCCAGCGCGTCATCGCCAGCCTCAAGCGCGAGCATGGCGGCGCGCGCGTGCCGAACGTCGTATTTACCAAGGGCGGCGGCGTCTGGCTCGAGCAGATCGCCGCCATCGACTGTGATGCGGTCGGTCTCGACTGGACCATCGATATCGGCGACGCCCGCAAGCGCGTCGGCGATCGCGTTGCATTGCAGGGGAACCTCGACCCGACAATACTGCTGACGTCCGCTGAAGCAGTGAGAAACGAAGCACAGCGCATAGTCGAACAGTACGGCCATGGCAACGGACACGTCTTCAATCTCGGCCACGGCATTTCTCAGCACACCCCCCCGGAAAACGTCGCCACGCTGGTCGAGACGGTGCACGATGTAAGCACACGCTTTCATTAAAAGGCTTGCTATTGCTGGCTTTATCGCAGGCGCGTCGGCAAATGTTATACACAGCAAAGAGTTATCTCGCCCATTAAGTGTGGAGGGCGGCGATCATCCGGACACGGCTCTTTAACGCATTGTTTATGTTGTGTTTTTACTGTTCTCCGTAGGCGCGGATAAAAATCGGGATAACAATGAAATACTCGAGTCCTTTTCGTCGGCACAGTAATCAACAGATTTATCCACAACGACGACTGAATGGTAAAACCCCAACCCGATAAAATAGTTGCGCTCCGAAACGAGAATCCGCTCTAGGCTCTCGTGCCAACTGTTTGCCGCGGCTAAACTGCATCATGGCATTCATTCGCGTCGCCCTCGACGTACCGCTGGCCACCTTGTTTGATTACCGGATGCCGGGGGCAACGCCGGCAGACATCGGCGCGCGGGTGGTGGTGCCATTCCGACGAAAAATCGCAACCGGCATAATCCTTGGCATCGAAAGCGCCAGCGTCCTGCCTCCACAACGCATCCGCACTGCATTGCGCATACTGCGCGATGTTCCTCCGCTGCCGGTCGATGTATTGAAACTGACGAAATTCTGCAGCGATTACTATCAATATCCGATCGGCGCGACGATATTGGGCACATTGCCGCTGCGCCTGCGCCAGACGCGCCCGATCAAGCCGCCGCCGGATGCCGGAACCGCCGCATCCGGTGCGGATGCGGCGGCCGGCCCTGCGTTAAGCGCGGAACAGCGCCACGCGCTCAAGCAAATCCGCGCCGGCCATGGCTTCGTTCCCTGGCTGCTGCGCGGCGTCACCGGCAGCGGCAAAACGGAAGTCTATTTTCATCTGGTCGCGGATGCGCTGGCGCGCGGTAAACAGGCGCTGCTGCTGGTGCCCGAAATCAATCTGACGCCTCAGCTCGAAGCGCAGATAGCGGCCCGTTTCCCGGCGACCCCTCTGGCGACGCTGCACAGCGCGCTCAATGAAAGCGAACGCCTGCACAACTGGCTGGCCGCGCAATCCGGGCGCGCCGGCATAGTGCTTGGCACCCGTCTCGCCGTATTCGCGCCGCTGCCCAGGCTCGGGCTGATCGTCGTCGATGAAGAGCACGACACTTCGTTCAAGCAAGCCGAGGGGTTGCGCTATTCGGCGCGGGATGTTGCGGTGCTGCGCGCCAAACAGCGGGAAATTCTGGTCGTGCTCGGATCGGCCACGCCATCGCTGGAAAGCTATCAACAGGCGCTTGCCGGCCGCTATCGGCAGCTCGTGCTGTCGCGGCGCATCCATGCCGAGCTGCCCTCGATCGAATGCATCGATACCCGGCGCGCGGCGCTGATCGACGGATTGTCCCAGCCGCTGCTCGCGGCGCTGCACGCGACGCTGAAGCGCGGCGGACAAAGCCTGATCTTCATCAACCGCCGCGGCTATTCGCCGGTGCTGATGTGCCGCAGTTGCGGCTGGACCTCCGACTGCCGGCGCTGCTCCGCCAAGCTGGTGCTGCACCTGCAGGAACACCTGTTGCGCTGTCATCACTGCGGCCACACCGAACCGGCGCCGGCCGCCTGCCCGCAATGCGGCGATCAGGATCTGCTGCCGGTCGGCCAGGGCACGCAACGGATCGAGGCTGCGCTGGCGCGCATGCTGCCCGGCGCGCGCATCCTGCGCATTGACCGCGACAGCACCCGCCGCAAGCATGCCTGGCGCGAAATGCGCGAACAAATCCAGTCGCAGCAAATCGACATCCTGGTCGGCACCCAGATTCTGGCCAAGGGACACGATTTTCCGCGCATCACGCTGGTCGGCGTGCTCAATGCCGACGGCGCGCTCTACAGCACCGACTTCCGCGCCGGTGAGCGGCTCTACGCGCGGCTGGCCCAGGTCGCGGGACGCGCCGGCCGCGGCGAGCACCCCGGCCGCGTGCTGGTGCAGACCGATTTTCCGGATCATCCGCTGTATCGGGCGCTGTGCCGCGACGACTACGCCGCCTTCGCCGAGACCCAGCTTGCCGAACGCAGACAGGCGGGTTTGCCGCCGTTCGTGCATCAGGCTGCGTTGCGCGCCGAGGCGCCGCAACTTGCGACAGCGCTTGATTTCCTGGCGCGCGCGGCCGCTTCCGGGTCACGCATCGCCGATGGCGTCACCCTTCTTGACGCGGTTCCGGCGGCGGTAACGCGCCGCGCAGGCATCGAGCGCGCGCACCTGGTCGTCGAGTCGCGCTCGCGGCGGGCGCTGCAGGATTTTCTGTTCCGCTGGCGCCAACAACTGGAAGCGGCCGCGGTGCGCAAAGTACGGTGGATGATCGAGGTGGATCCGCTGGAGCTGTGACGGCCTCTGGCCGGACGGCATGTTAGAATCGCGCCCCTTGCGGTACTGCTGTATTTAAGAATCAAAGACCGGTCATGAGGCCTTACCCGTTTCCCGAACTGCGCTCCCACATCGCCGAACTGTTTGAAACGGCGCTGGCCGCCGTGGCGCCCGGTTCCGGCGGGACGCCGGTCATCATCGAGCATTCGAAGCAGCCGCAGCATGGCGATTACGCGTGCAGCATCGCGCTCCAGCTCGCCAGGCAGCTCGGGCGCAATCCGCGCGAAATCGCCGCCGCTCTGCTTGCAGCGCTGCCGCCGTCACCTCACATTGCCAAGGCAGAAATCGCCGGCGCCGGTTTCATCAATCTGTTCGTGAAAGCGGGGGCCAAACAGGCCGTGGTGCCGCACATCCTGACCGCGGGCATTGCGTACGGCGAGACCGACATCGGACAGGGGCAAAAGATGCAGGTCGAATTCGTGTCGGCCAACCCGACCGGGCCGCTGCACGTCGGCCATGGCCGCGGCGCCGCTTACGGCGCCAGTCTGGCCAACGTGCTGGCCGCCGCCGGGTTCGATGTCACGCGCGAGTACTACATCAACGACGCGGGGCGCCAGATGGACATTCTCGCGCTGTCGACCTGGCTGCGTTATCTGGAACTCCACGGCATCCACGTGCCGTTTCCGCCGAACGCCTACCAGGGCGCCTATGTCGCCGAGATGGCGCGCACGCTGCGCGAGGTCCACGGCGAACGCTACGCCGGCGCCGGCGCTGCGGAGGTGCTGCATGACGCGCCCGACGCCGGCGCTGATCCGGAAGCGCACCTCGACGCGCTGATCGCGAATGCCAAGCGACTGCTCGGCGGACATTACGCCGACGTCCATGATCACGCGCTGTCCGAACAGATGGCCGATCTGCGCGACGATCTCGCGGAATTCGGCGTCGGCTTCGACATCTGGTTTTCCGAAAAATCGCTGTTCGACACCGGCCTGGTCGCGCGCGCCGCCGCCATGCTCGGGGAGCACGGCCATCTTTATGAGCAGGACGGCGCGCTGTGGTTCCACTCGACCCGCTTCGGCGACGAAAAGGACCGCGTCGTGCAGCGCGAAAACGGCCAGTACACCTATTTCGCCTCCGACATCGCCTACCACCTGAACAAATTCGAACGCGGCTTCGACCGCATCATCGACGTGTGGGGCGCCGATCATCACGGCTACATCCCGCGCGTGCGCGGCGCGCTGCAGGCGCTGGCGCTCGATGTCGGCAGGCTCGACATCGCGCTGGTGCAGTTCGCGGTGCTTTACCGCGGCGGGGAAAAAGTTTCGATGTCGACGCGCGCCGGGGAATTTGTCACGCTGCGCGAATTGCGGCGGGAAGTCGGCAACGATGCGGCGCGTTTTTTCTACGTGCTGCGCAAAAGCGATCAGCATCTCGACTTCGACCTCGATCTCGCCAAATCCCAGAGCAACGACAACCCCGTCTATTACGTGCAATACGCGCATGCGCGCGTCTGCAGCGTGCTGGAGCAGTGGGGCGGCGATGCCGCCGGACTGCTCGACGCCGACGTCTCGCTGCTGACCGGCGCACAGGAAATCTCGTTGCTGTCACGGCTGATCGATTACCCGCACGTGGTGGCGAACGCAGCGCGCGATCTGGCTCCGCATCTGGTCGCGTTCTACCTGAAAGACCTCGCCGCCGAATTCCACAGTTACTACAACGCGACGCGGCTGCTGGTGCCGGAAGAGCCGCTGAAGCGGGCGCGCGTCGCGCTGGCGGTGACCGTTCGCATTACCCTTCGCAACGGGCTGGCGCTGCTGGGTGTTTCGGCCCCGGAAAAAATGTAAGATAGCGAACCCCATGAGCAGAGACTACAAGCCGGCCGGCAAAACCGGCACCAGCAAAAGCGGCGCCGGTTCGCTGCTGCTCGGCATCCTGATCGGCCTGCTGCTGGGCCTGACCATCGCGCTCGCCGTCGCCTGGTACATCAACAAAATGCCGTCGCCGTTCGTCACGAACGGCGCGCCGGCGGACAAGGGCGCTGCCGCAAATCCGGCGACGCCCGATGCGACCAAGCCGGCCGACACCAAGCCGCATTTCGACTTTTACAAAATATTGCCGGGCAGCGAGGAACCGATCACCGACCAGCAGCTCAAAGAATCGCAGCAGAAGGGAGCCGCGGCGGCGGGCAAGGAAGCCTTCTTCCTGCAGATCGGCGCGTTCCAGAACGCGGCCGAGGCCGACAACCGCAAGGCCCAGCTCGCGCTGCTCGGCGTTGAAGCGACGGTGCAGACCGTCACCTCGCCGGACAAGGGGGAATGGCACCGCGTACGCGCCGGCCCCTACAGCGACATCGGCGAGCTCAATACCGTACGCGACATGCTGAAGCAGAACGGGATCGAAACCACACTGATCCGGGTGCGCGAGGCGCCGCCCGACAATCCTCCGGAGGGTAAATGAAACGACTGACCATACTATTGTCCGCGGCGCTGCTGTGGGCGTTCATGATCCACAATGCAGGCGCGCAACTGGTGCAGGGCCGCGACTATCTGCCGCTCACTCCGCCGCAACCGACGGAAGACAGCAAAAAAATCGAGGTCATCGAATTCTTCTGGTACGGCTGTCCCCATTGCTATCACCTCGAGCCGTCGCTCAATGCATGGCTCAGGCATAAGCCGGCCGACGTCGAATTCCGCCGCGTGCCGGCGGTGCTGCAGTCCGCGTGGATGCCGCTGACCCGCACTTATTATGCACTGGTGGCTCTGGGCGTTGCCGACAAATACCACAGCGCGATCTTCGAAGCGATCCACAAGGAAGGCAAACGCAATCTGATCACCGACCCCAATGCGATCGCGGACTGGCTGGCGACCAAGGGGCTGGACAAGCAGAAGTTTCTGGACGCCTATAACTCATTCGCGGTCAACGGCCGCTCGCAGCGTGCAGTCGATATTTCGGGCGCCTATAACATCGACGGCACGCCGACCCTCGCCATCAACGGAAAATACCTGATCGCGCCGCATATGGATGGCTACGCCACCGACGGTCAGATCGACTATGCCGCATTTTTCCGCGGCGTCGACCAGCTGATCGCGCAGGAGCGCAAGGGACGCAAGTAGCATGCGCGCGCGGCCGGCACAGGCGTTACGGTTCCTCGCATGCTGCTGCATCGCGCTCGCTGTGCTGCCCGCCGCGGCCCAGCAGTTAAAGCAGGATGTCGATTACCGTCTGATTCCGCAGCAGCCGGTGACCGGCAGCGGCAAGATCGAAGTCATCGAATTCTTCTGGTACGGCTGTCCATACTGCAACGAACTGCAGCCGGCGCTTGAAGCCTGGCTCAAGCGCAAACCGGCCGACGTCGAATTCCGTCTGATCCCCGCGATCCTGCACGACAACTGGGCGCCTCACGTGCGCATTTTCTACACGCTCCAAGCGCTCGGCGAACAGCCGCGCCTGCACGACCAGGTCTATTACGGCTATCACGTCGAGAAGCTCTACATGAGCAAGCCCGACGTGATGGAAAAGTGGGCGGTCGACCACGGCATCGACCGCCAGAAATGGCTGGACGCCTACAGCTCGCCGCAGGTCTCGACGCAGATCGAGCAGGCCAAGGCGCTGACCGTCCAGTACGATATTCAGGGCACGCCGTCGCTGGTGGTCAATGGCCGCTACCTGACCTCCGGCAGCATGGTCAACGACATTCCCGACCTGATCCCGATCCTCGATGGGTTGATCAAGATGGCGCGCGAGCAACGCGCCGCCCAGACCACTTCGCAAACTCAATAGACCGTCCTGCGCGATGCCGCTGCGCGTCATCATCACCGGCGCTTCCAGCGGTATCGGCACCGCGCTTGCCAAATACTACGCGCAGCGCGGCGCCATCCTCGGTCTGATCGCGCGCCGCCGCGCCGAGCTCGAACAGCTAAAGACCTCGCTAGCTTCGGCCGTCGAAATTTATCCCGCTGATGTGCGCGACACGGCAGCGCTGCAGGTGGCGGCCGCCGACTTCATCGCCAAGCACGGCGTGCCCGACATCGTGATCGCGAATGCCGGCGTCAGCGTCGGCACGCTGACCCAGATGCCGGAAGACATCGCCGCGGCGCAGGACGTGTTCGACATCAACGTGATGGGCCTCATCAAGACCTTCCAGCCCTATATCGAGCCAATGCGCAAGGCGGGCGGCGGCATACTGGTCGGCATCGCCAGCGTCGCCGGCTATCGCGGGTTGCCCGGCTCGGCCGCCTACTCGGCGTCAAAGGCAGCGGCGATTTCGTATCTGGAAAGCCTGCGCGTGGAACTGAAGCAGAGCGGCATCCGCGTCGTCACGATTTGTCCTGGCTATATCGCGACCCCAATGACTGCGAAGAATCCCTACCCGATGCCGTTTTTGATCGACGCCGATACCGCTGCACGCAAATTCGCGCGCGTCATCGACAGCGGCAAGAACTACGCAGTGGTGCCGTGGCAAATGGCGATTGTTGCACGGGTGCTGCGCGTAATACCGAATTGGATTTACGACCGATTGTTTCTGAAAGTGCCGCGCAAGTTGCGGCGCACCCAAAAATAAATAGAGGCCGACATTCATCCAGAATCGCCCTCAAGTCGCGATGAAGAAATACGATAAATCGTTAGTCCTTCCTTTTTAACGCTCGACCGAAACTTCACTCCGATCTCATTTCCTTGGTTGGCCTTCGCCGTTTCGATGGATATGCCCGCATTTTGCAGACTAACAATTGTTGTGGCAATGCAAACACGATCCCCACGCGCGACAATCTCATCCCCAACATTAATCTGCACAGGTTTGTCCACAGCAAGGATTGTTGCGTCCGGGCGAGGAAAATATTTAGTAATTCTCCCGAGCGACTCAAGTCGGCCTACCTCTTGCAAAGCATCAAAATAGCGGATCAAGACAAACTCATGCAGAGCATCGCACAATAATTGAATGAACTGCGCAATTTGCTGAATCTCCGACACTCCCAAGGTTTCATCTATTTCTTGCCGCGCATGCGAGGCCTCGTTGCGAAAATCGACCAATTCCTTTAGTTGACCCACTACGGTCGTGCCCGCCAAGTTGCACACTGCTTGAAGCTCCATATGCCCTCCAAGCCAACCACCCAGATTGTCCAAGCTTACTTTATTGAAAAGTCCACACAATTCATCATGTCTCAAGTTTCGTAAATCTATGAAAAATGCATCGGAGACCAGCGAAAACTCCTCTTGTCCACTCAGACCAAAATAAAGTGGTTCTATTATGCGTAGTTCGGTCAACTGTTCATTCCGATACCCTCCGCCAAATTTTTGAAGTAAAACCCCCACACCAACCCGGTGTTGGTTAACAATTGCTTCTGGCATGCGAGCATAGGAAGAGTAAAGCGAAGGTACGGCCTTAACCCAGGCTGAGATCAGTTCATAGACAAAGCCTTCATACAGGGCGTATAGCCGAGTCACCGAGGCACAATGTGAGAATACCTTCCACTGTAAGGGCTCTGCAACATGATGCCTTGCCTCAAGGTAGTTCGTGGCGCCTGCAGCGACAGCAGCTGGCGAAAGATCCGCTTCGTCTATGATATGAGATCGGATATATTCGTTGAATTGAGAAAGCGCACATACGGCTGCGATTTCACTACGAACCTTTTCCGGCGTTACTACGATCATAATCAGCCTAGCGCGTTGCTGATAAGGCCCTGCACTGTGGTTATGCGGTCTTGGACATCTTTCTTCGTATTTCCGCGGCCGGTCAGCACGCCATCTACATCATCGGCAAATAACGTTTTGGTCATCTCAGAAATATTGTCGCGTTTTGCAATAAGTTGCTCTTCTTTATCTAGAAACCTAGAGTACGCTACAAGAACGGCGTCTGCATAAGCCCTTTGTGGGGTTTTAGCCCATTCTCCCGTTTTAGGATTAAAAGGCTTAAAAAGTTTATCCCCATAAACTTGGGCGGCCATGTTGAGCGTGCGAGAAAAAAGTTGTTCCAGAATTTGCAGGTCTTCCGCAGTAAAGGCGCGCGCACGTAGCATGTACAAATCGAGAAAACCCTTCATGCCCTTCTGATAGTGATCCGCATGACGAAGAGCAAAAAACCTGAGCACCAACTCTATGTCGTCCATTTTTTTGTAAAATGAATGGTCGAGTAATTCCACTGGCGTAGTCTTCAATTCGATCTCGTCGAATAGTGGCAATCCCCAAGCGGAACGGAACTGGGGCATTCTAGTCAACTTGTGCAACAGATCATTGAAGGGGCCGTGATAAAGAGAATTACGAACCTCTTGAGCACTAAGTTCTACACCTCCAGTATTAAGTCGCTCAAAAGTGAGCTGCTTAAGCTCCATCGCCTCTTCGTCGGTTTCAGCTGATTCGTTTAATAAAGTTATCCAAGAAATTGAGCGGCGATCAATTCCGGCTCGGATTCTCTCAGGCAGCTTGGAATAAATTTTTCCGTTAAGTTCCGGCCAGCGCTCTAACCCCTCAAGCTTTAGTTCATTTGAGTAAAAAGCTCTAATAGCGGAGATGCGCTGTTGTCCATCCATGACTTCGTATACGTTTGGCTTCACTTCGTAAACGAATAAGGGCGGTATAGGAATGTTAATGAGTAGCGATTCGATGAGTTTAGATTGACGAGAGGCGTCCCAACGTTGACGTCTCTGATAAAAAGGACGAGTGTCCATGTATCCTGGACGCTTCAAAGCATCGTAAAAGTTCTGAAGCTTCTCTCGGTTCATCTCGGTTACGATACGCTCAGCTTTGGAGTTGTACTTCTCGTTAATTTCCTGATCCGACAGCTGGGGGCGCCGGGATCGAGGGGTTTTAACCCACATTTGCATTTCGTTCGGGGCGAATTGCATTTTTCCTCCCACTAATAGCTTTAATGATTGACGCGATTGATCGAGCTATTCTAAGCCTCAGTCAAAGGATCACTCCACCGTCACCGATTTCGCCAGATTCCTCGGCTTGTCCACATCGTTGCCGCGCGCCAGCGCCGCGTGATAAGCGAGCAGTTGCAGCGGCACCGTGTGCAGGATCGGCGACAGCAGACCGGCGTGATCGGTCAGCGTGATCACATGCACGCCGTCGCTGGCCTCGATGCCGGCATCCTGATCGGCCAGCACGTAAAGCTCGCCGCCACGCGCGCGCACCTCCTGCATATTCGATTTGAGCTTCTCCAATAGCGCGTCGTTGGGCGCGATCGCCACCACCGGCATATTCGCATCCACCAGCGCCAGCGGCCCGTGCTTCAGTTCGCCGGCTGGATAGGCCTCGGCGTGGATGTAGGAGATTTCCTTGAGCTTGAGGGCGCCTTCGAGCGCGATCGGGTAATGGATGCCGCGGCCGAGGAACAATGCGTGCTCGTGTCTGGCGAACCGCGCCGCCCACTGCTCGATCTGCGGCTCGACCTTCAACACCTGCGCCAGCGCGCTCGGCAAATGCCGCAGCGACTGGATCAATTCGCCTTCCTGTTTCTTTGACAGGCGCTTGCGCAGCTTGGCCAGCACCGCGGTCAGCAGCACCAGCGCCGCGAGCTGAGTGGTGAATGCCTTGGTCGAGGCAACGCCGATTTCGGGCCCCGCGCGGGTCAGGAAGCGTAGCTCCGACAGCCGCAGCAGCGAGCTTTCCGGCACGTTGCAGAGGGTCAGCGTGTGGCGCTGGCCGAGGCTTTTCGCATGCTTCAGCGCGGCAATGGTGTCCGCGGTCTCACCCGACTGCGAAATGGTGACGACCAGCGTCTTGGGGTCGGGCACCGAAGCGCGGTAGCGGTATTCGCTGGCGATCTCGACCTCGCACGGCAGGCCGGCGAGCTGTTCGATCCAGTAGCGGGCGACGACGCCGGCGTGATAGCTGGTGCCGCAGGCGAGGATCAGCACCTTGTCCGCCTTGCGGAAGATCTTCTCGGCCTCGACGCCGAACAGTTGCGGCGAAATGGCGGAAGCGCCGGTCACCATTTCGAGCGTATTGGCGACCGCACCCGGCTGCTCGAAGATTTCCTTCTGCATGTAATGCCGGTACGGGCCGAGCTCGACCGCGTCGGCGGTTAACTGGCTGACATGGGTGTCGCGGGTGATCGGCTTGCCGCCGGCGTCGCTGACGCTGACGCCGTCGCGCCGGACTTCCGCGACATCGCCGTCTTCGAGATAGATCACATTACGCGTCACCTGCAGCAGCGCTGCGGCATCGGACGCTGCGAAATTCTCGCCGTTGCCGACGCCGAGCAGCAGCGGCGCGCCCATCCGTGCGACGACGAAACGGTCGGGCGCGCGTTCAGCGACCACCGCGATCGCATAGGCGCCGCGCAGCTCGCGCACCGCGGCGCGCGTCGCCGCGAACAGCTCGCCGCTTTGCTGCAGATGCTGCCGGATCAGGTGGGCGATGACTTCGGTGTCGGTGTCCGAATCGAACTTGTATCCGGCCTTTTTGAGGCGGGCGCGGATTGCCTCGTGGTTCTCGATGATGCCGTTGTGAACGACTGCGATGCCCGCGCTGACGTGCGGATGTGCGTTGCGCTCGGACGGCGCGCCGTGCGTGGCCCAGCGCGTGTGCGCAATGCCGAGCTCGCCGTTCAGTTTGCGCTTCTTGACCAGCGCCGCGAGTGCGGCGACGCGGCCCGGGCTGCGGCTGCGTTCGAGCTTGCCCTTATTGTTACCATCGATGACGGCGATGCCGGCCGAATCGTAGCCGCGGTATTCGAGCTGCTTCAGCCCCTCCAGCAGCATCGGCACCACGTTGCGCCGCGCGACCGCTGCGACGATGCCGCACATGGCGCTAGCGCTTCTTCTGCGGCCGGCGCCAGCCGCTGACCGTGGTCTGCGCCGCGCGCGACAGCGTCAGTTCGCCGGCCGGCGCGTCCCCGGTGATGGTCGATCCGGCGCCGATGGTGGCGCCACGCCTGACGGTGACCGGCGCGACCAGCTGGGTGTCGGAGCCGATGAACACGTCGTCCTCGATCACGGTGCGGTGCTTGTTCGCTCCATCGTAGTTGCAGGTGATGGTGCCGGCGCCAACATTGACGTCGCGCCCGATGCTGGCGTCGCCGATATAGGACAGATGGTTGGCCTTGCTGCGGTCGCCGATATGGCTGTTCTTGACCTCGACGAAGTTGCCGATGTGCACGTCATCGGCCAGTTCGGTACCGGGTCGGATGCGCGCGTAGGGGCCGATCTGGCAATCCTTGCCGACGACCGCATCTTCGATCAGGGAGAACGGTTTGATGCGGCTGCCGGCGCCGACCTTCACGTCCTTCAATACGCAATGCGCGCCAACCTCGACGCCGCTGCCCAGTTCGACTTCGCCCTCGAACACGCAGCCGACGTCGATCGTAACATCGCGGCCGCAATGAAGCTCGCCGCGCACGTCGATGCGCATCGGGTCGGCCAGCGTGACACCTGCATCGAGCAGACGCATCGCCTCCCGCAACTGGTAAATGCGCTCGACCTGCGCCAGCTGCTGCTTGCTGTTGACGCCAAAGATTTCCCAGCACGCCGCCGGCATCACGGTTTCGATTTTGACCTTGCCCTTCAGCGCCAGCGCAACGATATCGGTCAGGTAGTATTCCTTCTGCGCGTTGCGGTTGGAGATTTTCCCGAGCCAGTCCGCCAGCTGCGCTGACGGCAGCGCCATGATGCCGCTATTGACTTCGCGGATCGCGCGCTGCTTTGGCGTCGCATCTTTTTCCTCGACGATGCTTTTAATGTTGCCCCTGGCGTCGCGCACGATGCGGCCGTAGCCGTGCGGGTCTTCCATCAGCGTGGTCAGCAGCACGAGGCGGCCGTCGCGGTGCGCGGTCAGCGCCGTCAGTGTCGCCGGCTGCACCAGCGGCACGTCGCCGTACAGCACCAGCGTCGTCCCGCGCGGCGCGAGGTGCGGCAGCGCCTGCGCCAGCGCGTGCGCGGTGCCGAATTGCAGCTCTTGTTTGACGAAGACAAGATCGTCCGCGGCGAACGCCTGCGACACCTGTTCGCCGCCGTGGCCGTAGACGACGCAGATGCGTTGCGGGTTCAGCGCGCGCGCGCGCGCGATCACGTGCGCGAGCAGCGGCGCGCCGGCCAGCCGATGCAGCACTTTCGGCAGCTCGGAGTGCATCCGTTTGCCCTGGCCGGCGGCGAGAATCACTACATTGAGATGGCGCGCACTCACGCGGGAATTATCCCATAAGGCGCGTTACGCACGGATGAAGGCGGCGATGAGAAGCGGCTGCGATATCACGCCCCCGACAGGGGCATCGACGCGTTACTTCTTTCTGAGCTTGCGGATCGTGGCGATCTGCGCGGCGAGCATCGCCAGTTCGCCTTCGACCACCGCGATTTCCTGCTTGTCGGTGGCGCTGCGCAACGCTTCCTCGGCGCGCTGCTTCGCTTCCAGCGCCTTCGCCTCGTCGAGGTCGTGGCCGCGGATCGCGGTGTCGGCAAGCACGGTGACCACTTCGGGCTGGATTTCGAGAATGCCGCCGGCGACGAACACCAGCTCTTCCTCACCGCCCGGCTTGCGGATGCGCACCGACCCCGGCTTGATGCGGGTCAGCAGCGGTGCGTGGCGCGGCAGCACGCCGAGCTCGCCGTCTTCGCCCGGCAGCACGACGAATTCGGCGTCGCCGGAGTAGATCGACTCTTCGGCGCTGACGACGTCAACGTGGATGGTGGCGGCCATGTTATTGCAGCGTCTTCGCCTTCTCGAACGCTTCTTCGATCGCGCCGACCATGTAGAACGCCTGTTCGGGCAGACTGTCGCATTCGCCGCTGACGATCATCTTGAAGCCCTTGATGGTGTCCTTCAGCGACACGTACTTGCCGGGCGTGCCGGTGAAGTTCTGCGCGACCGTGAACGGCTGCGACAGAAAACGCTGGATCTTGCGCGCGCGCGAGACGGCAAGCTTATCCTCGGGCGACAGTTCGTCCATGCCGAGGATCGCGATGATGTCGCGCAGTTCCTTGTAGCGCTGCAGCGTCGCCTGCACCGCGCGCGTCGTGCTGTAGTGTTCCTCGCCGATCGTATTCGGATCGACCTGGCGCGAGGTCGAGTCGAGCGGATCGACCGCCGGATAGATGCCGAGCGCCGCGATGTCGCGCGACAGCACGACCGTGGCGTCGAGGTGGCCGAAGGTGGTCGCCGGCGACGGGTCGGTCAGGTCGTCGGCCGGCACGTAGACCGCCTGGATCGAGGTGATCGAGCCGGTCTTGGTCGAAGTGATGCGCTCCTGCAGGCGGCCCATTTCCTCGGCCAGCGTCGGCTGATAGCCGACCGCCGACGGCATGCGGCCGAGCAGCGCCGACACTTCGGTGCCGGCCAGCGTGAAGCGGTAGATGTTGTCGACGAAGAACAGAATGTCTCGGCCTTCGTCGCGGAAGCTTTCCGCCATCGTCAGGCCGGTCAGCGCGACGCGCAACCGGTTGCCGGGCGGTTCGTTCATCTGGCCGAACACCATCGACACCTTGGAATCTTCGAGCTTGTCGAGCTTGATGACCTCGGCTTCCGCCATTTCGTGATAGAAGTCGTTGCCTTCGCGCGTGCGCTCGCCGACGCCGGCGAACACCGACAGCCCCGAGTGCTGGGTCGCGATGTTGTTGATCAGCTCCAGCATGTTGACGGTCTTGCCGACGCCGGCGCCACCGAACAGGCCGATCTTGCCGCCCTTCGCGAACGGACAGATCAAATCGATAACTTTAATTCCGGTTTCGAGCAGCTCGACCGACGGCGACAATTCGTCGAACTTGGGCGCCGCCTGGTGAATCGAACGCAGCTTGTCGGACTTGATCGGCCCGGCCTCGTCGATCGGACGGCCGAGCACGTCCATGATGCGGCCGAGCGTGCCTTTGCCGACCGGCACCGAGATCGGCGCGCCGGTGCCTCTCACCTTCATGCCGCGGCGCAGACCGTCGGAGGAACCGAGCGCGATGCAGCGCACGATGCCGTCGCCGAGCTGCTGTTCGACTTCGAACGTCAGCCCTTTTTCGGCCAGCCCGAGGTCGCCCGAAGCGTCGAGCGTCAGCGCGTCGTAAACCTTGGGCATGTGTTCGCGGGGAAACTCGATATCGATCACCGCGCCGATGCACTGGACGATGGTGCCGAGTGTTGCAGTCTGTGCTTGTGCCATAGCTCTGGTTCCTAATAGATCAAGTTTTTCTCTGCGCTCTCCGCGTCTCCGCGGTAAGTCCGCCGTTATACCGCCGCCGCGCCGCCGACGATTTCAGAAATTTCCTTGGTGATGCCGGCCTGACGGTTCTTGTTGTAGATCAGCGTCAGTTCGTCGATCAGCGTTGCCGCGTTGTCGGACGCCGCCTTCATCGCCACCATCCGCGCCGACTGTTCGGACGCCATGTTGTCGGCGACCGCCTGGAACACGATCGCTTCGATGTAGCGCGTCAGCACCTGGTCAAGCACCGCTTTCGCATCAGGCTCATAAATGTAGTCCCACCTGCCCTCGGGCCCGCTGAAGGGTTCGTCATGCGCGCTCCCCGGATTTTGATGGGCGGGTTGGGGGAAAGATTCGGATCTTGTTTCCGGGGCATAAGCATGTCCCTGGGTCGCCTCGGATCCGCGGAGCCACCTGTCGGACAACGGCAATAACTGCTCCATCACCGGCTCCTGCTTCATCGTATTGACGAAGCGCGTATAGAACAGCATCAGCCGGTCGAAACGGTCCTGCATATAGCCGTCGAGCATCACCTTGATCGCGCCGAGCAGTTTTTCCATCTGCGGGCGATCGCCGAGATGAACCGCCTGCGACACGATATTGGCGCCGAGCCGCTGCATGAAGCCGAGCCCCTTGTTGCCGATGCAGCACGCTTCGACCTGTTCGCCCTGCGCCTGCCATTCCTTGTAGTGGGAGAGCAGCAGCCGCTGCACGTTGGTGTTGAGCCCGCCGCACAGCCCCTTGTCAGTGGTGACCAGGATCACGCCGATGCGCTTCACGGTGTCACGCTCGACCAGGAACGGATGGTGATACTCGGAATGCGCGTGACTGATGTGCGCGATCACCGCGCGGATTTTCTCGCTGTACGGCCGCGCGTGGCGCATCCGCTCCTGCGCGCGCTTCATCTTGGAAGCGGCGACCATTTCCATGGCCTTGGTGATCTTGCGCGTGTTCTGCACGCTGCGGATCTTGACGCGGATTTCCTTGGTGCCGGGCATCGGATTCGCTCAGTAGGAAGCGCTTTGTTTCCAGTCCTTGATCGCCGCGTGCAGCGCTTTTTCGTCATCGCCGGACAGGTCCTTTTTGTCCTCGATCGTCTTCACCAGCGCCGCGTATTTGCTCTTCAGATGGTCGCGCATCGAGCGCTCGGCGGCGAGCGCTTTCTTGACGTCGATGTCGTCGAAATAACCGTTGTTGACCGCGAACAGCGTCAGCGCCATTTCCCACACCTGCAGCGGCTGATACTGTGGCTGCTTCATCAGTTCGGTCACCATGCGGCCGCGCTCGAGCTGCTTGCGGGTCGCTTCGTCGAGGTCGGACGCGAACTGCGCGAAGGCCGCGAGCTCGCGGTACTGGGCGAGCGCCAGGCGCACGCCGCCGCCGGTGTCCTTGCGCTTCATGATCTTGGTCTGCGCCGCGCCGCCGACGCGCGACACCGAGATGCCGGCGTTGATCGCAGGCCGGATGCCGGCGTTGAACAGATCGGTTTCGAGGAAGATCTGGCCGTCGGTGATCGAAATCACGTTGGTCGGCACGAACGCGGTGACGTCACCTGCCTGCGTTTCGATAATGGGAAGCGCAGTGAGCGAACCGGTCTTGCCTTTGACCTGGCCCTTGGTGAATTTCTCGACGTATTCGGGATTGACGCGTGCGGCGCGCTCGAGCAACCGCGAGTGCAGATAAAACACGTCGCCCGGATAAGCTTCACGGCCGGGCGGCCGGCGCAGCAGCAGCGATACCTGGCGGTAGGCCCACGCCTGCTTGGTCAAATCGTCGTAGATGATCAGCGCGTCCTGGCCGCGATCGCGGAAATATTCTCCCATCGTGCAGCCCGCATAGGGCGCGATGTACTGCATCGCCGCCGACTCCGACGCCGACGCGGCGACCACGATCGTATATTCCATCGCACCGTGTTCTTCCAGCTTGCGCACGACGTTGGCGATGGTCGAGGCCTTCTGGCCGATCGCGACGTAGACGCAGAACAGGTCCTTGCCTTTCTGGTTGATGATAGTGTCGATCGCCACCGCGGTCTTGCCGGTCTGGCGGTCGCCGATGATCAGCTCGCGCTGACCGCGGCCGATCGGCACCATCGCATCGATCGCCTTGAGGCCGGTCTGCACCGGCTGCGCCACCGACTGGCGCGCAATCACACCCGGCGCGACCTTCTCGATGACATCGGTCAGCTTGGCGTTGATCGGACCCTTGCCGTCAATGGGCTGTCCGAGCGAATTGACGACACGGCCGAGCAGTTCGGGGCCGATCGGCACCGACAGAATTTTGCCGGTGTTCTTGACGGTATCGCCTTCGGTGATGTGCTCGTACTCGCCGAGAATCACCGCGCCGACCGAATCGCGCTCGAGGTTAAGCGCAAGGCCGTAGGTGTTGTCCGGAAACTCCAGCATTTCGCCCTGCATCACGTCGGCCAGCCCGTGGATGCGGCAGATGCCGTCGGTCACCGACACCACGGTGCCCTGGGTGCGCGCGTCGGCGGCCAGCGCCAGATTCTGGATTTTGCCGCGGATCAATTCGCTGATTTCTGAAGGTTTGAGTTGTTGCATAAATTTCCCCGATTAATTCTTGAGCGCCGCGGCCATCGTCGCCAACTTGCCGCGCACCGAACCATCTATCACCTCATCGCCGACCTGCATGCGCACGCCGCCGATCAACCGTTCATCCACCTTCACCTGCGGCCTCACTTTGCGACCGAAGCGGTGCTCCAGCTCCGCAACCAGCGCCGCAAGCTGCGCGTCGCCCAGAGGAAACGCGGAGGTAATCCGCGCGTCGACCACGGCCTGACGTTCATTCTTTAGCGCTTCGTACAGCGTGCGTATCTCCGGCAACAGATCAAGGCGGCTGTTTTCGATCAGCACATGCGTAAAGTTCTGGGCCTCCAGAGGCAGCGCGCCGCCGCAGGCGGCGGCAAATATCGCATACAGCTGATCGCCGGAGAGATTGGGATTGTGGATCGCGTCGCGCATTTCCGGAACAGACGCAACTTCCGCCATCGCGGTGAGCACCTCGGACCATTTGTCGAGCGCCCCGGCGGCGTCGGCCAGCGCAAATACCGCTTCCGCATAGGGGCGTGCAATGGTGGTATTTTCCATGATGTCAGTGCAATTCCTTTTGCATCTGGGACAGTAAATCGGCGTGGGTTTTGGCGTCTACTTCCCGGCGCAGAATCTTTTCGGCTCCCGCCACCGCCAGCTGGGTCACCTGATCGCGCAGGCTTTCCTTGGCGCGATTGACCTGCTGATCGATTTCGGCCTTGGCGCCGGCCAGAATGCGGTCGCCCTCGCCCCTGGCGCTGTCCCGCGCGTCCTCGATGATTTCGCTGGCGCGCTTTTCAGCGTGGGCGATGATCTCGGCAGCCTTGCCCTTGGCGGCGTCCATCTCCTGCGCCACGCGCCTGGCAGCTTGGTCGAGTTCCTGCTTGCCGCGTTCAGCCGCGGCCAGCCCGTCGGCGATCCGCGTCTGGCGGTCCGCCATCAGCTTCGACAGCGGGCCCCACAGCACCCGGTTGACGAACCAGATCAGCAGAATGAATGCCACCATCTGCGCGATCAGGGTGACAGTAATACTCATATGCGCATTCCTCCCCGGAGCTGCTGTCGCGCGCGCTCAGCCGCCCAGCGTCTTGATCGCCGCCTGCAGCGCGCCGACAAACGGATTGGCGAACAGGAACCACATCGCGAATGCCAGAATGATGAACGGGAACGACTCCATCAGACCGGCGAAAATGAACATATTCGTCATCAGCGCCGGGCGCATTTCCGGCTGGCGTGCGATGCCTTCCAGTGTCTTCGCGCAAATCAGGCCCCAGCCGATCGCAGAGCCGAGTCCGGCGGCGGCGAGGATGACGCCCACGCCGACCGCGGTGTAGGCATAAATGGTGGCAAGCATTTCAGCAGTCATTTCTTTCTCCCTTCAACAATACAGATCGTTAAAAATTCGCGGCGGCGCCCGCCGGTGTCAATGGTCGGTCGCGTGCGCCATGCTCAAATATACGATGGTCAACACCATGAAAATAAACGCCTGCAGCGTGATGACCAGCAGGTGGAAAATCAGCCAGCCCAGATCCAGCACCGCCTGCAGCGGCAGCCAGAACAACGCCGCCCAGCCCACGGCGAGCGTGCCGCCGATCAGCGCGATCAGCAAAAACACCAGTTCGCCGGCGAACAGGTTGCCGAACAGCCGCAGGCCGAGGCTCAGCGGCTTCGCCAGTTCTTCGATCAGCGTCATCACGACGTTGACCGGTATCAGAAATTTGCCGAACGGATGGAACAGGAACATCTTGATGTAGCCGATGACGCCTTTTTCCTTGATGTTGTAGAACACGATCAGCAGAAACACCGTGAACGACATCGCGAGCGTGGTATTGAGGTCGGTCGTGGGCACCGCTTTCAGGTGCGGCACACCGACGAGCCTGGCGAGGAACGGCAGCAGATCCACCGGTATCAGGTCCATGAAATTCATCAGCCACACCCAGACAAAGATCGTCAGCGCCAGCGGCGCGATCAGCGGGTTGGAGTGAGGAAACGCGTCGCGCACCTGGCCGGAGACGAATTCGAGAATGGATTCGACAAAATTCTGGAAACCCCCGGGCTTTCCCGTCTCCAACTGGAGCCGCAGGCGCCAGCTGGTGAACACGATCAGCGCGCCAAGCAGGACGCTGAAAAACAGCGTATCGACGTTGAACGCCCAGAAACCGCCGTGCCCGCAATCTGGTCCGACACACAGATTGGTCAGATGGTGCTGGATGTACTCGACCGACCCGCCGCCGGAAGAAGATGCCGCTTCGCTCAACGCCCTGATCCTCTATTCACCGCGCGTCATGCCGCGCGCGTTTATAAAATATCCGCCCTGCGCCAGCCCGAAACCGACCAGCAGGGCCAGCGGTTCCAGGTGCAACGTCGCCAAGCCGAGAGCAAGCGCGCCCAGTACGAAAAAGAATCGCTGAGCTGCACCTACATACAGGATGCGCATTCCGGCGCCCGGATTGTCAGCGGCTCTGCTGGCACGCTTTATACTGCGACCCAACAGCAGGGTCACAGCGACTCCGGTTATCCCCCCGTATAGCACGGCTTCCGCCGCCCCCCATCCCTTGCCACTGAAAAAAAACGCGGCGGCAAGCAAGCTGCTCACAATCTGCCAGGCGATGACCCTGCGAATCCGGTCATCGATCTCGTGCGCAGCCCTGTTCAATGCGACGCTGGATGGGTTAAAAGTTTATAGACTTTCAGGATGCCTCCGACAAACCCCAAGCCGCACAACAGCACCATGAAAACGGGTCTGGTTTCAAGCCAGGCATCCAGCACATAGCCTAATAAAAATCCGGCGAGCACCATGGAGGTCAATATCGTGCCGACCCCCATCAACAACAGCCCGGTATTTTTGGGCTGGTTCATTTTCAACCTAAAAAACGAGCCGCATTATAGCCTTGCGTCCCCCGGCCTCGCAAGCGCGCAACACGGGGGAAATCGTCTTTCAGCCCCTCTCGCGGAAGCGCGAAAACTCGCGTTTTATGCTCACCGGACACGGGCATCGCCCTTATTTGATATGGGCAAGAATGCCCTGCAATTCATCCAGACTGCCGTAATAAATCGTTATTTTCCCTTTGCCGCGTGCACCATGATGGAACTGCACTCTGGCGCCCAGTTTCTCGGCAAGGTCATTTTGCAACCGTATTACATCACGATCCTTTGAGCTCGCCCGCTTCTTCTTGCCGCCGGCGGCGCTCAGCCGCGCAACCAATCGCTCCGTCTCGCGCACCGACAGTCCGCGCGCGGCGGCTTCGCGCGCGGCCTCGATCTGCTGCATGCCGGACAGGGCAAGCAGTGCGCGCGCGTGCCCCATATCGAGCTGCCCGCTTTGCATCAACCCCCGCACCGGCTCCGTCAACGTCAGCAGCCGCAACAGATTGGTCACTGCGGCGCGCGAACGACCGACGGATTGGGCCGCTGCATCGTGAGTCATATCGAATTCGTCGATCAATCGCTGGATCCCGGCCGCTTGTTCGAGCGGCTTCAGATCCTCGCGCTGGATGTTTTCGATCAGCGCCATCGCCAGAGCTTCTCTGTCGGGAACGGCGCGCACCTGAGCCGGCACGACCGACAGACCGGCCAGTCGCGCCGCCCGCCAGCGTCTTTCACCTGCGATGATTTCATACCGCCCGTTTTCGATGGGGCGCACCAGAATCGGCTGCATCAAACCCTGCGCCCTGATTGAATCGGCGAGTTCCCGCAATGCGGCTTCTTCCATGCCGGTGCGTGGCTGGTACTTTCCCGGCTGCAGTTCTTCCACCTGCAACTCGATGAGCGCATTCCGCGCGCCTGCTGGCGATGGCGGTTCGTCGCCGCCGAGCAGCGCATCGAGTCCTCGACCGAGTCCCTTTATCTTTGCCATATTTCTCTCCTAGGCGCGATGTCCCGCCCGGTTCAGCATTTCTCCGGCCAGCGCCAGATAGGCTTGGGCGCCCTTGGATGTTTTGTCAAAATCAAGCGTTGCCACGCCGAAGCTGGGCGCCTCGGCAAGCCGGACATTGCGGGGAATCACGGTACGATAAACTTTTTCTCCGAAATGCTGTTGCAGCTGTGCCGAGACTTGCTGCGCAAGCGTATTGCGCGGGTCATACATGGTGCGCAGCAATCCCTCGATATGCAGCGCCGGGTTCAAGTGCGCGCGTATCTTCTTGATGGTCTGCACCAGATCGCTTAACCCCTCCAGCGCATAATATTCACACTGCATCGGGATCAGCACAGCGTCGGCTGCAGTCAATCCGTTGACGGTCAGCAGGTTGAGCGCGGGCGGACAGTCGATCAGAACAAAGTCGTAATTGCCGGCCACTTTTGCAAGCGCATTCTTCAGTCGCGCTTCCCGATCTTCAAGATCGACCAGTTCTACCTCCGCGCCAGCAAGCTCGCGATTGGCCGGCAACACATCGTAGCCGCCGCTCGAGATGACGATGGCGGCGTCAGTCTCGGCGCTGCCCAACAAAACTTGATATACGGAGGTAACTAATGTTCGTTTATCGATGCCGCTGCCCATCGTCGCATTACCTTGTGGATCGAGATCGACCAGCAGCACTCGCCTTTTGACCGTAACCAGGCTGGCGGCAAGGTTGACGCTGGTCGTCGTCTTGCCGACTCCGCCTTTCTGGTTGGTTATTGCAAGGATTTTTGTCATCGGACTCAATGCACCACGGGTTTGAGCAGTACCAGATGGCGCGCCTCGTTCAGACCCGGGATGGAAAGCGAAACCACGCGTTCCACCGCAAAACCTGGCGGCATGCGGGCAAGCTCATCATCCGGATAAGCGCCTTTCATCGCGGCCATCACACCGTCAGCCGCGCATAGCCGGCCGGCAGCCTCGATGAATTTCGGTAAATCCGAAAATGCGCGCGAAACGATAAGGTCAAATCCGGCTTCGGACCGCCATGTTTCTATCCGGTCACAGACAACCGTAGCGTTGGCAAGCCCTAACTCAATAATCGCCTGCCGCATAAAGGCTGCTTTCTTCTGATTGCTGTCCAGCAACGTAATTCGACTTTGCGGCCACATCATGGCCAAGGGAATTCCGGGCAAACCTGCTCCGCTGCCAACATCCAGAACGAAGCGTGCGCTCACATATGGCGAGATGGCCAGGCTATCGAGCAAATGTCGCCGCAACATATCTTCCGGGCTGCGGATTGCCGTCAAGCTGAAAGTGCGGTTCCATTTTTCAATCAGCTTCAGATAATCGCGCATCCGGTGTTGTGTTGCCGCGGGTACCGACAAGCCAAGCTCGGCAATCCCCTGTGCGAGCAGATCGTCCAGCGCCATTCACGCCGACTTTTGTTCGCGCGCCTCAAACCCGCGTTTCAAATACACCAACAACACCGAAATCGCCGCTGGCGTAACGCCGGAAATACGCGCCGCTTGTCCCAATGTTTGAGGGCGGTGCAAATTAAGCTTCTGCTGCACCTCCACTGATAACCCGCGCACACCCCGGTAGTCGACGTCTTCCGGCAACCGCGTCATTTCCTGCGCTTGCTGGCGCAGAATTTCTTCGCGCTGCCGCTCGATATATCCATGATATTTGTTCTGTATTTCAACCTGCTCGGCCACTTGCTGATCTTCGACCGCTGGACCAGCGCCGGGCAACGTCATCAATTCGGCGTAAGCCACATTCGGACGACGCAACAAATCCTGCAGCGTGTATTCGCGCTCCAGTGGCTGGCCCAGCACGCGCTGCGCCTCGCTTTCGATAACGATTTTGGGACTAACCCAAGAGGACTTCAGGCGTTCGATCTCGCGGGCAACCGCTTCGCGTTTCCGCTCAAAGCGCTCCCATCGCCGGTCATCGACCAAACCAAGCCGTCGGCCGGTTTCGGTCAAACGCATATCGGCATTATCTTCACGCAAACTGAGTCGATATTCGGCGCGGCTCGTAAACATGCGATACGGTTCGGAAACGCCCCGTGTAATGAGGTCGTCGACCAATACTCCGAGATAGGCCTGATCGCGGCGGGGATACCAGGGTTCTTCATCCATCACCAGACGCGCTGCGTTGATGCCGGCAAGCAATCCTTGCGCCGCGGCTTCTTCGTAACCTGTCGTGCCGTTAATCTGGCCCGCGAAAAACAGGCCGCCGATTACCCGGGTTTCGAGGGTTAGTTTGAGACCGCGAGGATCAAAGTAATCATATTCAATTGCGTAGCCGGGGCGCGTGATGCGTGCGTGCTCAAGGCCCTGGATTGAGCGCACCAGCGTACATTGCGTGTCAAACGGCAGGCTGGTGGATATGCCGTTGGGATAAAACTCCCTGACCGTCAGACCCTCCGGTTCAAGGAAAATCTGATGCGAGGTTTTGCCGGCGAAGCGCTCGACCTTGTCTTCGATCGACGGGCAATAACGCGGTCCGACCCCTTCGATCACCCCCGTATAAAGCGGTGAACGATCGAGCCCATTGCGGATGATTTCATGCGTATGCGGGTTGGTGTGGGTTATCCAGCAAGACACCTGTGGCGGATGGTGCGAGGCCACGCCCATGAACGAAAATACTGGCGCCGGATCGTCTCCGGGTTGTTCGGTCAATACCGAAAAGTCGATGCTGCGCCCGTCAATGCGCGGTGGAGTACCGGTCTTCAATCGCCCCCCCGGCAACCCGAACTCCCGCAGGCGCTGGGCCAAGCGGATTGCCGGAGGATCACCTGCGCGGCCGGCGCTGTGCTTTTCAAGGCCAATATGGATCAATCCGGCAAGGAAAGTTCCCGTTGTCAGCACTATCGCATCAGCCAGAAACCGTATTCCGGATTGTGCAATAACCCCTGTAACACGCCCATTTTCGACGATTATGTCGTCCACTTGATTCTGGAAAATCAATAAATTATCCTGATTTTCCAGCCGACGACGAATAGCTGTTTTATAAAGCAGGCGGTCCGCCTGGGCGCGGGTAGCGCGCACTGCCGGTCCCTTGCGAGAGTTCAAAATGCGAAACTGGATTCCCGCCTCATCCGCCGCGACTCCCATCGTTCCGCCCAGAGCATCTATTTCCTTGACAAGATGCCCTTTACCAATGCCGCCAATTGATGGATTGCATGACATTTGTCCCAATGTTTCAATATTTTGCGTCAGCAATAACGTCTTCTGTCCGAGGCGCGCGCTGGCTAAGGCCGCCTCGGTTCCGGCGTGTCCCCCTCCGATCACTATTACGTCAAATTTTTCGGGTGAATACATGGGTCGGTACAGCGAAATAGCCTATGTTCCACGTGGAACATAGGCTCGCATTTTAAATTATTTACCGACACAAAACCGGGAAAAAATTTCTCCCAGCAAATCGTCGACAGTGAACTCTCCGGTAATGCTCATCAGGGCGCGTTGCGCGGAATGTAATTCTTCCGCCAATAAATCAAGCTGCCTGACTTGAGTGGCGGCATTCGCCAAATGCCCTGCCGCCGTCTGCAGCGCACGCAAATGCCGGGTGCGCGCCATATAAACTCCTTCCTGCTCATGTTGCGGGTGCAAACCAATCACATCGAGCATTGTCGCCCGCAATAAATCGATACCCGCGCCGGTTTTTGCTGAAACATTGACTTCGAGAATTTCATCGGGGGTTCGGACCATTGGCTGGTCCCCCGTTAGATCGATTTTATTTCTGACTTTGATCAGGGAAGCTCTTTCCGGCAGTTCTTTCCATATGTCAGGAGGGGTTGTCTCCGTATTCATACGCATCGCGTCGCAGATCCATAGCACCATGTCGGATTTCGAAATTTCATCCCATGTTATTGATATTCCAATGTTTTCTATGGTATCCTTGGGTTCGCGCAAGCCCGCAGTATCGATGATGTAAAACGGAACACCATCGATATTTATTCCCTGTCTGATTGCATCGCGTGTTGTGCCCGGGATATCGGTGACGATCGCAAGGTCTTCCCCCGCAAGACGGTTAAGCAAACTCGACTTGCCCACGTTGGGGTGGCCCGCCAATACCATGCGTACGCCTTCCCGCAGGAGATTACCTTGACATGCGGCTGCCAACAGCTTCTGCAGGCCGACGCCCAGTTTTTCGAGGGACTGCTCAATCCATGCACGCTCCGGCGCCAAAATATCGTCCTCCTCCGGGAAATCAAGGCTGGCCTCAACCCGTGTACGAAGCTCTATCAATGCCGCCACCAGCGCGGCGATCTCGCGGGAAAACTCCCCCTGCATCGAGCGCGCTGCGCAATACACCGCTTCAGCAGTGGTGGCCTCGATCAGATCAGCAACACTTTCCGCCTGCGCAAGATCAATCCTGTTGTTAAGGAAAGCGCGCTTGGTGAATTCACCGGGTTCTGCAAGACGGGCGCCCAGATCGAGACAGCGCTGCAGCAGAAGCTGCGCGACAACGATCCCCCCGTGGCCCTGCAACTCGATCACGTCCTCGCCGGTGTAAGAGTGGGGCGCCGGAAAGAATAATATCAGCCCGCGGTCAATCAAATCGCCGGCGGCGTTACGGAAATCCGCCAGCGTCGCGCTGCGAGGGGAAACTGCCTTGGCGTCATCCACCAGTTTTCCCAGCAAGGAGTCGAGGCGCGGGCCGGAAATCCGAATAACGCAGATGCCGCCGCGCCCGAGCGGCGTGGCAATTGCCGCAATGATATTTTCTTCCATCGGCGGGCGAGTATACTCCCCCGCAGAGCGGGCCGAACGCGTCAGGGTGCCTTGCGCCCCAATCCGACGCGCTCCAGGCTGCGATTGATATACCACTGCTGCAGCATGGAAAGCACGTTATTGACCAGCCAGTACAGCACCAGTCCGGCCGGAAAGAAAAAGAAGAAGATGCTGAACACTATCGGCATGATTTTCATCACGCTGGCTTGAACGGGATCCGGCGGCTTTGGATTAAGCGCGGTCTGGGCAATCATCGTTGCCGCCATCAATGCCGGCAGCAAGTAATACGGATCCGGCGCGGACAAATCCTTTATCCACAAAATGAACGGCGCATGCCGCAACTCGACGCTGGCAAGCAGCACCCAGTACAAAGAGATGAACACCGGTATTTGCACGAGCACCGGCAGACATCCGCCAAGCGGATTGATTTTTTCTGTCCGATATAACTCCATCATCGCCTGGTTCAAGCGTTGCCGATCATCCGCATAATGTTCCCTCAGCTTCTGCAGTCGCGGCGCAAGAACGCGCATGCGCGCCATCGAGCGGTAGCTGGCGGCCGAGAGCGGGTAAAAAACCGCCTTGATGATCACCGTGAGGACGATGATCGCGCCCCCCCAGTTGCCGACGCACTGGTGCAGCCACCGCAACAGCCAGAATAGCGGGGCAGCGATGACGGTGAGCCAGCCATAATCCACTGTGAGATTCAATCCGGGCGCCAGCGCGGCCAGTTTGTCCTGTTCCTGAGGCCCGGCATAAAGCGGCACCGTCAATGTCGCTCGCTGACCCGGCGAAATGGTGCCGAGCGGAAGAATCACCCCGATCGAGTAAAGTTCGTCGTCCAGCCGTCGCACATAGAATTCGCGAGCAACGCTGCCTTCCGGCAGCCATGCCCCCAGAAAATAATGCTGCAGGAGCGCAATCCAGCCATCGTTGCTCGTTTTTGGGTAATTCGCTTTACCCTTGTCGATATCGGCAAATGAAATCTTGTGAAACTTTTCTTTTTCGGTGTATACCGCAGCCCCGGTAAAGGTGGCTGCCATCGCCGGACTTCCCTCCGGCGGTTTGCCATCTCGCACGAATTGGAAATAAGCGTCTGCCCGGGCCGCGGTGCTGGCTTTGTTCTCGACCTCATAGCCGACGTCAATCACATAGCTGGCGCGGTGGAAAGTGAACGTCTTCACGACTTGCCATGCGCCGCTGTCTGATGCAGTTAAGCGCACCGTAACATGATCGGCGTCCGCGTCGAGCCGGTAATCTTGCGCCGCCGCCACATAGTGCGCGTGATGGTCGGGCAGGCCGCCGCCGAGCAAGCCGGACTGGGCAACGTACGTATGCTGGGGGTCGCGCTCGAACAACAGGAAGTTCTTGTCCCGCGTATCGCGGTGCTTGCGCAGCTCAAGCCGGGACAGCGTGCCGCCGTCGGTGTCGATTTCGGCAATCAAAAAATCCGTTTCGACGTGTACTTTCTGGCCACCCGCCGCGGCGGACGCAGGGGCCTCCCCAAGGATCGGCTGGATCTGGGCAGGCGTTATCGTGCTGTTCGCTGGAACGCCGGCGGCGACGTTGCCAGCCGAAGCCGAGGGCTCGATCGAGGCCTGCTTTTCTTTCTCCCAGGCCTGAAACAGGAAGAAAGTCGAGAAGAAAAACAGCAGGAAGAGAAATGCTCTTTGGTTATCCATGATCAACCACGGGTTCCCGATCGCCACATTTGCGCAGCAAGCCCGACAATAACTCCCGGAGTTCGACCCGCACGGTCTGTGGTCGAGGAAGCGCCCCGCTCTGCAGCCGCACTACGAAGTCGAATCCCTTCAGTGCCCCGCATTCGCGCCGGAACATCTCCCGCACCAGGCGCTTGCAATAGTTGCGATCCACCGCCCGCGGCATAAGACGCTTGCCGACAATGACACCGAGGCGAGCGTCGCTTATCCCGTTTGGCCTGCCGTAGATATGAAGCTGCCGACCGGCAACTCGGCATTTGAACGCAAACACGGCGGCATAGGCATGCTTTCCCTGCAGCCGCCGCACCCTGCCCCCCCCGCGACGGATGATCGTGCAGATCAAGTGCCCAAGCGCGCACGTCCCTTGGACCGGCGCGCGCGCAGTACTGCGCGTCCTCCCCGGGTCTTCATCCGTACACGGAATCCGTGCGTGCGCTTGCGACGGGTGGTGGAGGGTTGGTACGTGCGTTTCATGATTTTCTGCCAGTGTCCAGTGAAAAGGCCGCTATTACAACCGCTAACACGGCGTACTGTCAATGTCGCCCGTGGCGACAGGCGAAAGCGGGCCGCAGGGTGGATGCCGAAGTGCAAAAACGCTAAAATCTTGAGTTGGGCAATAGTATGGCGTGGTATGGCGTAATTGCCTCGAAGACAACAACGATATCACTCAATGAACGACTTTTGGCAATTCTGCCTTGACCATTTCCAGCAGCAACTGCCCGCACAGCAGTTCAAGACGTGGATCACACAGCTTAAATTCCAGTCCCGCGGCGACCAAGTCGTTCTGGAAGCGCCCAACCGTTTCGTCCTGCAGTGGATACGCGACCGATTCCTGCTGGAAATAGAGCGCTTGGCCCGGGAGCGCCTCGGCGAAAAATCCAGCGTAACCCTGAAGCTCGCGGAACGGGATGCCCCGAGAAGCAACACGAAACCCCAGCCGTCGGCCCAGCCGGCGCCCGCAACCAAACCCAACCACCGTGAGTTCTCGCGGCTCAACCCTGAGTACTCCTTCCAGACGTTTGTCACCGGCAAGGCAAACGAACTGGCGCGCGCCGCAGGGTTGCAAGTCGCAGAGCGGCCGGGTGAAGCCTACAACCCGTTGTTCATCTATGGCGGATCGGGCCTGGGCAAGACCCATCTGATCCATGCGATCGGCAATCTTGTCCATGCCCGCAGTGACCAGGCGAAAGTGCTTTACATCAGCGCCAACCAGTACATATCGGATATGGTACGCGCCTATACGCACAAGTCCTTCGACGACTTCAAACGTTATTATCATTCACTCGATTTGCTGTTGATTGATGACATCTATTTTTTCAGCGGCAAGAGTCGGACGCAGGAAGAGTTCTTCTATGCATTCAACGCGCTGGTCGAATCGCGGAAGCAGATCGTGATCACCTGCGACACCCACCCGCGCGAGATTTCCGGGATCGAAGATCGCTTGGTGACCCGGTTCGGATGGGGCCTGACGGTGGCAATCGAGCCCCCGGAGCTGGAGATGCGCGTTGCGATACTTCTCAAAAAAGCGGAGGCCAATGACATTGCCCTGGATCAGGACGCCGCGTTTTTCATAGCGAATCACTGCCATTCCCATGTACGCGAGCTGGAGGGGGCATTCAACCGCGTACTCGCCCACTCCCGTTTCGTCGGGCAGACGATCTCGACTGACCTGTGCCGCGAAGCACTCAAAGACCTGATCACGATCCGCGGTCGCCAGACTTCCATCGAGAACATCCAGAGAACCGTCGCCGATTACTACAAAATCAAGGTGTCGGAGATGTACTCCAAAAAACGCAATCGCAATGTCGCCCGCCCCAGACAGATCGCGATGGCCTTGGCCAAGGAACTGACGCAACTAAGCCTGCCGGATATAGGAGAAGCCTTTGGTGGGCGAGACCACACCACTGTGCTGCACGCCTGCCGCACGATTGCCTCCCTCAAGTCGACAAATCACGAACTTACCAGGGACTTCGATTCCCTGTTGCGGGTATTGCGCAGCTGAATGCCTGTGCACAAACCCGATATCCATGACCAAGCAGGATTCCATCAACACCATGTCCACAGGACACCACCCGACCATCCAGCAATCTATACAGATGCCCTATCCTCTTGGTGACGGGTTCTTCTACCCACAGAAATCGACATACACAATGACAATGGTTTCTTCTATATGAAACTAATACAAACCAAACGCAACAACCTACTGAATCCTTTACAGGCTGTTTCAGGAATAGTCGAAAAGCGACATACTCTCCCGGTTCTTTCCAACGTGCTGATAGAGCGTGTGGGGAACCGTGTGCATCTGCTGGCAACAGACCTCGAGATGCAGATCACCACCAACTTTGACAGCCCACAGAAAAATCCGGAAAACGCACAGGTTACGGTATCCGCCCGCAAGCTTCAGGACATTCTCAGAGCACTGCCGGAACAAGCAGAGGTCGCGCTGGAAATTCAGCAGAATCGGTTGCAACTTAAATCCGGCAAGAGCCGGTTTAACCTGCAGATGCTCCCCGCAGATGACCTTCCCAAGCTTGCGCCGGCGGCGACCGATGCTGCCGAGATCGTAATTCCGCAAAAGTCGTTGCGTTCGCTGCTGCTGCTGGTTCAGTACGCGATGGCGCAGCAGGATATCCGGTACTACCTGAACGGTATGTTACTGGTTGTGGATGGCAATGTCCTGCGTGCGGTCGCCACCGATGGCCATCGGCTGGCTTACGCAACCATCAGCATCGACAGCAAGACAGCAGATCGGCAGGAGGTGATCCTGCCACGCAAGGCGGTTCAGGAAGTGGTCAAGTTGTTGGCTGATTCAGATGACGAAGTCAGACTAGTGGTCTCACCGACCCAAGCGGGGTTCAACATCGGGACGGTGAACCTAGTAACCAAGGTGGTCGATGGAAAGTTTCCGGACTATATGCGGGTAATCCCGGAGTCCTATGCCAAGCAATTGGTACTCGAGCGCGCAGAACTTCAAGGAGCCCTGCAACGGGTGGCGATTCTTTCCAGCGAAAAGTTTCACGGCGTACGGTGGGTGCTGGGCGACGGCCACCTGCGAATCTCATGTGCCAATAACCAGCAGGAAGAAGCGACGGAAGAGATAGACGTTCCTTACAAAGAGGATACGCTGGATATCGGATTCAACGTCACATACATCCTCGACGTCCTCAATAACATCGGCAGCGACAAGATCGTGTGTTCCTTCGGTGATGCGAACAGCAGCATGCTGATCACCATTCCGAAAGACGAGCATTTCCGGTATGTAGTGATGCCGATGCGGATTTAACGGGTACGGACGACATGGCAGACAAAGACTCTCACCCGGCAAATCCCGGCGATTACGACGCGGAAAGCATCAAGGTATTGAAGGGACTGGAAGCGGTCCGCAAACGCCCGGGGATGTATATCGGAGATACCAATGACGGCACCGGGCTGCACCACATGGTGTTCGAGGTCGTCGACAATGCTGTGGACGAAGCTCTTGCCGGTTACTGCACCGCGATAACCGTCACGATCCACTCCGACAACTCGATCAGCGTCGTCGATAACGGGCGCGGTATCCCCGTCGACATCAAGGAGGATGATGAGCAGCGGAGATCCGCAGCGGAAATTGTGATGACCGAACTGCATGCAGGAGGCAAATTCGACAACAATTCCTACAAGATTTCCGGCGGACTGCACGGTGTCGGCGTGTCGGTCGTCAACGCGCTGTCGGAATGGCTGCGGCTCACCATCTGGCGCGACGGTAAAGCCCACTTCATCGAATTCGGGGATGGCGTGGCTGTCGCGCCGCTGCGCGAGACAGGCTCGACGGAAAAGCGCGGCACCGAAGTGCATTTTCTCGCCAGCCGCCAGACCTTCACCACCATTGAGTACCACTACGATATCCTCGCCAAGCGGCTGCGCGAACTGTCGTTCCTGAACAACGGCGTCAAAATCATGCTCGCCGACCAGCGCACCGGCAAGCACGACAACTTCTCTTTCAGCGGGGGAGTCAAGGGATTTGTCGAGTACATGAGCCGCAGCAAGACTCCTCTGCACCAGAAGATTTTCTATGCGCAGGGAGAGAAAGACGGCATCACGGTCGAGATCGCGATGCAGTGGAACGACTCCTATGCCGAGTCGGTGCAGTGCTTTACCAACAACATTCCCCAGCGCGACGGCGGCACGCACCTGACCGGACTGCGTGCGGCGATGACGCGCACGCTGAACAACTTCATCGAGCAGAACGAAATCGCCAAGAAAGCGAAGGTCGAAACTTCCGGTGACGACATGCGCGAAGGGCTGACCTGCGTGCTGTCAGTCAAGGTTCCGGAGCCCAAGTTTTCCTCGCAGACCAAGGACAAACTGGTGTCGAGCGAAGTGCAGCCGGTGGTGCAGGAAATCGTCGCCGCCAAGCTCAGCGAGTTCCTGCTCGAGAACCCGAACGATGCGCGGGTGATTACCACCAAGATCGTCGAGGCCGCGCGCGCACGCGAAGCGGCGCGCAAGGCGCGCGAGATGACGCGCCGCAAGGGGGTGCTCGACTCGCTCGGTTTGCCCGGCAAACTCGCCGACTGCCAGGAGAAAGATCCCGCGCAGTCCGAGTTGTATATCGTCGAAGGGGATTCCGCCGGCGGCTCGGCGAAGCAGGGGCGCGATCGCAAATTCCAGGCGATCCTGCCGCTGAAGGGGAAGATACTCAACGTCGAAAAGGCGCGCTTCGACAAGCTGCTGTCGTCGGCCGAAATCGCGACGCTGATCACGGTGCTTGGCTGCGGCATCGGCAAGGAAGAATACGACCCGGGCAAACTGCGCTATCACCGCATCATCATCATGACGGATGCCGATGTCGACGGATCGCACATCCGCACGCTGCTGCTGACGTTCTTCTACCGCCAGATGCCGGAGCTGGTCGAGCGCGGGCATATTTATATCGCGCAGCCGCCGCTCTACAAGATCAAGCACGGGAAGAGCGAACGCTATCTGAAAGACGAACACGGGCTCGAAGAATATTTGCTCAAACTGGCGCTCGACGGCGCGGAACTGTTTCCCTCCGGTGCCGCCGCCGCGCTGGACCGGCGTGCGTTCGAGCGGGTCGCCAGCCAGTATCTGCTGGCCGAAGCGGTGATCGGACGGCTGGGACGCGCCATCGATCCGGCGGTGCTGCAGGCGCTGCTGGACGGCGTGCAGGTTGATTTGTCCGACGCGAAAGCCGCGGCGCAGAGCGCACGGCAATTAAGCGCGGCGCTGGAAGGCGCGGAAGGAATAGCCGTTTCTGCGGAATATGACGAGAAGAACAAAACCCATTTCCTGGCGATCAGCCGGATCCAGCACGGCAATTCGCGCCGGACCATGCTCGACGCGGATTTCGTGCAAGGCGGCGATTACGAGCAGATCAGGAAAACGGCGTTGATGCTGCAAGGGCTGCTGGGCGACGGCGCTTACGTGAAGCGCGGCGAACACAGCCACCCCGCGAGCGACATCAAAGACGCCCTCGCTTGGCTGCTCGACGAGGTCAAAAAGAATCTCTCGATCCAGCGCTACAAGGGGCTTGGGGAAATGAATCCCGAGCAGTTGTGGGAAACGACGATGGATCCGCAGACGCGCCGGCTGCTGCGCACGCAGATCGAGGACGCGATTTCGGCCGACGAAATCTTCACCACGCTGATGGGGGATCTGGTGGAACCGCGCCGCGCGTTTATCGAGACCAACGCGCTGGGCGTGCGCAATCTGGATGTTTAAGAAGAGGCACAATCCGGTTTACCGCGCGTTCGTTCGCAATATTTCGTTGTAAAGAGGAAACAAGCCGGTTACATTCCTCTGTTTCAATGTGGAAGGATTTTCACCGGGCTTGTTGCGGGGCGCGGCACATGTTGGCATCGCCTAGGTAAGCCTCGCAGTCCGGGCCGGATGAGGGCGTCTCTCAATCATGTCGATACTTCCGCAGCAAAAAAACCGCAAGTGGTGGTTGGGAGGGCTGCTTCTCGCCGTAGTCGTCATCGCCGCGGCGTTCTGGTTCATCAAACAGCGGCACGGCGGCGCCGACAGCGGCGATAACGCGCCTCAGCCGCGGGAATCCCGCCGCGAATCCGGCGGTCCGCCCGGAGGAGGTCCTTTCGGCGGACCCTTCGGCGGGCCGGGGGCGCCGCCGCGCGTCACACCCGTCAAGGCCGCCGCCGCACGTACTGCAGATGTCGGCGTCTATCTCGCCGCTCTCGGCACCGTGACGCCGCTTAACACGGTCACGGTGCGCAGCCTGGTCGACGGACAGTTGATGAAGGTGCTGTTCCAGGAAGGGCTGGTGGTTAAAAAGGGCGACCTGCTGGCCGAAATCGACCCCCGGCCTTATCAGGCGCAGCTGCTGCAGGCGCAGGGACAACTGATGCGGGACCAGGCACTGCTCAAAAACGCCGGGATCGACCTTGAGCGCTATCGCACGCTGTTCTCACAGGATTCCATTGCCAAGCAGCAGCTCGATACCCAGCAATCGCTGGTGCAGCAGTACGAAGGCGCGATCAAGACCGATCAGGGACAGGTCGACAACGCCAAACTCCAGCTCTCCTACACACGCATTACTGCGCCGGTCGGCGGACGCGTCGGACTGCGCCAGGTCGACCCGGGCAATATCATCCACGCCAGCGACAGCAGCGGGCTGGTGGTGATTACCCAGTTGCAGCCGATCACCGTGATCTTCACGATCCCCCAGGATGAACTGCCGCGCGTACTGAAGCAGTGGCAGGCTGGAAACCGGCTACCGGTGGAGGCGTACGATCGCGCCCAGAAGAGCCGGTTGGCGAGCGGGGTCCTCGCTTCGCTCGACAATCAGATCGACCAGACCACCGGCACCGTAAAATTGCGCGCGCAGTTCGAAAACGGCGATGCCGGCCTGTTTCCCAACCAGTTCGTCAATGTCCGCCTGCTGGTCGACACGCTGCACGGCGCGACGACAGTGCCGGTGTCCGCGGTCCAGCGCGGCGCACAGGGGAATTTCGTCTATGTCGTGAAACCGGATCAGACGGTCACGGTGCGCGCTGTTACCACCGGCCCCGGCGATGACGGCGGCCAGAACGTGACGATCGAAAACGGACTGGCGCCGGGCGAGCTGGTGGTGATCGACGGCACCGACCGGCTGCGCGAGGGCGCAAAAGTCGAGGTCGCTGCCGCCGACTCCAGCCAGCGCCAGGGCGGCGGCGCGCCGGCACGCCCGCAGCTCTCGCCCGAGATGCGTGAGAGGGTGCGCAACATGTCGCCCGAGGAACGGCGCGCGTTCTTCGAAAAGATGCGCGCCCAGCGCGGCGCAAGAGGTGCCGCTGGCGCGCCGGTGAACTGAGAGCGCGAGGCCGCCTGTGGCCAGTTACGACAGTCAGCGCCCGAATCCCTCGCGCATTTTCATCGAGCGCCCGGTCGCCACCTCGCTGTTGATGGCGGCGATCCTGATTTCGGGGATCGTCGCCTACCGCTTTCTGCCGCTGTCGGCGCTGCCGCAGGTCGATTACCCGACGATCCAGGTCGTCACTTTCTATCCGGGCGCGAGTCCGGACGTGATGACGTCGTCGGTGACCGCGCCGCTCGAGCGCCAGTTCGGGCAGATGCCCGGACTCAAACAGATGTCGTCGACCAGCTCCGGCGGCGCTTCGGTCATTACGCTGCAATTCGATCTCGCGCTGAGTCTCGATATCGCGGAGCAGGAAGTGCAGGCGGCGATCAATGCCGGCGGCAATTTGTTGCCGTCGGACCTGCCGGCGCCGCCGGTCTACAACAAGGTCAACCCGGCCGATGCGCCGGTACTGACGCTCGGCATCACCTCGAAAACGCTGCCGCTGCCCCAGGTTGAAGATCTGGTCGACACGCGGCTGGCGCAGAAAATCTCGCAGGTTCCCGGCGTCGGGCTGGTCAGCATCAGCGGCGGCCAGCGCCCGGCGGTGCGGGTGCGGGCCAACCCGCGGGCGCTGGCCGCCAATGGTTTGAGCCTCGAAGACCTGCGCACCGCGATCACCGCGGCCAACGTCAACCAGGCCAAGGGCAGCTTCGACGGCCCGGCGGTGGCCTCGACGATCGACGCCAACGACCAGCTGCATACGGCGGCGGAATACCGCTCGATCATCATTGCCTACCGCAACGGCGCGCCGATCCACCTGTCCGACGTCGCCGAGGTCGTCGAGGACGCCGAAAACGTGCGGCTCGCCGCCTGGATGAATGAGGCGCCGGCGGTGGTGCTCAACATCCAGCGCCAGCCCGGCGCCAACGTGATCGAGACCGTTGACCGCATTAAGCAGCTGCTGCCGCAGTTGCGCGACACGCTGCCGGCAGCGCTCGATGTCGCGGTGCTCACCGACCGCACGACGACGATCCGCGCCTCGGTGCACGACGTGCAGTTCGAGCTGATGCTGGCGGTGGCGCTGGTCGTGATGGTGATTTTCCTGTTCCTGCGCAACCTCTCCGCGACGCTGATCCCGAGCGTCGCGGTGCCGCTGTCGCTGGTCGGCACATTCGGCGTCATGTATCTGGCCGGCTTCAGCATCAACAACCTGACGCTGATGGCGCTGACGATCGCCACCGGTTTTGTCGTTGACGATGCGATCGTGATGATCGAAAACGTCGCGCGCTATGTCGAGCAGGGCGAGACGCCGCTGCACGCCGCGCTCAAGGGTTCGCAGCAGATCGGGTTCACGATCATATCGCTGACGTTCTCGCTGATCGCGGTGCTGATTCCGCTGTTGTTCATGGGCGATGTGGTCGGCCGGTTGTTCCGCGAATTCGCGATCACGCTCGCGGTCTCGATCCTGATTTCGGCTGTAGTGTCGCTGACGCTGACGCCGATGATGTGCGCGCGATTGCTGCACCATACGCCGGAGCAGAATCAGGGCAGGTTCTACCGCGCCAGCGGGCGCTGGTTCGACTGGATGATCGCGCGCTACGGCGCGCTGCTCAACCGGGTGCTCGACCGTCAGCCGGCGACGCTGCTGGTGGCGTTGGCCACGCTGGCGCTGACCGTGCTGCTCTACATTTACGTGCCGAAGGGATTTTTCCCGATCCAGGACACCGGCGTCATCCAGGGCATCTCCGAGGCCTCGCAGGCGATTTCTTTTTCGGCGATGGCCGATCGGCAGCAGGCGCTGGCGCGCGTGGTGCTCGCCGATCCGGCGGTTGAAAGCCTGTCGTCGTTCATCGGTGTCGACGGCACCAACACCACGCTGAACAGCGGCAACATGCTGATCAACCTGAAGCCGCATGCCAGGAGAAACGTCAGCGCGAGCCAGGTGATCGAGCGGCTGAAGCCGCAGCTGGCCCAGGTGCCGGGCATTTCGCTGTTCATGCAGCCGGTGCAGGACCTGACCATCGAAGACCGTGTCAGCCGCACCCAGTATCAGTTTACGGCCGAGGACACCGATATCGACGAATTGAGCCTTTGGGTGCACCGGCTGGTAAGCCGCCTGTCGAAGTTGCCCGAGATCACTGACGTCGCGACCGATCTCCAGGACCAGGGCCTGCAGGCGCTGGTGCAGATCGACCGCGATACCGCGGGACGGCTCGGCATCACGCCGGCGACGATCGACAACACGATTTACGACGCGTTCGGCCAGCGGCTGGTGTCGACCATCTTCACCCAGTCCAACCAGTACCGGGTGGTGCTCGAAGTGCTGCCCGAATACCGCAGCGGACCGCAGGCGCTCGACAATCTGTTCATCCCGTCGCCGTTCGGCACCCAGGTGCCGCTCGGCGTGGTGTCCAGCATCACCGAGCTGCCGGCGCCGCTGGTAATCAACCACCTCGGCCAGTTTCCGGCGGCGACGATTTCGTTCAACCTCGCGTCCGGCGCCTCGCTCGGCGGTGCGGTCAAGGCGATCGAGGCGGCGGAACAGGAAATCGGCCTGCCGCCGAGCGTACAGACCAGCTTCCAGGGCGCTGCGCTGGCGTTCCGCGCTTCGCTCAGCAACGAACTGCTGCTGATCCTGGCCGCGATCATCACCATGTACATCGTGCTCGGCGTGCTTTATGAAAGCTACATCCATCCGATCACGATCCTGTCGACGCTGCCGTCGGCCGGCGTCGGCGCGCTGCTGGCGCTGGAGATTTCGCGCACCGACCTCGGCGTGATCGGCATCATCGGCATCATCCTGCTGATCGGCATCGTCAAGAAGAACGCGATCATGATGATCGACTTCGCGCTCGACGCCGAGCGCCGCGAGGGCAAGCCGCCGCGCGAGGCGATCTACCAGGCGTGTCTGCTGCGGTTCCGGCCGATCCTGATGACGACGATGTCGGCACTGTTCGCCGCGCTGCCGCTGATGCTCGGCGCCGGCGTCGGCTCCGAGCTGCGCCATCCGCTCGGCATCACGATGGTCGGCGGCCTGATCGTCAGCCAGCTGCTGACGCTGTTCACGACGCCGGTGATCTACCTCGCGTTCGACCGCCTGGCGCGGCGCTTCGGCGAAAACCGCCGGGCACCGGCTGCCGCGCCGCAGGGTGAGCCCTCATGAACATTGCCGCGCCGTTCATCCAGCGTCCGGTGGCGACCACGCTGCTCACGTTCGCGTTGGCGCTGGCCGGCGCCGTCGCGTTCAGCCTGCTGCCGGTGGCGCCGCTGCCGCAGGTCGATTTCCCGACCATCGCGGTACAGGCGCAACTGCCGGGCGCCAGCCCGGAAACGATGGCGGCGACGGTTGCGGCGCCGCTCGAGCGCGCGCTCGGGCGCATCGCCGGCGTCAACGAAATCACCTCGCAGAGCTCGCTCGGCTCGACGCGCGTCATCCTGCAGTTCGATCTCGACCGCGACATCGACGGCGCCGCGCGCGACGTGCAGGCGGCGATCAACGCCGCGCACAGCCTGATGCCGACCGGCATGCCGAGCAATCCGACCTACCGCAAGATGAATCCGGCCGAGGCGCCGATCATGATCATCGCGCTGACCTCCGACGTTCTCGACCAGGCGCAGATCTACGACGCGGCGTCGACCATCGTCGCGCAGAAACTGTCGCAGGTGAAGGGCATCGGCCAGGTCAGCGTCGGCGGCAGCGCGTCACCGGCGGTGCGCGTCGAACTGAATCCGACTGCGCTGAACAAGTACGGGATCGGCATCGAGGACGTGCGCAGCGCGCTGGGCGCGGCCAACGCCAACCGGCCGAAAGGCAACGTCGAGCAGGGCGACCGCAACTGGCAGATCTATGCCACCGACCAGGCGCTGAACGCGAGTGAATACGTGAACCTGATCATCGCCTACCGCAACGGCATCGCGGTGCGCCTGTCCGACATCGCCGAGGTCATCGATTCGGTGCAGGACCTGCGCAACGCCGGTTCGGCCGACGGCAAGCCGTCGATCGTGCTGATCCTGAACAAGCAGCCGGGCGCCAATATCATCGGCACCACGCAGCGCGTTACCCAGTTGTTGCCGCAGTTGCGCGCGTCGATTCCGAGCGCGATCGACATGAAGGTGATGATGGAGCGCACCAGCACCATCAAAGCCTCGCTGCACGACACCGAGCGCACGCTGGTCACGTCGGTCATTCTGGTCGTTCTAGTGGTGTTCCTGTTTTTGCGGCGCGGCCGCGCGACGCTGATTCCGGCGGTCGTGGTGCCGGTGTCGCTGATCGCGACGTTCGCCGCGATGTACCTGTTCGGCTACAGCCTCGACATCCTGTCGCTGATGGCGCTGACCATCGCCGCCGGTTTCGTCGTCGACGACGCGGTGGTGGTGCTCGAGAACACGATGCGTCACATCGAGGGCGGGATGACGCCGTACGCGGCAGCGCTGCGCGGCGCGCGCGAGGTCGGCTTCACCGTGTTGTCGATGAGTCTGTCGCTGATTGCGGTGTTCCTGCCGATCCTGCTGATGGGCGGCATCGTCGGCCGGCTGTTCCGCGAGTTCGCCGCCACGCTGTCGGTGGCGATCCTGGTGTCGCTGGCGGTGTCGCTGACGCTGACGCCGATGATGTGCGCGCGTTATCTGCGGCCCGAGAGCGAAACCCGACCCGGCCGCTTCTATGTCGCCAGCGGACGCGTCTTCGATACGCTGCTCGGCTGTTACGAGAAGAGCCTGAAATGGGCGCTGCGCCGCGCGCCGTTCATGATCGTGCTGCTGCTGGCGATCGTCGCGCTCAATATCTACCTGTTCGTGATCGTGCCGAAAGGATTTTTCCCGCAGGAGGACACCGGACGGCTGATGGGCGGCATCCAGGCCGACCAGAACATTTCGTTTCAGGCGATACGCCAGAAACTTTCCGATTTCGTCTCGATCGTGCGCTCCGACCCTGCGGTGCAGAGCGTCGCCGCGTTCACCGGCGGCGGCCAGCGCAACAGCGGCATGATGTTCATCACGCTGAAGCCGCTGGCCGAACGCAAACAGTCGATCGACGAAGTCGTCGCCCGCCTGCGCGGCAAGCTCGCCGACGAGCCCGGCGCGCGGCTGTTCCTGCAGCCGGCGCAGGACATCCGGATGGGCGGCCGGCCGGGCAACGCGCAATACCAGTTCACGCTGCAGAGCGACGACCTCGACGCACTGCGCGCGTGGACGCTGCGCCTCGAGCGCGCGCTGGCCGACGTGCCGCAGCTTGCCGATGTCAACTCCGACCAGCAGGAGAAAGGCTTGCAGACTTCGCTGGTGATCGACCGTCCGACCGCGGCGCGCCTCGGCGTCACGCCGCAGCAGATGGACGCGACGCTCAACGACGCGTTCGGGCAATCGCTGGTGGCGACGATCTACAAGCCGCTCAACCAGTACCACGTCGTGATGGAGGTCGCGCCGCAGTACTGGCAGAGCCCGGAAGCGCTCAAGTACATCTATGTGCGCGCCAACCCGGCAAGTTTGAAGACCGGCACTCTGGCGACCGCCACTTCCGGCGGCAGCCAGATCACGACTGCGAGCGGCAACATCACCGGCACCACCAGCGGCTGCATCACGATCACCGTCAACGGCTGCCTGACCGCGACCACTGCCACCGGCGGCAATGCCGGCAATGCGCCGACCACGCTCGCCAACGCCGTCAGCACCGCGGCCGAAACGCTGGTGCCGCTGGCGGCGTTCACCCGTTACGAGGCGACGCACACCGCGCTGCAGGTCAACCATCAGGGACAGTTCGCGGCTTCGACGATCACCTTCAACCTGCCGCTCGGCGTGTCGCTGGGCGAGGCGACCCGCGCGATCCGCGACACCATGGCGCGCATCGGCATGCCGGACTCGATCACCGGCAGCTTCGAGGGCACGGCGCGCGCGTTCCAGGCATCGGTCAACAATCAGCCGATACTGATCCTGACCGCGCTGCTGACCGTTTACATCGTGCTCGGCGTGCTTTACGAGAGCTACGTCCATCCGATCACGATCCTGTCGACGCTGCCGTCGGCCGGCGTCGGTGCGCTGCTGGCGCTGATGCTGTTCCGCACCGATTTCACCATCATCGCGCTGATCGGCGTGATCCTGCTGATCGGCATCGTCAAGAAGAACGCGATCATGATGATCGACTTCGCGCTCGATGCCGAGCGCACGCGCGGTCTGCGCCCGGAGCAGGCGATTTTCGAGGCGTGCCTGCTGCGCTTCCGGCCGATCATGATGACGACGATGGCGGCGATGCTCGGCGCGCTGCCGCTGGTGCTCGGCACCGGCGAGGGCGCCGAAATGCGCCGGCCGCTCGGCATCGCGGTGGTCGGCGGGCTGCTGGTCAGCCAGTTGTTGACACTTTATACGACGCCGGTAGTCTATCTTTATCTCGACCGTTTCCGGCTGTGGTGCCAGCGCATGTGGAATCTGCGGCAGCCGCGCCTCGAACAAAAAGGAGCCTGAGTTGCTGCGCAATTCTCGAAGAACCGTTGCCTGTGCCGTCACCGCGCTGCTTGCGGCGTGCGCGGTCGGGCCCGATTACAAGCGGCCCGAAGCGCCGGCGTCCGCCGCCTACAAGGAGTGGAAGGTCGCCGCGCCCAGGGACGACGTGCGGCGCGGCGAATGGTGGAAGATCTACGGCGATCCCCGGCTCGACGCGCTGATGGCGCAGATCGACGTTTCCAATCAGACGCTGAAGCAGGCCGAGGCGAACTACCGTCAGGCGCACGCGGCGGTCGCCGGCGCGCGCGCGCAGTTCTTCCCGACCGTGGCGGTCTCGGCGTCAGCGACGCGCTCCGGCCGCGGCTCCGGCAGCAGCACGGCGTTCGTATCTTCGACCGGCGCAGTGGTCGGCGGCGCCGGCGGCGGTTCGGTCACCAACCAGTACTCGCTGCCGCTCGACGTCAACTGGGAGCCCGACTTGTGGGGCCGCGTGCGGCGCACGGTCGAAGGCGCCGGCGCGACCGCGCAGGCGAGCGCTGCCGAACTCGAAGCGACGCGCCTGAGCCTGCTCGCCGAACTCGCGACCGATTACTTCCAGTTGCGCGTGCTCGACGATCAGCAGCGGTTGCTCGACGATACCGTCGCTGCTTATCAGAAAGCGCTGGAGCTGACGCAGAACCAGTACGCGGCCGGCGTCGCCGCCAGGCTCGACGTCGCGCAGGCGGAAACCCAGATCAAGACGACGCAGGCGCAGGCGATCGACAACGGCGTGCAGCGCGCCAAGCTTGAACACGCGATCGCGGTGCTGATCGGCAAGCCGCCGTCGGAATTTTCGATCGCGCCGGAAAAAATCGCGCTGACGATTCCGGTCATCCCGCCCGGTCTGCCGTCGGAATTGCTCGAGCGCCGCCCCGACATCGCGCAGGCCGAGCGCGAGGTTGCCGCCGCCAACGCGCAGATCGGCGTCGCCAAGTCGGCGTACTTCCCCGACCTCACGCTGTCCGCGGCCGGCGGCTTCCAGAGCTCGACGTTTGCCGACTGGCTCACCGCGCCGAACCGCTTCTGGTCACTCGGGCCGTCGCTTGCCGAAACGCTGCTCGACTTCGGCGCGCGGCGTTCGCAGGTCGAGCAGGCGCGCGCGGCCTACGACGCGAATGTCGCCAATTACCGGCAGACGGTGCTGGCAGGCTTTCAGGAGGTCGAAGACAATCTCACCGCGCAACGCATACTCGAACAGGAATCATCGGTGCAGGATGAGGCGGTGAAAGCGGCCGAGCAGGCGTTGCAGATCGCGCTCAACGAATACAAGGCCGGCACGCAGAATTATCTGACCGTGGTCACCGCGCAAGCCACCGCGCTCAGCAACGAACGCAGCGCGCTGACGATATTGAACGGGCGCCTGGCCGCGAGCGTGACATTGATCAAGGCCATTGGCGGCGACTGGAATGCAACAAAGCTGCCGGAGGATTAAAAATACCCCGGAGAAGATTTATGTCTGGATGGCGGCGAGCGTGTTGCTGGTTAAGGCGCCGGGGTGGGTGGGTGGGGCGCGGGGCCGGTCGAGACTAAAGCGCAATAAGTATATTGGCTTTGTTCAGTCTAACGTTTGAGTTGAGGAGCCGCCGGAGCAGCGAAGCCGCGGAGGCACCCGGCAAGCGCAACTTGCCGGCGGTCCCTCTCGAACGATAGGTTAGGCACAGGTCAGCGTCTCCATGCGGAAAGAATGCGACGCCACAAGCTGAAATGCCTTTCGGATTTTATATCCATCGCCGCTGACTGGTTTGCCTCATGCTTGGCTGCGGCAAATGTAAGTGCTAGGACTCGCAGTTCGTCGTTTTCGTTCATACGCCCCGCGGAGATTTCACGTGCAGTGACTCGCACCAGTTCTGAAGGGCTAGTGGTGCCTTCTGCGTCTACTGTTTCGGAGACTAGAAGTCCTCGGTAGTGCTTTGACCGCGCATCGAGAAATTCCTGCAAATGTTCTGGCGAAACCGTTGACTGCACGATATTCAGCGATGTGTGATGCAAGTTCAGCAATGCCTCTCGTTGTATGGGATCGATCGTTTCCGAATACTCCTTAGCTATTTGAGCCAGGATTTCCTCAATATTGAGGACGACGCTCCCAGGCGACGAAGTAAGTTCGAGCAAATCCGACATGTGGATTCCTGTGCTTAACTAGATTTAGACAGCATATTTGAGTTGAGGAAATGCTGCTTATTGCCATCGGTTTCGTCAAGAACGACTTGTAATTATTCATTTATTGTCCACCCCAGCCGATTTTTAGGCAACCTAAAAATTTGCGGACGGACTGCCGGTAGCGGCGGAATTCAGGACGCCGCCGCCTTGCGGGATTTGGTTGCAGCCGTTTTGGTTTTGGCCGCCTTTGCTTCGCGCGGCGCGAATTCGAAGCTGACTTTGCCGCCTTCACCGCGCACGAGGTAAGCCGAGAACGGTCGGCCTTTCTTCGAGATGAAGCGGTGCAGCAGATCGGTCTTGCCGGTCGCCAGCAGTTTCTGCATCTGCTCGGGTTCGATGTTCCGCTGCAGGATGATTTTTCCCGAGCGGAAATCGCAGGTTTTATTGGGGCCGGCCGCTTTCTCGCAGACATAGGCGACGCCGTGGCTGAACACGCGTGCGCCGCACTTCGGGCATTTGCCGAGTGGTTCCTGCCCCGAAAAATCCACCGGCTCGGCGTTGTCGTTGCTCTGGCCGAAATCGAATTCGACCTTGAATTCGGGCGTCAGCTTCAGCACCGCCGCGAACGGTTTGCCCATTTTGCTGCGGAACCCCTGCAGCGGGCCGATGCTTTTCTTCTCGATCAGTTCCTCGATCTCGTGCGGCTCGAGCTGGCGGCCGGCGAGGATGCGCCACAGCGCAAAATCGCATTTCTCGCACTGGAATTTCTTGTAATTTTCCCTGACCGTGCCGCCGCATTTCGGGCACGGCGTCTTCAGCGTCGCGAAATCGCCGGGCACGGTGTCGCTTTCGTGCCCTTTCGCGCGCTCGACGATATGGCGCGTCATGTCGGTGATCTGCTGCATGAACTGCTCGCGCTTCAGTTTGCCGTGCTCCATCTGCGCGAGCTTGTATTCCCAGTCGCCGGTCAGCTCCGGCGAGCACAGTTCGTCGATCTTGAGTCCGCGCAGCAGCGTGATCAGCGAAAACGCTTTCGCGGTCGGCTGCAGCTCGCGGCCGTTGCGCTGCACGTATTTTTCGTAGATCAGGCCTTCGATGATCGCGGCGCGCGTCGCCGGCGTGCCGAGGCCTTTGGCGCCCATCGCCGCGCGCAGCTCTTCGTCCTCGACCAGCTTGCCGGCGCCTTCCATTGCCGACAGCAGCGTTGCTTCGCTGAAGCGCGCCGGCGGCTTGGTTTGCAGCGCGTGCACCGTGACCTCGTCGGCGCGCGGCGTTTCCTTTGCGGAAACCGGCACCAGCGCCGGCGTGTCGTCGCTCTCGGCCTCCTTGCCGTAGATTTCGAGCCAGCCGGCGTTGACCATGATCTTGCCTTCGCTCTTGAACGGCTCGCCTTCGACGCGGGTGATGCGCGTCGTCACCTGGAATTCGGCGGCCGGGTAGAACACCGCGAGGAAGCGCTTGGTGACGAGATCGTAGATCTTCGCTTCCGGCTCGCTCAGATGTTTCGGCGCGACCGCGGTCGGGATGATCGCGAAGTGGTCGGATATCTTCGCGTTGTTGAAGATGCGCTTGTTCGGCTTGATCCATTTGTTGCCGAGGATTTTTCCGGCGAACGGCTGATAGCGCGCATCGAGCGCTGCCATCGTCGTCGCCACCGTTTTCAGGTAGTCCTCGGGCAGCGCGCGCGAGTCGGTGCGCGGATAGGTCAGCACCTTGTGCTTTTCGTAGAGCGCCTGCGCGAGGCCGAGTGTGTTGCGCGCCGAGAAGCCGAAGCGCGCGTTGGCGTCGCGCTGCAGACTCGTCAGGTCGTAAAGCAGCGGCGATAGCTGCGTCGAAGGTTTGCTTTCCTCTTCGACGATGCCGGTCTTGCCTTCGCATTTTTTCTGGATCGCGTCGGCGCGTTTCCTGTCCCACAGCCGCTCGGCCTTGAGGTCGGGATCCTCCTCGGTTTTGACGGGAGTCTTGTCGCTCTTCCTGGGCTTGCTGAAATTCTCGTCGAACCAGCGCCCCGCGTACTCGCCGGCCTTGCATGAAAATGCCGCGTGGACTTCGAAATAATCGCGCGCGACGAATTTCTTGATCTTGTCCTCGCGCTCGACCAGGATCGCCAGCGTCGGCGTCTGCACGCGGCCGACCGTGGTCAGATGGAAACCACCCGACTTCGAATTGAACGCGGTCATCGCGCGCGTGCCGTTGATGCCGACCAGCCAGTCGGACTCGGAGCGGCACACCGCGGCGTCGGCCAGCGGCAGCATGTCCTTGTCGCTGCGCAGATGTTCGAATCCTTCGCGGATCGCGGCCGGCGTCATCGATTGCAGCCACAGCCGCTGGATCGGCTTGCCGGTCCTGGTGTGCTGGACGATGTAGCGGAAGATCAGTTCGCCCTCGCGTCCCGCGTCGCAGGCGTTGATCAGGCCGGTCACGTCCTTGCGCTTGATCAGCCTGGTCAGCACCTTCAGCCGCTCTTCGGATTTCTCGATCGGGCTCAGGTCGAAATGCGGCGGGATCACCGGCAGGTGCGCGAACGACCACTTGCCGCGCTTGACCTCGACGCCTTCGGGCGGAACGATGGTCAGCAGATGGCCGACCGCCGACGACAATACGTAGTCGTCGCTCTCGAAATAATCGCCGTGCTTGGTGAAGCCGCCCAACACGCGCGCGATATCGTTGGCGACCGACGGCTTCTCGGCGATGATCAGTTTTTTGGCCATGAAATGATGAGCCCGCGCGGAAAGCGCAGGGAGCGCATGATAGCGAACAGAATTTGCCCTGCGCAAGGGCACCCCGTCACATCCCCCGCCTTCAGTACTATGGAAGAGGGTTTATGACGGCCTGATTTCCGCGCCGGAACGATCAGCGGACGCGCTGATAGAACCCGCCGGGCAGCATCTGCACGCGGTTTTGCAGTTCGAGTTCGAGCAGCAGCGCGGTCGCGGCATCGGCGGCCAGCCCGCTGCGGGCGCACAGCGTATCGAGGCTGCACGGATCGAAGCCAAGCTGTTCCAGCAGCTTTTCCGCCTGCGGGCCGGACGACGATGCGATTCCTTCCGCTGCCGGCGGCGCGGCGGCCGTCGGCAGGCGCAGTTCTTCCAGTATGTCGTTGGCGTCGTCAACCAGCTTCGCGCCCTGTTTGATCAAGCGGTGGCAGCCTTTTGACAGCGGCGAATGGATCGAGCCGGGGATCGCAAACACTTCGCGCCCCTGTTCATTGGCAAGCCGCGCGGTGATCAGCGATCCGCTTTGCAGCGCGGCTTCGATCACCAGACAGCCGCGCGCAAGTCCGCTGATCACGCGGTTGCGGCGCGGGAAATTGCTGCCGAGCGCCGGTGTGCCGAGCGCGAATTCCGAAACCAGCGCGCCGCGTGTGGCGATCTCGTGCGCGAGGTCGCGGTTGCGCGCCGGATAGACGATGTCAAGCCCGGTGCCGACCACCGCGATGGTGCCGGCCGCGCCGGCGAGTCCGCCGCGGTGCGCGGCGGCATCGATGCCGAGCGCGAGACCGCTGATGATGACGAGGCCGGCGTCGCTCAGCGCGCGCGCGAACTCTTCGGCGTTGGCGATGCCCTGCGCAGTCGCATTGCGGCTGCCGACGATCGCCAGCGCCGGCTGCTGCAACAATTCGTGCCGGCCCTTGACGTAGAGCAGCGGCGGCGGATCCGGCAGTTCGAGCAGTTGCCGCGGATAGTCGGCGTCGGCGAGCGTCAGGATGTGGTTGGCAGGATCGTCGAGCCAGGCCAGCGCGTGCGCCGCGCCGTCGGTATTGCCGCCATCGGCGATCGCCGCCGCGACGTCGGCTTCCAGATGGCGGCCGAGCGCGCCGCGCCCCGCCGCGAGCACGCTCTCGGGCGAGCCGAATTCAGTCAGCAATTTGCGCAGCGCGCTGTTGCCGAGGCCGGGGACCAGCGTCAGCCGCAGCCACGGTTCGAGGTCGGCGGGAGGCGACATCAGATGCTTCAGGCGGCGCGCCGCCGGCAGTGCTTCAGGGGTTGGTGACGGTGTCGAACTGGGTGACCGGCCGGCTCGAATTCATGACCAGAGCGTAGGAAACGCGGTCGAAGGTGCGGAACACCATCAGTAATCCGTAACGCTCGTCGGGCAGCCGCGCTTTGCGTACACCCTGGTGTTTGTCAGCCCCGGAGTCTCCGCCGGTCGGGCCGGTGCGCCCGAAGATCGGACTGTTGCGGTCCCCCATCGGCTCATAGTGATATTTGATGTGCGGCGATTCGCGCGTCTGGTAGGTCGGCGAGTTGAGGTCGCGGTAAATCGCGAGCACGCTGCCGGGATCCAGGCCGTCGCGGGCACCCTTGTTCAGCACCACGATCGAGTTCGGTCCGGTTTCGCCGAGGTCGCCGTAAATGTCGATGATGCGGCCCGCCACCTTCGCGGCGGGGGCATGCGGCAGATAGTCGCTGATGACGTCGTCGCGCGCCGCCGGCAGCAGAGTGTCGTCGGCCGAGATTTCGAGATCCGATTTGACGATCTCGATGGTGCTGACATCGCCGAACTTGGTGACGCGCGCGTCACCCAGATAATTGACCTGGTATCCCAGTGTTTCCTTGGTGTCCGGGTCGACCAGCGGATCGCCGCGCCGGAAAATCCGCCAGTCAATGCCTTTTTCCTTGGTGATGCCGGCCGCATACGCAATGTTGCCGGCGCCGAGCGCAACGCGGTCTTCCTGCGTGGCGACGATGCGTGCGGCCGAACCGAACTCGTTTTGCGCGACGACCAGCGGCTGGCTCAGGAACGGCGCGATTGCGGCAGCCGGGATCGTCGGCACCGGCTCCGGCTCGTGTTCGGTCGCGACCACCTGCGGCGACAGCTTGACGGTTTCCAGCACCGGCTGCGACTGAAGCAGCTTCAGGCGCATTTCCTGCGCCGAACGATCAAGCACCAGCACATCGCCGGGATGGATCCGGTGCGGATTCTTGATCTGGTCTTCGTTATTTTTCCACAGCTCCGGCCAGCGCCATGGGTCTTTCAGATAGCGCGCAGAGATGCTCCACAGCGTGTCGCCAGGTACTACGATATAGCGTTCGGGCGCGTCGGCGGCAAGATCGCCGGAAGAGGCCGCCACCGCGCTACCGGCCACGCCGCACCAGATCAGCAACGATATAATTGAAGTGCGCATCAATTTCCCCCATCTCGCGAGCATGGCCAACGCTCCCGAACCAGGCCCGGACATTATATATTGGTTTAAATTGTGCCCGTAATTTCCTAAAGTATCAACACTAATGGCAATATTGCCCATTCTTCAATATCCCGATCAGCGGCTGCACACGCTGGCCGCGCCGGTCGCGCGCGTCGACGACACGGTGCGCAAGCTGGTCAGGGATATGGCGGAGACCATGTACGCGGCTCCCGGTGTCGGCCTGGCTGCAACCCAGGTCGATGTGCACCGGCGCGTGATCGTGATCGATATTTCGGAGACCAAGGATCAGCTCAAGGTGTTCATCAATCCCGAAATCACCGCCCGCAGCGGCAGCGCCGACTGCGAAGAGGGTTGTCTTTCCGTGCCCGGCATTTTCGAAAAGGTGAAGCGCGCCGAGCGCATCACGGTGCGCGCGCTGGACGGCGACGGCCGGCCGTTCGAACTGACCGCCGACGGACTGTTCGCGGTGTGCATCCAGCATGAAATGGATCACCTCGAGGGCAAGGTATTCGTCGAATACCTGTCGCGCCTGAAGCAGACGCGCATTCGCGCCAAGCTCAAAAAACAGCGCCGCGAGACGATGTAACTTCTCCCGCGCCCATCCGCCATGAAACTGATCTTCGCCGGCACGCCGGCTTTCGCCGCGACCGCGCTGGAGGCGCTGCTCGCCGCCGGTCACGACATCGTGCTGGTGCTGACCCGGCCGGATCGTCCGGCCGGGCGCGGCCTGGCGCCGCAGCCGGGCGCGGTCAAGCAGCTTGCGCTGGCGCGCGGTCTGCCTCTCGCGCAGCCGGCGACGCTGAAGGACGCCGCGGTCGAGTTGCAGTTGCGGGCGGTGGATGCTGAAGCGATGGTGGTCGCCGCCTATGGCCTGATTCTGCCGCCTGCGGTGCTCGCGATCCCGCGCCGCGGCTGCCTCAACATTCATGCGTCGCTGCTGCCGCGCTGGCGCGGCGCGGCGCCGATCCAGCGCGCGCTGCTGGCGGGCGACGCCGCAACCGGCATCACGATCATGCAGATGGATGAGGGGCTCGACACCGGCGCAATTCTGCTGCAGGAAAAAATCGCGATCGGCGACGACGATACCGCGCGGACCCTGCACGACAGGCTGGCCGCGCTCGGCGCGCAATCGATCGTGCGCGCGCTGGCGGCATTTCCTGCGCCGCGCGCGCAGGATGATGCGCAGGCGACCTATGCCGACAAGATCCGCAAGGAAGAGGCGGTGATCGACTGGACGCAGCCGGCGCAGCGTATCGCGCGTCAGGTGCGCGCGTTCAATCCGGCGCCCGCGGCAAACACGACCTTGGACGGCCGGCGTTTCAAGCTGTGGCGCGCACATCAAGTGGCGGCGGCCGGCGCGCCCGGCGCGGTGCTCGCCGCCGACGCCGCCGGCATCGTGGTCGCCTGCGGTGACGGTGCGCTGGCGGTCGAGGAATTGCAGAGAGAGGGGGGCAGGGCGCTGGCGGCGGGCGCGTTTCTCGCGGGATTCGAGTTGCGCCCCGGCGCGCGTTTCGGCACTTGAACTTTTGGCGCGGGAGCCTATCTTATTGACCTCCTCGATTCCCGAACAGGACTTCACGCATGCTGGGTAACTGGTTGAAGACTTCGCTGTTGATGGCGGCGATCGTCGCATTATTCGGCGTCGTCGGCGCCGCGCTCGGCGGCGGGCAGGGCATGGTGGTGGCGCTGATAGTGGGCGGCGCGATGAATTTTTTCGCGTACTGGTTTTCCGACCGGATGGTGCTCAGGATGTATGACGCGCGGGAAGTCGATGAAGTCAGTGCGCCGCAGCTCTACAATGTGGTGCGCGAACTGGCGCAGAAGGCTGGATTGCCGATGCCCAGGGTCTATTTGATCGACCAGCCGCAACCCAATGCATTCGCCACCGGCCGCAACCCCGAGCACGCAGCGGTGGCGGCGACCACCGGCATCCTGCAGTTGCTGTCGCCGCGCGAACTGCGCGGGGTGATCGCGCATGAGCTGGCGCACGTCAAACACCGCGATATCCTGACTTCGACCATCAGCGCGACGATGGCCGGCGCGATTTCCTCGCTTGCCCAGTTCGCGATGTTTTTCGGCGGGCGCGACAATCAGCGCGCCAATCCGCTGGTCGCGCTGATCGTAATGATTGTGGCGCCGCTTGCGGCGATGCTGATCCAGCTGGCGATCTCGCGCGCGCGCGAATTCGAGGCCGATCGCGGCGGCGCCGACATCAGCGGCGACCCGCAGGCGCTGGCAGCGGCGCTGGAGAAAATCGAGCGCTACGCGCAGGGCACGCCGCTCGAAGTCGCCGAACATCATCCCGAGACCGCGCAGATGATGATCGTCAATCCGCTGTCCGGCGGCGGAATCGCCGGACTGTTCAGCACCCACCCTTCGACGCAGGAACGGATCGCGCGCCTGCTGGCGATGGCGCGCTGATCGCCGGCCGGCGGGCGCGTGCTCGAGACACAGCGGCTTGCCACCAGCGTAGTCGCGGCCGTCATCGACGACGGCCGCAACCTGAATGCCGCTCTCGCCGCGGCGCTAGCGCGGCATCCTGATCTCGTTTCCAGCCAGCGCGCCACGATCACCGATCTCACCTATGGCACGCTGCGTTTCGGCATGCAGCTCGACGCGGTGCTCGACCGGCTGCTGACCGCGCCGTTGCGCGACCGGACGCTGCGCCGGCTGTTGCTGGTCGCGCTGTATCAATTGCAGTACACGCGCGCCGCGCCTTACGCGGTCGTCGATCACGCGGTGCGCTGCGCCGCGGCGCTCGGCGCGCCGCGCGCGAAGACGCTCGTCAACGCCGTGTTGCGCAATTTTCTGCGGCAGCGCGAGGCACTGTTAGCGCAGTCCGCGCAAAAAGAAACCGCGCGCTATGCCTATCCTCAATGGTGGATAGAAAAACTGCGCGCGCAGTATCCGCAGCATTACGCGTCGGCGCTGCTGGCCGGCAACACGCATCCGCCGTTCACGCTGCGCGTCAACGGCCGGCGCATCGCGCGCGACGCCTATCTGGCGCTGCTTGCGCAGCACCAGATCGCCGCAGCGGCGGTCGGCGACCGCGGCGTCAGGCTCGAACGCGCGCTGCCGGTCGAACGAGTGCCCGGCTTCGATGCCGGACTGGCCTCGGTGCAGGACGCCGGCGCCCAGCTGGCCGCGCCGCTGCTCGATGCGCGCGACGGCATGCGCGTGCTCGATGCCTGCGCGGCGCCCGGCGGCAAGACCACTCATCTGCTGGAACTCGCCGATCTCGATCTGACCGCGCTCGACTGCGATGCGGCGAGGCTCGAACGCGTGCAGCAGAATCTGGCGCGGCTCGGACTCAGCGCGAAGCTGATCTGCGGCGACGCCGGCCGTCCCGAAACCTGGTGGGACGGCCGGCCGTTCGACCGCATTCTTGCCGACGTGCCGTGTTCCGCTTCGGGCGTGGTGCGGCGCCATCCCGATATCAAGTGGCTGCGGCGCGCGGCGGACATAGCGCAGTTCGCGTCCCGGCAGCGCGCGTTGCTGGATGTTCTGTGGCGGTTGCTCGCCAGTGGTGGTAAATTGCTGTATACGACCTGTTCGGTTTTCCAGGAAGAGAATGCGCAGCAAATCGCGGATTTCCTGGCATGCCACCCTGATGCCAATTTACTGCCGTGGAGCGGAATTCCAGCGCCGGCCGGGGCCCCTGAAGGCCAGTTGCTGCCGGATCACGAGCATGACGGATTTTTTTACGCACTGCTGCAGAAAATATAGCCTGCTGGTCGCGCTGCTGTGGCCGCTGCTGATCGTCAATCCGTCGGCGGCCGCCGATGGCATCGAAGTGCGCAACGCACAGCTGGTCGCGGGAGAAGAGGGCTATGCCCTCGAGGCGGATTTCGGAATCACGCTCAACCCGACGCTTGAAGACGTGCTCAACAAGGGTGTCGCGCTTTATTTCCTGTTCGAATTTGAAATCATCCATCCGCGCTGGTACTGGCTCGACCAGCGCCTGGTCGACTCCCGCCAGCAGTATCGTCTGTCGTTCGACGCGCTGACGCGCCAGTACCGGATCGGCATCGGCGGCGTATCCCAGAATTTTTCCGACCTGTCGGAGGCGCTGGCTTTCCTGAGCCGCGTGCGGCGGCGCGAAGTGCTCGAGTCCGGCGCGCTGGACTCGGGAAGCACCTATACCGCCGCGGTGCGCATGCGGCTCGACACGTCGGAGCTGCCCAAGCCGTTTCAGCTGGATGCCTTCGGTTCGCGCGACTGGAACGTCGATTCCGGGTGGTACCGGTGGAAGATCAAGGCATGAAGATGCTGCCGGCGATCCGTACGGCGCTCGGCAACGGCGCCGTCAAGTATCTGCTCGCGCTGTGCGTGGTCGCCGCCGCGCTCACGCTTTATCTGCTGGCGACTGCGAGCGCCAACACCGATCTGTTCGCGCAGAACTATACGCTGCTGCTGGCGCTGAACGGCGGGCTTGTCATATGTCTGGTGCTGCTGCTCGCCTATCAGTTGTGGACGCTGCGCAGAAAACTCCGGGCGGGAGTGTTCGGTTCGCGGCTCACGCTGCGGTTGCTGCTGCTGTTTGCGCTGATCGCGGTGCTGCCGGGAGCGCTGGTCTACGCGGTTTCGGTGCAGTTCGTCGCGAAGAGCATCGAGTCGTGGTTTGACGTGCGGGTCGAAAAGGCGCTCGAGGGCGGGCTCAATCTCGGCCGCTCCACGCTGGACAACCAGCTCAAGGACCTGGTCAAGAAAGCCGATGCGATGGCGTTCTCGCTCGCCACCAGAATGTCGCGCGATCAATTCGCAATGCTCAATTCGCTGCGTGAGCAGTTCGGAGTGCAGGAAGCGACGCTGTTTACGGGACGCGGCGAGGTGATCGTGTTTTCGGGCAGCACCCCGACGGTGATGCCCGGCGTGCCGGATTCCGCCGTGTTCCGCCAGTTGCGGCTGCAGCGCGACTACAGCGCGGTGGAATCCACGCCTGACCAGGGACTGTATCTGCGCGTGCTGGTTCCGGTCAACATGCTGAGCGTGTCCGAGGACGTGCGCGTGCTGCAGTTGCTGCAGCCGGTGCCGCCCGAACTTGCGCGTGACGCCGAGATCGTGCAGACCGGCCAGCGCGAGTATCAGGAATTGATGCTGGCGCGGCAGGGGCTGCGCCGGCTGTACGGTTTGACGCTGACGCTGACGCTGTTGCTGGCGCTGCTGTCGGCGTTGTCGCTGGCGTTTTTGCTGAGCGAGCGCCTGAGCACGCCGCTGTCCTATCTGGCCGAGGGCACGCGCGCCGTGGCCCAGGGCGATTTCAGCCAGCGCGAATTCACCGCGAGCCATGATGAACTCGGGATGCTGACGCAGTCGTTCAACACGATGCGCCAGCAACTGGCCGAAGCGCGCGGGGCGGCCGAGCGCAACCAGCAGCAACTGGCCGACGCCCATGCTTATCTGCAGGGCGTGCTCGCGAATCTGTCGGCCGGCGTGCTTGCTTTCGACGAGCAGCTGCGACTGCGCTCATTCAACCGCAGCGCGGGCGGATTGCTGGGCACCGATTTCACGCAGCTGGCGGGCGCGACGCTCGAGCAGTGGAGCGGGCGCGCGCCGCAACTGGAGGCGCTGGCGCGCAAGATCGCGGAAAAATCGCGGACCGGCGCAGCCTCCGAGTGGGAAACCCAGATCGAGCGCGCGCGCGACGACGGCGCGCAGACGCTGCTGGTGCGCGGCGCGCGGCTCCCTGCGGGCAGCGGCACCGGGCTGGTGGTGGTGTTCGACGACATTACCCACGTGCTGCAGGCGCAGCGCGACGCCGCATGGGGGGAAGTCGCGCGACGCCTTGCCCATGAAATCAAGAATCCGCTGACGCCGATCCAGCTGGCGGCCGAGCGGCTGCAGGTCAAGCTCGCCGACAAACTTTCCGGCGCTGCCGCCGATATGCTGGCGCGCTCGACGCAGACCATCGTCAATCAGGTCAGCGCGCTCAAACGCATGGTTGACGCCTTCCGCCAGTACGCGCGGATGCCGGAACTCGCACTGCAGCGGGTGGACATCAACACCCTGTTGCGGGAAATCCTGACTCTGTATGAGGCCGGGGGGGTGATCCGCACCGAGCTCGCCGCCGACCTGCCGCCGATTGTCGGCGATCCGGCGCGTCTGCGCCAAGTGATACATAATCTGCTGCAGAACGCGCAGGATGCGCTGGCGGATGCCGATCAGCCGCGGATCGTGGTGCGCTCGGAAAGCGCGGAGGGCGCGCTGCAGATCACGATCACCGACAACGGCTGCGGCTTTCCCGAGCAGCTGATGCGGCATGCGTTCGAGCCGTACGTGACGACCAAGCCGAAAGGCACCGGCCTCGGCCTGGTGATCGTGAAGAAAATCATCGAGGAGCACGGCGGCACGGTGCGACTCGAAAACGTGCGGCCGCACGGCGCGCGCGTGACGTTGATGCTGCCTTTCGCGGCGGCGCATCGCGTCGAGCACAAGACCGCGGCCAGCGCTTAGGTGGAATGGAAGATGCAACGTATTCTGGTGGTTGACGATGAAGTAGGCATTCGCGAGTTGCTGTCGGAGATCCTGCACGACGAGGGCTACGAAGTGCAGCTGGCCGAGAACGCCGAGCGCGCACGCCAGTTGCGCGGCCAGGCGCGCCCCGACCTCGTGCTGCTCGACATCTGGATGCCCGATACCGACGGCATCACGCTGCTCAAGGAGTGGGCGAATGCCGGATCGCTGACGATGCCGGTGATCATGATGTCCGGCCACGGCACGATCGACAGCGCGGTCGAGGCCACGCGCCTCGGTGCCTACGATTTTCTGGAAAAGCCGATTACGCTGCAGAAGCTGCTGGCGACGGTCGGCCGCGCGCTCAAAAGTGGCGAACAGCGCGCGCAGCCGGATGCGATGCTGGCGACGTTCGGGCGGTCGCCGGCGATGACCGCCTTCAGACAGCAACTGGAACGCGTCAAGGAATTACGCTCGCCGCTGCTGTTCTACGCGGAGCCCGGCAGCGGCAGCGAGGCATGCGCGCGCGCGCTGCACTCGCGGAACGCGCCGTGGGTCGAGCCGCTCGAACTCGCGGCGCTCGCCGAAACGCCGCTGGAACTGGTGAAGCAGGCGAAGGACGGCACCCTGTTTCTGCATGAAATCAGCGATCTGACCGCCGCCGAACAGAAAGGCCTGCTGTCGATCGCCGACGCGCTTGCTGAATACAATACACGCCTGATCGGCGTCACCTCGCGCGCGCTGCCGGAACTGGTTGCCCAAGAAGCTTTCGACGAGCGGCTGTACGGACTGCTCGCCGCAATTACGGTCCGCGTGCCGAGCCTGCGCGAGCACCGCGAGGATGTTCCCGACATCGCCAACCGGCTGTTGTCGGGCAGCGTCGAGGCCAAGCAGGTGCCGCCGCGGCGTTTCAGCATCGCCGCGCTGAACGCGCTGCGCAATTACGACTGGCCCGGCAACCTGAGTCAGCTCGAGAACGTGGTGCATACCGTGGCGGTCACCGCGCAGACCGAGGAAATCAGCGCGCATGAGGTAAATCAGGCGCTCGCGCAATTCAGCGCCAAGACTTCCGCCCCGCTAGGATTGCCGCTCGACCTGCCGCTGCGCGAGGCGCGCGACGCCTTCGAACGCGTCTATTTCGAGCATCACATCGTAAAGGAAGGCGGCAACATGAGCCGGGTCGCGGAAAGCGTCGGCCTCGAGCGTACCCACCTTTATCGCAAACTCAAACAGCTCGGCGTCAAGCTCAGCCGCCGCGGCGAATAGGCCGTACCGACCGGCTGCAGGAGGTAGCCAAAGCTGCCGGTTTCTAAGATAATTGGCGGCTTTCGCGCGGGCGGGGAGGCGGTTTTCGACCGGTTTCCCCGATCGCGCGGCTGTCCGGCGGCGCTCGGCCGCAACAAATAAACGAGAGTTTTTACCAGGAGGGGAGCTAGATGACGATCAAGGTAGCAATCAACGGCTACGGCCGCATCGGACGCAATGTGCTGCGCGCCCATTATGAGGCCGGCAAGAAGCACGGCATCCAAATCGTCGCGATCAACGATCTCGGCAACGCCGAAACCAACGCGCACCTGACGCGCTACGATACCGTGCACGGCAAATTCAACGGCAGCGTCGTGGTTGAGGGCGATTCGATGGTCGTCAATGGCGACAAGATCAAGGTGCTTGCCAAGCGCAATCCGGCGGAGCTGCCGTGGAAGGACCTCGGCATCGATGTCGTGCTCGAATGCACCGGGCTGTTCACGACCAAGGAAAAGGCCGGCGCCCATCTTGCCGCCGGCGCGAAAAAGGTGATCATCTCGGCGCCCGGCGGCAAGGACGTCGACGCCACCGTCGTCTACGGCGTCAATCACAGAACGCTGAAGGCCGGCCACACGGTGATTTCGAACGCATCGTGCACGACCAACTGCCTGGCGCCTCTGGTCAAGGCGCTGCACGAGAAAATCGGCGTCGTCAGCGGCCTGATGACGACGGTACATTCGTATACCAACGACCAGGTGTTGACCGATGTCTATCACGAAGACCTGCGCCGTGCGCGCTCGGCGACGCAGTCGATGATCCCGACCAAGACCGGCGCCGCCGCCGCGGTCGGCTTGGTGCTGCCGGAGCTGAACGGCAAGCTCGACGGTTTCGCGGTGCGGGTGCCGACGATCAACGTGTCGCTGGTCGATCTGGTGTTCACCGCGGCGCGCGCGACCAGCGTCGACGAGGTCAACGCCGCGGTCAAGGCCGCGACGCTTGCCGGCGATTTGAAGGGGATTCTCGAATACAACGATGCGCCGCTGGTGTCGGTCGACTTCAACCACAACCCGGCGTCGAGTATTTTCGAGGCAACGCTGACCAAGGTCACCAGCGGCACGCTGGTCAAGGCGCTGGCCTGGTACGACAACGAATGGGGCTTCAGCAACCGGATGCTCGATACCACCGTGGCGTTGATGGCTGCGAAATAGATCAGACCGGGCGCGGCGGGTCCGCTGCGCCCCCCTCTTTAATATCCGCGAAGTATTCCCGATGAATTTCATCCGCATGACCGACCTGGATCTCGCCGGCAAGCGCGTGTTCATCCGCGCCGACCTCAACGTGCCGCAGGACGACGCCGGCAATATCACCGACGACACCCGCATCCGCGCCTCGCTGCCGGCGATCCGCCGCGCGCTGCAGGCCGGCGCCGCGGTGCTGGTGACCTCTCACCTCGGCCGCCCGACCGAAGGCGAATTGAAGCCCGAGGATTCGCTGGCGCCGGTCGCGCTGCGGATGAGCGAGCTGCTCGGCGTGCCGGTGGCGCTGCGGCGCGACTGGGTCGACGGCATCAGCACGCCGCCGGGTTCGGTGCTGCTGCTCGAGAATTGCCGCTGCAACAAAGGTGAGAAAAAGAACGACGATGCGCTGGCGCGAAAAATGGCGGCGCTGTGCGACATCTACGTCAACGACGCATTCGGCACTGCGCACCGCGCCGAGGCGACCACTTACGGCATCGCGAAATTCGCGCCGGTCGCCACCGCCGGCCCGCTGCTGGCGGCGGAACTCGATGCGCTCGGCAAGGCGCTCGGCAAACCACGGCACCCGCTGGTCGCGATCGTCGCCGGCTCCAAGGTGTCGACCAAACTTTCGATCCTGAAGACGCTGTCGGAAAAAGTCGACCAGCTGATCGTCGGCGGCGGCATCTGCAATACGTTCATACTGGCCGCCGGCTACAGGATCGGCAAGTCTCTGGCCGAGCCTGATCTGGTGCAGCAGGCGAAAGACATCATCGCCGCGGCGCGCGCCAAGGGCGGCGCGGTGCCGATCCCGGTCGACGTCGTCTGCGCGAAGGAGTTCTCGGCGCAGGCATCGGCCACGGTCAAGAACGTCGATCAGGTCGCGGACGACGACCTGATCCTCGACATCGGGCCGAAAACGGCGGAGCAGCTCGCGCAGATCCTGGCCGACGCCGGCACCATCGTCTGGAATGGACCGGTCGGTGTGTTCGAGTTCGACCAGTTCGGCCGCGGCACCGAACGGATCGCGCGCGCGATTGCCGAGTCGGATGCGTTTTCGATCGCCGGCGGCGGCGACACGCTGGCGGCGATCGCCAAGTACGGGATCGCCGACAAGGTGTCTTACATTTCAACCGGTGGCGGCGCGTTTCTCGAATTTCTCGAAGGCAGAAAACTGCCCGCGGTCGAAATTCTGGAGCAGCGCGCCGGTTAGGCCCGACCCATCGTGCTCCGCCGCACCAAAATCGTCGCCACTCTCGGCCCCGCGTCGAGCGACCATAAGACCCTGAAGCGCATGGTCGCGGCCGGGCTCGACGTGGTGCGCATGAATCTTTCGCACGGTCCCGCCGCCGATCATGTCGCGCGCGCCGCGCTGGTGCGCGAGATCGCCGCGAAAACCGGCCGCCCCCTCGGCATCCTGTTCGACCTGCAGGGGCCGAAGATCCGCATCGGCCGTTTCAAGAACAACAAGATCATGCTGCACGTCGGCGACCAGTTCATCCTGGACGCCGAGTGCAAGCTCGGCGATGAAAAATGCGTCGGGCTCGACTACCGGAAACTGCCGGAAGACGTCGCGCGCGGCGATACGCTGCTGCTCGACGACGGCCGCATCGTGATGGGAGTGACCGCGGTGCGCGGGCCGCGCATTTTCTGCGTGGTCGAGCAGGGTGGCGTGCTGTCCAACAACAAGGGCATCAATCGCAAAGGCGGCGGACTGTCGGCGCCGGCGCTGACCGACAAGGACATGCGTGACATTGAGCTGGCGGCGCGCCTGAAGGCCGATTATCTGGCGGTGTCGTTCCCGCGTTCGGGCGCCGACATCAGGCGCGCGCGCGAACTGATGCTGAAGGCCGGCGGCAGCAGCATGATCGTCGCCAAGATCGAGCGCGCCGAGGCGATTCCCGCGCTCGAGGAAATCATCGTGGCGTCGGATGCGATCATGGTGGCGCGCGGTGATCTCGCGGTCGAGGTCGGCGACGCCGCGGTGCCGGCACTGCAGAAACGGATGATCCGGATGGGGCGCGAGCACAACAAGGTCGTGATTACCGCGACCCAGATGATGGAATCGATGATCACCAACCCGATTCCGACGCGCGCCGAAGTGTCCGACGTCGCCAACGCGGTACTCGACGGCACCGATGCGGTGATGCTGTCGGCCGAAACCGCGACCGGCAGCTATCCGGTGGAAACGGTGGCCGCGATGGCGCGCGTCTGTATCGAGGCCGAGAAGGAAGAAATTTTTCTTTCCGAGCGCCGCGGACTCCATGCGCCGCAGGGCGTCGAGGAGGCGATCGCGCGCGCCACGGTATTCACTGCGAACAACCTCGAAATCAAGGCGGTCGCGGCGCTGACGCAAAGCGGCAAGACCGCGCTGCTGATGTCGCGCTCCAACACCCGGGTGCCGATCTACGCGCTGTCTTCGGTGCCCGAAACGCAGCGCCGCGTTACGCTGTTCCGCGGCGTCTACCCGGTGAATTTCAAGTCCGCGCGCGATCCGGAGCGCGCACTGTTGCGCGCCGAGGACGAACTGCTGAAGCGCGGTGCGGTCGGCAAGGGCGATTACATCGTGCTTACCATCGGCGAACCGATCGGCAAGGCGGGCGGCACCAACACGATGAAGATCGTCAGAGTCGGCGATTACCGCAGCCGCTAGCCGGAACGCGGCCCGGCGGCGGCGTGAAGCTGCTGCGCCGATTTGTTAAGATGTACGCAGTATCGACCTGCGAAACACCGTTCTGACGCACACACCGATGAAATCCGCGGTCATCGCCCTCGCCAAGCTGTTGATTGCGCGGCACTCGATCACGCCGGATGATGCCGGTTGCCTGGATATTCTGTGCGATCAGCTGCGGCCGCTGGGGTTCAGCTTCGAAAAGATCAGCGCCGGCGGTGTCGACAATCTGTGGGCGCGGCGCGGCCGCGCCGCGCCGCTGATATGTTTCGCCGGCCATACCGACGTGGTGCCGACCGGGCCGCTCGACCAGTGGACGGCTGATCCGTTCACGCCGACCGTGCGCGACGGGGTGCTTTACGGACGCGGCGCTTCCGACATGAAGAGTTCGCTCGCTGCATTTGCCGTCGCCTGCGGAGAATTCGTGCGGCGCCACCCTGATCGTCCGGGTTCGCTCGCGCTGCTGCTGACGTCGGACGAGGAAGGTGCCGCCGTCGACGGCACGGTCCGCGTCTGCGAGAAGCTCGCCGCGCGCGGCGAAAAAATCGATTATTGCGTGGTCGGCGAACCGACCTGCGTCGGCAGGCTTGGCGACACCATCAAAAATGGCCGCCGCGGATCGCTGTCGGGAACGCTGCGCGTGAAGGGGATACAGGCGCACATCGCCTATCCGCATCTCGGCGACAACCCGGTGCACCGGGTGGCGCCCGCGCTGGCCGAGCTCGCGCAGACTGAATGGGATCGCGGCAACGAGTACTTTCCGCCGACCACCTGGCAGGTCTCGAACTTTTGCGCCGGCACCGGCGCCGACAACATCGTGCCCGGCGAAGCCGTGATCCGCTTCAACTTCCGCTTTTCGACCGCGAGCACGGTCGAGTCGCTGCAACAGCGGATGCGGGCGATACTCGACCGCCATCAGCTCACCTACGATATCGAATGGACGCACGGCGGCAAGCCGTATCTGACAGAGAAGGGCCGGCTGGTGGAGGCGATCGCGCGTGCGATCAAGGAAGTGACCGGCGTCGACACCGTGCTGTCGACCAGCGGCGGCACCTCGGATGGCCGTTTCATCGCCGACCTCTGTCCGCAGGTCGTCGAATTCGGTCCGACCAACGCGAGCATTCACAAGATCGACGAATGCATCCGGCTCGACGAGCTCGAGGAATTGCCCAGGATCTACTTGCGATTGCTCGAGGAACTGCTGCCGGCAGGATGAGCCCTGACCGGGTAAGCTAGAATGTAATGGATCGATGAATCGGGAGATGATTGTGGAAAAACCGTTGGTCGGAATCGTGATGGGCAGTCAGAGCGATTGGGAGGTCATGCAGCATGCGGCGCGCGCGCTGAAGGATTTCGGCGTCCGCTACGAGGCGCGCGCGCTGTCGGCGCACCGTACGCCGGATCTGCTGGTCGAATGGATCGAGGCCATCACGGCGTCCGGCGCCCGCTGCTTCATTGCCGGCGCCGGCGGGGCAGCACACCTGGCAGGGGTTGTCGCTTCCAAAACCACGCTGCCGGTGCTCGGTGTGCCGATGCCGTCCAAACATCTGCAAGGTCTCGATTCGCTGCTGTCGATCGTGCAGATGCCGAAGGGTGTGCCGGTTGCGACCTTCGCCATCGGCGACGCCGGCGCCGCCAATGCCGGGCTGTTCGCAGTTGCAATGCTCGCGCTCGACAATCCGGCGCTGGCCGGCCAGTTGGCGGCATTCCGGACGAAGCAGGCCGAGGCGGTGCGGGCCGTTCAACTGCCCGCCCTTTAAAAAACCGCGCGTCGTTTACCGGAACACGAAACCATGGCGAACCATGCATTGTTCGAATCGGGTCTGAAAAGCCTGCCGTTCCTGCATCGCGGCAAGGTGCGCGATATTTATGCGGTCGGCGACGACAAGCTGCTGGTAATCCAGACCGACCGCATTTCGGCATTTGACGTGATTCTGTCCGATCCGATCCCGGGCAAGGGAAGGGTGCTGACTGCGCTCTCCGAGTTCTGGTTTGCGAAGCTCGCGCACGTCATTCCCAATCATCTGACCGGCATCGCGCCGGAATCGGTGGTCGCGGCCGGCGAACGTGATCAGGTTGCCGGCCGCGCAATGGTGGTCAAGCGGTTGCAACCATTGTTGATCGAGGCGGTGGTGCGCGGCTATGTGGTCGGCTCCGGATGGAAGGATTATCAGCAGACCGGCGCGATCTGCGGTATCAAGCTGCCGGCGGGACTGCAACAGGCGGAGCAGTTGCCGGTGCCGATCTTCACGCCGGCGACCAAGGCGCCGATGGGCGAGCACGATCAGAACATTTCGCATCAAGAGGCGCAAAAGATTGTCGGCCGGGAATATGCCGATCAGGCGCGCGCCGCCTCGGTAAAACTCTACACGGAAGCCGCCGATTACGCGCGCGGCAAGGGCATCATCATCGCCGACACCAAATTCGAGTTCGGCACCGACAGCGGCGGAAAGTTGTATCTGATCGATGAGGTGCTGACGCCGGACTCGTCGCGCTTCTGGCCCGCCGACCAGTATCGCGTCGGGACCAGCCCGCCGTCATTCGACAAGCAGTTCGTGCGCGACTGGCTCGAAACCCGGCCCTGGAACAAACAGCCGCCGGCGCCGCAGCTTCCGCCCGACATCATCCGCAGTACGGCGCAGAAATATGAAGAGGCGTTGCGGTTGTTGACGCGCGCCTAGCCCGGGCAGCGCGGCGCGTTTCCGGGATGGACCGTCAGGACATTACCCAAGCCGTCGCGATTCTAAAACGCGGCGGACTGGTCGCGTTCCCGACCGAGACCGTCTACGGACTCGGCGCCGACGCCGGCAATCCGGCGGCGCTGCGGCGGTTGTACGAAATCAAGGGGCGCCCGGCCAGTCATCCGGTCATCGTTCATCTTGCCGATGCTGCGCAATTGTCGCAGTGGGCGCGTGAAGCACCGGACAGCGCGCACAAGCTTGCGGCGGCATTCTGGCCGGGGCCGCTGACGCTGATTCTGAAGCGCGCCGCGCGTGTCGGCGATGATATTACCGGCGGCCAGGATACGATCGGCCTGCGCGTGCCGGCGCATCCGGTTGCGCATGCGCTGCTGGCGGCGTTCGGCGGCGGCATCGCCGCGCCGTCGGCAAACCGCTTCGGCCGCGTCAGCGCGACCACCGCCGATCACGTGCATGAGGAATTCGGCGACAGCGTCGATCTCGTGCTCGACGGCGGGGCATGTGAGGTCGGCATCGAATCGACGATCATCGATGTCAGTGGCGAACGGCCGGCGCTGCTGCGGCCGGGACGGATTTCCAAGCGGGAGATCGAGCAGGTGCTCGGCGCGCCGCTAGCTGCGCCGCGCGCTGATTCGCCGCGCGCGCCGGGCACCCTGCCCGTGCATTACGCGCCACGCACGCCGGTTGCGCTGGTCCCTGCTGCTGCGCTGCGCGCGCAGGTGGCGGACCGGCTGCGCCGGGGTCAGCGCGTCGCGGTGCTCGCGCGCCGCGTGCCGCCGGAAGTGGACGGAAGGCTGGCGTGGATAGCGGCGCCGGAAACCGCCGTCGATTATGCGCGCGGACTCTATGCGAATCTGCGTCGCCTCGACCACGCCCAATGCGATGTGATCCTGGTGGAACAACCGCCGTCCAGCGCCGAATGGGCGGCAGTCGCAGACCGTCTGCAACGCGCGGCGGTTTGAGCGGTTTCAGCGGTTTTGCGGCGGCAGCCCGTCAAGCGCGAGCTGGACGAGTTCCGCGATCGAATCGGCTCCCGTCTTCATCATCATCCGCGCACGGTGCGCTTCGACGGTCTTGACGCTGATGCCAAGATCTTCAGCGATGACCTTGTTGGGTTTGCCCGCGACGACACGCTCCATTACCTCGTATTCGCGCGGAGAAAGCGTCGCGAGGCGTGCCGCCGCCGACAGCTGACGCGCGCGCGCGCGCCGGGTATCGGCATCGTGCTGCAGCGCGCGTTCGATCATGCCGAGAAGTATCGCGTCGTTGACCGGCTTTTCGATGAATTCGAAAGCGCCGCGCTTGATCGCTTCCACCGCCATCGGCACATCGCCGTGACCGGTGAGAAAGATGATCGGTGCCGGAATCGCGCGCTGCTTCAGTTCGTTCTGCAGCTCGAGGCCGCTCATGCCGGTCATGCGCACATCCAGCAGGATGCATCCGATGTGTTCCATATCCTGGCTGGTGAGAAACGAGTTCCCGCTTTCGTAAGCTGCGACTGTGTAACCAGCCGATTCGAGCAGAAAGCGCAGCGAATCGCGGAATGCGCCGTCGTCGTCAATCACGCAGATTGTGACGTGGTTTATCACGGTCTTGTGACAGGCAATGTGAAATAAAAAGTGCTGCCGATGTCGGGATTGCGGGCCGCACGCACTTGCCCACCGTGGATTTCCGCTATCGAGCGTACCAAGTTCAATCCCAGTCCCAGTCCGTCGGACTTGGTGGTGAAAAATGGAACAAACAGGGTTTTGTCCATCTCGTCGGGAAGACCGCAGCCGCTGTCAGCGATCTGCAGCTCGACAGCGCGGTCATTGGCGTGGAAGGTGCGGATCGACATTCTTCCTTGTCCATGCGGCGTGTCGTGCATGGCCTCGATCGCGTTGCGCGCCAGATTGAAGATCGCCTGTTCGATCATGATCCGGTCCGCGAGCAACGGCGGCAGCGACGGGGCAAGATCGAGCGTCAACTGGATGCCGTGTTTCTGGAGGCTGAGTTCGAGTGCAGACGCGACGGCGGTCACGATTTCGTTGAGGTCGCATTGTGTCAGCTCCGGTTCATGCCGCTGCGCCAGCGCGCGCGCGTGCTGCACGATCTTGCCGGCGCGCTCGGCCTGGGCGCTGCTTTTTTCCATCGCGGCAAGCAGAGCCTGGCGATCGACGGGATCCTTGTGCAGCAGGCGCACGCAGCCCTGATTGTAATTGACGATCGCGGCGAGTGGCTGATTGAGTTCGTGCGCCAGCGCCGAGGCCATTCCACCGAGGGTAATGAGCCGGGACCCCAATTCAAGTTTTTCCTGCTGCTGGCGGTTGATTTCCTGTACCCGCCTGTATTCGGTGATGTCGGTCGCGATCTGGATGCGCGTCATTTGACCGTTGATCCATTGCAGCAGGTAGGCGCGCACGAGATACCAACGCCCCGATGCGGTATCGAAACATTCGAGGACATTGCGGCTGGAGGGGGGGCTGCTGACCTGCCGTAACTGATCGTCGGGGATGGCCAGCAACGGGCGGGGAGCGAGGCGTGAGTCGATCTGCTGGATGCTGCCGAGGGGCGGACCGTCGCCGAAAGCCGTCAAACACGAATCGTTCAGATAGAGCAATGTACCGTTGCGCATGTCCGATACGCAGACGGCGGAATCCCAGCTCTTCAGCAGGGTGATAAAACGTTCGTCGGCCTTGAGCAGCGCGGCTTTAAGCTCCACCACCAGCCAGACAAAAACGCCCCATGTGATAAGGCGGATCGCAACGTCCCACAGATAATAGAAGGGGTGTGGATAGATCACCGTGGTCAGATGATCGAACAGCCAGCCGATGACGGCGGCGACCACGATTACGGCGCCAAAATTCTTTCCCCACAACCAACTTGCGACGAAGATGACGGGCAGGTAGAAAATCGCGAGGCTCAGCGGTTTCGGCAGCACAAAGTCCACGTAGGCTATCAGCGCGACGAGCGCCAAGCATGCAGCGCGCGCCAGATTGGGATATCGGGGCTCCCAAAAAAGCAGGCGCTGGGTCTGGATGAGTCGCATGCCTGTAACGATTCAGATGAAACTGATCGGCATATGTGTTGCCGGCACCATCATCATGGGGATCTTCACGAGCAACGGCGTGCAGGCGAAACCGGGACTCGACGGCAGCGACGCTTTCGTGTTGAGCGCCTTACGCATCAGCCCATTAATATCCATCACAGCGCGGTCTCCGCTTCTTCCATCAGGCGCAGGATGGTCCGCCATTCGGCGGCGCTCACGGGCGTGATCGACAGGCGGTTGCCGCGCGCCAGCAGCCGCATACCGGAAAGCGGGCGTTGCGCGCGCAGTTCCGGCAACGGTACCAGGCGGGTCCTGGCGACCAGCTTCACATCGACATTGAACCAGCGCGGACGCTCGCGGGTCGCCTTGGGATCGAAATATTTGCTGGCGCGGTCGAATTGCGTCGCGTCGGGATAGGCCGCCTTCACGGTCTTAACGATGCCGGCAATGCCGGGTATAGCGCAGCTTGAATGGTAAAAAAAAGCCAGGTCGCCCGGACGCATGTCATCGCGCATGAAATTGCGCGCTTGGTAATTGCGTACCCCGAACCATGCTGCGCTATGTCGCGGCGCGCGCGCCAGATCGTCGATGCCGAATTCATCGGGCTCGGATTTCATCAGCCAGTAACGCATCGGCATCTATCGGGAGGCAAGGTCGGGGGATGCGGGGACAACTACGCCGCCGCATTGGCGATCGATTTGATATATTGGCCCCCCGCAGATGCCGTCGGCCCTTTGTCGCTTGAACCGAAGGTCCAAGATGGTCGCCTTCCGGACGCATCAGGCGCTTCCTTGTTGGACGCGCACAACAGCGCCGTCTTTGGTCAGCAACCCAAGAGTAATACTATAGGTTCAAAGAGTCCGGAGTCCTGACGCGCACCGCAGGGGATAACCCGCAGCAGCCGATGCCTGATGCCATCGGCTAAAACAACTCGTCCTGTTCAGACAATGTCTGATCAACGATGGTCTCGATGCCGGCCATTCTACGCTTAAACTCGGCGACGTCAAAGCTTCCGAAGCGGATCGTCAGATATTCGTGTGCAATGTTGAGCGCGGCCATGATCGCAATGCGGTCGACGCCGGCCACTTTGCCTTGATCCTTGATTTCCTGCATTTTGCGGTTCAGGTAGTCGACCGCCTCGCGCAGAGATTTCTGTTCTTCGGGCGCACAGGCAATGCGGAACTCGCGTCCCATGATGCTGATTTGCATGCTCGAATCGTCGCCGCTCATAGCTCATTTTCCGGAATCTGGGCGAGCAGGGTTTCGAGTTCGTTTTTGGCGGTGCCGATTTTATCGTTTAACTGCTTGTTGTCATTGAGCGCCGACGCCAGTTGCTGGCGCAGCATGCGGTTGTCGGCGCGCAATCTCTGGCACAACTCCACCAGTTGGCTGATTTTGTCTTCCAGCGCTTTGAATTCCTGCTCCATTCCGACACTATAGTTTCGAAAATCCTGACCGGTCAATACCTAACGTTTCTTTTTGAATGTGGTTTGGTATAAAATGCGAATGTCGCAGCGCACCGTCAGGAAAAGTCATGGCGAGGCTGGCTGCGGCGCGGTTTCAGGTGCCCGCGCGTGAATTCTCGCGCCGGGATAATCGGGAAACGGGTACGGCCGGGAAATTTGCGGCCCAAGCCCGTACTGCCCCCGCAACGGTAGGCGAATGCGGGCGCGTCACGATGCCACTGAGCTCAACCAGCTCGGGAAGGCGGCGCGTCCAGTCTCGCGAGTCCGTAGACCGGCCTGATGCCGCGGTGAGGACACACCGCGGGGCGGCGGTGTACGGCCAGTGGTCGTCGATGGCTTCCCAGGTGTTTCCTCGGATTCGTCAATTCTGCGCGCGGCGGGCGCGTGACACGAGGAAGACATGTCATTTTTTTCCAGTAATACCGGGATTTCGTCCGTTTCCAGGGCGAGCAATATTCTTTTTATCAGGGGAGCGGCTGTATTTTCGTCGCGATTCTTTGCAAAAAGGGGTCGCGGAGAATGACGGATAAATCTTTTACCCACAATCTCGGTTTCCCGCGCATTGGCCAGCGGCGCGAATTGAAGAAGGCGCTGGAAAGCTACTGGGCCGACGAGAGCAGCGAGGCCGACCTGCTGGCGACGGCGAAGGCCATTCGCGGCGAAAACTGGCGGTTGCAGAAATCCGCCGGCATCGAGCTGATTCCGTCGAACGATTTCAGTCTGTACGACCAGGTGCTGGACACCTGTGCGCTGGTGGGGGCGGTTCCCGAGCGGTTCGACTGGCGCGGCGGCCGCGTCGATGTGCGCACTTATTTTGCGATGGCGCGCGGCGTACGCCCGGTGCAGGAGCACCAGGATCACGTCCATTGCGGACAGCCGGCGACGGCGCTGGAAATGACGAAGTGGTTCGACACCAATTATCACTATCTGGTGCCGGAACTGCGACCGGAGCAGTCTTTCAGCTGCGCCTCCAGCAAACCGCTCGACGAATATCGGGAAGCCAGGGCGCTGGGCATTGAAACCATGCCGGTGCTGCTGGGGCCGGTTTCGTTTTTATTGCTGGGGAAGGCGGATAACCGCAGCGGAAATTTCGACCGTCTGTCATTGTTACCTGCGCTGTTGCCGGTTTACGCCGGCGTGCTGGAGCAGCTCGGCGCGCTGGGCGCGCGCTGGGTGCAGTTCGACGAACCGGTGCTATCGCTCGATTTGAGCGACGCGCAGCATACGGCGCTGCGATCGGCCTATGCGCGGCTGTGCGCTGCGGCGCCCGCGCTGAAGCTGATGCTGGCGACCTATTTCGGCGATCTGCGCGACAACCTGCCGGTGGCGCTGGAATTGCCGGTGGACGCGATCCACGTTGACATGGTGCGCGCGCCGCACGAACTCGATCGCATCCTGCAGACGCTGCCGGCGACCATGCAGTTGTCGCTGGGGGTGGTGGACGGGCGCAATATCTGGAAAAACGATTTTGCCGGATCGTTGCAACTGCTCCAGTCCGCGCGGCGGAAACTGGGCGCGGAACGTCTGATGATCGCGCCGTCGTGTTCATTGCTGCATGTTCCATTGAGCCTCAAACACGAATCCAAGCTCGACGCCGAACTCAAGGAGTGGCTGGCGTTCGCCGAGGAAAAACTTGCCGAAGTCGCAGCGCTGGCGCGCCAGCTTGAGCAGGACGGGGAAACCGCGGAGGTGAGCGAAAACTGCGCCGCGATCACGCGCCGCCGGAACAGCGCCCGTGTGCACAGTCCGGCGGTCAAGCAGCGCTGCGACGCGGTCACCGTGCAGGAATTGCGGCGGCAGCATGGATTCGATGTCCGGCGGAAAAAGCAGCATGCGCGGTTCAAACTGCCGCCATTGCCCACCACCACCATCGGTTCGTTTCCGCAGACGAAGGAAATACGTTCTGCGCGTGCGCGCTGGAAAAAAGGCGAAATATCGACCGCCGATTACGAGCGATTTCTCGAACGGCAAACCGGCGAGTGCGTGCGCTGGCAGGAGCAGGCGGGGCTCGACGTGCTGGTGCACGGCGAGTTCGAACGCAACGACATGGTCGAGTATTTCGGCGAACAGCTGGCGGGATTTGCGTTCACCGAAAACGGCTGGGTGCAGAGCTACGGCTCGCGTTGCGTGAAGCCGCCGATCATTTACGGCGACGTGTCGCGCCCCGCGCCGATGACGGTGCGCTGGGCGAAGTTCGCGCAGTCCCTGACTGACAGGCCGATGAAGGGGATGCTGACCGGTCCGATCACCATTCTGCAGTGGAGTTTCGTGCGCGACGATCAGCCGCGCAGTGAAACCGCGAAACAGATCGCGCTGGCGATCCGCGACGAAGTCCGCGATCTCGAGGCCGCCGGAATCGGCATCATCCAGATCGACGAGCCGGCGTTGCGCGAAGGCCTGCCGCTGCGGCGCGCCGACTGGCCGGCGTACCTGAAATGGGCGGTGGACGCGTTTCGCCTGTCCGCGTCCGGCGTCGGCGACGAAACGCAGATCCACACCCATATGTGCTATTCCGAGTTCAACGACATCATGGAGCCGATCGCTGCGCTCGACGCCGACGTGATTTCGATCGAAACCTCGCGCTCCAACATGGAGCTGTTGCGCGCGTTCGTGGACTTTCATTATCCGAACGAAATCGGCCCCGGCATCTGGGACATCCATTCTCCGCGTGTTCCTTCGACCGAAGAGATGCGGCAATTGATCGTGGCGGCCACGCGGGTCATTCCGCCCGAACGGCTGTGGATCAATCCGGACTGCGGATTGAAAACGCGGCGCTGGGAAGAGGTAGAGCCCGCGCTTCGAAACATGGCTGCGGCCGCTGAAGCCGTTCGCACTTCAGCTGCGGCACTATTTGATTAATCGAGGGATGAAGACCATGTTTTATTGCAGGACCGTCATCAACAAGTGCATCGGTCCGGCCCTGTCCGGATTGGCAATCATGATGCCCGTCGTTTCGTCAGGGCAGATCGTGAGTTCGACGGCGCCTGAAGTCGTCGTCACCGCGACGCGTTTCGACGAATCGCCGCAGACGCAGCCGGTCGGCGTCGCCGTGATCACCGCGGACGACATCCGCAACAGCACCGCGGCGACGGTGCCGGAACTGCTCGAGCATATCGCCGGCATCCAGGTGCGCGACAGCAGCGGTTCCCCGAACTGGCAGGTTGACATGCGCGGTTTCGGCGTCTTCGGTGACCAGAACACGCTGGTACTGCTTGACGGCCAGCGCATCAGCGAAAACGAGCAGGCCAGCGTCAATTGGGAGTCGATCCCGCTGTCCTCGATCGAACGCATCGAGATCATGCGCGGCGGCGGCGCGGTGTTGTACGGCGGCGGCGCGACCGGCGGCACCATCAATATCATCACCAGAACGCCGCAGCGCGATCGTCTCGGCGGCTATGCCGGGATTGAGGCCGGCAGCTACGACACCCAGAACTACACCGCGGGCATCAATCTCGCCGGATCGGAGACGGGCCTCGTCGTCAATGCGCGCCACCTCGAAACCGACAATTACCGCGACGGCAATCAACTGCGCGACCAGAACGCGCAGGCCGACCTGCAGTGGCAAGACGGACGCAACCGGCTGTACGCGAAATTCGGCGGCGACGCGCAGGACCTCCAGTTGCCGGGCGCGCTGACCGAAGCGCAAATCGAAGCCGACCGGCGGCAGGTCGCGACGCCCGGCGATTTCAGCCGCATGTCCGACGGGCACGTCAACCTGGGCGGCGAGTTCGGGCTCGGCGACGCTCAATTTGCGCTCAACCTGCAATACCGCGGCAAGACCGTGCATTCGGCGTTTTTCGTCGCGACGCCGTTCCGCGACGATGTCGATACCCAGGTCGATGTCTGGAGCGCGACGCCGCGACTGCGCGTGCCGTTCACGCTCGGCGGTGTTGCCAGCACGCTGATCACCGGGATCGACTGGGATCAGTGGAAATACGATTCGACCACGGCCTTTGGAGCGTTCGTGGCCGGACACCCGCTTTCCGACCAGCGCAATCGGGCGTGGTACGTGCAGGACACCTCTGAACTGACGGCGCGCACCACGCTGTCGCTCGGCGTCCGCCTGCATCGCGTCACCTATGACGTATCGGACGACGTGAACGTCACCGAGGATTCCCGCGATCGCGACTTGCGCGCCTTCGAAGTCGCGCTGCGGCAGCGTCTCGGTGAATCGCTGTCGCTGTACGGAAAGTTCGGCAACAGCTTCCGGGTGCCGAACGTAAACGACAACTACAACCTGTTTACGGCGACGATCACGATGCTTGAACCGCAGACTTCGCACGACCGTGAACTCGGAATCGAATACCAGACGGCCGCAACGCACTACCGCGCCGCGCTCTATGAAATGGACATCAACCACGAAATCCACCTCGATCCGATCGCATTCAACAACGTCAACCTGCCGCCGACGCGCCGTTACGGACTGGAACTCGAAGGCAAGTGGAGCTTCACGGACGCCATCAGCGCGTTCGCCAATTACACCTATGCGGTCGCGAAATTCCGCGAAGGAGCGTTCGGCGGCATCGATGTCAGCGACAAGGATGTGCCGCTGGTTCCGCGCAGTTCAGCGAACGTCGGTGCGACGTGGCAATCCGCGCCGGGCGCGCGGCTTGACGCCGTGGTCCGTTATGTCGGAGAGCAGATCTACGACGGTGATGAAACCAACACCTTCGGCAGGAAAATGCCGGCTTACACCGTGGCCGACCTGAAGCTGAGCAAGCAGATCGCCGGCTGGCTGCTGAGCGCCGGCGTCGAAAATATTTTCGACGAGAAGTATTTCAGTTACGGCGTTTATACCGGATTCCCGACCTTCAGCGCGTACCCGGAACCGGGGCGCAGCTGGTTTGCCTCCGTGCAATATACACTCAAGTAGACTCCGGCCGATGCAATGCGACGGCGCGCCCCGCGGGGCGCGCCGTTTTCATTTGGATGAGCCTCTGATATTGTGGCGCCCATGCCGGCGCTGACCAGTTCCAGACTCTATTGGAGGTTGCTGCATTACGTCGCGCCGTACTGGCGCATCTTCGCGCTGTCCATTTTCGCCATCGCGGTGGTCGGAATTTCGGAAGCGGTGCTGCCGGCGCTGATGAAGCCGCTGCTCGACGGCACTTTCGTCAACAAGGACCAGACGCTGATTCACTGGATGCCGGCGATCATCATCGCGATCGTGCTGGTGCGCGGCGCTGCCGATTACACCGCGGCCTACTCGATCGGCTGGATCAGCAACCGGCTGGTGCTGGATCTGCGCGCTGCGATGTTCGGGCGGCTGCTCGACCTGCCGACCGCCTACTACGACGATCATCTGACCGGTAATCTGATCTCCAAGTTCACCTACGACGTGCTGCAGGTCACCGCCGCCGCGACCAATGTGCTGGCCGTGCTGTTCAAGGATCTGGTGACGATCATCGGCTTGCTGGCGTGGCTGTTCTGGCTCGACTGGAAGCTGACCCTGCTTGCGCTGGTGATGGCGCCACCGATCGTCGGCGTGGTGCGCATGATCAGCATCCGGTTGCGCAACAGCAGCCGCGCGGTGCAGCAGGCGATGGGCGACGTCAATCAGGTGCTCGAGGAAACGATCGATGGCCACAAGGTGGTCAAGCTGTTCGGCGGCCGCGACTACGAGGCTGCGCGCTTCGCCGCGCAGTCCGATCGCGTGCGCCGGTTCACGATGAAGCAGACGTCCGCCGCCGCCGCCAGCGTGCCGATCGTGCAATTGCTCGCCGGCGTCGCGCTGGCGGCGATCGTCTATTTTGCGACCGGCCGCCCGCTCGCCGGCGCAATGACGGTCGGCGGCTTTGTCTCGTTCATCGCTGCGATGCTGATGCTGACTTCGCCGCTGAAGCGCGTGACCGGCGTCAACGAGCCGCTGCAGCGCGGGCTGGCGGCGGCGGAAAGCATATTCGAGGTGGTCGACCAGCAGACCGAACCCGACACCGGAACCATGGCGATCGCGCGCGCGCGCGGCGAAATCCGGTTTGACGATGTCAGCTTCCACTATGGCGATCCGCAGCGGCTGGCGCTCGATGCGATAACGCTGACCATCGCGCCCGGCGAAACGGTCGCGCTGGTCGGCGTCAGCGGCGGCGGCAAAACCACTTTCGCCAATCTGGTGCCGCGCTTCTATCACCCGACCGCCGGGCGCATTCTGCTCGACGGCAACGATCTTGAAAGACTGACGCTGGCGTCGCTGCGCGCCAACATCGCGCTGGTCAGTCAGGACGTGGTGCTGTTCAACGACACCGTTGCCGCCAATATCGCGTACGGCGCGATGCGCGACATCGCAGAGGCCGACATCGTCAAGGCGGCGGAGGCGGCGCACGCGATGGAATTCATCCGGCGCATGCCGGAGGGGCTGCGCACGCTGGTCGGCGAAAACGGCGTCAAGCTGTCGGGCGGGCAGCGGCAGCGCATCGCGATCGCGCGCGCGTTGCTGAAGAACGCGCCGGTGCTGATCCTCGACGAGGCGACCTCGGCGCTCGACTCGGAATCGGAGCGCCACGTGCAGGCCGCGCTCGAAGCGCTGATGCGGGGGCGCACCACGATCGTGATCGCACACCGGCTGTCGACGATCGAAAAAGCCGATCGCATCGTCGTGCTCGACCGCGGGCGCATCGCCGAGACCGGCAGTCATCGCGAGCTGCTGGCGCGCGACGGAATCTACGCGCGGCTCTACCGCATCCAGTTCGCGGAGCCTGCCGAAACCTAGCGCAGGCAGCGCGGCCGCATCACACCGCAGCCGTCAACGACTGTTCCAGCGCATCGATCACGCGGCGCGCCGGCAGGTTCGTCAGGCAGTCGGAGGCGCTGTCGATGCGGCGATCGCAGCCCTCGAGCAGACAGGGCGTGCATGGCGCAGTGCCTTGCACGATGCGCACGTTGCCGCGCCGCTGGCTGCCGATGCGCCGCCACGGATTGACGAGGTCGCGCTGCCCGCGCGGCCACGGCCCCCATTTGAGCGGGTCGCCGGGTCCGAACAACGCGATGGTCGGCACGCCCGACGCTGCGGCCAGGTGGGTGGTCACGGTATCGGGGCCGATATAAATGGCGGCGCCGGCGATCACCGCGGCCGTCGCCGGCAGCGCCAGCGCGCCGGCAAGATTGGCGGCGCCGGTTCTGGCGGCGAGCGCCGCGCAACAGGCGCGCTCTTCGGCATCGCCGCTGCCGGTGATTACGACCCGCAGTCCGCGCTGCCTCAGCCGGTGCGCGACTTCGCTCCAGCCCGCATCGTGCCATTGCTTGTAGCGGAATTTGGGAAACGGGTGCAGCACCGCATACTTCGAGCCGATCCCGAACTGCGCCAATGCAATACGCGCCGCTTGCCGGTCCGCGGCGCGCGGCTCGGCCACGACCTCGGTCAGCGGCGTAACGCCGAGCGCCTCGACCGTGCGCAGATGCATGATGACGGTGTGCGTGCCGCGGTTGTCGAAGGGCACCCACTTTCCGAGCAGCCATTTTTTCCACGTGTGTTTGGCGGTATCGATGACCAGACCGGCGCAGCGGCGGCCGGCCAGCCATGCGTAAAGCGTCGAGCGGTCGCCGGGCACCAGCGACAGCGCAAGGTCGTAGCGGCGGAACAATTGCACCGCCAGCGCGAGATGCGCGCCGATGGCCGGACGCTCGGCGATCGTGATCACGCGCCTGATATCGGGATTGCCGGCAAGCACAGCTTCCGTTCCGGCGAACACCAGCGCGTCGATCGCGCACTGCGGGAACGCGTGTCTCAGCGAGCGCATGACCGGCGTCGCCAGCAGCACATCGCCGAGCCGGCGCGGCACCACGACCAGCGCGCTGCGCGGCGCCTTCATCGATAGCGGTCGAAGCCGAGCGGCGCGGCGATCCGGTTCGAGGCCAGCACCTGGCCGAGCCGTTGCCGGTTTTCCACCAGGCTGCTGCGGTCGTTTTCCGGATGCCAGAGGTGGAACAGCGGCGCCGCGAAGCGCGCGCTTTTATGCTTGACGCCGGCGTGCAGCAGCCGGATCACCAGGTCGGAGTCTTCAAGGCCCCATCCTGAATAGGATTCGTCGAGGCCGTTGACGCGCTCGAAATCGGCGCGCCACAGCGCGAGGTTGCAGGTCTTCACGCCGGCCCAGCGTTGCGGCGAAAGCTTGCGGTAGCCGGCGTCGGGCAGCGCGATCAGCGGCAGCAGCCGGTTGATGTCGCGGCGCGCCCAGGCCGCGAGCCAGTCACCGGCGGTCCACGCGTGAAGCGGCAGATGCTCGGCGATCACGCGTGCGGTGAAAGCGCGCGACAGCAGCACGCGGTTTCCGGCGACGAACCAGCCCGGCTCGGCGAGCACGCGGTGACGGGCGACGAAAGCGCGCGACGGTATGCAGTCGCCGTCGGTAAACAGCAGGTAGTCGGCGGCAGTCGACGCGACCGCGCGATTGCGGATCGCGGCCGCGCGAAATCCCCGGTCCTCGTGCCATACGTGCTTCAGCGGAAACGGCGCGCGTTTCGCGTAATCAACGACCAGCCGGCGCGTGTCATCGGTCGAGCCGTCGTCGGCGACGATCAATTCGAAGTCGAGACTGTTCTGCGCGAGGTAGCCGTCAAGCACCAGCGCCAGCGCATCGGGGCGGTTGTAGGTGGTGACGATGACCGCGGTTTTCATGATTGTTCCCGCAGCGCCAGTTTCAAATAGCGGTAATAAGCGCCCTCGGCGTTCGACACCGCGAGCATGAAGCCGGCGCGACCGTCGAGAAAGCCGAGGCGCAGAAAATAAGTGCGGACGAAGGTCCACAATCCGTGTCCGACCGCGGTCGCCAGCGACGCGCGCCGGCCGCGCGCGGCCAGCATCGCGGCGCCGGCGCTGGAATAGGCGTTCATCTTGTCGAGCGCCTGTTCGAGGCTGCGGATCGCTTCGTGCAGCAGCGGCGCGCCCAACGTTCCCACCGCGCCATCGACCAGCAGCTTTTCGTGCACCAGGTCCGGCGAGAACCTTGCGGTTTTGCGCCTGAACAGGCGCGTCACGTAGTCCGGCCACCAGCCGGAATGGCGCATCCAGTGGCCGCAATAGCTTGACCGGCGCGGCATCCTGAACGCGGCGTGAGTGCCCGGCGCCTCCAGCGCCGCTTTGATTTCGGCGTGCAATTCGTCGTTCACCCATTCATCGGCGTCGAGCGCCAGCACCCACTCGCCGGTTGCGAGCTCGAGCGCGCGGTTCTTCTGCGCACCGTAGCCCGGCCAGTCGCCGGCGATCGCGACTTTCGCGCCGTGGCTGCGCGCGATTTCAACGGTGGCATCGGTGCTGCCGGAGTCGAGCACGATGATCTCGTCGGCCCAGGCGACCGATTCCAGGCAGCGCGCGATGACCGGCGCTTCGTCCCGGGTGATGATGACGACTGACAGCTTCATGGCTGGCCTGAAGACAGTGCCCGCGATTGTAAACTGGCGAACAGCACGCCGAGGCCCCACGCGAACAGCAGCCGCTCGGTGTGGTCGATCAGCAGCGAATTGAACAGGCAGCCGGCCGCGATCGCCAGCACCAGCCCGCGCGCAAGATGGGTTTCGTGCGCGGTCGGCAGCCACGCCGCGCAGCGCCACGGCATCCAGAACAGCGTCAGCAGCGCCGCCAGTCCGGCCACGCCGAGCTGAGCCGTCATATGCAGATATTCGTTATGCGGATTGTCGGTCGGCTCCTGCGCGCTGCCGGCAATCTGCTGGCGGTACGCGTACGGGAAACCGCCGGTGCCGGCACCGACCAGCGGCCGCTCGCGGATGATCGCGAGGCTGTTGCGGTAGAACTCGAGCCGCAGGCCGACCGAGGTGTGCGTCGCCGCGCCCGGCCGCCATTGCTGCGCTTCGTGCAGCGCCAGCATGGCGCGATCGTGCAGCGTGGACGACAGAACAAAACCGCCGCTAACGATGATGACCAATCCCGCCGCCAGCGCCGCCAGTCCGGCCCGGCGCCGCCAGACGTAACCGAAGTACAGCGCCAGCAGCGCCAGTACCAGATAACCGGTGCGCCCCTGCACCATGAACAATACGTTGGTGGCGGCCAGCGCGGCGGCGGCGAACCATCCCGCGCGCTGCGCCGGGGTGGCCGAGTACAGCGCGCGCAGCGCGAACACGAAAGCGCCGAATGCCATCAGGATGCCGTGCGTCAGCCACTGCTTGAACACGACCGGATTACCGGGCGTGCCGTGCAGCCACGGGTTGGGCGGGACCAGGCCGCCGGCGGTGAGACACGACAGCGCCAGCAGCAGCAGCAGGCCGGCGGCGAGCGCCGACCACGCGCGCTGCCGCCACCGCGCGTCGGCGAACAGCATGATCAGCATTGCCACCAGCAACAGGTCCGCGTATTTGCCGAAATAGCGCCAGCCGTCGGCAAGCGGACGTTCGCCGTACGCCAGTCCGGCCGCCAGCAGCGCGACGAAGCCGAGCGCGGTCAGCGCCACCGGATTGGCGCGCAGCATCGTCCAGCGCCGACGCCAGTCGCCGGCCGCCAGCCAGCCCGCCAGCAGGAACACCAGCAGCACGTTGTCGAGCGCGGTCGAAAACGGCAGCGAGACGGCAAGCCCGAGCGCGCAGGCGCGCGCGACATCGGCGCTGTATTTCTGGAATTCCGACAAGGTCATTTTTCGGCGAATGCGATCAGCGATTTGCGCAGGCCCGGCACCGCGTCCTTCAGCATGGTGCCCAGGCTCTTCACGCGCTCGAGGCCGGTGCGGTAGCGGCGCGATTTCAGAAAGCGCACTTCGATGTTGCGGAAGCCGGCGGCGGCGAACAGGATTTCAAGTTCGCGCCCGGTGAATTCGCGGTTGTGGCGCAGCGGATAGAACGACATACCTTTGTAGCCGACCGGCTGCGCGCGCAGATAGTGTTCTTCGTAATCATAGGTGACGTTTTTGCCGCGCAGCAGCCGGCTGCGGTTGCGGAAGCTCGCCACGTTCGGCACATCGACTTCGACGATGCCGCCCGGCCTCAGCACGCGCCGCATTTCGATCATCGCCGGCAGGTGCGAGTGCGTGAAATGCTCGAGCACCTGGCAGCAGACGACCGCGTCGAAATAGCCGTCCGGATACGGTATCGGATCGACTTCGACGTTGCACGTCTTGAACGCGATCGGCTGGCTGCGGTAGATCTCCGGATATTCCTGCGCGCGGTCGGCGATGTCGAGCGCGTGGCATTCGTGGCCGAGCGCGTTGAGCAGCGCCAGCAGCATGCCGTGGCCGGCGCCGACATCGAGCACGCGCCGGCAGCCGCGCAGCCTGAGCGCGATGTCGCAGAAGCGGTCGATGCTGCCGCGGAACACGTCTTCGCGCGCGGTGTCATGCGGATCGAACAGGACGCCGCGCCGCCGCAGCTCGAGCGCGCGCCGCAGGACATCCCGCTTGCCGGGAACGCCGGCCGTCGCGGCGTCCATCATGCATCGCGTCCGTTGCCGCGGTATTCGAGCACCCAGTGCGCGAGCGCGCCGCGCACTTCGGCATCATCGCGCGGCGCGCCGGCCAGCCATTCGCCCAGTTGTGCCAGCCACGCGCCGTCTTCCTGGCGCGCCCTGGCGATGCGCAGCTTCGGATGCGGCGTCGGCAGCGAGTTTTCGTCGGCGGCGAGCGGCTCCTCGTAGAGTTTTTCTCCGGGACGCAATCCGGTGTAGACGATGCGGATTTCGCTCTCGCTGAACCCCGACAATTTGATCAGATCGCGCGCGAGATCGGCGATCAGCACCGGCTCGCCCATGTCGAGCACGAAGATCTCGCCGCCGTTGCCCATCAGTCCCGCCTGCAGCACCAGTTGCGCGGCCTCCGGGATCGACATGAAATAGCGCCGCATTTCCGGGTGGGTCACGGTAACCGGGCCGCCGGCCGCGATCTGCTCGCGGAACTTCGGAATCACGCTGCCGGTCGAGCCGAGCACGTTGCCGAAGCGCACCATCACGAAACCGGTGCCGCCGGCCGCCGCGGGCCGCTGCAGCGCCTGGCACACCATTTCCGCGAGCCGCTTGCTGGCGCCCATCACGCTGGTCGGATTGATCGCCTTGTCGGTCGAAATGAAAACGAATTTCTCGACGCCGTGCGCGAGCGCAGCCTGCGCCGCGACCAGCGTGCCGAGCACGTTGTTCTGCACCGCCTGCCACGCATTTTCCTGTTCCATCAGCGGCACATGCTTGTAGGCGGCGGCGTGGAACACCGCCGACGGACGATGGGCGCGCAGCACCTGCGCGATCCGCTCGCGATCCTTGACGTCGCCGATCATGAAGGCGAGCGCCAGTTCCGGACAGCGGGCGCGGAATTCCTGTTCGATCTTGTAGAGCGCGAATTCGCTGGCTTCGAACAGCACCAGCCGCGCCGGCTTGAAGCGCGCGATCTGACGGCACAGTTCGGCGCCGATCGAACCGCCGGCACCGGTCACCATGATGCAGCGGCCGTGGATCCAGCCGTCGAGGCCGGCGGTATCGAGCACCACCGGGTCGCGTCCGAGCAGATCGTCGAGCTCGACGTGGCGGATCTGCGATACCGTGACCTTGCCGCCGACCAGATCGTCGTACGACGGCACCGTCAGCACCTTCAGTCCGGCATCGCGGCAGATCTGCACCGCGCGCCGCCGCACGCCGTGGGCCGCGTCGGGCAGCGCGATGATCGCCTGCCGGATGCCGAGCCGCCGGCAATGTGCGGGCAGCTCGGCGATCGTTCCCACCACCCGCACCCCGTGCAGCTCGCGGCCGGTGTTGGCCTTGTCGTCGTCGAAGGCGGCGGCGACGCGCCATTGCGTGCTGCGCGCCAGCTCCTTGATCAGGTTCACCGCCGCCGCGCCGGCGCCGACCACTGCGACCGGTTCGCCCTGTCCGGAAATGCCGGCGAGTCCCTGTTCCTTCCACATCCGGTAAGCGAAGCGGCTGCCGCCCATCAGCAGCACCAGCAGCAGCGGATCGATGATCAGCACCGAGCGCGGCACCGTGATCTGCAGCATCACGAACACCGCGGGTATCGCGATTGCCGCGACCACGACCGCGGCGAGGATGCGCTTCAGATCGGGCAGGCTCGCGAAGCGCCAGATGCCGCGGTAGAGCCCGAACATCAGGAACAGCGCCGCCTGCAGCGGCACCACCCATGCCAGCGAATGCAGCGCGAGCGTGCCGAACGGCGCCGGAATGTCGAGATTGAAGCGCAGCCAGAATGAAATCAGCCACGCGATGCAGCAGGCGGCGACATCGTGCCCGAACGCGAGCCACATGCGCCAGTTGAATTTCATGTCCGACGTCCCGCCTCGAAGCGCCGCCACGCATTTTCGACGATCGCCATCAACAGCAGATACAGCACGGCGGCGATGCCAAGCGCAATCCACTGAGCCGTCGGCGCCAAGCTCAGCATCAGCAGCGCGGCGCCGCCGCACACGGCCATCAGCGCGTATTCGGCCATCGCCGTGCCGCGGTGCCCCCAGCCCAGCTGCACCAGGCGCTGATAATAATGGTCGCGGTGCGCCTGCCACACGCGCTCGCGGCGCACCATGCGGCGCAGCAGCGTGACGCTCGCATCGACGATGAACGGCGAGAACACCAGCGGCGGCAACCACCACGGCCAGTCGTGGCGCAGCCAGCCGAGCAGGCCGAGCGCGCCGGCAAAAAAACCGAGCGGCACCGCGCCGACATCGCCCATGAAAATCCGCGCCGGGTGGAAATTGAAGATCAAAAACGCCGCCGCTGCCGCCGCGATGCTGAAATTGGCCAGCGCGAACGGATGATCGCCGGTCAGCCACGCCGCAATCCCGTAAAACGAAAAGCCGGACAATGCCATGCCGCCGGCCAGGCCGTCCGCGCCGTCCATGAAATTGTAGAGATTGGCCATCCACGCCAGCGCCAGCGTCATCAGCAGCGCGGCGGGCAAACCGGATTCGGCGCGCAGCAAATCCGCCGCAAACAGGTAGGCGGCCAGCAGATAGATGATGAACCTTATCGCCACCGGCACGCCGCGCAGATCGTCCGTCAGCGATACCGCGAACAGCAGCGCGAACGCCAACCACAATGTGAACGGCAGCGGCGGATGGATCGTCAGCCAGGCGAGCACGATGCCGGCGTGGATGCCGATGCCGCCGCCGCGCGGCACTGGCAGCGAGTGCAGCGAGCGCTGGTTCGGGTGATCGAGTACGAGGTCGCTGAACCGGCTGCGCACGAGCCACCACACGATGACGAGGGTGGCGGCAAAGGCGGTCAGCGGGGCCCAGATCGCATGCGGCACGGCGGAATTATTCTGTGGATGAGCTTGCGCCAACCTGCGCATGATACCACCGCGCCGTCTGCGCCAGCCCCTGCGCCAGAGTGCATTCCGGCCGCCAGCCCAGTTCGCGCCGGATGCGGCCGCTGTCGACCTGCAGCGAGCCGGTCAGGCGCGCCATTGCGCCGCCGCGTCCGAGCAGCGCCGCCGCGGCGCGCAGCAGCGCAGGCGGAAACGGCAGCAGCCGCGCCGGCACGTCGAGCGCTGTGGCGATCGCGCGCACCAGTTCCGGCGTCGATATTCCTTCATCATCGGCCACCAGAAAGGTTTTGCCGGCCGCCGCCGGATCATCGATACAACGCGCGATGGCGGCGGCCAGATTGCCGACATGGAGCAGGCTGCGCTTGTTGTGTATGGACGCGAACGGCAGCGGCGTGCCGCGCGCAACCGCACGCAGCAATGTCAGAAAATTACCCTTGACGCCGGGGCCGTAGACCAGCGGCGCGCGCAGCACCACGACCTCGATCCCGCTTGCGGCCGCAATTTTCCACAGCGCCTGCTCGGCCTCCCATTTGGAGACCGCATAAGCGTCTTCCGGATGCGGCGCATCGTCTTCGGTGAACGGCTGTTTGACGGTGCGCTCGCCGTTGACCTTGATCGAACTCAGGAACACGAAACGCCGCACGCGCGCCGCCGCCGCGGCGCGCGCCAGCGCCGCCGCCGCGTCAACGTTGATGTGGCGGTACTCGGCCAGCGGATCGGCGGCGGTGTCGCGCATCACGTGCGTGCGCGCTGCGAGATGGATCACGCAGTCGATGCCGTCAAGCGCCGCGCCCCAGCCTGTCGCCGCAGCGAGGTCGCCGACCGCAACGGTTTCGATGCCGTCCGGGGGAACCCGTTTCTGCATCGGCGCGCGGATCGCGGCGCGCACCGCTTTGCCTTGTCGGCGCAACTGCCCGCATAGTGCCGTGCCGACAAAACCGCCGGCGCCGGTGACCAGTATCAATCGGGTTCTCCCATGTCCGGACCCCGGAGCGCGTTTTCCCGACAGCGGAGAATGGAACAGTCGCTGCGCTTCACGTTAAACTTCCCGTTTATGTCGCCGCAAGTCACGGTCTCGGTTGTCAGCCATGGTCAAGCTGCATTGGTCGGAGAACTCCTCTCCGACCTGGATGCCCATTGTTCGACCGGATTAACAGTCATCCTGACATTGAATATCGCGGAACCGCTGCCGTTTGCGCCGACGGATTTCAAATTTCCGGTCGCTATCATACGCAATGCCGCCGCGCGGGGGTTCTCGGCAAATCATAACGCGGCGTTCAGGCTGACCCAAACGGAATATTTTTGCGTGGTCAATCCGGACGTGCGCCTGAGCCGGGATCCGTTTCCGCCATTGCTCGACCGGTTGCAGGACGGCGTTATCGGCGTTGCCGCGCCCCTGGTGCTGGATCCCTCCGGGAAGATTGAAGACAGCGCGCGCAGGTTTCCGACCCCTTTCGGCATCCTGAAAAAGGCGCTGTCCGCAAGACGCGACATCGATTATGCGATCGGCGCGGAACCGGTTTTTCCGGACTGGGTCGCGGGCATGTTCATGTTGTTCCGCTCCGCGACGTTCGGCGCGATCGGCGGCTTCGACGAAGGATATTTTCTTTACTACGAGGACGTCGATATCTGCTGGCGATTGCGCCGGAAGGGGATGCGGCCGGTGCTGGTGCCGGCGGCGGGCATCGTTCACAATGCCCGCCGCGAAAGTCACCGCAACGCCCGCTACCGGGTTTGGCACGCGACGAGCATGGCGCGCTTTTTTCTGACCCGCGGCTTCGGTCATCGCGGACCCTGACGATCGACACACGACATGAGCCAGCGCTTCATCATCATCGGCGCTTCCGGCTTCATCGGAAGTCATCTTTACCGCAGACTCGGGCCGGAATCGGCGATTGCAACCTATCACGGCAATCCGCTGCCGGGCGGCCTGCAGTTCGATGCTGCCCGCATGCGCCTGTCGAACATCCTGGAACACCATCGTGGAATCACGCACGGTTTCATATTTCACGGCATCACCAGCTTCGAAGCCTGCGCAAAGGATCCTGCCGGGACCTGGAAAATAAACGTCGCAAGCGTGCGAACCGTGATCGACGATCTTGCCGCGTATGGGATAACGCCGATTTTCACGTCGAGCGACGCCGTCTTCGATGGCAGGCAGGGAGGGCGGACTGAACAGGATCCGGCCACGCCCATCACCACTTACGGACGCCAGAAAGTGGAGATCGAGGAGTACCTGTCGGCAAGATATTCTGATGCGATCACCGTCCGCATTTCGAAAATACTGGGCACCCACTCCGGCGTCAACGATATGCTCGGAGACTGGATCCGGCAGTTGGAGGCGGGAGCTGAAATTCGCTGTGCCTACGACCACATCTTTTCGCCCGCCGATATCGAGGATATCGTCAGCGCGCTGATATCGCTGGCCGACAGAAAGCTGCACGGGCTTTTCCACCTCTGCGGGCCGGAACCGATCAGCCGCCTGGATCTGCTGAACATGCTGGTCGGGGAGTTCCGCAAGTATCGCGACACCGCATCGAAAATCGCCGCGTGCAGCCTTCAGGATTTTGCCTCGCTGGAACCGCGCCCGCTGAATACTTCGATGTCTTCGCAGAAGCTGCGCGCCGCGCTCGGCATGAGATTCAAGACGCCCCGGGAAATCTGCCGCCAGCGGATCGCCTCCCATTTTGCGGCGATATCGGCGGCGAGGAATTGAGCGGCGGGAAGCGGGCGGAGTTCGCCGTCCGTCCAGCCCTCGTTACAAAATGAAACCGGACTGGCTCCCCAAAGGTTGACTCAAGCTTGCAATATACGGATGATACGGCCTTTTAAAGATGTCAGACAGCAGAAAGCGCCGCGACATTCCTATCCGCGACCGGCGTTAACCCGATGAACACCATTACGCACCAGTCCCTGGCCGATGCCGGCAGTTATCGCGATTTTTCGATAACGGGCGCCGACAGCGGCGTTGTGAAGAAACTGCACCGCTTCATGCTGCGGCTGCGTCAGTGCGAGGAAGCGCTGTCGCGCGAATACCATCCCGCGGACGAAATGCGCTGTCCGGTGCATTTCTGCATCGGGCAGGAAGCGGTGCCGGCGGCGCTCAGTCTGGTTCTCGGGCAAGACGATTATCTGTTCTGTCATCACCGTTCGCACGGCTATTACCTGGCCAAGGATGCGCCGATGCGCGAACTGTTCGCCGAACTGTACGGCAAAAAAACCGGCGCCAACGGCGGGATCGCCGGCTCCCAGGACATATCGTACGCGCCGCGCAATTTTTTCAGCGGCGCCATCCTCGGCGGCGCGGCGGCGATATCGGTGGGCACCGCGCTCAGCGCCCAACTGCGGAAAAATCCGGCCGTGACCGTCGCCGGTTTCGGCGAATCGGCGATGGACGAAGGCATCATGTGGGAGGCCGTCAGCTATGCCGCGTTGTGCAGGCTGCCGCTGGTTTTCATTTGCGAGAACAATAAATACTCGGTGTTTTCTCCGCAGCTGAAACGCCAGGCGGCCGATAATCTGAGCGAACGCGCCGCTGCATTCGGCGTTAAAAGCGTGGCGCTCTTCGGCAACGACGTGATCAAGGCCCATGCGGCGGTGAAGCGGGCGGTGGACGATGCTCACAATGGCGGCGGACCATGGTTCATCGAAGCCTATACCTACCGCTGGTGCGGCCACTATGGACCGGAGAGCGACGACATCATCGGCTATCGCTCCGAACAGGAGGTCGAATTCTGGAAAGCCAACTGCCCGATCGCGCTGCTGGAAGCCGAAATGAAACGGAACGGCCTGCTGACCGAGGCCGCAAAAGCGGAGATGATCCGCGAAATCGACGCCGAAATCGCCGATGCCTTCCGGTTTGCGAAAAGCAGTGATTTCCCGACCATCGCAGACTGGCGTGCGCTGAACCTCAATCCGGCCAGCCCGCGCGCGGATCAGTTGCTGGCCGACATCGATTTCGCCGAACCGGCATTCAATCCGAACCAGTCGGTGGCTCAGCCCAAGGGGTACTGAACAGATGCAAAGCATCCTGCGGCCTTCGTTCAAAGGTTCCGCGCAGCCGGAAGCGCTGCCGGCCATGAAGCAGCTGACCTACGCGCAGGCCCTGCAGCAGGGCATGAGCCAGGCGATGGAACTCGACGAGCGGGTGTTTCTGGCCGGACAACTGGTCGATTACAAGTCGGGTGTATTCGGAACGACCGGCGGCTTGGTCGAGAAATTCGGCGCGGCGCGGGTGCGGGATTTTCCGGTCGCGGAAAGCGTGATGACCTCGACCGCGATCGGCGCCGCGCTCGGCGGCATGCGCCCGGTGCTGGTGCATCACCGCCTCGACTTCATGCTTTATTCGATGGACGCGATCGTCAACTGGCTCTCGCTGTGGCGGTTCAAGTCCAATGGCAAGGCGTCATTGCCGATCACGATCCGCGCGATCGTCGGCAAAGGCTGGGGGCAGGGGCCGCAGCATTCGAAAAGCCTGCACGCGTGGTTTGCCCATGTGCCTGGACTGCAGGTGGCGATGCCGGTGACGCCGTTCGATGCGAAAGGGCTGCTGCTGGAAAGCATTTTCGGCGAGAACCCGACGATCATCATCGAGCACCGCGCGCTGTTTTCGATGACCGAGGACGTTCCCGAAGTTCCGTACCGGGTGCGTTTCGGCCGCGCGCGCATCAGGCGTCCGGGCCGCGACGTAACGCTGGTCGCGATCGGCGCGATGGTGCCGATCGCGCTGAAGGTCGCGGAACAACTGACGGCGCGCTCGATCGACGTCGAAGTGCTGGATCCGCGGACGATTTCGCCGCTCGATACCGATGCGATTTGCCAGTCCGTGATGAAAACCGGGCGGCTGGTCGTTGCCGATCCGGCCTGGAAGTCGTTCAGCGTTGCGGCGGAAGTGATCACCGCCGTCAGCGAGAAAATGGGCGATCGGCTGCGCGCCAATCCGTTGCGCATCACGCTTCCCGACAGCCATACTCCGATGAGCGCACCGCTCGAGAAAGCCTATTACCCCGACGAAACCACCGTCGTCAATGCCGTCACCTCGTGGTTCCGGCGCTAGTTTTTCGCCCGGCGCGGGCGCGCGGCGGCAACGCCGCGCCGCGCTGACATCGATCGAGGGGTAAAGTGTGCCGGTGAATGCCGATCGTTTGCCGTTTTATTACGTGATCGTGGTCTGGGGCGAGGAGTACGTCGATTCTCTGCTCAACGTCACCTTGCCCTGCCTGCTGGCGCCGGGCAATCTGCCGGCGCTGTCGAATCTCGAAGAATCGCGCCTGGTTTTTCTGACCACGCCGCAGGATGCGGCGCGCATCCAGGCCGCGCCGATATTCGCACGCCTCAAGCAGTGGATCACGCCGTTGTTTCCCGACAGCCCCTGGCTCGCTGAACCGATCCCGTACCATCTGAAAGCGGCGCGCGGGCATCAGGAAGCGGCGAAGCTCGCGATCGAAAACCACGGCATCTGCGTCTATCTTGCGCCGGATTTCGTCCTGTCCGACGGCTCGATGAGCCACCTGTTACGCATGGCCGAAGCCGGCAAGCAGGCGGTGATGATCGCCGTGCCGCGCCTCATCAAGGAAACATTTTTTGCCGAACTCGACAAACGTCATCTACTGAAGTCCGGCGAACCGCTCGCGCTCCCATCGCGCGAGCTGGTGGCCGTCACGCTGGAACACCTGCACGAGGACGATCGGCGCTACAACTGGGACCACCAATATTTTTCGCTGAATCCGGTGGTCTGCATGTGGAACGTGCCCGGGGAGAAGGGATTGCTGATCCATGCCTTCCATCTGCATCCGGTCATGGTGTCGATGCGCGGCGAACAGGACTTGTCGTCGCTTCAGCGCGAGACCATCGACGGCGACTTTCTTGCCTACAATGTCGACTGGGACAACATTCTGGTCGAGTCCGATTCCGACCGGATCGCGATGTTCTCGTTCACCAAGCAGCGCGACCGCTTGCAGCCGCTGGTTCCCCAGCGCGCCAGCATCGAGTATGTCGGACGCATGTCGATGCTGCCGCACGTGAACCCGCTGCACAAACGCTTCTTCATGAAGCCGATCATGCTGCACACCGCGGATCTCAACGAGAACTGGCGCCGCATGGAAAAGGAAACCGACCGGCTGGCCTACCAGATTTTGAAAGACAGCCCGGTCGGCGCCCTCTATTCGGTTCCCGCGCGATCCATCGCGTGGCATCTGCTGTCGCGCATCGCGCGCCGCATTTGCTCCCTCTTCAAGCCACGCTACGACCAGCGTTCGCGCTCGGAGTAAATTCAGCTCAGGCAGCGCGGGAAAACAGCGCCGCGATGCCGGCGGCGTCGGGGGCGTGGACGACGCCGCTTTCCGTAATCAGCGCGCTGACCAGTTCCGCCGGCGTGACATCGAACGCCGGATTGCGCACCGCGGCCTGCGGCGGGGCCCAGCGCGCATCGGCGAAGCCGCGCACCTCATCCGCGCCGCGCTCCTCGATCGGAATCGTTTCGCCGCTCGCCAGTTTCAGATCGATCGTCGACAGCGGCGCCGCAACGTAGAACGGGATGCGGTGTCGCTGCGCCAGCACCGCGACCGCGTAGGTGCCGATCTTGTTCGCGAAATCGCCGTTGGCGGCGACGCGGTCGGCGCCGACGATCACCGCGCCCACTTCGCCACGGCTCATCAAATGCCCCGCCATGTTGTCCGTGATCAGCGTGACCGGAATGTTGTCCTGCATCAGCTCCCAGACCGTCAGTCGCGCGCCCTGCAGGAACGGCCGCGTTTCGCAGGCGATGACGCTGATGCGTTTGCCGGCGGCGACCGCCGAGCGCACCACGCCGAGCGCGGTGCCGTGGCCGGCCGTCGCCAGCGCGCCGGCGTTGCAATAGGTGAGCACGCAAACCGACTCGGGGAGCAGCGCGCTGCCATGCGCGCCCAGCGCGCGGTTGGCCTGCACGTCGGCGGCGAGTATCGCGTGTGCTTCATCGAGCAGTCGTGCGGCGATCTGCGGCGGCGCGGCCTCCGCTGCCCGCTTCAGTACACTGCGCATTTGTGCGAGCGCCCAGAACAGGTTGACCGCAGTCGGGCGGCTCGCGGCGAGCGCGTCGAATGCGGCCTCCAGCCCGTTCAGGAATTCCCGGCGCGGCAGATGCTGCAAACGGAGCGCTTCGAGCGCGACGCCGTAAGCCGCGGCGCAGCCGATTGCGGGCGCGCCGCGCACCACCATCGTGCGGATCGCGTCGGCGACCTCCGCCGCCGAGCCGCAGGCCACGTATTCAAAGCGCATCGGCAGCACGCGCTGATCGATCATTTCGAGGCGGCCGTCGCGCCAGCGCAGGGTTTCGACGCCGGTCGGCGTCGCGGCCGGCGCGCGGCGGCTAGATGACGCGGTCATTACCGCCGTCCACCGGCAGTTGCGCGCCCGTCGTCTTCGCAAACAGCGCACCGCACATTTCGGCCGCCAGTTCGGCGACGTCGCGGCTCGTGACTTCGACCTTCAATACATTATTGGTCTTGTAATCGGCGACCGACATGCCGTAGTGCCTGGCGCGCGCGGCCAGCACTTCGTCGGTCCAGATCGCGGTGTCGAACACCGCATTGGGGTGCAGCGTGTTGATGCGTATCCGATCCTTGCCCCACTCGAGCGCGGCGACGCGCGCGAGCTGGGTCAATGCAGCCTTTGACGCCGAATAGGCGGCGGCGCCTGGCCCGGGCGCCGGCACGTTCTTCGAGCCGATCACGACCACGCGTCCGCCGTTCGGCGCCAGCTTGAGCAGCGGATGGCACTCGCGCAGCAGCGCAAGGTTGGCGTCGAGATTGACCTGCATCACCCGTTGCCACTCGTCGTCGCCGAGTTCGGCGATCGGCTTGCCGCCGGGGAAAATGCCGGCGTTCAGGATTAGCATGTCGAGCCCGCCGAACGCGCGCACACCGGCGTCGAGCGCAGCGGCGACCTCGCGGGAAGAGGTCACATCGCAACGCACGCCGAGGAAGGCCGGCGATTTGAACAAGCCGCTGATCCCGGCATCGATGTCGAGCCCGACCACGGCGGCGCCGCGTTTCAGCAGCGACTCGGCGCATGCCCTGCCGATGCCGGACCCGGCGCCGGTCACCAGCGCGATCTCGCCGGCGAACGGCGGCAGCGCGCCCGCCTTTTTGATTTTGGCCTGCTCCAGATCCCAGTACTCGACATCGAAAATGTCCTTCTCCGGCAGCGCGCGGTAGCCGCCGAGCGCGGTCGCGGCGAGGATCACCTCGATCGTGTGCTCATGGATGTCGCGCACGATTCGCGCATCCTTCGCGCTGCGCCCGACGCAGCCGAGCCCGAATTGCGGATCGAGCAGTACGCGCGGCGCCGGGTCGAGCATCGTCTTCGGCTCTTTCGCCAGCCGTGCGTTGCGCTCGAAGTAGGCGCGGTAGGCATCGGCATAGGCGGCGACATCGCGGCCGATCAGCGGCACGCGCTTGGTGCGCAACACATGATCAGGCGTGGCCGGACCTTGCTGCGAAATCTGCGCGACATCGCCGCACTGCGCGAAAGCCAGAAATTCCGGTTCGGGGTGGATCGCCAGAATCACCGGAAAACCCGCGCATTGCGACAGTTCGCGGCGCAATGCGGCGATTTCGGTACGCACCGGCAGCGCCGCAGCGCCGGTCTTTGCGGGAAGCTTGCGCGCGCCGTGCTTTTCCAGATGTGCTTCGGCGCGGCCGACCAGCTCGATCATCCGGTCGTAGGATTCCTTTGCGGTGCTGCCGAACGAAAAAATGCCGTGCTTCAAAAGCACCATGCCGATGGTGCCGGCGTGTGCGTCGGCGGCGAATTTCTGCGCGCACAGCCGCGCCAAGTCAAAGCCCGGCATCACGTAGGGAATCACCACCACGCTGTCGCCATAAATTTCGCGCACACGGCGCTCGCCGTCGGGCGTGTTGGTCACCGCGATCAGCGCGTCGGCGTGCGTATGATCGACATATTTGTGGGGCAGTATCGCGTGCAGGATTGCCTCGACCGAAGGCGCCGGCGCACCGGCGCGCGTTACATGCGTCGCCAGTTCATTGACCATCTGCGGGTCGGACAGCGCGTCGAGCCGGGATAGCTTCAGCAGATGCGCGATCCGCACCGGCGCGAAGCCGGCCTCTTCGATCGTTTCGAGGTCCCAGCCGCTGCCCTTGACGTAGAGGATGTCTTCTTCTTCGCCGACCGCGTTGCGTTGCCGCACCTTGACCGAAGTATTGCCGCCGCCGTGCAGCACCAGCGCCGCATCCTTTCCAAGCAGGCGCGAGGTATAGACGCGCTGCGCAACCTCTCCCGGATGGCGGCTGGCCTCGCTGTCGCTCCACAGATTTTTAATCATCGGTTGCTCGACGTGTTTCGGATTGGGGCAGGGTGGTGCGGAGCATCGAAGTTCCCATTGTATAATTCCGGCGGGGGTGGGCCGTCCGGTTGTGGCGGATTCCCGGATTTTAAAGTATCCGGCCGGCGAGGGCCGGCTCGAATCTTCGTTCCGATAGCGAGAAGTCATGCCATCGAAGTCAAAGCCCGGCTTGAAGCGGGAAAAGCAGTATCTCGAAAAAGCGCAGAACGTCGAGGAGCGCGGCAACCAGCGTCTCGGCATCATGACAAGCTGGGCGTACTGGGAAGACCCCAAGCGCCTCGCCTTTACTTTTGCGCGCTACAAGTTCGTCGCCAAAATGCTCAGCGGTTGCCGGCATGTGCTCGAAGTCGGCTGCGGCGACGGCTTCGTCAGCCGCGTGGTCGCCCAGGAAGTCGGCGCGCTGACCGCGATCGATTTCGACCAGGGCTTCATTGACGACGCGAACAGCCGCAGCAGCGCCGATGATCCGTGGCGCATCACTTTCAAACAGCACGACATGCTGGAAAATCCGGTCGCCGGCGAATTCGACGGCATTTTCAGTCTCGACGTACTTGAGCATATCCAGCCCGACCGGGAACACGTTTTCCTCAAGAACATGATCGCGCCGCTGACTGCGCGCGGCACCGTCATCATCGGCATGCCATCGTTGCAGTCGCAACAATACGCGTCGCCCCAGAGCAAGCAAGGCCATGTCAACTGCAAGGATCAGCAGGAATTCAGAAAACTGATGCTGGGCCATTTTCACAACGTGTATATGTTCTCGATGAACGACGAGGTCGTGCATACCGGCTACGGCGCGATGTCGCATTACAACATCGCGCTGTGCTGCGGAAAAATAAAGTAGAGAATCCCGAGGCGTATCAGCGCGCCATCTGCAGCAGAATCACGCCGGCCGCGACGATGCAGGCGGCGATGATCCGGCGCCGGCCGAACGGTTCCCCCAGCACCAGCGCGCCGATTGCGGCGGCAAAGATCACGCTGGTTTCGCGCAGCGCCGCGATCGCCGCCATCGCGCTCATGCTCAGCGCATAGAGCGCGAGACCATAGCTCGAAATCCCGAGTACCCCGCCCCACAGCGATTGCCGCCAGTAGCGCCGCAGAAACGGCGTCAGCCGGTCCCGGCGCAGCCAGCCGACGGTGGCGCCGACGAACAGGCCGTCGAGCATGAACAGCCACGCGATGTATATCGTCGGCGTCGCGGCCTTGCGCAGGCCGATGCCGTCGAGCACCGTATAGCAGGCGATGATCAGTCCGGTGGCGACGGCGTAAGCAACGCCGCGCGGCGCGGCCAGCGCGGTGCGCTCGAAAGCGAGCATTGCCACTCCGAGGCAGACGAGGCCGATGCTCGCCAGCCGCATGACGCTCAGCTGTTCGCCAGCGAAGATCAGCGCCAACACCGCCACGCCGAGCGGCGATATCCCGCGCGCCAGCGGCATCATCGCGCTCAGATCGCCGGCGCGGTAGGCGCCGACCAGAAAGAACGGATAGAACCAGTGCACGAGCATCGAGGCCAGAAGAATCAGCCAGACTTCAGCGGACGGCGCTGGTACGACCGCGATGAACGGCAGCGAAACGATAAAAGCCATCGCATTCATGCAGCCGCGCGTAAGCAGGCCGTCGTCGCTGGTTTTCACCAGCGCGTTGACCGCCGCGTGCAGCACCGCGGACAGCAGGATCAATAGAGTGGCGAGGGCGTTGACAGACATCGGATGGCGCAAGCGAGCAGCTAGAGTCCCTAATATGATGAAGCGCACGATGCGCTGGCACGATTTTGGGCGAGGGCGCGAAGCAAGACGCGCCGCTTGGCCATTCCAAGCCAGCGGTTTGCGACAAAGCGATCGGCCAAAATCGCGGCCAGCCCAGCGGGTTGCCGCCCAAAGCGCAGCTGCGGCGATGCGGTCTTTGGTTTCGTAGAGATCAACTACGGTCTGCGTTGCGCATTTTGCGTTCGCCCATTGCGACAGGCAACGCACGCGTGTTTCATCACATTAGGGACTCTTTAATACCAGAACTCCGGCATGGACGCAAAATGCCGGCCGGCGGTCAGCGGGACCGACGCGGTGAAACGATGCCTGTCCAGTTTATAATGCCGCTCGTTTGAGACTCGAAAATCAATAATGGACGTCGCAGAACTCGAATCCCGCATCACCGACAGCAAACTGGCGGTCGCCGGCGGCAAACCGGTACGCAGCCGGCCGATGCCGCCGAGAATGGCGATGGGCCCTGCGGAGATCGCGATGCTGGAGCAGGCGATCAATTACTACCGGGAACGGAACGCCGACCCCGGCTATCAGGACGCGTTCGAAAAACTCTACACCGACGAGTTTGTCGCGATGATGGGCGGCGGCTATGCCGATTCCGTCGCGACCGGCACGGCGTCCGTCTTCATTGCGCTTGCCGCACTCGACTTGCCGAAAGGCAGCGAAGTCATCGTCTCGCCGATCACCGACCCCGGCACGCTGAGCGCGATCACGATGAACGGTTTGAAACCGCGTCTCGCCGACAGTCAGCCCAACGATTACAACATCGGCGTTCAGCAGTTTGTGGATCGCATCGGCCCCAATGTTTCGGCCGCCGTGATCGTCCATGCGACCGGTCAGGCGACCGACATCGACCGCATCGTGCAGGAAGCGCATGCGCGCGGCGTCAAGATCATCGAAGATTGCAGCCAGTCGCATGGCGCGCAGATTCTCGGGCGGATGGTCGGCACTTTCGGCGACATCGCGGCGTTCTCCACGATGAACCGCAAAACCCATATCAGCAGTGGTTCCGGCGGCATGGTTTACAGCCGCAACCTCGATATTTTCCGTCAGGCGCTGGCGCACGCCGACCGTGGCAAGCCGCGCTGGATCGCGGGATTCGATGACCGCAATCCGGAAACCTTTCTGTTTCCCGCGATGAACTGGAATACCGACGAACTGTCGTGCGCGATCGGACTGGCATCGCTGCGCCGCCTGCGCGACACCATCATTCGTCGCCTCGCCTTCGTGTCGGAACTGGCGGCGCTGCTGGATGAGATGGACACCATGTTTTCGCTGCTGCCGTGGCGGCCCACCGATTCGCCGTTTGTGCTGCCGGTGTTTGTGGACTTGGCGCGTTCGAAACACGGCAAGATCGAAATCGCCGAAGCGGTGCGCGCCGAAGGCATCGGCCTCAATCCGCATTACCGCTACGTAGTCTCGGAATGGCCTTGGCTCAAGCCGTATCTTGCAGATGACTTCGGGACACCGGAAGCGCTCAGCAGCCGCAATCGCAGCTTCTGTCTCTACGTCAATGAAAATTACGGCAGCGAAGAGGCGCTGGATGTTGCCGCGGCGCTATTGAAAGTGGACCGCGCGTTCGGGAGCTCGATGAGCGGCGACGGGAATTAAGCATGGGATACAACGGGCAACTTTCTCCCGAAGCGTTCGACGTCAAGGCGCGTGCGCTGCGCCCCTTTTATTTTATCGTCGTGGTCTGGGGCGAGCGCTTCACCGATTACCTGGTCAACTTCTGCATCGCCTCGCTGCTCTCGCCCAACAACATCCCCGCCCTGCGTAACAGCGGGAACAAATTCCTGATCGCCGCCACCGACGAAGACTGGGCGCGGCTGCAACCCCACCCGCTGTTCCGGCTTCTCAAGCAGTACATAGAGCCGGTGTTCATCCGCATTCCGCCGTGCCCGGAAGGCGAGAACAAATACGTCCATATGGGCCTGGGCCACAAACTCGCCACCGAAATGGCGTTTCGGGATCATGCCTACGGCGCGATCCTGACCGCCGACCTGGTGTTCTCGGATGGCACGATCGCGGCGTTGCAGCGCCACGCGGTCGACGGCATCGAAGTGGTGCTTACCGCAGCTTTGCGCTTCGGCGAGGAGCCCTTTTGCGATCAACTGAAGCAGCGGGGGTTCAGGATCGGCGCGGAGAATGGCCCGCTGGTTCTGACCGGCCGCGAACTGGTGGCGGTGGGCATCCGCAGCTTTCATCCTGAAACGCTGAGTTTCGGTTGGGAATCCCACGCCATCTGGCATTTTCCGTCCGCGGTGTGGTGGCATGTTCCGCGAGAGGACGGCGTGCTGGTGCACTCCCTGTCGTGGGCGCCGCTGCTGATGGATTATGGCGCGATCAAGCGGCATGACAGTTCGGCGATAGACAACTGGACGATCGACGGCGACTACGTTCACGGCAATTTCGGACTGCAAGGCAAGGTGCACGTGGTGCGCGATTCGGATGAGATGATGCTCGTCAGCTTCGGGCCGATGGCGGAAGGCGGAATATCAAATGAGAAGTCGAAGGCGCAAAGTACATTGAAGAAGGGAAAAATCCTGTTCGATACTTATCATCACCCCATGATGGATTTGCTGAAGCGGAAAGCATTCAGCGTACCGGTCTACTGGCATTCCCGCGACATCAATGCCGGATGGGAAGCGGTGAGAAAAAAGGCGGAGCGGGTCGTAACCAACACGACCCATCCCTCGGCCATCAGAATCTGGCTGTTTCGGGAATTGCCGCAGCGAGTGCTCGATGGTCGGCAAAAGTGCCGGGACTTCGCGCGCAGAATCGGCGAGGTCGGCTCGCGAATGATGGGACTGGTTAACTATGCAAAATCCGCGCTTCGCTATTACTGGGGAACCCGACATCATGCCTGGGAACTGTTCAGACGCGCGATGAGCGGCGACCCTGCCGCCCGAACCCGCATCAAGCAGAGCCTGAAGGTGTTTGCCAACCACTTCAGGAAAATCGTTTAGGAACCGCGCAGACGCGGGCTTTATGTTTCGCTCAGCGTCGCCGTTGGCCGTGCCGCGAGCGCGGCAAACACTTCCCGCAGCAGATCCTGTTGCCGCATCAGCGACCACGGCACGCCGCCGATATTGCCGGCCAGCAGTTGCCCCCTGGCCGCAAGCGGAACCCTGAATTTCTCGAAGTCGCGATTCAAACGCCGGTGCCGCCGCAGCGAATATGGAAATATCTTTCCATGGCGATCCCTGAGTTCGTATTGCTCGGTATTCTCCGGCGGCTGCACGTAAATGTCCGGCGCAAGCGTCTCTTCCGCGAGATGGATCGCCGTGCACGATTCGAGGCCGACGCCGAGCAGCAGGATGAAGGTCGGATGGTCGCGCGCGAGCGCGTAGGGGCTGTTTTCATGCACGGAAGTGGTCCCGAGATGATGCTTGGCGAGCAAGGCCGCCGCTGCCGGGCCGTAGCCCGCCACTGAATGGGTCGGATGCAGACTACGCGCCGTGGCATGGCGGGTGCGGAAGATTTCCGTCAGCACGCCGGTATGCGAAGGCGTGTTCAATTCGTCGAAAACCGGGTTGGCAGGCGTCACGGTGCGCCAGGTCATCGTCGGCATCAACAGCGTGCCCGAGGCGAGATAGCCGAGCAATGCCTCTATCATCCGCTCGGCGCGAAAACCCTGCTGGCCGAGCCGTTTGATCGCGCTGTGGACGATCAATACCGCATCGGGCGGAGTTTCGTGCCGCCGCAGAATTTCGGAGAGCGTTGCCGACTCCAGGTCATCGCGCATTTCGCGTTACCCCGGCTTGCGCGCCCGTATTTCCTCGAGCATCGGCAGGCAGCGCTCGATGTCCCGGAACGGGAGTCCGCTCAATTCCTCCAATTCCAGCTCCCACCATTTGACGCGCAGCAGGCGCTCGATAATGTTTTCGGCAAAGCGGTAGCGTATCAGGCGCGCCGGCGCCCCCCCGACGATGGCATAGGCGGGAACGTCCTTGGTCACCACCGAACCGGCGCCGATGATCGCGCCGTCCCCTACGGACACGCCGGGCAGGATGTTCACATTGTGGCCGGTCCAGACATCATTGCCGATCGTGACGCGCTCAAACATGTCCGGGGTACGCTCCAGACGTTCGATGTTGCGGTATTCGGGTGCCCAGTCGTAGGCCGTGGGGTGGTATTGAAATTCGTGGGTGCTCAGCCAGTCGCTGGGATGATTGAAGGGATTGATCGCGGTGCGCGCGCCGATCGAGCAATACGCGCCCATCACCGCGCGCGCGATGAAGCAGCTTTCATTCAGGCCGGAGAATTTTCCCATCGTCACGTCCGGCCCGACCTGCGTATTGCGGTTCAGATAGCCGGGGCCCAGCAGGTGCGAACGAATGATGCTGCCGCCGGGATTGACGCGGATAATCCCGAAGGGATGGGCGGGCTCATCGGTCCGGTTCTCGAAGAAATCGATATAGATATCGTCGTACTTCATTTTGGCGCCGTATCGGTCTTATGGAGGATCGCCCGGTCAATACACCGGCCAGTAATGATTCAGCTTCGCGTAAACGCCGTCGGCGAAGAGTCCGAGCCCTTTTTCAGACGGGTGCTGGTCCACGGGCACCATATAGTAGGGGTCGGCGTCGTCTTTCAACGGCCGCGTCGGCAGCACGTCGATGACGGGCCAGCCGGTGATGCGGACGAGGCTTTCGTAAAGACTTTGCTGCTGATCGGTCAGGATGTGATGGCCCGTTTTCATTTCGTCGATTTGCGGCAGCCACACGAATAGTAGCGGGATATCGAGACGCTTCAAAGTCTCGACATCCCGCATGAAAGCCGGATCGTCGGCGAAGCTGTTGATGCCGATAAACGACGGCATCATCTTGGGCAAAGCCTGATAAAAGGGATCCTTGTGGACCAGCTTCGACAACAGATAAGAATGCCGCAGGGTCGTAAAATCAACGTGCTTGCCGAACCTCAATGCGTCTTCCGTCAGCATTTTGCTATAAGTGGCGCGAATCCGGGCCAGCACAGGATCATTGGCGTCGGCGGAACGTCTCGCGCTTTCGCACCATTGACGGGAGGCGCGGGTGTCCACGAATCCTGACCGCGCGTAACTGCCGTCGGCGTGGCCGAGATCGGGATCGATGGACGTAAACATATCGATCGTCCCGTCCGAGTTGCGCTGCGCTTCGCGCCAGACCCGCGCGCGGATCAGGTCATGGGCAATGAAGGCGATGATGACCAGATCGGGGCGCTGGGCCCTGGCTGCGGCGACCGCGGAATCGAACATCTGGAGGACGCCGGTGCCGTCCCGCGCGTAATTGCGGACTTCGATGCTGCTGTTGTTCACGTTCAAACGCTCTTCGAGCAGCGCCGGCCAGCTGGAACCGTGCCCATGCTGGTACATGGTGAAGCTGTCGCCGAACACGTAAATCCGCTTTTTTGGATTTGCAACGGACGAATTATGGCCGGGGTTGCCGCGCGAGTCGGCGATAAACTCCACGCACAGCGCGGGCAGCCCGTCCCTTATGAACGTCTCGTTCATCGACCCATTGCGGGTATAGGTGAATCCGAAATCGCGGTCGTAATCCCAGAACGCGTCGGACATCACGAACCAGTTGGTGGGTGACGCCACCTCGTTCTTTATGGTGTGCGCAAGATAAATCCGATAGCCAAGTTCGG
>DATKOF010000013.1:0-51113 GCA_035524795.1 Burkholderiales bacterium
ATCATCTTGCGATCGATGTAGAGGTCGTATTGCACCTTATTAGGTTTGGTGCTTTTGTTTTTTGACCGAACCTCCTGTCCTGCTTGCATTCGTCGCCACAACAATTCGCCCACGGTGCGGGCTTTGTTACCGGTACCGTTCACGTCCAGTTGCTGATGCAGGGCGCTGATGGCGGACTTGAGGGCGCCACTGTCGTCAGCTTTTTTGTCGGTCTTGCGATTACTTTTGAAGCCGCGCCGCTGGTTGATGTGAAACAGGGCGCGGGCAAATTCTGCGGGAGTGAGTGGTTTATCGAGTCCCTTGGCGCGCAGTTCGTAAGGATTGAGTCGTTCCAGTGCCTTGCGCGTAGCTTCATCGGTGGGAAAGAAGTGGTGTTTGAGCAGCAATGCCATCATGCGATGCTTGCGCTTGAGCAGGCGGTCGCGGCGGCGGCGCATGGCGCGCGCTGCGCGACGAGTTGCTGCCAATGATGTGCCAACTTCACCGGGGCGTGCTGGCTCACGGCCATTGCTGAAAATACGGACACCTGCGCGGATGACAGCGCAGGGGTTGTCGTGGGTATCCAACCGGATCATTGCCCAGCCAAGAGAAGTTGAGCCTAGATCCAAAGCAAGCCGGTATCGCATTTTGGGCAGCATATGTGGACGCCTTTCATTCAGGAATTGCACATAATTTTCTGCTGGATTACCATACGAGCCACATACCCGACTGAGATATGTGCTCTGGACGCTAACAAGCTGAAAGATGCACCAAATGCGAGGCCGCTACATGCGGCCTCTTTTATTTTGTGTCTAATTTGAGTTTTCTTGGGTATAACAGTGGCATGAATTATCCCTTTCATCAAGAGGGCCATAGAAGCAAGGTCACCCGGATGCATCCGAGGCCGAAAAAGCTCGCCTGTCTATTCGCTTGCACTTGCCTTTGGTCAATCGCATTTGATGCATTTGCCGACAGTTATACCGCGCCGTCGGGCTATTTCCAGATCATCGGCTACAAGCTTCAGTTGGCGAACCGCAACGGCAAGACCGAAATCGCGGTCGCCGGCAGAATCGAGGCGCTGGCTGATTGCCGGGGCGCGGTGATGGTGTTCGATGTGCTCGACAAGAAAGGCGACAGGGTCGGCACCTACAAGATCACGCACGGCGAATTCTTTCGCCACGACGGCTGGGAGCTGGGGCCGGGCACCTTCGCGCCGACCGGCGATGCGGCGAAGGCGATGGCTGCCGCTGATCACGTTGCGGTCCGCGAAGCGGACTGCAACTGAATTCGGACCCGTCTCAAAATCTCCCTCACCCCCACCCCTCTCCCGGCAGGAGAAGGCTTTTCACCTTCTCCCTCCGGGAGAAGGTCAGGGATGAGGGAAATGCAATGCCATCGTTCAATTACCGGCGCTGAAACAGACTCCGTAATTCGATCAATTGCCGGCCGGATTGCGTGCGGTGATGAACCAGGTGCTCGACGGCGCCCACACGCCGTTTTCCCGGGCATAGACGGAGAGGGTATCGCGTAGCGCCGCAATCACTTCGGGCTTGAGTTTTTCGCCGTCGGCGCCGGCAAGGCGGATGATTTCGCCCGCCGGCCCGAGCGCCATCGCGAATTCGACCGCTTCGTCGAGATCGCGGCCGATGCAGATATCGGCGTCGAAGCGCTCGAACGTGATTCCGCTGAAGCCCGCCGCCTGCAGCATCGCGCTGACCATGTCGGCGCCGGCCATCGAGAACGGCCCCGGCCCGCAATGCACCTGGTTCGTTTCTTCATGCGATACCACCGGCACGATTTCCCGCACCCGCTGTTCGGCGTCGTGGAGCCACGGATTGTCCTCGCGCTGGCGCCAGACGATCTGCGTGAACACGCCGCCGGGCTTGAGCGCTCTGCGGATGTTGCGCATCGCGGCGCCCGGCAGCGTGAAGAACATCGTGCCGAAGCGGGCGAATGCATGGTCATACGGGCCGCGCAGATCGTCGGTCTGCACGTCGGCAGTGAAAAACGAGGCGTTGCGGACGGCGGCTGCTTTTGCGTCGTGCTCGGCGGCGTGGATGAAATTTGCGGCGCAATCGACGCCGGTGGCGGTTCCCGCGGGGCCGACCGCAGCGGCGATCTTCAACGTGCTGTCGCCGAAGCCGCAGCCGATGTCGAGCACGCGCGCGCCGGCGGGATACAGACGCCGCGACAGCAGTTCATCGCTGTGCCCGGCGAGTCCGGCGATCAGCAGATGCCTGAAGCGCACGAACTTGTCGAACAGGACCGTGTTCCAGGCTTCGACGACGACATCATTGTCATTCACCGGTCTGCCCCCCCACGCAATTTCGATCGCGATCGTTATTTTACGGCGATGGCCCCGATGTTGACGAATTCGGGGATTTGCCGCTGACGGTTTTTCCTTCATCCCGTAGCGGGAAGGGGGCGGCATTGCGCGGATTGCCGCGACTCAATAAACTGCCGGCCATAAAAATTCATCGGGAGGGGGGGATGGTGCCCAGCGGCCTGGAAGGAGCGATTGCGCCTGAGGAAGCCGTCACGCTGGACGGCTTGCTGCGTGAACGCGTCGCGCGCACGCCGGATGCCGTCGCTTACCGCGATTTCAACCAGCAACACGCGAACTGGCGCGACTATACTTGGGCGCACATCTACCATCACGCCGGGCGCTTCCAGGCCGCGCTCGAACGCGAAGGCCTGCAGCCCGGCGACCGCGTCGCGCTGATGCTGCGCAATTCGCCGGAGTGGGTGGTCTACGATCAGGCCACGCTCGGCCTCGGCCTCGTCGTGGTGCCGCTGCACATGCAGGACGGCGCCGACAACGTCGCCTACATCCTGCGCGATGCCGGCTGCAAGGTGCTGCTGGTCGGCAGCCTGAAACACTGGCGCGCGCTGGAAAAGACCTGCGCCGGGGTCGAATCGCTGCAGCGCGTCGTCACGGTCGAGTCATTTCCAGAAGGCGAGGCGAGCGATGCGCGTGTGCGTGCGCTCGATCAATGGCTGCCGGACGGCGACGCGCCGGCGCAGCATCGCGCGCGCGACCCGCAGGCGCTGGCGACGATCATCTATACCTCGGGCACCACCGGCCGCCCGAAAGGCGTGATGCTGAGCCATCGCAACATTCTGACCAATGCCTGCGCCGGCCTGCGGGTGCTCGATCTGCATCCGAACGACGAACTGCTGTCGTTTCTGCCGCTGTCGCACGCGTTCGAGCGCACCTGCGGCTATTACCTGACGATGATGATGGGGATCACGGTCGCCTACGCGCGCTCGATCCAGCAACTGGGCGAGGACCTGCGCACGGTGCGGCCGACGGCGCTGATGTCGGTGCCGCGCGTCTACGAGATGGTTTACGCGGCGATCCGCTGCAAGCTCGAAGAGGGGCCGGCGTACCGGCGCCGATTGTTCGAGTTGGCGGTCAAGGTCGGCTACGCGCGTTTCGAGCATCGGCAGGGGCGCGCGCCGTGGCGGATTTCGTTTCTGCTGTGGCCGCTGCTCGACGCGCTGGTCGCGCGCAAGGTGCGCGCGCGGCTCGGTGGCCGGTTGCGCCACGCGTTCAGCGGCGGCGCCGCGCTGCCGCCGCGCATCGCGCGCATCTTCATCGGCTTCGGCATCAACATCATCCAGGGCTACGGCCTGACCGAGACCAGTCCGATCGCATGCGCCAACCACGTCGACGACAACGTGCCGGCGAGCATCGGCCTGCCGATTCCCGGCGTCGAAGTCAGGCTCGACGCCGGCGGCGCACTGCTGATCCGCGGGCCGAACATCATGCTCGGCTACTGGAACAATCCCGCCGCGACCGCCGCGGTGATCGACCGCGATGGCTGGTTCAATTCCGGCGACATCGCGAAGATCGACGCGGCGGGGCACGTCTATATCACCGGCCGCCTCAAGGAAATCCTCGTCATGTCGAACGGCGAGAAGATCCCGCCGGGCGACATCGAAGCAGCGATCCTGCGCGATCCGCTGTTCAGCCAGGTGATGCTGGTCGGCGAGGGTAAGCCGTACCTCGCGCTGCTCGCGGTGCTCGACCGCGAGCAGTGGGGCAAAGCCGCGCGCGCCAAAAATCTGGGCGATGACCTGACGGCAAAGGCGGCCCACGCCGAACTGCTGACGCGAATCGCGGCGCAGGTGAAGGAATTTCCGATTTACGGTCACGTGCGCCGCGTCACCGCGACGTTCGAACCGTGGACGATCGAGAGCGGCCTGCTGACGCCGACGCTGAAACTGCGCCGCACGCAGGTGCTGGAACATTATCGCGCCGAATTCGAAAAAATGTACGCGGGATTCGAAGTATGCAAGGACGCGCCCTTGTAAAAAAATGCAGAGCCGGTAACATAGCCGCGTTTTTATCCAAGATCGGGATCAGGGTGGGGGTCCAAAAAAATGAAAATCCGGAATATCTACAGGAAAATTGTCATGATGTCCGCGCTGGCGGGCTGGGCCGGCGTCGCCGCGGCTTCTTCGTTTCAACTGATGGAGCAGAACGCGAGCGGGCTCGGCAACGCCTATGCCGGCCAGGCCGCCGCGGCGGAAAACGCCAGTACGATTTTCTACAACCCGGCCGGTATGGCGCAGCTGCCGGGCACACAGGTTTCGTTCGCGCTGAGCGGCATCGGCACTTCGATCCAGTTCACCGACTCCGGCGCGTCACGCTCGCCGGCGCCGGGGTTGATCCCGCTTGGCGGCGACGGCAGCGACGCCGGAAGCTGGAGCGCGCTGCCCACCGGTTATCTGTCGTGGCAGGTCAACAACAGCGTCTGGCTCGGTCTCGGCATCACTTCGCCGTTCGGACTGAAGACGGAATATGACGCAAACTTCATCGGCCGCTTCCAGTCGCAGACCGCCGAACTCAAGACTTATGACATCAATCCCGGCATCGCGTGGAAGATCAACGATACGGTAACGGTTGGCGCCGGCGTCAGCTATCAGCACGCCAAATTTGCGCTCGACCGTTCGGCGGTGACCGCATTCGTGCCGCCCGCCACTGTGTTTACGGGCAGCACGCATCTCGACACCAGCGACAGCGACTGGGGATGGAACGTCGGCGCGATGTTCAATTTTGGCCCAGCCACCCGCGTCGGCGTCTCCTATCGTTCTTCGATCGGCTATGACCTGTCCGGCACCGCGACGACCGGCGGCGTGCCGCTGGTCGGTACCATTGCGCCGCCGGTCACGGCCAGCATCCGCTTTCCCGATACTTATTCGGTCGGATTCACGCACGCGTTCAATGATGAGTGGGAACTGCTCGGCGACTTTACCTACACGCGCTGGAGCACGATCAAGAACGTGCCGATCGTCACCACCGCAACTTCAGGGTTCGGTCCGGCCGGCACCACGCTCGATACCTTCAACTTCCAGTTCGACGATTCGTTCCGCATCGGACTCGGCGTCAACGACAAAATCAGCAAAGACTTTACGCTGAAGGCGGGCATCGCCTACGACCAATCGCCGGTGGACGATCAGTACCGGCTGGTCGCGTTGCCCGACAACAACCGCACCTGGCTTGCGCTCGGTGGCAAGTACGCGCTGTCGAAATCAACGACCGTCGATTTCGGCTACGCGCATCTGTTCGTCAAGGATGCCTCGATCAGCCAGACGCGCGCCGCGCAGGGCGCGGTCATCGGCACCTACAGCGATCACGTCGATATCGTCAGCGCGCAACTGACGTTCAGTTTCTGACGGCCGTCAGTTCCTGATCAACGACGGTTCGCTGAACAGCGAGCTGACGACGACCCGGCGGATGTCCGGGTTGTCCGGAATCACGTAGAGGATCGGCGTGATCATTTCCTCGAAGATTCCGCGCAGGCTGCGCGCACCGGTCTTGTACTCGAGCGCCAGTTCCGCGATCTGCTCGAATACCTTCGGATCGACGCTCAACTCGACCCCTTCGTTGCTGAAGATTTCCCGGAACTGATTGTAGATCGAGTCCTTCGGCTCGGTCAGGATCCGCGTCAGCATGCTGCGGGTCAGGTCCTGAAAGCGGGCGATGACCGGCAGCCGGCCGGTGAATTCCGGAATCAGGCCGAACTGGAACAGGTCGGTGGGCTTCACGCGCGTGTTGAGCCGCTCCAGGATTTCCGGATTGTCGTCGCCGGTGGCGGAAATGAACCCGTAGCTGTGGCTTTTCGCCATGATGTCCTCGAGACCGACGAACGCGCCGCCGCAGATGAACAGGATGTCGGTGGTGTCGAGATACTGCGCGCTTTCCAGCTTGACCGGCGAACCTTCCATGATCTTCAGCAGCGCGTGCTGCACGCTTTCGCCCGATGCGCCGCGCGGCTGGCCGTCGCCCGCCCTCAGCTTGTCGATTTCGTCGATGAACACGATGCCGCGCCGGGCGCGGCCGATATCGCCGCCCGCCCTGTCGAGCAGGCGCTGCAGGATGGCTTCGATTTCCTCATTGACATAGCGGGTCTGTGCCAGCGAAGTGGCGTCGGCGGTCATGAACGGTACGTCGAGAACCCGCGACAGCGTTTCACAAAGCAGCGTCTTGCCGGTGCCGGAAGGGCCGATCAGCAGCACGTTGCTTTTGGCGATCCGCGCGACGTCCTGCCGGGATTTTTCGATTTTGCGGTAGTGCGAATAGACGGCGACCGCCAGGATCTTCTTCGCCTCGTCCTGGCCGATCACATACTGATCCAGGTAGTGGACGATGGAACTCGGTTTTATTTTTCCGTCGAGCAATGCGGTACCCCGGTTGGTTTTTTATTATCCATTATTTTCGGGTTGGCGGCGAAACCGTTGCGGCCGCAATATGCCTCCGGCAGGTGTTACAGCGCGTTGATTGGAATCCTGATGTAACGTACACCGTTGTCTTCCGGCGTACCGAATTCTCCCGCGCGCAGGTTGACCTGCAACGAGGGCAGCAGCAGTTGCGGCGCCGGTTTGCCGCGGTCGCGCTGACTGCGTTCGGCAACATAGTCCGATTCCGCAACCTGGTCGTTGATCAGGATGTTCTTTTCGCGCTGTTCCGCAACGGTGCTCTCCCAGGCCGGGCCGCGCCCTTCGGGCGGGTAGTCGTGACAGGTAAACACGCGCGTGCTGTCCGGTAGCGCGAGCAGGCGCCGGATCGAACGGTACATTGCATGTGCGTTGCCGCCTGGAAAGTCGGTGCGCGCGGTACCGTAGTCGGGCATGAACAGCGTGTCGCCGACGAATACCGCGTCGCCGATGTGATAGCTGATGCAGGCCGGCGTGTGTCCCGGCGTCTCGATTACCGTCGCGGCCAGCGCGCCGATTCTGAAGATTTCACCGTCGGCGAACAGCCGGTCGAACTGCGAGCCGTCGAGCGGCGTGTCGTGCACGGTGTTGAAAATCGGCACCCAGTGGCGGAGTACAGTGGTGACCTTCGCGCCGATGCCGGTCATGCCGCCGAGTATTTGCTTCAGGTAAGCGGCAGCTGTCAAATGATCGGCATGGACGTGGGTGTCGAGAATCCATGCGACTTGGTAATCGTGCGCGCGCACGTGGGCGATCACGCGGTCGGCCGAATGCGTCGAGGTGCGTCCCCGCGCCGGGTCGTAATCGAGCACCGGATCGATGATCGCGCAGGCGCGCGTCGCGGGATCGGCGACCACATAGCTGATGGTCGCGGTGTGCGGATCGAAAAAGGGTTGTACGTTCATCGTATGTCTCGTGTTGCCAGAATGGGAATGATTTGCTCGATGGTAATCGCTGTCGCGACCGCCAGCGTCAGCCAGCCGAATATCCTTCGCAGCTGCCGTGCGTCGCAGCGGCGGTGCAACGTTGCGCCGAGCGCCATCCCGGTCAGCGTCAGCGCGAGCAGGCCGCCGAGCAGCGGCCAGTCGAGGGCAAACCCCGCGCGCAGATCGCCGCCGAAACCGGTCAGCGCGTTGATTGCGATCAACAGCAGCGAAGTGCCGACCGCTACCGGCATCGTCAATCCGAACAGGCAGAGCAGCGCCGGCACGATCAGAAAACCGCCGCCAGCGCCGACCAGCCCGGTCAACAATCCGATGCCGGCGCCGCCGGCGGCCAGCGCAGCGAAGTGCGGTGTCCCGGTCAGGTGCGGCATCAGCGGTCCCTTTTCGCAGGCGGCGGGATCGAGCATGAAGCGCGCCGATGCAAACATCAGCGCAGCGAGCAGCATCAGGATCAGGACATCCCTGCCGACCATGATGCCCGCAAACGCGAAGGAATCCGGCAGCGCGGGCAGCAGCCACGCGCGCGTGACATAGATCGCGATCAGCGATGCCGGCGCGAACAGCAGTGCGGCGCGCAGATCGGTCTGAGACTGTCGCTGGTAATGCAGAGCGCCGACGGCGGCAGTGATGCCGACAATCGCCAGCGAATAGCCGGTGGCCGCGATCGTCGGCACTTGCAGCAGGTAGATCAGGATCGGCACTGTCAGGATTGAGCCGCCGGCGCCGATCAGCCCGAGCGTTCCGCCCATAAGCAGCACCAGCAGATAGCCGATGATATGCAACATCATCGGTTCCACGGCATTCTGGCCAGCACATGCGCGAGTCCGCAGAAGCCGGTGAGTCCAGCGAACAGAAGCCCGGCGCCGAAAAATCCGGCGATGATCAGAAAAGCAGGATGAGCGAGATAGCCGAGAAGGGTGCCGAGCAGCACCAGGCTGCCGACAACTGCCTGGACCTGCCTGTCGAGCGGCAGGAAAACGCGTCCGGATTTTTCCACCGGCAGGCCGGCCTTCTCCCAGGCTTCGATGCCGCCTTCGAGGTTGTAGACCTCGAGGCTGGTGTTTTCGCGCGTCAATTTGTCGCACGCTTCCTGGCCGCGCTTGCCGGCCTTGCAGTGCATGACGAGTTTTTTCCCGTCAACCCCGGGCAGTGCCGTCCGGCCGACCTGGCCGAGCGGCAGCAGTGTCGCCGCCGGAATATGCGCGGCGCGGTATTCGGCCGGCTCGCGGACGTCGATCAGCACGGCTTCGCCGCGCTCCAGCCACTGCTTGAGACGGAGGGGATCGATACTATGGATCATGGCGTTCCTTTACATTAGTGAAATCTAATATATAAGATAAAAATATATCTACGTTTTGCAGTACAGCCCGTACAGCGTGTCCAGAATCTTTTTCGCCCTGTGGTCCTTCACCGCGTAGTAGATGATCTGCCCGGCGCGCTCGGTTTCGACGATACCTTCGGCCTTGAGCCGGGCCAGGTGCTGCGACAGCGCAGATTGCGACAGGCCGACCAGTTCCGCCAGATCGCCGACGCACCGCTGCTCCTTCGCGATATGGCACAGAATCATCAACCGCCTCGGATTGCCGAGCGTTTTCAGCAACGCGGCCGCCTCCGCGGCGTTGCGCTTCATGTCTTTCGCCAGGTTATGGGCCGCCATCTGTTTATTATATTAGATATATCTAAAATATCAAGCGCCGCGCCCGTTCGCCGGGAGACCGCACCGCGGTATTTCCTCGTACCATCTGAATGGCATAGTACCAAGACACTAGCCGAATTGACCGTCGGTTGTATTGAGCGAGGGCCTCGGAAGGCTGAACATGTCCGGCACGGAGCAAGAAGCATTGCTACTCCGGCTGTAATTCAACCTTTGCTAAGGAGAGGCTTATGGAACCCCAAATCAATGCCAGCGACACATCGTCTTCCTTTCAGGTACTTGGCATCACATGTATTGGAACGGGTGTGATAGCCGCACTGGTCATGGCGGGATGGTCCTTTGCGGTTTACCTTGCATGAACTCTGCCATACGCACAACCCGGCGCCCCGGTAATCCAGGGCGCCGGGCGTTCATCCCGGTTTGCGGGCCATGTCGGGGGGTGCTCCGTGCGTCCGCACATCGAACGGTCTAGTACTAAAGCGCTAACCAGACTGACCGTCAGTTGTATTGAGCACACACTCCGGAAAGCCGAGCATATCGGCACGGGCGGAAAAGCAGCGCTGCCCGGGTTGTATTGGCCCTTTTTGTAAGGAGCGACCGATGAAATCCGAGATCGAAACTGTCATCAAACCATCCGCCATCGTGGTATTTGGCATTCTGAGCGTGCTGACCGGCACACTGGCTGCACTGGTCATGGCGGCGTGGGGCTTTACGATCTACCTCGCGTGAGCGTTAAAGGCCTTCCGCAAGACAAGCGCTTGGGCCGCGGTTGCAGAATTCGAGCGCGAATGTCCAGGCAAGAGAATGCAAATCAGGAAACACTCGCTCGGCACGCACCAGTCACTTGATATCGATGGCTTGCAGGTTTCTTGCTCGTAGGGAGATCCGCCCCCCTCCGCCGGCGCCGCAGTCCGGGCGCCGGCTCTTTTTATGTGGCGTGATATGGAGTATTCGCACAATCGCCCGAAATTTGGGCCTGCTGACCCAGGGGTTCGTGCGACCCAAGCCCGCCCCAAGAATGAGCGAGTGGCGTTTCACACTCTCCCGGTCTGATCGGCGGAGGAAATCCGTGCTACTAAACGTGTTTGCGGTGCAGGTCGAATTTGATACCGAGCCGCCCCACTGCGATTACTGCCTGGGTACGGTTCGTGACGCCGAGTGCCCGCAGGATGGCGGTCACGTGAATTTTCACAGTGCCTTCCGCCAGTCCCAGTTCCCGGCAGATCAGCTTGTTGGGCTTGCCCTGAATCAGCAAAGCCAGCACATCTGCCTGACGTCCGGTCAGCCCGATTTCTGCGGGACTGACCGGGCCATTTCCCTGATGCTGTGCGGTGATTGCGTTGGTCCGGGAGTTATCGGTGGTCTGATTCACGATATCCGCCGGCAGATAAACCCCGCCGCCGAGCACCATGCGTAACGCGTTGAGCATGATTTTCCCGTCATGGGACTTCGGAATGAAGCCCATGGCGCCACCATCCAGCGCACGCATGACGTCCTGGCGATCTTCGGATGCGGAAAGCACGACAACGGGGACGCTTGGAAGCAGGCTGCGGCATTCCGATAGTGCGGCAAAACCGCTTTTATCGGGCAACTGCAAGTCGAGCAGAATCAGTTCAAGGTCGGAATTTTGATTGATGATGCGTATCGCATTTGCGCAATCCGCCGCTTCCAGGACGGCAAGCTTGGGGCATATTTCCTGAAGTAATTGCTTTAGCGCTTCTCTTATCAGGACATGATCGTCAACGACCAGTACTTTCATTGCGCACCCCTTCTAGGGTGGGTTTGTAACAATCGCGCCGTACCCAATTCAACAGCATCAGGCATCCATCAGGTTCTGTCAAGATGCCGTGCGTTCTATAGGTAGTCAACCGACGGCATTGTTAGTATGAAGCGGGCATAACGACAAGGGTTAACCACGAATTGCGCCGGCGCGAAGGCGCCCGCCCAGAAGGGGGGAATAATGAGCTGTTTGCTGTCTGAACCGATTGAAACGCTGATTGCCGACCGATCTTGCGATGATTTCAGCGAAAAATGCGACGTATTGATCGTCGGTTCCGGCTATGGCGGGTCCATTGCCGCAATGCGATTGGCCAAGGAAGGCCGGAAAGTCTGGGTCTTCGAACGTGGCAACGAGTACATGCCCGGCGATTTTCCCGAATCCCTGGGGGATCTGCCGGGCCATGTCCGGTTATTGCATCCCGGTCATGACGTTCCGATTGGCTATGCCGGAGCGCTGTTCGATTTCCGGATCGGCGACACGATCAATTTCCTGGTCGGCAACGGCTTGGGGGGCACCTCGCTGATCAACGCCAACGTTGCGCTGGAGCCCGATCCGGATATTTTTAAAGACCCCCGCTGGCCGGAGAAAGTTCGTAAGCAAAAAGAGAGGCTGCTTCAATGCTGTCAGGAAGTCAGGAAGCTGCTTGGCGTAAACGATGCCAAGACTGAAAAATATCCCAAATATGCCGCGCTGAAGAAGGTGGCGAAAAGCCTGGGGAAGGAAGGGGAATGTTGTCCCGCACCGCTGACCGTCACGCAGACTACCGGCCCTAACGCCGTCGGCATCACGCAAAGCGCGTGTATCGGCTGCGCCAATTGTGTGACCGGTTGCAATACAGGAGCAAAGAATACGCTCGCGATGAACGCGCTGCCGCTCGCCAAAAGCCGCGGCGCCGAACTTTATACCGGCGTCTCGGTGTTGAGCGTCGAGCCGGTGGATTGTGAGAACAACGACGGTTCGCAAGGATGGCGGGTGCGGTTCCGGGTTACCGAGGCATGCAAGGGTGTCTTCCAGCAGGATGTATTTACGCTGCATGCCCGGGTCGTGATCCTTGCGGCCGGCACGCTCGGCAGCACCGAAATATTGCTGCGCTCACAGGCGCGCGGCGCAGAGCTTGGCGGTGGGGTGCGATTTTCGGATCAATTGGGCGAGCGGCTTTCCGGAAATGGCGACACGCTGGCTTTCGGTTACGCACAAAAAGAAGAAGTTAATGCCGTGGCCCATGCGGAATTCGACAAGGTCACGGAACCGCGCAGCAATCGCGGCATCGGTCCCACGATTACCGGGTACTTCAAGAAAACACCCGATAATGCGGACCCGGCAGCCCAGCGTCATCGACAGGTTACGGTCGAAGACAGCGCCGTTCCTGAAGCGCTTGCACAGATATTCGGCGAGATCATAACGACTGCCGCGCTGCCACGCCGCTACGTTAAGGACGGCTTGCCGGCTTGGTTCGACGGTAAGCCCACGGCGGACCCGCTGGCGGTGCACCCTGGGGCGCTGCGACACAGCCAGATGCTGCTGATCATGGGCGACGATGAGGCTCAATGGAAAGTCAAGCTTGGCCATACTGAGAATGTCGCGACGGGCGACCATGATCAAGCCACGCTTCATATCCTCCCTGGTGCATCGGCGGCCACACGTGATGAGAAATCAGTATTCAGTGACGTCGATCGCATGCTGGAAACGGCCGAGCGGGAAAAGGGTTTTGACGGCGGGCACTATTTGCCCAATCCGTTGTGGAAATTCATGCCGGACAAGTTGAGCGCATTGACCAATGTGCCGCCGCCCCAAGGCCAGTTGCTGTCGGTTCATCCGTTGGGCGGTTGCGTGATGGGGGAGAATCCCAATACCGGTGTGGTGGATGGCCATGGGCGCGTGTTCAACGGTAATGCCGCAAAGCTGGACTTTTCCCAAGCCACCACGACTTTCAAAGTATTGGCGAAGGATATCGCAGAGAAGCTGGTTTACAAGGGATTGTACGTGATGGATGGCGCGGTGATTCCGCGTGCGCTCGGTGTCAATCCATTATTGACGATCTCCGCGCTTGCCTATTTGAATGCCGAACACGTCGATGGATATTTGAGAAAACCGGAGACCCCGTCCGGCGGGACAGATGTTGCACCCGGTTCCTGTCCCGGTCTCGGGCGGGCCAATTCCGAAATCATCGAAGCGATTGATTGCACGATCGCCGACAATCAAAAAGATCCCGATCCTGCGCCGGCACATCAGGTCCATGCCGAGTTCAATGAATGTTTGGTCGGGCAGCTTTCGGTCGACACCGTTCCCAAGTGGCTGGCGGATCGCTTGAGTCAGAATGCCGGGGATGTAGCGAAGCTGGCTATGAACAACCGGCTGGTGGTTTCGATCAAGATTGATATACCCGACATAGTCGCTTGGTTGCGCGACCCCAACAATAAACTGCGTGCTACCGCCAAACTGTTCCGGAACTTGGCGCCAGCCGAGATGGATACCATTGACGATCTGCAATTGCAATCCCTGGCTGAAGGCAACGGTAATGTGCGGTTATTGGCGCTCGATCGGCCGGGCTTGCAGTGCCGCTGGCGCGCGGCGCTGGCAGTCTGCAAGTTTTTTGTCAGGCGCACCGAAGATCTTGTCCGGCAACTTTTCAGTCCGTCGAAGGAATCGCGTTGTGAAGAGGTGAAACAATTCTGGCGTGTTGCGCTCAACCACGGTAACTGGCGGCGCCTGCACTATTGCGTGGAGTTCAAAACAGCGCACGGCAAAACTCTGAAAATGGAAGGCACCAAGTATCTTGCCTATGCGGCGGGCCTGCGCGCGCCGTGGCGGGACTGGCGGGCGATCTGGACTGATCTGGCAAGCCGGTCTCCATGGGCGACGCTGAAGGATCTGCTGCTGCTGCGTGTGCCTTGGCATAACCCGTGGAACGCGCTCGTCGATCTGCCGATCGAATTGAGCGACGGAAGGAATCGCGTCACGGGCGTATTACGCGTTGATCTGGTCCGGCTGTCGCAGCGTTCTCCGCTGCAAGTGATCAAATCGCCAAACGAACCTGTTACGGTCGCGACGATGATCAGCGCCGGCATGATGACGCTGCGCACCCTGTTTCAGACGCACTTCTGGAGCTTCGGCGCTCCCGATTATCCCAAACAACCGATTTTGCCCGTTCCGAACCCCGAACAGGGGACCGCCAACCCGCGCGACCCTGGTCCGGTCGAGGCAAGAGGCGATGTCATTACGCCGGAATTCGTCACCCTGACCGTTCGCAAATTTCCGCCCGCGCCGGCGCCGACCATCGAAATCCGGCTGGCGCATTACAGGCGGCCGGGCGCCGACAAAGGCAGTCTGTTGTTCGTGCACGGCCTTGCGCATAGCAGCATGGTATTTGCAACCGATACCGTGAAAACCAATCTTGCCAGATACTTTTGCCGCCAGGGTTACGACGTATGGCTGCTTGACCATCGTTTGAGTATCGCATTGCCGGATGAAACATCCGGCAGGTGGCTTGCGGAGAATCCCTGGGACATGGATCAAACCGCACGCGCGGATATCGGAAAAGCGATTCAGTACATATACAAGGCGACCGGCGACCAGCCGGTGCAGGTGTTTGCGCATTGCATCGGCGCTGGCGCAACCGCGATGGCGGTGCTCAGCGGTTATTGCCAGGCCGGTGAGAAGGAATCGATGATCAGGTCCCTGGTCCTGCACGCGGTTCATCCATGGCTGGTGCCGTCGGTGACCAATCATCTGCGCAATAACGTCGCCGCCTTCGTCAAGAACGCCATCAGCCAGCGTTTTTTCGATGTGGTGCCGTCGCAGGCCGTCCAGGTAACCGCCAGGGAGATGATGTTCGACCGGATCGCCGGTTCGGTGCCGTGGCGACCGTTGTGCGAAGCGGCGCGCCACCGCTGGGAGACAGACCCTCAGCGCATGGGAAGGCAGATTTGCAGCCGCATGACCTTGCTTTACGGTTATGAATGGAAACACGAGCACCTTACCGACGAAACACATCGGGCATTGGCGACACTGGTCGGCATCGGCAATCTGGAGGCTTATCGACAGATTTATTTCATTCTGCAACAGCAGCGGCTTACCAAGCGGGACGGCAGGAACGATTATGTGCGCGCCGACAATTTCGATCTGTTCTGGTCGTTCCCGACGCTGTTTGCGCACGGTAGCGACAACAAGGTTTTCGATCCGCGCAGCGCACGCCAGTCCGCGCACCGTCTCGATCATTTGCGCGGTCTGTCGGGATGGGCAGGGCAGCGTGGAGAGCGCGGGGTCTATTGGTTCGAAGCGAAGCACTACGGGCACATGGATTTCCTGTTCGGGAAAAACGCGAAGAAGGATGTTTATCCGCGTATCGATGAATTCTTCGAGATTGCCAGAAAAGCCAAGGATGCGAAGGAAAGTGGTGGCGAGCGCAGCAAGCACCTCGACTTGCCGCCCGCCCCCCCTCCTTCGCAAGCAGCTACGCAGCCGCCGGCTTGCGGGCCCATGATCGGCTGGGTCAGGCGAAGCGACACTGGCAACATCGTGCTGCGCTTATGGCTGGAACCCTATCTGGCGACGGTTGCCGGCGTATTGGTTTGCAAATCTGGGGGGGATGTTTCTTCACCGAGGGATATTCCGCTGCCCCCGGACAGATATTATCCCGGCATATACAAGGTCTACGATGTCGAAGTGGAGTCCGACTTTGCAAAGGATCTCAACATCGCGCTTTCGCCGCCGGACGACCCCGACACCTTCGGCGTCAGCAAAAGCGTTAAAAGTATCCGCTTCGCCGATCAGGCGAAAACGGAGATCGAATTGACCGGAGTCGAGCCGCAATCAGCAAGCAGGAGCCTGGCCGACCCAGATGCGGAATTGCACGGTGAAACGGGCGCGAGAATACCATTGACGCGTTTGCCGTGGTTCCGGCGTTTGCAAGCCCGCGATGATGGCGCGCGCGCGGCGTTTGTGGTCGGCTCCTGTCACTATCCCGGCTCTCCATTTGAGGCCGATCTTTCGGATCGTGTTTTTCAGGGCGTGTTGCGGCATGTCGAAGACTCGGAGGCAGGCGAGGGCATTGATCACGTGCTGATGGTCGGCGATCAAATCTACGCCGACGCCACCACCGATATTTTCGACACGCGCGAAATGCGGGATCATTTCTCTTCATGTTATCGCGACGCTTTCGGCGGAAAATACCTGCGCCGGTTGCTGGCCAGCGTTCCGACTTATATGGCGCTGGACGATCACGAGTTTCAGGACAACTATGCAGGCTCGCCGCGCGATCTGGCGCTATCGGGCACTGTGACCGCGCTCGGACTGGAATCGTATGTGGATTACGCGCTGGCTTCCGCAAAGGCCTATCAGTGGTGCATGAGTCCGGGCAATCCAGGCAACGTTCCCGTCCCTGGCGCCACGTCTGCAACGGCGAATGATGTAGAGAAACTACAGATTTGGCGGCACCCCACAAGCTCTTCGACCGACAACGGTCTTTGGTACAAATTTTCAAGCGGCGGATTGCCGTTCTTTGTAATGGACACCCGGACCGAGCGCACGGTGCGCTACGCGCACATCGGGGCGCAGGATGCACGACTCGTTTGCGATCGGCAAAGGCAGGACTTGCAATCTTGGCTAAAAGAATTGCCGTCGGATATGCCTAAATTCATTGTTTCGGGCTGTGTGCTGGCGCCGGCTCCCCGCACGCTGATGGATAACCCGACTCTATGGCGCTACAGCGACGGTTGGGCGGGATTCCCCGCCACTTGGCAGAATTTGGTTGAATACATCGTTGACAACGGGATTCAGAATGTCGTCTTTATTTCTGGCGACTATCACATTTCGGTACTGGCGCAGCTGACACTATCCCACGCTGGCAATAGTGTGAATGCCTATCAGATCATCGCCTCCGGTTTTTATGCGCCGCTGCCGTTTGCCAATGAAAAGCCGGACGATTATGACTGGGCGCCGAAACACAGCACTTTACTGCCGCACGGCACGAGCAAAGCACAGATAACAGCGAAGGCGTACTTGCTGACAACCGCCTATTCGCATTTCCTGCGTGTGGACGCGACAAGACAACCCGGGTCACAGTGGTCGATAGCTGTGCGTGCCTGTGGGCCGGATGGGAAGGATCTTCCGCTCGCCCAGCCAGTGGGCGGCCCGTTCAAAGCTGCCGGCAGTGTTGTTGAATGGGAGCTATGACTTTTGCGTGAGAGACAATTGATTCAATTCAAGCAGCAGTTGCTTGATCTGGCCGCGTGACAGAGGTTTCTGCACTATCAGCCATTCGGAATTTCCGCGGCTCGGCAGTTCAGCGATATTGACTTCGCCGGTGATGATGGCCGCAGGCAGGGGGCCGTAGCGGCGGCGCAGCTTTCTGACGACGATGTCGCCGGTCAGCGCATCGCGCAAACGATAATCCGAAATAATGATTTGCGGAGCGAGTTGTTGCGATGAAAGCAGATGCATCGCTTCTTCCGCATTTTCACAGATCACCGGGATGCATTTCCACTCCAGCAGCATTTCGCGCATCGGTTCGGTGACCTGTTTGTCGTCTTCCACGACTATGACCACCAGATTCCTAAGCGCTTCATTTTCATCCGGGGCCGGCATGGCGGCCCCCTCGGTATTTGCGCCGGATTTGCATTTGGGGATGGTCACCGTGAAGTCGCTGCCGATTCCCGGTTCGGACTGCACTTCAATCGGATGCCCAAGCAGGTTGCACGCGCGTTTGACGATGGCAAGACCCAGCCCGACGCCGAGCGTGCGGTCGCGCGCGGGATTGTGCAGTTGATAGTACTCTTCGAAGATGCGGTCGAGCTCTTCGCGTTTGATGCCGATGCCGGTATCGCGCACAGTGACCCGCACGCTGTTGTCGCTTTCTTCGCAAGTCACTGTGACGGACCCATGCTCCGTATATTTGACCGCGTTGGCTACCAGATTGCGCAGGATTCTTTTCAACCACAGGGGATCGGTAAATACCCAGGCGCTGGTGTTGCTTATTTTCAATTCGATGTCTTTTATCAGCGCTTCTCCGTGGTAATCATTGTCGATCTCCGTGAGTATATTTTGTAGAGAAACTCTCTTCCAGTCCGCCTTGATATTGCCCGAATCGAAACGTGACAGATCGAGCAGGCCGGAAAACATTCTGTCGAGCGATTCGACGGAAAGCAGCATTTTGTCGGCGCGCTCGATCGCAGCGGGGGAGGTCAGGCTTTCCCGCAGCAGGTCAGCCCACAGGCCGAGCGCGTGCAGCGGCTGGCGCAGATCATGACTGGCTGACGCAAGGAAGCGTGATTTGGCCAGGTTCGCTTCTTCGGCAACGCTCAGTGCGCGTTCCACCTCTCTTTTTTCCCTGGAAAGCGCGGCAAGCAGCTCGATGTTTTCAAGCCGGATGCGGACGCTTTCGGCAAATACCCTCGAATTCTGCCGCGCGAAAATGGACAGGAAGAACATCACGCAAATTACCGATACTGCAATGCTGAAACCAGTGCCCCCGGCCATGGCCCAGTAGATGAACAATTGACTAAGATTGGGCACCATGTTCATCAGATAGGTTCTCGTATCCGTGCTCAAGGTGGCCAGAGAGGCGACCGCATGAAAGCAGAGGATGGCGGTTATCAGCAGCTGGGTTTCGTAATGACTGACTGCCGCCACCCACCAGACGCCCGAGCCTACAGTCAGTCCGTTAATCACATTTTGAAGCTGCAAACGGGCATTCAAGCGGGCAACAGTTTCATCGGACGCGGTATCCAGCAGTTTCTCATTGCGTCTGCCATAGAGCGTGGTATTCGCGGAGGCTGCACAACTGATAACCAACCATGCGATCAGCCGCGCGTCGGGACAGGCCGGCCACAGCAGCGTGCCCAGAATGAGAGACATGATAACCATTGCCGCGAAGCCGCGTTTTACCTGAAGAAAACGCACCCTCAGGGACTCGCGGAGAACCGCGGGCCGGCCTATCTCCGGCGCAGGCTCAACCTCTTGCTCCGATTTTTGCTCGATTGTCGACGCGTTCATCCATTTCCTCGGGCGGAAACGAGCGGTGCGAACGATCTGCCAGGGAAGATTTGCACCCATCGCGGAATGTCCTGGTTCCCATGCATTTTCAGATGCCTGTGAGTGTAAATATGACCGCAGCTGAACGCATTACATCCATGGCTCTAGGCCGTAAGTAATAGCTATCTGAGACTTCGATGCTATTTTAGGTTATTAGAAAGTGATTTAGCATATCGTCTGTAACCAGAGAATTTATTCGTCATGGGAGTGAATAACATGCAGACATTTGATCCTCGTCAAATTTTCAGGCTGCCGACCGCACCGATTTTAATCATTGTAATTGGTCTGTTTGGCGTCGGCGCGTCTCCAACCGCTGAAGCCGGCGGTTTTGCCATTAACTCGCAAAGTGGCGGCGGAACGGGTAATGCGTTTGCCGGCGCTGGCGCGGCGGCAGAGGATGCGAGCGTTATCTGGTACAACCCGGCGGGTATGACGATGCTTCCCGGCACTTCGGTATCGTTGGTGGCCAATGTCATCGACACCTCGTACAAATTTCAAAACGCTGGGTCGACCGGCGCATTCGCACTGCCTGGAACCGGCGAGGGTGGTAATGGCGGGACAACTGCCCTGGTACCCCAAGGGTATATTTCGACGGCGGTAAGCGATAACCTCAGGCTCGGATTGGCAGTGAATGTGCCGTTCGGCCTGAAGACCGAATACGACGATGGCTGGCGTGGGCAGTTCGTGGCACTCAAAAGCGAGGCCAAATCCTATAACATCAATCCGTCGATCGCATACAAGGTCAATGATGCCATTTCGCTGGGCGCCGGCGTGGACTATCAATATTTCAGCACCACGCTGACCAATTATGCCGGCCCTCTCGCTGGCATCGCGCAACTCGATGCGCACGATACCGGGTGGGGATACAACCTGGGCGCGATGCTGAATGTATCCCAAAGCACTCGCTTCGGATTCGCCTACCGCTCTCAGATTCGCTACGATTTGCAGGGCACCGCGAGTTTCAGTGGCGGCGGGGGATTGTTGAATAGCGGCGCGCATGCTGACCTTACTGTTCCGGAAAATGCGTCGGTACACTTTTTTTCCTCCGTTTCCGATCGCTGGGACGTGATGGCAAGCGCGACCTGGACGCACTGGAGCCGCTTGCAGACGCTTACTGTTTTGCGTACATCGCCTTCTGCGCTTGGTCCGACCGGATCCATTGTTGCCCAGCTTCCGTTCGACTGGAGGGATACCGTGATGTTCGCATTGGGCGCCAATTACAAGCTGAGCGATAAATTCAAGATACGCTTTGGCGCGTTTTATGATCCGGCGGTTTCGAATGACATCACGCGCACGCCACGTTTGCCGGATCAGCAGCGGATTTTTGTGGCGGTGGGCGGCCGCTATTCAATTACTCCTGATGATCACAACAGTTTGGATTTCGGGTACGGGCACGAGTTCATAAACGATGCCAGCATCAATGACAGTGTTACCGGCGTGCCTGGTGTGCTGGTCGGAACATTCAATAACGAAGCCGATGTGGTGAGCGTGCAATATAACCACCGCTTTTAGCTGATAAGGCGGGTCGGTCATTTGTTTGGATCAGCCTGCCGTTCACGAGAGATTTTGTGTTGTTGGATAAAAGCGCAATAAAGCAAATTGAATCAATCATTACCAGTATTGCGATCATAGTTGGTGGTTTCTGGACTTATGACCTTTTCGTCAAGGAAAGGCAGAATTTCCCGCACGCAAAAATGGAGCAGAAAATATCGCACGTAGGGCTATCCCCTGAAGTAAACTTGCTGAGAGTGGAAATTGATCTGTCCAATACCGGCAGTTCCAGACTTGTAATAGACAAATCGCAGATTTACATTCAGAAAATTCTTCCGCTAGCCTCCTGCGAACACATCGATCCCAAAAATTGCGTTTCGGATCAGATCAAAACCGCATTGAGGGAAAGCGATCGTGATGCCGATAGCTTTGCTTGGCCGCTGATAGCGCAAAGAGAGGCCAATCCAGAAATGAGTGTCGAGCCCGACGAAACGGACTTTCTCATAGTTGAATTTGCCGTGCCCTCCAGTGTGAAGGTGGTACGGGTTTACAGTTATCTTCGCAACGACAAGGTATCCAAAGGCGGCGATGAAATTGGATGGCGCACTTCAAGCTTCTACGATTTCAGAACTGTCAGGACAGGAGACGCCAAATGAAAATGCAAACGATCATCTTGGGAGCGATCGGATGTGCTCTCCAATTTATAACGATGCAGGTGAATGCGCAGCCTGCTGGACAAACTCCTTCCGAACTTCGCGTTATGCAAATGCCGCCCGAACCTCATCCTGCAACACCACCTTCGGCCGAAATATCAAAGAAGGGGCAGCAGCATCCCGCGGTAAAACACGAACATCACAAACAGAAAAAAACTGAGGGTCAGGACAAAGAGAGGGCACCTGAACCGCTGCCTCCATCCAAATAAAATCCGCGATCTGAAATGTCAGTCCATGCTTCAGGTCCGGATACGCCGCGGCACCTTATTTTTTAGAACCATTATTTAAAATCATTGGCGACGACGAGGCGGTAGCGCACCCTGCACGCGCGCTGGAGTTGCCCGCAACTATGCTGCCGGCACCTGCTCTGCCCTCTGCGCGGCGCCTGCGGTGATGGTAGATGAAGGTTGCGGCAAGAATACGGCGCCCTCGCGCGCGCCGGGGGCGCATTCAGCCGCTACGCGGCTGAAACTTGCTCCGCCCTCTGCGCGCGTTTCCTGTCATTCTCCTGGAGGAAGCGCTTGCGGATGCGGATCGATTTCGGCGTGACTTCGACCAGTTCGTCGTCGGCGATGAATTCGACCGCTGATTCGAGCGTCAGCTTGATCGGCGGCGTCAGCATGATCGCTTCGTCCTTGCCGGCGGCGCGGATGTTGGTCAGCTGCTTGGTCTTGACCGGGTTGACGACGAGGTCGTTGTCGCGCGAGTGGATGCCGATCACCATGCCTTCGTAAAGCGGCTCGCCGGGCGACACGAACATGCGGCCGCGCTCCTGCAGCTTCCACAGCGCATAGGCGACCGCCTCGCCCTGTTCGGCCGAGATCAGCACGCCGTTGCGGCGTTCGGCGATATCGGGCTTGAGCGGACCGTAGTCGTCGAACACGTGGCTCATGATGCCGGTGCCGCGCGTCATGGTCAGGAAGTCGGACTGGAAGCCGATCAACCCGCGCGCCGGAATCCGATAGTCGAGCCGCACGCGGCCCTTGCCGTCGGGCTGCATGTCCTGCAGATCGCCGCGGCGGCTGCCGAGCGCTTCCATCACTGTGCCCTGATGCTGTTCTTCAACGTCCACCGTCAGCAGTTCGTACGGCTCCTGTTTTTCGCCGTTGATCTCTTTCAGCACGACGCGCGGCCGCGACACCGCGAGCTCGTAGCCTTCGCGCCGCATGTTTTCGAGCAGGATCGTCAGGTGCAGCTCGCCGCGCCCCGACACCTCGAAGATATCAGCATCGGCAGTGTCGACGACGCGCAGCGCGACGTTGCTCATGATTTCGCGCTGCAGGCGTTCGCGCAACTGGCGGCTGGTCACGAACTTGCCTTCGCGGCCGGCGAACGGCGAGGTGTTGACCTGGAAATTCATCGTCAGCGTCGGCTCGTCGACCTTCAGCAGCGGCAGCGCTTCCGGCTGCGCCGGATCGGCGATCGTGACGCCGATGCCGACTTCCTCGATGCCGTTGATCAATACGATGTCGCCGGCCTGCGCTTCGTCGGCGAGCGTGCGTTCCAGCCCCTTGAACACCAGTACCTGGTTGATTTTGGCGTTGACAGGCGTGCTGCCGGGGCCGTTCAGCACCACGACGTTCTGGCCGGGACGGATGCGGCCGCGGTTGACGCGGCCGATGCCGATGCGGCCGACGTAGCTCGAATAGTCGAGCGAACAGATCTGCAACTGCAGCGGGCCGTCGGGATCGTCGGCGCGCACCGGCACATATTTGAGGATCGCCTCGAACAGCGGCGCCATGCTGTCACTCTTCTGGTTGAGGTCGGTGCTGGCCCAGCCTTGCAGCGCGGAAGCGTAGACGATCGGGAAATCGAGTTGTTCCTCGGTTGCGCCGAGCTTGTCGAACAGGTCGAACGTGTGGTTGATCACCCAGTCCGGGCGCGCGCCGGGGCGGTCGACCTTGTTGACGACGACGATCGGTTTCAGTCCCTGCGCGAGCGCCTTGCGCGTGACGAAGCGCGTCTGCGGCATCGGGCCTTCGACCGCATCGACCAGCAGCAGCACGCCGTCGACCATCGACAGCACGCGTTCGACCTCGCCGCCGAAATCGGCGTGACCGGGCGTATCGACGATGTTGATATGCGTGCCCTGCCATTCGACCGCACAGTTCTTGGCGAGGATCGTGATGCCGCGCTCTTTTTCGAGATCATTGCTGTCCATCACGCGTTCCTCGACCTGCTGGTGCGCGGCGAAGGTGCCGGACTGGCGCAGCAGCTTGTCGACCAGCGTGGTCTTGCCGTGGTCGACGTGGGCGATGATCGCTATATTGCGGATCGGGCGCATGGAATGGGGCAGGTGCAAAAAGCGCGCGAGTATAGCACAGCGGGGCGTCGCTTTTCCGCTGCTGCGGATAGTTGCGAATCAGACGCTGCCGACCGTGAAATTGAGCTCAAGCACGACGCCGGCGGGATCGGTGATGAAAATCTGGCGCAGGCGCTGCCCTGGCACATCGCGCACGCGATAGGGAATGCGTTGCTGTTCGAACCGTGCCGTCATCGCCGCGATATCGTCGCAGGCGAGCGCGACGTGGTTCAGTTTTCCGGTGTCCGCCGCATCGCTGGCCGGAGTTTTACCGGCGATATGCACGATCGCCTGTTCCCCCGCGTAAAGCCAGCAGCCGGGGAACGGGAACGCCGGGCGCGGGCCTTCACGCAGGTCGAGCGCGCGCAGGTAGAAATCGCGAATCATCCCGATTTTCTCCGGTCCGACGGTGATGTTGATATGGTCGATGCGGATGACCGACATCCGCGCAATTTAGCACATGCGCGTCGGCGCTGATGGCGCGGTGGGTGTTTCCGCGCTATGCTGATCGCGCTTCGCAAATCCAGCCACAGGTCGTGCATGACGGACATCAGACGAACATTGGGAAGATCAATCCAGCGGTTCAGCGTTGCATTGCTGCTTGTCTGCAGCGCGGCGGCTGTGGCGCAGGACGGCGACTTCACGCAGGGGTTGCTGTGGCGCATCGAGAAGGGCAGCGTTACGCCGAGCTATCTGTTCGGCACCATCCATATCGACGACAGCCGCGTGACGACGCTGCCGGATCCGGTGCGCCGCAGTTTCGACGGCGCGCGGACCTTCACGATGGAGGTATCGCTCGACAGCGCCAATCTGCTGGCGCTGAGCTCGCGCATGGTCTATGACGACGGGCGTACGCTGCCTGATGCGACCGGCCCTGAACTGTACCGCCGGATCGTGCCGGTCATGGAGCAGCACGGCGTACCCGAGGCGCTGCTTCCCGCGTTCCGGCCGTGGGCGGTGACGCTGCTGCTCGAAGTGCCGCCGCAGGACTCGATGGAAGTGCTCGATTTCAGGCTTTATCAGATGGCGCAGGAACAGCACAAACCGGTCTACCAGCTCGAATCCGCCGACGAGCAGATCGCCGTTTTCGCCGACATGTCCGACGCGGACCAATTGACGCTGCTGAAGGACGCGCTCGACAACTACCAGAACATCGCGCAGCAGACCGAGCAACTGGTGCAGGCCTATCTGGCGCGCGATCTGGCGCAGATGTGGCGGATCGACCAGGGTGCGGTCGGCGACAGCGCCGATGTGGCGGACGCCAACCAGCGCTTTGAACAGCAACTGCTCGACAATCGCAATCTGCGCATGGCCGAGCGCATGCAGCCGCAGCTGCAGCAGGGCGGCGCATTCGTCGCGGTCGGCGCACTTCATCTTTACGGCGAGCGGGGGATTCTCGAACTGCTGCAGCGCCGCGGCTACCGCGTGTCGCGCGTTTACTGAACGGAAAGCCGGGGAAGAGCGGGGCTAGCGCAGCGTGTTGCGCGCCGCGAGCGCGGCGTCGAGCCGTTGCTGCGCGGCGGTGACGGCATTCTCCAGGCCGCGGATGCGCTCGAAATAGGCGTCGGTCAGGCGGGTGCCGCCGCCGACTTTGCCGATGCGCTCCTCCGGCTGCGGTTCGCGGCCGGCGTCGAGCGCCGCCTTTGCCTGCTGCAGCGCCTGCCGGGCATTCGCGATTTCGGCGTCGGCTTCGTCGGTCGGCTGCGGCGCGGGCGGCGCGGCCTGTTCGCCGCCGTTCTCTGGCGGAGCTATCGTGTTCAATGGCGGCAGCTGCACCTGTTCGGACTTGGCTGCGCCGGGCGCCGGCTTGTCGCCATAGATGATGCGGCCATCCGGCATCACCGAGCGGTAAACCGGCTGCTGCGCGAGCGCCGGCAACGCCATCAGCGACAGCAAAAGCGCACAGAAAATCTTCATGCCGCTCAATCTGAAGTTTAAGCCGCGGATTGTCAAGACTAAGAGTCCACAACATAATGAAATGGGTGTGCATTGCCTGTCCCAACGCGGCGGATGCCAGGCGCGCGACGCCGGTCGTAGCCGGCCTACGAAGCCAAGGAGCGCAACGCCGCAGCCGCCCGCTGGGACGGCAACCCGCCGGGCTGGCCGCGATTTTGGCCGATCGCTTTATCGCAAGCCACTGGCTTGGAATGGCCAAGCGGCGCGTCTTGCTTCGCGCGCTCGGCCAAAATCGTGCCAGCGCATCACACGTTTCATTATGTTGTGGGCTCTAATTGTTCCGCTGCGCGCGCGCATCGCCTTGGCCGCGGGTGAAAGCGATAAAATAACCTCATGTCCGAGCTGCCGTTCGTTCACCTGCGCCTGCACAGCGAATATTCGGTGACGGATGGCATTGTGCGTCTCGATGACGCGGTCGCCGCGGCCGCGGCCGACGACATGCCGGCGCTGGCGCTGACCGATCTCGGCAACGTATTCGGCCTCGTCAAGTTTTATCAGGCGGCGCGCCAGCGCGGCGTCAAGCCGATCGTCGGCTGTGATGTCTGGATCGAAAATGCCTCCGCGCGCGACCAGCCGCACCGGCTGTTGCTGCTGTGCCAGACGCGCGCCGGCTACCGCAATCTGTGCGAGCTGCTGACGCGCGCCTACCGCGAAAATCAGTACCGCGGCCGCGCCGAACTCAGGCGCGAATGGTTCGATGCCTCCAGCGCGCAGGGACTGATCGCATTGTCGGGCGCGCATCTGGGCGACGTCGGCGCCGCGCTGCTCGCCGGCAATGCCGTTCACGCCGCGGAACTGGCGCGCGCCTGGTCGCAGGTGTTTCCGCAGCGCTATTACCTCGAACTGCAGCGGCTGCCGCAGGCGTCCGACGGCGCGCAGCTGGAGTCCTGTGTGCGGCACACGCTGTCGCTGGCATCCGAACTCGGACTGCCGGTGGTGGCGACCCATCCGGTGCAGTTCGTGAAGCCGGGCGATTTCAATGCGCATGAAGCGCGCGTCTGCATCGCCGAAGGCTATACGCTGGCCGATACGCGGCGGCCGCGGCGCTTTGCTCCCGAGCAGTATTTCAAAAGCCAGTCCGGGATGCGGGAGTTGTTTGCCGATATTCCTTCGGCGCTGGCGAACGCGGTCGAAATCGCAAAGCGCTGCAATCTGACACTGGAACTCGGCAAGCCTCAGTTGCCGGAGTTCCCCGTTCCCGAGGGAATGGATCGCGAGATGTATTTGCGGCACTGCGCTCAGGAAGGGTTGGGCAGAAGACTCCAAGTCCTTTATCCGCAGGGAGACGAAGCGGAAAAACAGTGGAAGGACAGATACAGCCCACGACTGGAGTTCGAGATCCGCGTCATCAATCAGATGGGTTTTGCCGGGTACTTCCTGATCGTCGCCGATTTCATCAACTGGGCGAAATCGAACGGCGTGCCGGTCGGCCCGGGGCGCGGTTCGGGTGCCGGTTCGCTGGTTGCCTATGCGCTCGGCATTACCGAACTCGATCCGCTGCACTACGGTCTGCTGTTCGAGCGCTTTCTGAATCCCGAGCGCGTGTCGATGCCGGACTTCGACATCGATTTCTGCCAGGACGGGCGCGACCGCGTGATCGACTACGTGAAACGCAAGTACGGCGCGGAATCGGTATCGCAGATCGCGACCTTCGGCACGATGGCGGCGAAAGGCGTGGTGCGCGATGTCGGCCGCGTGCTCGATCTCGGCTACGGTTTCTGCGACCAGATCGCGAAGCTGATCCCGTTCCAGCCCGGCCAGCACATCACGCTGGCCAGGGCGCGCGAGATGGAACCGCTGCTGAAAGAACGCGAGCAGAACGAGGAAGAAGTGCGCGAGCTGCTCGCGCTCGGCGAACAGCTCGAGGGACTGGTGCGCAACGTCGGCATGCACGCCGGCGGCGTGCTGATTGCGCCCGGCAAGCTGACCGATTTCTGTCCGCTCTACATCGCCGGCGACGCGGCCGGCGCGGTGTCGCAATTCGACATGAAGGATGTCGAGGCGGTCGGCCTCGTCAAGTTCGATTTCCTGGGCCTGACTACGCTGACGATCCTCGACTGGACGCTGCGCTTCATGCGCCGGCTCGATCCCGCTTCGACGCTGAAGCTCGACGACATCCCGCTCGACGATGCGGCGACCTACAGGATGTTCGCGAACGGCGACACCACTGCGATCTTCCAGTTCGAATCGCGCGGCATGCGCGAGCTGCTGAAGCAGGCGCGTCCCGACCGCCTCGAGGATCTGATCGCTTTGAACGCGCTGTATCGCCCCGGCCCGATGGATCTGATTCCGGAATACATCGACCGCAAGCACGGCCGCAAGCGCGTGACCTACCCGGATCCGCGCGTCGAGGCGGTGCTCGCCGAAACCTACGGCATCATGGTCTATCAGGAGCAGGTGATGCAGATGGCGCAGATCGTCGGCGGCTACAGCCTCGGCGCCGCCGACCTGCTGCGTCGCGCGATGGGCAAGAAGAAGCCGGAAGAGATGGCGCAGCAGCGCGGCGTGTTCCGCGCAGGCGCCGCGAACAACGGCCTCAAGCAGGCCAGGGCCGACGAGCTGTTTGACCTGATGGAGAAATTCGCCGGCTACGGCTTCAACAAGTCGCACGCCGCGGCCTACGCGCTGGTCGCCTACCAGACCGCGTATTTCAAGACCCACCATCCGGCCGCGTTCATGGCGGCCAACCTGTCGGCGGTGATGGGCGACACCGACAAGGTCAGGCAGTTCTACGACGATGTGCGGGGCGGCGGCATCACGGTGCTGCCGCCGGACATCAACCGCGGTGAATACCGCTTCGTGCCGCTCGACGCCGGGACCATCAGCTACGGGCTCGGCGCGATCAAGGGCACCGGCGAGGCCGCGATCGTTTCGATCGTGCAGGCACGCGACAGCGACGGGCCGTTCACCGACCTGTTCGATTTCTGCCGCCGCGTCGACCGGCGCCTCGTCAACCGCCGCGTGGTCGAGGCGCTGGTGCGAGCCGGCGCGTTCGACGCGATCGACAGCCGCCGCGCGAGTCTGTTCGCCTCGGTCGGCGTCGCGCTCGACAGCGCCGAGCAGGCGAGCCGCCACGCGCAGCAGGCGAGTCTGTTCGGTGAAGCGGCGGCCGGGGCGTCGCTGCAGCCGATCGACGCCCGGCCGTGGACCGACGCGGAGCGGCTGCAGAACGAAAAACTCGCGCTCGGCTTCTACCTGTCCGGCCACCCGTTCAGCGCTTACCGCGACGAAATCCGGCAGTTCGTGCGCACCACGCTCGATCAGTTGAAACCATCCGGCGACTACGGCGGGGCGCAGGGCGTGCTGATCGCGGGCATTGTCGAAGACGTCCGCAAACTGCAAAGCGCGCGGCTGGTGGTGCTCAATCTGAGCGACGGCACCGCGACGCAGGAAATCACCGTCTACAACGAGATATTCGAGCAGCATCGAGAGCTGATCGCCGAAGACAGGCTGCTGGTGATCGAGGCCAGGTTGCGCACCGTACGCCGCGGCGACGATCCGGACGCGGTGTTCCTGCGCATCAGCGCCGAAAAAATCTACGACCTCGCCGCTGCGCGCGGCCGGTTTGCCCGGTGCATGCGTCTGGAAATGAACGGACAGGCGGATGCCGTCCGACTGAAGGAACTGCTGGCGCCGTACTGCAACGGCAGCTGCCCGGTTTCCGTGGTTTACTACAACCAGCAGGCGCGTTGCGAGGTCGAGCTTGGCGAAGCGTGGCGCGTCAACCTCAGGGACGATCTGCTGCAGTCGCTGGCCGCGTGGCTGAGCGCCGAGAACGTCAGCATTATTTACCGCGATCGTCCGCCGGCCTGATCGGAACCGGATGAACGAAAACGGCGGGCTCGTGCCATTTTCCACGCCAGACTGCGCCGAACGGAGGATAATCAGATTTTATTCGTCTTCGAACATTACAACAGGGGGGATCCATGAAATTGTCGAAAGTTTGTTGGCTGTTGTGTGCGCAGTCGATCGCGTTTGCTGTTGCGGCAATGCTGCCGTTGCAGCCGGCTGCGGCGGCGAGCGAGCAGCAGGAGCTGGTCGCGAAAGCGGAAGCCACGTTCAGTCATTTCAAGCACGATCCAAATATGGAATGGTTCCGCGACAATATCGGCAAGGCAAAAGCGGTATTGATCGCGCCCGAAATCGTCAAGGCCGGGTTCATTCTCGGCGGTTCCGGCGGGCGCGCGGTGCTGCTGGCGCGCGATCCGAAGACCGGCGAATGGCGGGGGCCGGCATTCTATTCGCTGTTTACGCCGAGCGTCGGTCTGCAGGCGGGCGTCGCGGTATCCGAAGTGGTGACTCTGGTGATGACGGAAAAAGCGCTGAACGGATTGCTGGCGACATCGTTGAAAATGGGCGGCGATGTCAGTATTGCCGCCGGTCCGATCGGAGAGGGTGCAGCAGCGAACGTGGATGCCGACATGATCGCCTATGTCCGCTCCAAGGGCATCTATGGTGGCATCAACCTGAGCGGCACGGCGGTCAGAACCAGCGACGAATGGAACGAGACGTTCTATAGCCAGCCGGACGTGCTGCCGCCGGACATCCTGATCCGCGGCACGGCGGTCAGCGCCGGCGGCGAAAAACTGCGCAAGCTGCTGGCCGCAGCCGCCAAGTAACGCTGCGCGCTGCGGCGGGCAGTCCCGATCAATCGCCGGGCAGGATGTCGAAGCGGTCGAATTCGCCGTCCGAGTCGGAAATCGCGACGTGCCTGACTTCCGCCGCCGGCGGCCCGCGGCGCGCCCAGGCGATGACTTTCTCGACCGCTTCGCGCGGGCCGGACAGCGTCGCCTCGACGCTGCCGTCGCTGTGGTTGCGCACCCAGCCGGTGACGCCGAGTTCGCGTGCCTTGCCCTCCAGGTAGTAGCGGAAGCTGACGCCCTGCACGCGGCCGGTGATTTTCAGGTGCTTGACCATGTTTATGGCTTTTCTCTGCAGCGGCGTTCCGGCGAAATCGCGGTCAGAATGCCTTGCAGGATTGCCGACGGAGTCGGCGGGCAGCCGGGCACTGCGACGTCCACCGGGATCACGTTCGAAACGCGGCCGCAGCTCGCGTAGCTCTCGCCGAAAATGCCGCCGGTGCAGCCGCAGTCGCCGACCGCCACCACGAGCTTGGGATCAGGCGTGGCCTCGTAGGTCCGTCTCAGCGCGGCCTCCATGTTGCGCGCGACCGGGCCCGTAACCAGCAGCAGGTCGGCGTGGCGCGGACTGGCGACGAACTTGATGCCGAGATATTCCGGATTGTAGTGCGGCCCGTTCAGCGCGTGAATTTCGAGCTCGCAGCCGTTGCACGAACCGGCATCGACATGGCGGATCGCGAGCGCGCGTCCGAAGCGCTCAAGGATCGCCGCCGCGAGGTGCTGGCCGGTCTGCCGCAGCGCCGCGTCGGCGTGCGGTGGGGCCTCGGTGACGATACCGACGGTCGCGATCTGCTTCAGCAGCTGGTACATGTCACAGGTCCTGCCCGCTGTAGCTCAGGTTGAACGACTTGTTGATCAGCGGGAAGTCGGGAACGATGTTGCCGAGCACCGCGCGTTCGAGCAGCAGCCAGTTCTGCCACGACGGATCGTGTGGATGCAGACGGTGGATGCGATTATCCGCCGCAGTCTCCAGCGCGATCAGCACTTCGCCGCGCCAGCCTTCGACCCAGCCGACGCCGTGTTGTCCCGCGGCGGCCGGCGCCAGCGGCGCGCGGATGTCGCCCGGCGGCAGCTGCTGCACGAGCGATCGGATCAGCCGCACCGATTCGGATAATTCATCGAAGCGCACCGCGAGGCGCGCGGCGACATCGCCGCGCGCCTGCGTGGCGATGCGCGGATGGAGCGGCTGATATGGCTGAACCGGATAGTCGGCGCGAAGATCGTGCGCCGCTCCGCTGGCGCGCCCCGCGAAACCGGTGAGCCCCAGCCTTTCTGCGAGAACGGGCAGCACCTGGCCGGTCATGATGAAGCGATCCTGGGCGCCGGCATGCTCGTCGTAGATCGATCTCAGCGTCGCCGTCTCGCGGCGGATTTCTTCCAGCCGTCCGAGCAGGACATCCGCATCGCCGGGCGCGAAGTCGCGCGCAACGCCGCCGGGAACGATCGCGTCCATCAGGTAGCGGTGGCCGAACAATCGGACGTTCGTCCTCAGCAGTTCTTCCTTGAGCCGCCAGAACTGGGAGAAACCGAAGGCGAGCGCAACATCGTTGCCGAGATAGCCGAGATCGCCGAGGTGGTTGGCGATGCGCTCGAGCTCCAGCAGGATGCCGCGCAGCGCCAGCGCGCGCGGCGGGGGCGTGCTTCCGGTCGCGCCTTCGACCGCCATCGCGTACGCCCACGCATAGGCGACGGTCGAATCGCCGCTGATGCGTCCGGCCAGCCGCGCGCCGTCGTCGAGTGTCAGCGCCTCGAAGCGCTTCTCGATGCCCTTGTGCGTGTAGCCGAGACGTTCCTCGAGGCGCAGGATTTTTTCGCCGACCGCGAAAAAGCGGAAATGTCCCGGCTCGATGATGCCGGCGTGCACCGGGCCGACCGGAATCTCGTGCACGCCTTCCCCTTCGACTTTCACGAACGGATAACGATCCTCGCCGGCGGCGAACACGGTGGCGCCGTCGAAATCCTTGCGCAACGGAAACACCTGTTCCGGCCACGCGGCATGCCGCAGCCAGGGGCGTTCGTCGGCGCCTGCGATCGGGCGGATGCCGAGCAGGTCGGCGGTCGCGCGCTGCATGCGGTTCGCCTGGGGATAGAGATCGGCGATATCGGGATAACGCGGGTCCTCGCGGCGCAGCGGCAGCGACAGCCACAACAGGCCGGCCGCCGGCAGTGCAAACGCGAGGTGCAGCGCGTAGCCGGCGCCACGCGTCGTTTCGTCGCTTCCCCACAGCGCGACGAGCCGCGCCTTGCACGCGCGCGCTTTTTCGCACGCCGCGCGCAGATCCTGAAGCCCGATCATGGCGTGGAACGCGGGCATGGCGCCTGGCAGCGGCGTGGCCGGTATGCCGAGATCCCCCAATACGCCGTTCACGACCTGCGTCCTATCCGATCAGCGCCGCCGCCTGCCGGTACCATTCGACCAGGTAGGGCGGAATGTAGAGGCCGAGCATCAGTACGATCGCCAGATGGGCGAATACCGGCACCAGCGCCGGCGCGTGCGGCAGGCGCGCGGCCGTGGTGTCGCCGAACACCATCGGCTGTACCTTGCCGAATACCGCCGCGAATGCGACGCCGAACGCGGTCAGCAGAAACGGCGTCGCCCATGGATGTTCGTGCATCGCGGTAGTCAGCACCATGAATTCGCTGGTGAACACGCCGAACGGGGGCATGCCGAGGATCGCCAGGCTGCCGAGCGCGAGGCCCCAGCCGATAGTCGGGCTGATCTGCATCAGGCCGCGGATGTCGGCCATGTTCTGGGTGCCTGTCTTCTGCGAAGCGTGGCCGACGGTGAAAAAGATCGCGCTCTTGGTCAGAGAGTGCACCGTCATATGCAGCAGACCCGCGAACGCTGCCACCGGACCGCCCATGCCGAAGGCGAAAGTCATGATGCCCATGTGCTCGATCGAGGAATAGGCGAACATGCGCTTGATGTCGCGCTGCCGGTAGAGGAAAAACGCGGCGACGACGACCGACAGCAGGCCGAAACCCATCAGCAGGTTCCCGGAGAAGCCGTGCCCGAGCGCGCCGTCGACCAGCACCTTGCTGCGCACCACCGCATAGAGGGCGACGTTCAGCAACAGCCCGGACAGCACCGCCGAAATCGGCGTCGGGCCTTCGGCGTGGGCGTCGGGCAGCCAGTTGTGCAGCGGCACCAGGCCGACCTTGGTGCCGAAACCCACCAGCAGAAACACGAACGCGAGCGACAGCACCGTCGGTTCGAGTTCGCCGCGCACCTCGTGCAGATGTGTCCACAGCAGCGAGGTACCGCCGGGGCCGAGCACTTTTTCCGAGGCGAAGTAGAGCAGGATGGTGCCGAACAGCGCCTGTGCGATGCCGACCGAACACAGGATGAAGTATTTCCATGCCGCTTCGAGGCTTGCCGGCGTGCGATAGAGACTGATCAGCAGCACCGTGGTGAGCGTCGCGCCTTCCATCGCGACCCACAGGATGCCGACGTTGTTCGACAGCAGGCACAGCAGCATCATGAAGGTGAACAGCTGGTACATGCTGTGATACAGCCGCAGCCGTGCCGGCGTAACGCGGCCGTGATATTCCTCGATGCGCATGTACGGCCGGGAAAAGAGCGCTGTGGTAAAAGCGACCACGGCGGTCAGCGCGACCAGGAACACGTTGAAAGGGTCGACGAAGAACTGCTCGTGAAACGCGGTCAGCGGGCCGTCGGCGATCACGCGGCCGGTGAGCAGTGCCGCCGCTGCGAACGTCGCGAAGCTCGTCGCCGCGTTCAGCTCCGGCGCCCAGCGCCGGTGACCGACCAGCGCGAGCAGCACGCCGCCGGCGAGAGGCATACCGAGGACAAGGGCGATCTCCATGTCAGTCCTGCTTCAGTTTCTCCATGTGCTGGATGTCGAGGCTGTCGAACTGCTCGCGGATGTGGAAGAAAAAGATGCCGAAGATGAAGGTGCCGACCAGCACGTCGAGCGCGACGCCGAGTTCGACCACCAGCGGCATGCCGTAGGTGGCGCTGGTGGCGGCGAAGAACAGGCCGTTTTCCATCGCGAGGAAGCCGATTACCTGCGGCACCGCCTTGCGACGCACGATCATCATCAGGAAAGCGAGCAGCACACTGGCCAGTGCGATGCCGAGTGTCGAGCGGGTGAGCGTGCTCGCCATCTGCGAGATCGGCGTCGCCAGCGCAAAGGCGAAGATCACGAGGCCGATGCCAATCAGCATCGTGACCGGAATGTTGATCAGGGTTTCGATGTCCCAGCGCACGTGGAGGCGGTTGATCAGGCGGTGCAGTGCCCACGGAATCAGGATGACCTTGAGCAGCAGCGTGAGCAGCGCCGAGCCGTAGAGGTGCGTCTGGCCGGTCGAAGCGGCGACGATCGCGGTGGACAGCGCGAGCGCCGCTCCCTGCCAGGCGAGCATCTTTATCAGCGTCAGAATCCGCCGCTGCGACAGCATCGCGAACGCGAGCAACAGCAGGAACGCCGCGAGCAGGTTGACGATCTGGCCGGCGAAGGATGGCGCCATGTTCAGCCACGCACCAGGAAATGGGTCAGCATGCCCAGCACGCCGAGCAGGAACGCATTCGACAGGAATTCGGACGCGAGGAACAGCCTGACTTTGGCGAGCAGTGTCTCGAGCAGCGCGAGGCCTGCTCCCGCCAGCGCGAGCTTCGCCGCGAGCGCCACCACTGCGGACGGCAGCGCCGCCCAGTCGCCGGCGGCGGTGATGCCCCACGGCACGAACAGCGCGATGCCGATCGTCATATAGGCGAACAGCTTGATCGCTGCCGCCCACTCGATCAGCGCCAGGTGCCGCGCCGAGTATTCGAGAGCCAGCGCCTCGTGGATCATCGTCAATTCGAGATGGGTTGCCGGATTGTCGATCGGAATGCGGGCGTTTTCGGCGAGCAGCACCATCAGGAACGCCACTGCGGCGAACGCCAGGCTTGGATAGATGGCGAATGTGCGGTGCGCGAGCGTGTCGACGATGGTCGTCAACTGGGTCGAGCCGGAGATGAAGGCCGCGGTGAACAGCGCCATCAGCAGCGCCGGTTCGGCGAGAAAGCCGATCAGCATTTCGCGCCGCGCGCCGAGGCCGCCGAACGCGGTGCCGATGTCCATCGCGGCGAGCGCCGAGAACATGCGCGCCAGCGCGAATACGCCGACCAGCGCGATGATGTCGGCGGCGGGCGCGAACGGCAATCCGGTGGCGAGCACCGGCACGATGCCCGCCGCCAGCCACATGCAGCCGAACAGGATGTAGGGCGTCAGGTGGAACAGGCGTGAAGCGTCATGCGCGATCACCGCGTCTTTGTGGAACAGCTTGGCGAGTGTCCGGTAGGGCAGCAAGAGGCTCGGCGCCGAACGGTTCTGCAGCCAGGCGCGGCACTGGTTGACCCACCCCGTCAGCAGCGGCGCCGCCAGCACCACGAACACCGATTGCAGGATCTGGAACGCGATCGCGGTGGACAGGTTCATCGCACGAACACCAGCAGCGCGATCAGGGTGAGAAAGCTGTAGAGCAGGTAGGTGCTGATTCTTCCCTGCTGCAGCAGTGCGATCTTCGCGGCGACGAGTTCGGTGAGTCGCGCTGCCGGCAGATACAGCCACCGCCAGTGGCGGTCTTCGATCTTCAGTGAAAACCGCGGTGCGGAATCCTCGGGGGCGGGCAGATGGCGCTCCATCCTGTAGGCCGGGCCGAACACGTGGCGGATCGGCTGGCCGAATGCGTCGGCGCTGTCCTGCATGTGCGGGGTCCGTTCGGAGAAGCCGCAGTTCCACGGATCGGCGGCGCGGATGCGGCCGTGGTAGAAACGGCGCACCAGCAGGAAGGTGAGCAGCGTCACCGTGACGATCACGGCAAGGAAGATCAGGGGTGAATAACTGGCCTGTTCCGGCGCGGTCGGCACCAGCCACAGCCAGCTCGATTCCAGCGCGTGGTCGGACAGCCCGGTCCCGGTCACGGCAATGCATACCTGGTTCAGCATCAGCAGAAACGGCGTCGGGAACAGGCCCAGCAGCAGGCACGCCGCCGCGAGCCAGGCCATCCCGTAGCGCTCCATCCCGTTCGCGTCGTACGGCTCGCTGGCTGGCGCCGCCTGCGCTTCGCGCCGGCGGCCGAGAAAAGCGATGCCGTAAGCCTTGACGAAACACATCGCGGTCAGCGCTCCGGCCAGCGCGAGCGTGGCGGCGAACAGCGGCAGCAGGCTGCGCACCACGCCATTTTCCAGTGCCGGCGCCTGCAGCGCCGTCTGGAACGTCAGCCATTCCGAAACGAAGCCGTTGAGCGGCGGCAGCGCCGAGATTGCCAGCGCGCCGATCAGGAAATAAAACGCCGTTTTTGGCATCCTGCGGATCAGGCCGCCCATTTCGTTCAGATCGCGCAACCCGGTGGCGTGCAGGATCGATCCGGCGCCGAGGAAGAGCAGCCCCTTGTATACCGCGTGGTTGAGCGCGTGGTAAAGCGCTGCGATCAGGCCGAGCGCACCGGCGACCGGATGGCCGAAACCGGTGAACACCATCGACAGGCCGAGGCCGAGCAGGATGATGCCGATATTTTCCACCGAAGAATACGCCAGCAGCCGTTTCAGGTCGCGCTGCACCAGCGCATAGAGGATTCCGAACAACGCGGTGCCCGTGCCCGCGATCAGGATCAGCAGGCCCCACTCCCAGCGTACGTTGCCGATCAGGTCGTAGATCACGCGCACCATCCCGTAGATGGCGGTTTTCAGCATGACGCCGCTCATCAGCGCGGAAACCGGCGACGGCGCGGCGGGGTGGGCCTCCGGCAGCCATACGTGCAGCGGCGCCATTCCGGCCTTGGCGCCGAAACCGAGAAATGCGAGCAGGAACGCCACGCTCGCCCAGAACGGACTCAAGTGCGCGGCGCGCAGCGCCGTGAAAGTGTAATCGCCGTGGCCGCCGTGCATGACGCCGAAGCTGAGCAAGATCGAGATCGCGCCGAGATGGGCGATCAGCAGATAAAGGAAGCCGGCGTTCCTGACCTGCGGCAGTTTGTGGTCGGTGATGACGAGGAAATAAGAGGACAGCGCCATCGTTTCCCAGGCGACCATGAACAGATAGGCGTCGTCAGCCAGTATCACGAACGCCATGCTGGCGAGGAAGACATGGTACTGGAGGCTGATGAGCGCCAGCCGTCCGGCGTTCTCGCCGCGGAAATAGCCCGCCGCGTAGGTCGAAATGCCGGCGGCGACGGTGCCGAGCAGCATCAGGAAAAAGCCGGCGAGCGGATCGAGACGCAGATGGAAAGGAAGATCGGGCAGACCGAGCGGGAGCGTTGCGCTGTGCGCCGGCAGCCATATTGCCTGCAGGCCACAGGCGGCGAGTGCGAGGCTGGCCAGCGCGCCAAGCGGAAACGCCAGCCGGCGCGCGAAAAAGGCGTTGCCGGCGGGGATCAGCGAAAGCGGGGCGAGCACAAGCCAGACGAGGGCGGCAGTGAGCGCGCCGGAAAGCGGCGTCAACGCCGGGTATCCTTCACTCATGCCTCTGACCCATGCGTATATTATTTCACTTTCATCCCCGGCTGCGCGCCGCTGTCTGGCGACAGCAGATAGATTCCCGGATTTTCGCCGGAAGCGGCGAGCACCATGCCTTCGGACAGGCCGAACTTCATCTTGCGCGGCGCCAGATTGGCGACCACGATCACCAGCCTGCCGGCGAGCGCCGCCGGATCGTAGGCCGACTTGATGCCGGCGAACACGGTGCGCGTGCCGAGCGCGCCGACATCCAGCGTGAATTTCAGCAGCTTATCTGCGCCTTCGACATGTTCGGCGTTGACGATCTTGGCGATGCGCAGATCGATCTTCGAGAAATCGTCGATCGAAATGGTTGCCGCATTTTCTGTGGGAGGTTGAGACGGTGTGGTCATCATAAGTATTTCCTTATTGGCGGCAACAAGCGCTTCGATTTGTTTAGGATCGATACGAACCATTAAATGTTGGTAAGGATTAATTTTTTGCGCTTTAGATACTCCGATGTCTTGCCATAATGGATTATTCCCGGCATGAAAGAGGCCAAGCGCAGCCCTTGCGGTCTTTGGCAATACCGGATAAAGCATCAATGATATTGCTTTAAAACCATGTAATGCTTTGGAGCAGGCAGCTTGGAGTTCTTTTTCTTTGGCTTCGTTTTTGGCCAACTCCCAGGGTTTGACGTTGTCGTAATCACCATTAATGTAATCAGCCAGAGACATGATTTCCCGCATTCCGCGGGAGTAATCTCGATTTTCGTACGATTCTCTAACGATTTCTCTGGTTTTTATAACCGCATTCAAGAATTGATCATCTCCCAATGGGGAAATGTTTCCATCGAATTTTTCCTTAATGAATCCTGCAGCCCTTGATGCAATGTTGATGTATTTCCCAATGAGATCGCTGTTTATTTTTGCTATAAACCCTTCTTTTTTTTCTGAGGCCAAATTGAGATCTATGTCTTCTATTTTTCCATTTAGCAAAGAAGCATAGTAATAACGCAGCCATTCGGGATTAAGTCCTTCCTTGATATAGCTTTCGGCGGTGATGAAGGTGCCGCGCGACTTCGACATCTTTTCGCCGTTGACGGTCAGGAAGCCGTGCGCATTGATCTGGGTCGGCGTGCGGTAGCCGGAGTTTTTGAGCATCGCGGGCCAGAACAGTGCGTGGAAATACAGGATGTCCTTGCCGATGAAATGCACCATCTCGGTGTCGTGACCGGGTTTCAGAAATTCATCCTGCCTGATTTCGCGGCCCCGCTTTTTTTCTTTTTCGACGTAGTTGGCGAAACTGCCGAAGTAGCCGACAGGCGCGTCGAGCCAGACGTAGAAAAATTTTTTGCCGTCGGTGCCGGGAATCGGAAAGCCGAAATACGGTGCGTCGCGCGAAATATCCCAGTCGGCGAGCTTGCCTTCGCCGGGATCACCGAGCCACTCCTTCATCTTGTTCGCAGCTCCAGGTTGCAGCACGCCGCTTTGCTGCGTGAACGTGCGCAGAAAGTCTTCGCAACGTTTGTCCGACAGTTTGAAAAAGTAGTGTTCGGATTTTTTACGCTCCGGCGTCGCGCCGGATACCGTTGAGTACGGATTTTTCAGGTCGGTCGGCGCGTAGGTCGAGCCGCACACTTCGCACGAATCGCCGTACTGGTCTTTGGCGCCGCACTTTGGGCATTCGCCCTTGATGTAGCGGTCGGGCAGGAACATCTGCTTGACCGGATCGTAGAACTGCTCGACATCGCGCCGCGCGATCAGATCGTTGGCCTCGAGTCTGGCATAAATGTCCTCGCAGAATCTGCGGTTCTCGGGCGAATCGGTCGTGTAGTAATGATCAAAGCTGACATGAAACGCGTCGAAGTCGCGTTTGTGCTCGTGCCAGACGCGATCGATCAACTGCTTCGGCGTGATGCCGTCGGCCTCGGCGCGCAGCATGATCGGCGTGCCGTGCGTGTCGTCGGCGCCGACGTAATGGACTTCATGGCCTTGCATGCGCTGGAAGCGCACCCAGATGTCGGTCTGGATGTATTCGACGAGGTGGCCGATATGGATCGGCCCATTCGCGTACGGCAAGGCCGAGGTAACCAGAATCCTGCGTGTCATAAGCGCACGATTGTAACTGATAAAACCGCATCGACCCCATGGCGCATGGGGTCTTGAGATGGGTTCTGAATAGGCGCGCCGCCGCGATTGTTCTAGAATTCCGCCCTTACTGAAACGATCCGACCATGGCCATTACCGAACAGCAGATCGAAGCCGCGCTGCGCGAAATCACCGACCCCAACACCGGCAAGGACTACGTGACCGGCAAGGCGGCGCGCAACATCAGGGTCGAGAACGGCGACGTCGCGCTCGACATCGTGCTCGGCTATCCGGCCCGGAGCCAGCTTGAACCGATCCGCCAGCAGGTGACGGCCCGCCTCAAGGCGCTGCCCGGTATCGGCAAAATCGGCGTCAACGTGTCGATGAGCATCGTCGCCCATGCGGTGCCGCGCGGTGCGAAGCTGGTGCCGGGCGTCAAGAACATCATCGCGGTCGCCTCCGGCAAGGGCGGCGTCGGCAAGAGCACGGTCGCGGCCAATCTGGCGCTGGCGCTGCGCGCCGAGGGCGCGGCGGTCGGCATGCTCGACGCCGACATCTACGGCCCGTCGCAGCCGATGATGCTCGGCATCGAGGGCAAGCCCGGTTCGAAGGACGGCAAGTCGCTGGAACCGATGATGGGGCACGGCGTGCAGGCTATGTCGATCGGTTTTCTGGTCGATACCGAGCAGCCGATGGTGTGGCGCGGGCCGATGGTGACCTCGGCGTTGCAGCAACTGCTCAACGACACGCGCTGGCGCGACCTCGACTACCTGGTGATCGACCTGCCGCCGGGCACCGGTGACATCCAGCTGACGCTGGCGCAGGCGGTGCCGGTGACCGGCGCGGTGATCGTGACCACGCCGCAGGATATCGCACTGCTCGACGCGCGGCGCGGCCTCAGGATGTTCGAGAAGGTCAGCATCCCGATTCTCGGCATCGTCGAGAACATGGCGACCCACGTCTGCTCGCAGTGCGGCCACGAAGAGCACATCTTCGGCGCCGGCGGCGGGCAGCGCATGGCCAAAGACTACGGCGTCGAATTGCTCGGCTCGCTGCCGCTCGACATCAAAATCCGCGAGCAGGCCGATTCCGGCCGGCCGACGGTGGTGGCTGCGCCGGAAAGCAAAGTCGCCGACACCTGCCGCGCGATCGCGCGCCGCGTCGCGGTCAGGGTTGCCGAACTGCAGCAAGATCGTACGAGCGTTTTCCCGAAGATTGTGGTACAAAACACCTAGATGGACTCCCGGTCTTTCAAATCGTGAGGGCATTGCGCCGGCTCCCGATTCTGGTCGCGGTCTGCACAGTGCAGGGATGTGTTGTCTCCACCGTCGTCAGTACGGCCGCGGATGTCGGCGTGGCGGTCGTCGAGGCGCCGATCAAGGCCGGAAAAGCGGTGTACGACGCCGCGACGAGCGACAAAAAAAGCAAAAATCAGGACGACAGTTCAGCCAACGACAGCAATGGCGCCAGCGGGTCCACGGCTCCGGCCGGCGCCGGCCATCACCCCTAGAACCCGCCCATGTCCATCAAATCCGACCGCTGGATCCGCCGCATGGCGGAACAGCACCGCATGATCGAGCCGTTCGAGCCGCAGCAGATCAAGCAGGTCGAAGGCCGGCGCATCGTCTCCTACGGCACCTCGAGCTATGGCTATGACATCCGCTGTTCGGAGGATTTCAAGCTGTTCACCGACATCAACACCACGATCGTCGATCCCAAGAACTTCGACCCCAAATCGTTCGTCGACATCCACGGCGATTCGTGCATCATCCCGCCCAACTCGTTCGCGCTGGCGCGCACCGTCGAGTATTTCCGCATCCCGCGCAACGTGCTGACGATCTGCCTCGGCAAGTCGACCTACGCGCGCTGCGGGATCATCGTCAACGTCACCCCGTTCGAGCCGGAGTGGGAGGGGTACGTGACGCTGGAATTCTCGAACACGACGCCGCTACCGGCCAGGATTTACGCCAACGAGGGCGTCGCGCAGGTGATCTTCTTCGAGGCCGACGCCGACGACGTCTGCGAGACCTCGTACAAGGACCGTGGCGGCAAGTACCAAGGGCAGCAGGGCGTCACGCTGCCCAAGATTTAGCCGAATCCGCGGTCGCCGGCGGGGTATGACGGGCTCATTCCCCTGAAATTTTTTTGTAAAAATCGGGGAAAACCTCTTGATTCCTGGAACACTAGTCCTATAATTCGCGGAAATTCCAGGTTAGTTTGCAGTCGTATTTGAACAGGAAGGAAGTGTCGTGAAGAGCGGAAACGGCCGCCGCGTGGCGGATATTTTTTTGTGGAACATACCGGAAACCTAGGTCTCAAGGAGAATATTGATGGCCGTGCGCCCTGTCGCCTTTAAGAAACCGCAGCCCCTGCCCGAAAGCGACCTTCAGCTTTTCGACACCCATCCCGAAGTACGTCTGGATTTCGCCGAAGTCCAGAAAGCGCTCAAAACCGGTTATTCCAGGCCGTTCCTGCTGGTCGATACCGGCATTATCCGCACCAAAGCACAGCGTTTCAAGACCGCGATGCCGCGCGTGCAGCCGCACTATGCGGTCAAGGCCAATCCCGATCCGCGCGTGCTGAAGACGATGATCGAGGAAGGCGTCGGTTTCGAGATCGCCTCCGTCGCCGAACTCGACCTGCTGCTCGGCCTCGGCGTGCCGGCGGCCGAAATCTACTATAGCAACCCGGTCAAGTCGCGCGCCTCGATCGAATACGCGGTCGCCAGGGGCGTCGAATGGTATGTACTGGACAGCATCGAGGAACTGCGCAAGATTCACTCGATCAAGCCCGACGCCAGGCTCTACGTGAGGATTGAAGCGCCCAACGTCGGCAGCGACTGGCCGCTGTCCGGCAAGTTCGGCGTCAAGAACGACGAGGTCGACGGCATCATCGCCGAAGCGGTCGCGCTGAAGGCCGACCTGTGCGGCGTGACCTTCCACGTCGGCTCGCAGTGTCGCAACCCCGAGAACTGGCGCGTCGGCATCCAGAGCGCCAAGCGTGTGTTCAAGAAAATGCGGCTGGCTGGCATCAAGCCGCGGCTGCTCAACATCGGCGGCGGTTATCCGGTGCGCCACGTCAAGCCAATCCCGTCGATCGAGAAAATCGCCGAAGTCGTCAACCACGCGCTGCGCGACGTGCCGCAGAGCGTGCGCGTGATGGCCGAGCCGGGACGCTATCTGGTGTCCGATGCCGGCTACTTCGTATGCCGCGTGGTCGGCACTGCGACACGCAGCGGCAAGCGCTGGATGTACTGGGACGCTGGCGTGTTCGGCGGCGTCATCGAAACCATCGAAGGCATGCGCTACAACGTGCAGACCGACCGCAGCGGCGCGCCGATTCCGTGGACCGTCGCCGGCCCGACCTGCGACTCGGTCGATGTCTGCATGCGCGACGAACCATTTCCGCAGGACATGCAGGAAGGCGATTTCATCTATATCGCGAACGCCGGCGCCTACACCACCGCCTATGCCAGCAACTTCAACGGTTTTCCGCTGCCCGACGTGCGCGTGATCTGAGGCGGCTGTTTCCTTTCCTGAAAGCGGGCCTGCCGGCCCGCTTTTTTATTGGCGAAACGCCTGCCGCGCGTTGCCGCACGGTATCATCACGCGATGACCGATGTCCCGATGGCGCTGCGCTCGGCGCTGCCCGAAGTGGTATGGCCGGCGCTGCCATCGCCGGCCGGCGCAGCATTGCTGGCGATGCAGTACCAATTGCAGCACAGCCAGTGGCTGCCGGCGGAACAATTGCGGGCGCGGCAGCTCCGGCAACTGGAAGTTCTGCTGCGCCACGCCTGCGACACCACCGACTATTATCGCCGCCGGTTCGATGCCGCCGGTTTCGATCCCGGCCGCGTGCTGGACGAGGCGGCGTTCGCGCGGCTGCCGCTGCTGACCCGTGCGCAACTACAGCAATCCTACGGCGAGTTGCGCAGCCGGCAGGTACCGCCGTCGAGCGGGCGCGTTGCTGAAAGCCAGACTTCGGGCTCGACCGGCATGCCGGTGCGCTTTCTGACTACGGAACTGACGGCGTTTTACTGGCGGGTGTTCACGCTGCGCGACCATTTGTGGCACCGGCGCGATTTCGGCGGCAAGCTGGCAGCGATCCGGCTCAAGGTCAAGGAAGGCGCATGGCCGGGCTGGGGACCGTCGGTGGACGCGGTGATCCGGTCGGGGCCGTCGGCGACACTCGATATCAACCGCGATGTCGATGAGCAACTGCGCTGGCTGGAGCGGCAGAATCCGGATTATCTGCTGACTTTTGCAACCAATATGGAGAATCTGGCGCGACGCTCGCTCGATCTCGGTATCCGGCTGCCGGCGCTGCGTGAGGCGCGCACGATTTCCGAGATGCTATCGCCCGGCGTGCGGGCGCTGGTGCACGAGGCGTGGGGCGTCCCGCTGACGGACCTGTATTCCTCGCAGGAGGTCGGCTACATTGCGCTGCAATGTCCCGACCATGAGCATTATCATGTGCAATCCGAGAACGTGCGGGTCGAGGTGCTGCGCGATGACGGCACGCCGTGCGCGCCGGGCGAGGTCGGCCGTGTCGTGCTGACCACGCTGCACAATTTCGCGATGCCGCTGATCCGTTACGATATCGGCGACTATGCGGAGGCCAGCGCACCGTGTCCGTGCGGCCGCGGTCTGCCGGTGATCCGGCGCGTGATGGGGCGGGTGCGCAACATGGTGCGGCTGCCCGACGGCGGCCGGCACTGGCCCTCGCTGGCCCTGATGTCGGCATCGCCGGAAGGGCTGATCCGGCAATATCAATGCATCCAGCACACGCTGGAGCGGATCGAGGTGCGGCTGGTCGTCGCGCGTCCGTTGACCAGCGATGAAGAAAGTAATTTGCGCGCTGCGATTGTCAAAAAAATCGGACATCCCTTTGCGTTTGATATCACCTATTGCGATCAGATTGAACGCAGCGCCGGCGGCAAGTACGAAGAATTCCGCTGCGATATTCCGGAAGCCTAAAGAGGGGCCGTGTGAAATTCGGTCTGTGCATGATCGTCAAGGACGAGGAAGACACGATCGCCGGCTGTCTGGACGCGGTGCTCGACGCCTGCGCCGATGTCGTGGTGGTCGACACCGGTTCGACCGACCGCACGCCGCAGATTCTGAAGCAGCGCTACGGCATCACGCCGCTGATGCTGCCGCTCGACCCGACGCTGTGTCACAGCAAGGCGCCGGCGCGCAACCTGGCGTTCGGGCGCGTTGCCGCGCCGTGGATACTGTGTCTCGATGCCGATGAGCAGATCACCGGCGACGGATTGACGCACATCGCGGCGCTGCCGGAAGACGCCGGACCGGCCGGCTATTTCTGCGCCTGGAACACCTACCGCAACGGCGCCGTGATCGAGGACTACAAGCTGCCGTTGTTCCGCAAGGGTCTGCTGAGCAGCGGCCGCGTGCACGAAAACATGCAGGCCGCGATGCGCAAAGCCGGGCTTGAAGCGGTCTGGCTCGATGGCGTGGCGATTTCGCACCGCCCCGATCCGCGCAAGGAGGGCTTCAAGCACACATTCTACAAACAGCGTTTGCTGTGCGCGATCGAACACGACGCGACGTGGCACCGTTATTACTGGTTTCTCGGCCACAAGCTGTACCGCGAGGGCGATGTCGAGGCCGCGATCGGCCGGTTGAAAATGGCGGCGGACTCCGACTCGCGCCATTTTCCGGTGGAATCCCTGAACAGCCGGATGCTGCTGGCCGAGATTTACGCGCAGCGCGGCGAGCGCGGGCAGGTCGCGCACGTGCTGGCCGGCGCGCGCCGGTTTTTCAGCGAAGTTGCGGACGATTTCGAAGTAAAGGTAAATTTCCGCTTCGGGCCGTGGCTGACGCGCGCCGAGACGCTGGCGGCGGCCGGCGACCTGCAGCAGTTAGAGGCCTACCCGTTTCCTTACTGAAAGCCGGAACCATGATCCCGAACAATGCCAAGGTGACTGTCGTCGTCGTGCCGCGCGAACGCTTCAGCATCGCGCGGCGCAGCCTCGAGAGCCTGATTGCAAACAGCCCGCCCGGACTGAACCTGGTCTACGTGGACGGCGGCTCGCCGCCGGCGCTGCGCCGTTATCTGGAGCAGGCGGCGGTATGGCACCGTTTCCGCCTGCTGCGCTACGACTGCTACCTGTCGCCGAACGAGGCGCGCAACATCGGCTTTGCCGAGGTCACCACGCCGTACGTGGTGTTCGTTGACAACGACATCATCGTTACGCCGGGCTGGCTGGAGAATCTGCTGGCGTGCGCGCGCGACACCGGCGCCTGGCTGGTGGGGCCTCTTTACTGTCAGGGCGATCCGCCGCATGAAATCATCCATATGGCGGGCGGCGAGCCGTTTCTGGAAGAAAACAGCGAGGGGCGCTGGTTGTACGAAGTGCATCGCTATGTCGGCGAGCCGCTGCTGCACGTCCGTCACCGTCTGCGCAGGGAAGAGACCCGGTTGATCGAATTTCATACCCTGCTGGCGCAGAGCGAGGCGCTGCGGCGCATCGGGCCGCTGGACGAAGGCCTGATGTGCACGCGCGAACACCTTGACCTCTGCATGCGCACCGCGCGCGCCGGCGGCAGGATTTATCTCGAACCGCACGCAGTGGTCACCAATCTGCAACCGCCGCCGGTGGCATGGTCCGACCTGCCGTTCTATCTGCTGCGCTGGAGCGATGAATGGACGCGCGCGACGTACCGGCGTCTCGCCGCAACCTGGGGGGCGCGCGACGGCCACGATGTTGATCTGCGGCGGCGCATCCGCGCCTACCGGCGGCAGGGGTTGCCGCTGCTGCATGCGGTCGTCGCGTTGTTCGGCGAAGCAGTCGCCGCGCGTTTTGACACGGTGCTGGAAAATCTGCTGACTGCTGCTGCGCGCCGCCGTCGTCGGCGCGTGCTCGCCGGCCGCGCGGCTCTGGCGCCGCAATCGCCGCCGGCAGCGGCGGTCTGATCGCAATTCCAGAACGCCTTCCTGATAACCGGACAGGATTTCGCATGGCGGAAAAACTGATCATTCCGATCTCCGAGATGGAGTCGTCTGCGGAAATGGTTTATGTGGGCGATCGGGCGCGCCCATCCAGCGCGACCTCGGTCTATCTCCTCGACCCCAACACGTTCGTCTGCTGTCATTACGACGGATGCAAGATTCTGCTCGTCCGATTCGACCTGAACGGCGGGTCGTACCGTTTTCTGCAATGTTCCGACACCGTCTCCAACCGGGAAAAGGTTCAGACGGATTTGCTGGCGGGGGATGGCAACGGCAATCTTGTTGTCTCGAATGGACATCAACAAACCTGCACGCTTTATCGTTACGAGAACGAGCGGATCAGATTCGTCAAAGACCTGGGGCCGAAGCTCGGCGACTTCGCTCATGGTATAAAATTCTATACACCCGATATCGTCGCGGTCACTTCGCGCGGAGACTGCGGCGGCACGTATTTTATCGATCACAGAACGGGTGAGATCGTGTACAAACTGCCGGCTCCCGGTGTAAGCGTTCAGGACCTGTGCTTTCTGTCCGAGAATCGTGCGGCCGTGCTTTATACCGTGGGCTCTCCCTCGTATGACCCGGGCGAAATATACCCATCATTTCTTCAAATCGTGGATTTCAGGATCGGCGGGAACGGCGCACAGGTTCTGAGGGAAAGATATTTTGAGGATGCGCATATCGATTGCATTACCTCGTACGGGAACCGGCTGTATTTCACCGATCAATACAACAATAAGGTGATCGTCTGTGATCCGCAAAATCTGGATCTGCTGGAGGAGATCGGCGGTTATGATTTTCCCCACGGCATCGATGTGAGATACGACATCCTCGCCGTGACAAACTACGGCAGCAACACCGTAGAATTGAGAACGCTCGGCGCATAACCGTGCGATTTTCGGTTTTGAGTGCGGATGAGAACCTTGTTCCATCCGCGATCGCGCCCTGATTTCCGGCATGTCGGATGATCCCTTCCCGTTTCATCGCGCGATGGATGACGTGTTGACGGCGTTGCGTCCGGCGTTTCCGGAATGCGTCTGGCCGGTACTGCCGTCGCAGGCGGGCGCGCTGTCGCTCGCTATCCAGTTCCAGCTCGAACGGTCGCAATGGTGGCCGCCCGGGAAGCTGCGGCAAACGCAGTTCGGCCAGCTTGCACTGCTGTTGAGGCACGCCCATGCCAATGTGCCGCTCTACCGCGAACGCTGGACGCAATGCGGCTATCGTCCCGACGCCACGCTGACCGAGGAACTGTTTGCGGCGCTGCCGTTGCTGGTGCGCGCCGACTTGCAGCAACATTTCGATGAATTGAAGGCGCGACAGGTTCCGGCCGCACACGGCGCGGCATCTGAGGACCGGACCTCGGGTTCGACCGGCACACCGGTGATATTTCTGAAGACCGGGCTGACCTATCTTTACTGGCAGGCGGCGACGCTGCGCGAACATCTGTGGCATCGCCGCGATTTTTCCGGGGCGCTCGCCGTGATCCGCAGCCAGAGCCGACCGGGTTCGTATGCGGGCTGGGGACCCTCGACCGACGCGGCGTTCCGCACCGGACCGTCGCACGTGCTCGACATCACCACCGACGTGGACAGCCAGCTCGATTGGCTCGCGCAGAAAAATCCGGACTATCTGCTGACGCTGGCGACCAACGCCGGGGCGCTCGCGCAGCGCAGTCTCGAGCGCGGAGTGAAGCCGTTGCGGCTGCGGGAGGTGCGCGTGTTCGGCGAAACATTGCCGTCCGATCTGCGCGCGCTGGTGCGTGAAGCGTGGGGCGTGCCGGTGGTCGACTGCTATAGCGCGAGCGAAATCGATTATCTGGCTCTGCAATGCCCGGAATTCGAGCACTACCACGTGCAGTCCGAGCAGAATCTGGTCGAGGTTCTCGACGAGGATGGACGGCCGTGCGCGCCGGGGCAGACCGGCCGCGTCGTGGTGAGCACGCTGCATAATTTCGCGCTGCCGCTGATCCGCTACGAAATCGGCGATTACGCCGAGGTCGGCGAACCGTGTCCGTGCGGACGCGGCTTGCCGGTGCTCAGGCGCGTGCTCGGACGATCGCGCAACATGCTGATGCTGCCGGACGGGCGCCGGCTGTGGCCGAGCTTTCCGTCGAGCCTGTGGGCGCCGCTTGCGCCGCTCCGCCAGCTTCAACTGGTGCAGCACGCGCGCGACCGCATCGAAGCGCGGTTCGTGTCACCGCGCGAGCTGACCGCCGACGAAGCTGCGCGCCTGATCGTCGCATTCCAGCAGTGCCTGACTTATCCGTTTTCCATTGCGCTGAAACGGGTGGAGGCTGTCGAACGCACGCCGGGCGGCAAGTACGAGGATTTCATCTGCCGGATCGGCGCAGAGCCGCTGGCCTGATGCCGCGGCTTATTCTTCCTGCCAGATCTTCTTGCCGCTCTTCAGCCAGTCGTCGGCCCTGGCGTCGGCCTGCCGGATCTGCTCGGCGGTCAGGTACGGTGCGATCCGGTTCAACATTGCCGCCGCATCATCGTCGCCCTGCAGCGCTGCGAGCCTGGTCAGGTAGTAGGCCTGCGGAATGTTTTTTTCAACGCCCTTGCCGTCGAAGTACATCATGCCGAGGTTCCATTGCGCCTGGATGTGGCCGCGTCGCGCGGCTTCGCGATACCAGCGCGCGGCTTCCACGTAATCCTGCCTGACGCCTTCGCCGTTGAAGTAAAGATTGCCGAGATTGTTCTGCGCGCCAGGATCGTTCTGCAGCGCGGCGTATCTCCACCACTTGAGAGCGAGCGACAAATTTTTCTCGACGCCGTAGCCGCGGTAATAAATCAGCCCAAGACTGGTCTGCGCTTTGCGGTCGCCGCCTTTCGCGGCTTTCTCGTACCAGGGAATGGCCTGCGCGAAATCCTGATTTTCGAAATAGGCATCAGCCAGCGTGCGCATCGCGGTCTTGTCGCCGCTCGCCGCGCGCGCCTTCAGATTGTCCATGTCCTGCGCCGGCGCCGTGCCGGCCAGCGCCGCGAGCAGCGCGCACAGCAACAGCAATTTAATGCGCCCGGTCATAAATCGCGAACAGCGAACCATATTCGTTTTTTTCGTCGGCGGCATGCGTGTCCGAGCGCTGCAATTGCCATTGCGTGAGATCGAATTCCGGCATCCGCGTGTCGCCGGCAATTTCGGCGTCCACCAGCGTCAGGTAAATGCGATCGGCGCACGGCAACGCGGCGGCGTAAAGCTGCGCGCCGCCGATCACGAAAATTTCATCGTCGTCGCCGCACGTGGCGATCGCGGTATCGAGCGAATCGGCAACCGTTGCGCCGGCGGCCGCATAATTCTTCTGACGGGTGACGACAACGGTAGTGCGTCCCGGCAGCGGCCGGCCGATCGATTCCCACGTCTTGCGCCCCATGATCAGATGATGCCCCATCGTGATTTCCTTGAACCGTTTGAGGTCGGCGGAGAGTTTCCACGGGATTTTATTGCCGGCGCCGATCACGCGGTTCTTTGCCATCGCGACGATGATTGAAAGACGTGAAGGGTGAAGGGTGAAGGGTGAGGCGACATATGTTCCGGTTTTTTGGTCGTTCCCCTTCACTTTTCACCTTTCACGCCTCACACGGCAATCGGCGCTTTGATCGCCGGATGCGGATCATAGTTCTCCAGCGTGAAATCCTCGTATTTGAAATCGAACAGATTCTTGACCGCGGGATTCAGCCGCATCGCCGGCAGCGCGCGCGGCGCGCGCGACAGCTGCTCGCGCGCCTGGTCGAGATGATTCAGGTAGAGATGCGTGTCGCCGAAGGTATGCACGAAGTCGCCGGGCTTGAGGCCGCTGACCTGCGCTATCATCATCGTCAGCAGCGCGTACGACGCGATGTTGAACGGTACGCCGAGGAACAGGTCGGCGCTGCGCTGGTATAGCAGGCACGACAACTTGCCGTCGGCGACGTAGAACTGGAAGAACGCGTGGCACGGCATCAATGCCATCTTGTCGAGATCGGCGACGTTCCACGCCGAGACGATGATGCGCCGCGAATCGGGCGTTTCGCGGATTTGTTTCAGTATCTGGCTGATCTGATCGATGTGGCGGCCGTCAGGCGCCGGCCACGACCGCCACTGATAGCCGTAAACCGGGCCGAGGTCGCCGTTGGCGTCCGCCCATTCGTCCCAGATCGTGACGCCGTGGTCGCGCAGATATTTGACGTTAGTGTCGCCGCGCAGGAACCACAGCAGCTCATGGGTGATGGACTTCAGGTGCACCTTCTTGGTGGTCAGCAGCGGGAAGCCGGCGGCAAGGTCGAAGCGCAGTTGCGCGCCGAAGATGGACAAGGTGCCGGTGCCGGTGCGGTCGTCCTTGCGCGTGCCGTGGTCGAGCACGCGCTGCATCAGATAAAGGTATTGCCGCATTCCCCGATTATAATTCGAGCGAGTCG
>DATKOF010000014.1:0-66659 GCA_035524795.1 Burkholderiales bacterium
CAGGATGTGTTCAATTACATTGAGATGTTCTACAACCCGGTCAGACGGCACAGCTACAGCAACGGCCTGTCCCCGGTAAACTATGAAAAGCAGTACTTCGAGAGGCTCGGAAGTGTCTAGGAAATCAGGGGCGATTCAGTCAGCTTGTATGTGGGTGACGGCAATCGCATGCGCAGATTCGTCGGTTCAACAAGTTACGAACAAATGTACAGAGGGCAGATAATTGATTTTTCAACATTGCCGCAAGTATTAGCTTATCCCCCGTCAAATTGCGTTTTCAACACTAAATTCCGGATACCCTTAATAAATGGCACCACGCGAAATAATGGTGGCGCCATTATTTTTTGATGATTATCGGCATTAAGTCAGGTTACCTGCCCACGGTACGCGCCGATTGAATAAGGCTGTTTCAACGGCACGCCGTTTTCATCAGTAAGATCAAAGCCGGGATAGGTTCCGCCCCCCACGCACGGGGAACCCGGCTTGAGCCGGAAATCCTTTCTGACCTCATTCCTGAACCTGGGATCGCCGGAAATGTTGCCGGTATCATGGCTTGCAGCGCCGCTCTGTTTGATGAAAAGATTGTTGGCCAGAAGGTTGGTGAAGGTCCGGTTGCCCTTGGCGGCGGCGCCCCCGCTGAAGAGAATATCCGCCTGCGGCCGGGCACCGTTGATATAAGTGGAGTTCTTCGGAACGCTCTTGCAGATGTTGTTGAAAAAGGAATTGCTTTCCGATTCACAGCGTATTCCCCGCTTGTAGCCGACCACCGTATTATTGGCAACCACGTTCTGGACCGATTGTGTGCCGAAGATGCTGATGCCGTCGCCGCCGAAGTCCGGATCGGTGTTGACGACCAGATTGTTGGCGATGATCGCGTGGTTGCCCGTATTGTTGCTCGAGATGCCGGCGGTCAGCATATTGACTACGACGTTGCCGATGATTCTGTTGCTTCCGAACGAACCATCGCCGCCGAACTTGATGCCGTTCTGGTCGCCGTTGCTTTCGTCCGCGTTCCAGTGCGGGTCGCTCATATAGGCGATGCGCGTCAGTTTCGCATCGTGAATATAGTTATCCCTGACCAGCACCCCGCCGCCGTAGAACAGATCTATGCCGTCCTGATAGAAGCCGCTGACGTCGTTGCCGACGATTTCGCACGATTGATTGCGGTTGTTGAAATCTGCATAGCAGACTATGCCATCCACGAAATCATGATCGCCGTCGGCAAACCCGAGGTCATGGATTCTATTGTTCCGGATCGAGACTGCCAGATCCCGGTTGTGCTGCCCGAACGACATGTTGATACCCTTGAGAAATCCGCTGATATCGTTGCCGTCGATCGTGATGATGCTCGGTTTTCCCCCGCCGCCCTGCAACCCTATCGGCGCCCGGCTGTTCTTTCCGTTGCCGACGACGGTGCAGCCGGTAATGCGGATATTTCTGGAACCGTTGTTGGAGAAAATCGCGATATTCTGGGGATAATAGATCGGGATGCCGTTGTATGGCTGCCCGCCGCACGGCGTCAGATCGCCCGGCGGATAATACAGATCCATCCGCTTCGCCGCCGGATTGTTCGCCTGCGTGCAGTTGAGCGGACTCGCTCCGGCGTAGATCGTGAGACTCTTCAGCGTGATATTGCAGGCCGTCCGGAAATTGACGGAAGCGCACAGCGCGCCGGCATTGGAGTTCAGACCAGCCAACCAGCGATCGTAGACAGGATGCGGGCCGAGTTGCCGGTTCATGAACGTGTAGTCGTTCGCCCGCGTGTCGATGACGCCCGGATCGCCGGAATAATCGCCGCGGATGACCAGTCCATCCTGCCGGCCGGCGGCGGTGAAGCCGGCGCCGCCGAATTCGCCCTGATAACTGGCGAAGTCGATGCATTCTGCGTGCGTCCCGCACACCCACAGCGTCGAGGAAACGCCAGTCACGTTCAACGCGCTCCATTCCCGGTCCGACATCGCGCTGAATCCGTTCCACGCGTTTTCGTAGGACGAACCGTCACCCGCGCCGTAATTCCCTTCCCTTTTCGGGCGCACGTAGCGGACCGGATAACCAGCGGCAGCCGGCAACGCCGCGGCAGCAGCAGCCGCGCCGATAAAAACCAGAAACCTCCGTCTGTCCAGCATCACACCTCCGCCCGCTTTCCGGCGCCGCCCCACGCCGCCTCGTACGCCGCAAGCAGCTTCGGCGCCTCATATTTCCATTCGAGTTCGGTTTCCACGCGCCGCCGGCCGAACTCGCCCATCGAGCGCCGCAATTCCGGGTTGTCGAGCAGTATCGTGATCTTGCGCGCGAGATCGACGGCATCGTTCCTGTCCGCATAGAGCGACGCCTTCTGTGCCGAAAACCGGCCCTCGGTCAGGTCGAATTGCACGATCGGCTTGCCGAGCGCCATGTACTCCATGATCTTGTTCATCGTCGATTTGTCGTTCATCTCGTTGGCCACGTCCGGGTTAACGCAGACGTCGGCCGTGTTCAGCAGCGCCAGCATTTCCGCGTCCGGGACGCGGCCGGTGAAAGTCACGTAATCCGCGACCGCGAGCTCGTTGGCATAGGCCTTCATTTCCTCGAGGGCGGTGCCGCCGCCGACCAGACCGAAATGGATGTCCTTCCGCTTCATCATGTACACGGCATGGTGGACCGCCAACAGCAGATAATCGATGCCTTCCTGTTTTCCCATCACGCCGACATAGCCGACCAGGTATTTCCTGCCGTGCTTCAGCCGCTCGTCCGGCGACATTATCTTCAGCCGCTCGAGGCTGGGGCCGCTGCGCACCACGAACACCCTGTCCGGCGGCATTCCTCCCCGCTCGATCGCAATCCGCTTGTAGGATTCGTTGGTGGCGATCGAGATGTCGGCGCTGCTGAACGTCCAGTGCTCGAGTCTGAGCAGCAACCGGTAGAAAAAATCGCGGCGGCCGAATTTCGCCTCGTACAGTTCCGGATTGATGTCGTGATGGTCGAAGATGAAGCGCTTGCCCAGCGGCCTGAACGCCAGCGCGACCAGAAAAATCAGGTCCGGCGGATTACACGCATGAATCACATCGAAGCCGCGCGTCAGCAATACGCGCCACGACAGCACGAACATCCAGAACAGGGCGACCGCGTACTCGATCGCATAGCCCTTCGCGCCGCTTCCCTCGAGCGGCAGGGCGTAGCGGTAAATCGCGATGCCGTCGATCACCTCGAATTTCTTCTCGTAGCCCCTGCCGGTCGGACAGATGATGGATACCACGTAGCCGGCGTCGCGCAGCGTCGTTGCTTCCTGCCACACCCGGCGGTCGAACGGGCTCGGAAGATTTTCGACGATGATCAGCACCCTGCGCTGCGCGGAACCTGGCGCCATGGACATCCCTTCACTGCCGGAGTGCACGGAATGTGCGTGCGATCCCGGATTGCGGCCGTCTACCAGCAAATGCCGTCGTACTTTCCTGGAACGCTTCTCGAATCCCTGACCCGCACCATGTCCACCACGCACTGCCCATCGCTCAGCCGCGCCGGGATGTCGCGGAATTCCGGCGCAGCGTTGCCGATGACCAGCGTTTCGGCGTGGGCCAGCACCTGATCGACGCTGTCGACCATCAACCGCGAAATATGCGGAATATGGTTCAGGATGAAATCGCGGTTCGCGCCGTGCAGGCTGGCGAGATTGACGTTGCGGTCGTAAAGAGTCAGGTCGTAGCCTTTCCCGATCAGCCTTTCGATCAGTTCCACCATCGGGCTTTCGCGCAGATCATCGGTGCCGGCCTTGAAACTGAAACCGAGCACGCCGACCTTGCGGCGCCCTTTCTCCGTCACCGCCCGGATACCGCGTTCGACCTGCTGCTCGTTGCTGGGCAGGATCGCGGCCAGGATCGGCGTGCCGACATCGAGGCTGCGCGCCCGGTACAGCAGCGCGCGCACGTCCTTCGGCAGGCACGATCCACCGAACGCAAACCCCGGCTTCAGGTAATAGGGCGAAAGATTGAGCTTGGTGTCCTGACAGAAGATGTCCATCACGCGGTGGCTGTCGAGCCCGGCCGCCTTGCAGATGTTACCGATCTCGTTCGCGAACCCGACTTTCAGCGCGTGCCAGGCGTTGTCGCAGTATTTGACCATCTCCGCGGTTTCGACATCGGTGCGGATCAGCGGCGCCGGCAGTTCCGCGTAAAGCTGCGCAAGAATGTCCCCGCTGCGCCGGTCGATCTCGCCGATCACCGTTTTCGGCGGATTATGGTAATCGTGCACCGCGGTGCCTTCACGCATGAATTCCGGATTCACGCAGATCCCGAATTCCGTTCCCGCCCGTTTCCCGGAATATTCCTCGAGCGTCGGAACCACGACCTCGCGCATCGTCCCCGGCAGTATCGTGCTGCGGATCACGACGACGTGGAAATCCCGCTTGTCCTTCAGCGCTTGGCCGATCTGTTCGCACACCCGGCGCACATATTTCAGGTCGAGGCTGCCGTTGATCTGGCTCGGCGTGCCGACGCACACCAGCGACAGTTCGGTCTCGTTCACAGCGGCTGTAACGTCGGCCCTCGCCGACAAGCTGCCGGCGGCAACCGCGCTTTCGATGATCTCCCCGATGTCCTTCTCGATCACCGGCGTCTTGCCGCCGTTGATCAAATCGATCTTGGCCTGGGCCGGATCCACGCCGACCACTCGATGACCATGGCTGGCGAGGCAGCCGGCAGACACCGCGCCGACATATCCCAGCCCCATCACGCTGATTTTCATGGCACCTCTGCGAGAATAATTTTCCGCCCCGCGACTGCAACATGGGTATTGGCCGGCAGCCGGAGTTTTTTCGATCGGAAGGGGCAAATCGCCGCCTGCGGACGCAGGATAGCGGTCGAATATGAGAAGAATATGTTTGGAAGATTACGTATAAAAGACAGTAAATCCTCCTATAAATAGTCCATGTGGACTAGAAATCGATCTCCGTCATGAAGCGGGCGGTTCCACCGATCCGGGTCGTCCAGATCACGGTCGGAGCCGGAGTTTTTTCGTCGAAGCGGCGCGAAATCCATCCCGCAATCGGCTCCAGACTGCCGCAGAAAATCGCCGCATTCCCTTGCGCCGGCAATTGCATCCGGATCGATCGCAGGCCGTTGCGGGCCATCACTTCGTTTCCGGCCAGCGCGACCTCGCACTGTTCGGAGAAATGCCAGAACATTTCCACGCCGTGCCCTCCCGCGCATTCCAGAGCGTCTTCGACCTGCAGCCGACGCGCCGGCTTGTCGAAGCGCAGCGTGCGGCGGTGGATCACGGGATCGGCGAGCCGTTGGTAACCGTCGTGCCGCGCTTCGAGCGCGTCGATCACGGCGTCGCTGTGCCATGCGTCGCAGCGGGCGTCGGCCTTGCGCAGCCACATGAAGTTGCCGCCGATCACCGACTGGTCGAGGCCGTCGATACGCAGCGTATTGTGCGCGGAAGTGCCGCGGAAATAATCGCGCCACTGTCGCTGCGTGTGATAGGCGAAAGTACCGCTGTCCACCAGGAATTCCCAGCCGCCGACCGAGAGCGTAAACGCCAGCGCATCGGCATGGCCGTGCGCGGCGATCGACAGATAACCGAGCGGGCCGGCGTCGGCGACAATCCGCACCTCATCCGCGGTTTCGAAATCCGTGCCGAGAACGAAGTAGCCGCCTTCCCGGAAAGCAGTCCTGACCGGCAGCCGCATCTGTCCCGCAGGTAATCGATCGAAGGCCTGCTGCGCGTCGTCGCCGAGCAGCCAGCGGGTTCTGTCGTCGAGCCGGCCGGCCTTGGCCCTGAAATCGGAACGATGGAACAGCACCGCGCCGGTTGCGAGCAGCGAGCGGCACTGATTGAATCCGCTCTCCTGGGAAAACTGCGCCACGCGGCCGTCATCGCTGTCGCCGATCATCGGCAGGTTGCCTGCGACATCTGCAATCGACGCCAGAAATTCGAGCATGGACTCGATGCGCCGCCAGTACTCAGGGGAAAAATCTGCACCGGAGGCGCGCGCCGCCAAGCCGCATACCAGCAACAAGTCGATCACGAACTGCTGATAGCAGACCGCCTGCTCGCGGTTGACTCCATCCGGCGTGTTCTGCAATTGCGCCTCGCGTCCCAGAATCGAGCGGGCGATGCGCTCCCATTTTTGCGCCTGCGTCCAGCATGGCCAGGTCACCGCCGCGACGAACACGCCGGCCGCTTCGCCGATCAGGTGGTTGTTGGCCGACGAGTAGCAGGAAAAATGACCGCTGATGAACTCCGCATGCAGGTAGACCATCTCCAGCCAGCGCATACGGAACGTTGAGCCGTCCGCAGACGCGAACAACTGCGACCGGTTGCCGCCGATCAACTGCCAGGCGATCGACCAGTGGATCAGTCGGATCGCCGGTTCGAACGCAGTCGACCAATTCGCGCCGTATGGATATGGGCAGGCCTCGAACCAGCTTTCGAGATGCCGCCTGATGGCGGCCAGATACCGGATGTCATCGGTAAAGTTGTAGGCCTGGGCCAGAGTCACCAGATGCAGGTGCCGATTGGGCTCCCACAGATATTTGATGCTGCCGACCTGGCCGGACAGCCCGGTCTCCCGATAATCCAGCGTCTTGCCGAATGCCAGCGGCGCTTCGATTCCGGTTTTGGGATTGCGGTTCCACGCCGGCGGATCGCCGAGTTCGACATCCTTCATCGCAAACACGTCGTAGCGGCCGGCGAGGACGCGTTCCGCGGCGTCCACGTAAGGCCCCGGCGGCATGCCGCGGCCGCTGCCGACCCAGAACGCCGATTCTTTCGACAGGTCAGGCGCCGGGATTTCCCGCGGCAATCCGATGGTAAGGCGTTCCCACTGGATCACGGCGCGTTGCGTCAGCCGGTAGCCGATTTCGGACGGCGACATGCAGCGCAGCCGGTTCAGCATCCACGTCCACTTGTCCGGGGCGTCTGCGGGGATGTCGTTCGATATCCGCTGGTCCATGTCCTGTCCGGTCGTCGCTGCCGATTTCACAGATAGATGCGATGCCATATTTCCAGGTTCAGCAGCGACCACAGCAGTTTCTCGTGGTTCTGCCTGCCGTCGAGATGCTCACGTATCACGCGGTGCAGCGTCTGCGGATTGTAGTACTCGCGCGTCAGTGAACTGCCGCTCTGCAGATGGCTGAGCAGATATTCGCGCATCGTCGTGCGCAGCCATTCGTTGACCGGCACCCGGAAACCGACCTTCGGGCGGTTCAGAATACGCGCCGGCACCAGATGCCGCAGCGCATCGCGCAGCACCCACTTGGTATGCAGGCCGCGCACCCGGTAGCGATCGGGCAGCGAGGAAACGAACGCGACCAGTTCATCATCGAGAAACGGCACGCGCGCCTCCAGCGAAGCCGCCATCGTCATGCGGTCGCCGCGTTCGAGCAGATTGTCGGGCAGCCAGCTGCTCTGGTCGAAACACAGAATGTTTCGCAACGTGCTGTTGTCCGCATTGACGGCAAAATTCCTGCACGGAAGTTGCCGCTGTCCCGACAGTCCCAGCCCTGCCAGTTCTTCGCGTTCGACCCGCGACAGCGCGCCGAACCAGCGCACGTAGCGGTCCTGGGCGTCGGGGAGGCTCAGATTGGTAATCGCGGTCTTCACGCGCCGGAAACGATAGGGCAACGCATGAGCCAGCGGTTCGATCAGATTCCGGCGCAGCGGAACCGGCAAAGCCTGATACGGACGGACGAAATTCTCCGCGACGTGCTTGGGATAGCCGGCGAGCACTTCGTCGCTGCCCTCGCCGGTCAGCACCATCTTCACGGTGCGCCGCGCTTCCTTCGCCAGCAGATAGATCGGCACGTCGGAAGGTTCCGACACCGGCGCGTCGCGAAAATGCACCAGCTCGGCGAGCCGGTCGATCACATGGCGGTGCGACACCACCAGTTCGTGATGATTGGTGTTGAACAGGCGCGCCACCTCCGCTGCATACGACAGTTCGCTGTAGGCGCTTTCGCTGAATCCCACCGAATAGGTCATCACCGGAAAGCCGCTGTGCCTCGTCATCAGCGCGACGATCGCGGACGAGTCGAGTCCGCCGGAGAGGAACGCGCCGAACGGCACGTCGCTGACCATTTCGATCCTGACCGCCGCATCCAGCTTTTCGAGAAAGGCCGCGGTCACATCATGAGGCAGCGGGCCCGAAGCCGGCGGCATGCAGTCCGGCGGCGCATAGTACCGCCCCTCGCTGAGCGCGCCGTTTTCCCATACTGCGATAGTGCCGGGCAGCAGTTTGCGGATCCCGGCGAACAGTGTCCGCGGCGCCGGCACGTAGCGATACGCCAGATAGTCCCAGACACCTTCCATATCGACCTTCGCCGTCAGCGAAGGCAGCGCGAGCAGCGCCTTGACCTCGGACGCAAAGTAGATGCCGTCGGCATCCTGATGGATGAACAGCGGCTTTTCTCCGAAGCGGTCGCGCGCCAGCACCAGCCGCTGCGCTTTCGCATCCCACAACGCGAACGCGAACATGCCGCGCAGATGGTGCACCAGATCGCAGCCCCAGTGCTGATAGGCGCGTAGCAGCACTTCGGTGTCCGAATCGTGCTGGAAGCTGTAGCCGGCTTCGATCAGTTCGGCGCGGATTTCGCGGAAGTTGTAGATTTCACCGTTGAAGGTCAGCGTCAGACCGGCGGCGGCATCGCGCATCGGCTGATGGCCACCCGCCAGATCGATGATCGCCAGCCGGCGGTGGCCGAGCGCGACGCCGCGCACGCCATCGGCCGTGTCCTCGAAATACATCCCCTCATCGTCCGGCCCCCGATGCGCGATCGCGTCCGTCATCCGCTTCAGGGTGTCCGGCCCGCTGAGGGTGGATTTCCGCGCAAGCCAGCCGGCGATGCCGCACATGGTCAGTGTCCGTCCGGGCGATAAACCGGGCCGCCGTCACCGATGGAACGGGCCGCGGACTCCATCGACGCCACCGGCACCATTCCCAGTTCCCGGTAAATCTCTTCCAGCCTCGGGACTACGACATCGGATGAAAACGACGCCGCGATTTTCGCGCGCGCGGCGCTTCCCATTCGCTCCCGCAACAGACCATCTCCGAGCAGTATCGCCAGCGCTTTCCTGAGCGCGGAACGGTCGCCGGGATTGACCAGATAGCCGTTGACGCCGTCTTCCACCGCATCGGGAATGCCGCCGACCGGCGTGGTCACCGCTGGGATGCCCGCCGCCATCGCTTCCAGCACGCTCATCGGCAAGCCTTCGAAATAGGACGGCAGCACCAGGATGCCGGTCGATGCCAGCAATCCACGCTTTGCTTCTCCCGTGACCCACCCCAGTATTTCGACTGCGCTTTCTATCCCCAATTCGCGCGCGCGCGCAATCACCTGTTGCGCTTCGCCATCGCCCGCGCATGACAGATGTAATCGGGGATGTGCCGGATGCAATTCAGCAATGACTTCCAGCAGATCGTAGATTCCCTTGTCCCTGCTCATGCGGCCGAGAAACAACAGGTGCGTCGGATCGTGTTCGCTGTTGCCGCGAGAAGGAGGGACAACTACAGGGTTAAAGAGACGAACGATATGGCGGTTGCGGCTGATGCCGCTCATCCATGTTTCCCACTGGCTCGACAACACGATGACGCAGTCCGCCCGGTCGAACACGAAGCGTATGAAGCGCCGGCCCGGCGGGTGCAACTTCGCATAAAAATCCGCGAACTCTCCGCCGTGCAGATGGATGATGGTGCGCCGTCCCGCCAGGAATGCGAGCAGGATGAACGCCGATTTGCGCCAGAAACTCACGCCGGACGACGTGTGGATATGCACGACGGCAACCCGGCCGCTGATCAGCAGCAGCACATATCTCGCCAACGTCCGTGCCGCGCGCGCGAATTTCAGCATCTTGCTGCCGTCGCAATGCGTCGGCAGATAGATGATCGGCCAGCGCTCGAACAACCCGTGCTGACGATAGACGTTGACCACCGACGACACGCCGCCCTTGGTGTCGAACGCGGTGCCGAGCATGACCAGATAATGCGCTCTTGGCCTCGCTGAGACGTTGGTCATGCCGTCCCGCCCGCGCCGAAGTAAGGCCGCAGATCGAGATGCTGTATCAGCATCCGGTGCTTGCCGCGCTCGGTACGTGGTATGGACTCAGCCTTAACCACCCGCACCTCGCAGCCGCCCTGGGTCTTTTCATGTACCGCACCTTTGATTCTGCTCACCAGGCCATCGCCCAGTTCCCTGGCGACGACCTTCAATGTCACGAGACCGGGCTGGGTCTGTTCGTACTGAATCTCCCGCACTTCGGATAATTCTTCGAAATGCGCAGCGCCCATCGTGGTAATCGAAATCAGCCGATGATCGCGGCAAACCAGAAACTCCTGCAGGCGACCCTCAATGCGTTCACAGACCGGATAACCGGGAAACCGCGGATGCGATTTATCGCCGAGCACCGCAAAATCGCCGGTGCGGTAGCGTATGAACGGCATCGCCCTGTTGTCGAAGCTGGTGCCGACGATCTCCCCGATCTCGCCCGGCCGCGTCACCGGAGCGCCGCTCACATCGAGAAGTTCGAAGTGGCCGTACTGCGGCCAGAAGAAATAACGCTCGTCGTCGACCATCGACGTCGCCATCAACACGCGTTCCGAATGGCCGTAATGCTTGAGCACCGGGCACTTGAACACCTTGCGGAACAACCGCGACTGGTAGTCGTAGACGTTCTCCGAATACAGCAGCACGCCCTTGAGGCCGAATACGAAATCCGGGAGCGGATTCGCCTCCAGCCAGCGAGCAAGCGGATAAAGCGCCGATGGAAAGGCCTCGATCGCCGTCGGGCGCAGGCGGCTGAGCGCATCTACATACTGCGGCATGTAACGCTCTTCAAGATGATCCGAGCTGAAGATGATCTGGCGCCGGATCGGCTCATACAGCCACAGTCTGCCGCCGGGCTCGGAGGCCGTCGGCACGGTGCGCCCGCGCAGCGCGAGCACCGTGTCTTTCGCGCTGATCCCGCAACGCGCGCGGAACGCCTCCATGAACGCATATTCCCTGGAGCGGGATACGTTGCGCCGCAAATAGAACCGCATCGGGTTTGCGGTCGAACCACCGGTGAACATTTCGAGCCGCTCCGTTGCAGGCATCTTTTCCGATGTGAAATCCGCCAGGTCCTGCTTGATCTGATCCTTGGCCAACGTCGGCAGTTGCAGCAGCAATTCGTGCGGACTGCACACATCGGTGAGCAGGCGGCGATAGCCCCGATAAGCAGGCACGGTTTCGATCGCCCACGTGAGGGTGTCGCTCAGTTTCTTTTTGCTGATTCCGGCAATGGTGCCGGCATCAACAACTGCAAGTTCGTCTCGGAAATGCTGGACGGCGCTGCCCAGCCGCACCCTTTCCGGAAGCAACGCGTAAGTGCGCCCAATCGATGCCTTCACCCAGTCGGGCGCACGGGCATAGCTTTTCAGCAGCGGATAAAGAGTATCTTCGAGAGACATGACTTGCGGAACAAGTTAATTAGGTGGGAGCGGATGTTCTAGCCTTCAGAGAATCGAGGGAAATCGGGTGCATGAATGGATGTTCTACATAACGGTAAGTGATCGCGGAGATAATAATGGCCAGACATCCGCATCCTCCGATGCATGCCCAGAACGTGACATCAGGCATGTCGGCGATCCGCGAGAAATGGTCGATAGCGTGTAACACCACGTATAACGTAATGCAGTGCACGAGGTAGATGCTGTAACTGATCGCGCCCAGCACTTGCGCACCCCTTGACATTAAAAGGTCGAACAGACCGTTACCATATAAAATGCAGATCAGGAATAGCATGAGCAGTAACGGCTGCAGAATGCCATAGGCGGTATCAAACGCATAAAAAAGAAACGCCAGAACGATAATAGCAGCCGCAGCGACCCACCAATGACGCATCCAATGGCGCAGATCATATTTGTGCACGATCTGTGCCGCAATTGCGCCGCACAGAAAATTCAGGGTCAGTGGCATGCTGACACCATAGAAAACAACAATCACGACAAGCAATGCGAACCTTACACCTCCTGCAAATAACGCGAGAAATGGCAGCGCGATATAGAAAGCCCATTCATATGCGAGCGTCCAATATACCGCCTCGATCGTGTGCGCGTCTTCCACACCGTTGACCGTCCCATTTTCGATGAATCCGAATGACAGCCACGCGCGCATCTCTTTCAGCATCTGAGATGCCTTGACATTGAGCGTGAAGTCGCTGACCACAAAAATGACGATAAATGCCAATAAAACCGAGACGGCGTACATCGGAACCAGTCGTCGAATTCTGGAAATATAAAATATGCGCACATCAAAATTGCCGTTCGATTTGATCACTTTGGTCCAGAACAAGAACGCCGTGATCTGAAAAAACAGGGCAACGCTCACTTGGCCCGTCATGACATAAAATGTTGCCAGGTTAGTACCTCCCCACTTGCCCGTTTGAAAATAGCCATAATAAAAAATGCTGTGCGTAAAGAAAACACCAAGGGCAAGAAATCCACGAAGCCCATCAAGTGCTTTCAAATGCCCTGCTTCGTTAGCCTTTACGAGGTCTTCAAAATGCGTAAACAGCCTCGAGATCAAGCCGCCAATTAATAGATAAGTACCGCTGAAAACAAAATAGGGAACGACACTTGCAATATTCAACTGGGAAAGCTCCTGCTGAGGACAGCTCTATCAAATTATCGTGATAATCTATGACTGATAAATGAATTAAGAAGCAATCATGATTCCGATAATCAGAGCCTCCGCACAAAGTAATCGCAGACTTTTAATAACCCCGCTTCATTCCAGGTATGAATGCCGATCGTCTCGGTTTCGGCATATATCTGTTGAATTTCCTCCTCCACAAATTTCTCCGGCGTAATCTCGATAATCCTGTTAATGGAAAGGCCCGCCCCGTAGATCGGGGCACAGATCTGTGCCGGCCGGAGCCACCGACCGTTGCGTTCGAACAGACGGCCGGCCGGACGTGCGCGCATCATATCCGACACCACCGGATTGCGCTGATGCGGCAACCATGGGCCAAGAGGACTATCTGCGTAATAAATATGTAACTCGTCGTAGATTTCGACGCCTTCCGGGCTGACATTGACGAACATCCACCAAAGACCGTCAATTGCACACAGCGTCGCATCGACGGCGCGAATATTGTCGATCAGTACACGATCCAGCGCCCATTGATCAGGGAAACGGACACAGCGGTACAGTTCGACGCAGCGTTTTTCACTGCTCTCCGGGATCATGTAGTGAACGCCGTCCCACTCGAACACGAACGGATAGGACAGGTGGTGCTTTTCTTCGAGCACCTTGACGGGCGAAGTCCAACGCCCGGCAGCATCGATCTCAATGACCGAAATGTGTCCTTTGCCGGTGGCGAACATCAATTCCTCGAAAAAAACGAAATAGTGGCCGTCCTTTTCGACCGGGAACGGGTCGGCCCAGAAGCGGTCCCTGGGCGGCAGCAAGTGCGTAAAGCCGGACGGCGATGGCATTGCATCGGCATCGCCGCCGAATTTATATGCGAGCACCCATTGGTCGACGAACAGCAGTTTCTGGATCGCGCGTTGTGCGATCCTCGACAGCAATCCGATCAGCAGCAGCGTCATCCGCACATTGCCCGGCGGGCTCGAGGGCAACGGCGATCCATCATCCGCTTCCATCGCATCGTTGAACTTCGCAATGGCAGCAGCGCCGTCGTAATGTAAGTCTCTCAGCTTGCGATACGCGAATTCCGCGGTTTTGCGCAGCACGTTTTCCTGATTCCTGCGGAACGAGTACGGAAAGGTGCGCGCCGACGAACGATAGATCGTCAGGCCGGTGGCTCCTGCCGCCGGAACACGTATCCCCGATATGGTCTGCGGGCGCGCCAGCATCACTTCCCAGAAACCCGCGAGGACAGACGCCGCAGAAACCGCACCAACGAAGAGTTCCCACATGCCATGGCGCGCGAGTGCCGCCAGCCCCGCGCGCGCCGGCGTGTCGATTAGCCACAGCGCAACATCGAGCCGGCAATCTTTTATTCTGGCGGCATCTTCCGGATGAATGCCGCCATCATCGCCAGGCCGCAGCCATAGTCTGTCTGCGCCCGGCGGCAGATTCAATTCTGTCGGTTGCAGCGGATCAAGCCCGGTTCCAAACAGCCGGAAGTCGATCGCGCGATACAGCCGGAAGAGCCACGGCATCGACGGTTCAGCGACTGGCCTGACTTCTGCATACAGCACGACTTCCGCGAATTCCGAACGTACGATGCTATCGATCGCCCGGGCGATCCAGCGCGGCAGTTTCCCCGGCTGTGCGAATATTCCAACCCTGATTTTTGAAGCAGCCATTCGCGCTTTCAGCAGGATTCCTCGACCCCGCCAGTCGCGGCGGAGAACATCACGGATATCGGTAGTAGCCCTTGAACCAGGTGACGAAACGCGCGACGCCGACCGCGAGCGGCGTGGCGGGTGCGAATCCGACCGCGCGCTGCAGGTCGGCGGTGTCAGCACAGGTCATCACGACATCGCCGGCCTGCAGCGGAAGATAGTTCCTGATCGCCGGCCGGCCGGCCGCTTTTTCGATCTCGGCGATATATTCGGTCAGCGCCACCGGCTGATGGTTGCCGATGTTGTAGAGGCGGTACGGCGCACGGCTGGTCGCGGGATCGGGGTGCGCCGGATCGAATGCCGGGTCCGACGCCGCCGGCTTATCGAGAATGCGCACCACGCCTTCCACGATGTCGTCGATGTAGGTGAAATCGCGCTGCATGTCGCCGTGGTTGAAGACATCGATCGGCTTGCCGTCAAGAATGGCGCGCGCGAACAGCGACGGCGACATGTCGGGACGGCCCCACGGCCCGTAAACCGTGAAAAAGCGCAGCCCGGTGGTTGGCAACCCGAACAGGTGGCTGTAGGCATGCGCCATCAGCTCGTTGGATTTTTTGGTCGCCGCATAAAGACTGATCGGATGATCGACGTTGTCGTGCTCCGAAAACGGCAGCCGCGTGTTGCCGCCGTACACGCTCGAACTGCTCGCGTAGACCAGGTGCTCGACCTGTCCCGCGCGGCACCCTTCCAGGATGTTCAGAAAACCGGCCAGATTGGAACTGACGTACGCATGCGGGTTCTGCAGCGAATAGCGCACGCCGGGCTGCGCCGCAAGATGTACGACGCGCTCCGGACGAACGCCCGCGAACAACTGCCGCATCGCGGTGGCGTCCGCGATATCGAGCCTGATGAACTCGAAATCCGGATGCGGAGTCAGCCGTTCGAGGCGCGCTTCCTTCAGCACGACATCGTAATAATCGTTGAGGTTGTCGATCCCGACCACCTGATGGCCGAGATCGAGCAACCGCGCCGCAGTGTGCATGCCGATGAAACCGGCGCAGCCGGTGACCAGAATCTTCATTGTCTATCCCGTGGAATGTTCACAGCGTGATGCGCGGATGAAGGAATATGCATCAAAACAACCGGTGCCGCCATAGTCCGCCGCTCAACGTCCGATCCCGAAATATTCGAATCCATTCGCGCGCAGCAGCGCGGGCGAATACTGGTTGCGGCCGTCAAAAATCACCGGCTGCCGCAGCAACCCGCGGATGCGCTCAAAGTCGGGGTCGCGAAACTGCGTCCACTCGGTGACCAGCACCATCGCGCTGGCGTCGCGCACCGCCTCGTACTCGTCCGCGGCGAACAGCAATCTGCCGGATTCGATGAGTTCGCCATCGACTGCGCTTCTCGTCGCCTCCATCGCGACCGGATCGTAGGCGCTGACCCGCGCGCCGGCGCCGATCAGCGTATGCAGCAACGTCAGCGCCGATGCTTCGCGCACGTCGTCGGTGCCGGGCTTGAACGCCAGCCCCCAGACGCCGAACGTGTGCGCCGAAAGATCCGGCCCGAAGCGGGTCGTGATCTTCTCGAACAGCCGCAGCTTCTGCTGCGCGTTGCGCGATTCCACCGCATCGAGGATTTCTGGCGTCAGCCCCGCTTCCCGCGCCGAACGGATCAGTGCCTTGACGTCCTTCGGGAAACACGAGCCGCCGTAACCGCAGCCCGGATAGATGAACGAATAGCCGATGCGGGTATCGGAACCGATGCCCAGCCGCACGTTTTCGACATCGACACCGAGACGCTCGCAGATATTCGCGATTTCATTCATGAAGGAAATCTTGGTGGCAAGCATCGCGTTCGCCGCGTACTTGGTCATCTCGGCGTCGCGGATGCCCATGAACAGGATGCGCTCGTGGTTGCGCGTGAACGGCGCGTAGAGCCGGCGCATGACTTCGGCCGCGCGTTCGCTTTCGGTGCCGACGATCACGCGATCCGGGCGCATGAAGTCATCGACTGCCGCGCCTTCCTTCAGAAATTCCGGATTGCTGACGACATCGAATGGAACGTCCTTGCCGAGCCGCTCGAACTCCGCCTCGATCGTCGCCCGCACTTTTTCCGCGGTGCCGACCGGCACCGTCGATTTGTTGACGATGATCATCGGACGGTCGAGACATTCGCCGATGCTGCGCGCGACCGCCAGCACATGTGACAGATCGGCAGAGCCATCCTCGTTCGGCGGCGTGCCGACCGCGATGAACAGGATGTCGGCCTCCGCCACGGTTTCGCGCAGCTGTGACGTGAACTTGAGCCGCCCGGCGGCGTGATTCCTGATCACGATCGCGTCCAGTCCCGCCTCGTGAATCGGAATCCGGCCGTTGTTCAGCGCGTCGATCTTCCGCGCATCGGTATCGACGCAGGTCACCACGTTGCCCATCTCCGCGAAGCAGGCGCCGGTCACCAGTCCGACGTAGCCGGCGCCTATCATGCCGATGTTCACTGTCCGGTCCTCTCCCCTTGAATCATCTCGACGTCACAGTTCCGCTGCATGTGCCGCACACCATTGCTGCCAGCGCCATGCGTCACGGCACATGGTTTCCAGGTCGCGTTCCGCCTTCCACCCCAGCGACCGCGCGGCGCGGCCCGGATCGGCGTAGCTCGCTGCCACGTCGCCGGCGCGGCGCGGCACGATGTGGAACGGCACCTTGACGCCGGCCGCGCGCTCGAACGCGGCCACCAGTTCCAGCACGCTGTAGCCACGGCCAGTGCCGAGATTGAAAACGGTCAGCGGTTCGAGGCCATTGAGCGCACGCAGCGCGGCGACGTGCCCCAGCCCCAGATCGGTGACATGGATGTAGTCGCGCACGCCAGTGCCGTCGGGCGTCGGATAGTCATTACCGAAAACGGCAAGCTCGCGCAGTTTGCCGCCTGCAACCTGACTCACGTAAGGCATCAGGTTGTTCGGAATGCCGTTCGGGTCTTCGCCGATGACGCCGCTCGCGTGTGCGCCGGCCGGATTGAAATAGCGCAGCAGCACCGCCTTCCACCCCGGCTGCGAGCGCACCAGGTCCGACAGCACCCATTCGATCATCAGCTTGGTGCGGCCGTAGGGATTGGTCGGATCGAGGGCGCCGTCTTCCGTGATCGGCAGGATCGACGTGTCGCCGTAGACGGTCGCCGACGAACTGAACACGATGCGGCGCACCGCGTGCTCCGCCATCACCTGCAGCAGCGTGATGGTGCCGGCGACGTTGTTGTCGTAGTAGAGCAACGGCTCTGCAACCGATTCGCCGACCGCCTTCAAGCCGGCGAAATGGATCACCGCATCGATGCGGCGCTGCGCGAACAGCCGGTTCAGGAAAGCCCGGTCGCGAATATCGCCTTCATAAAAGGGAAACTCCTGGCCGCCGGCCCGCTCCAGCCGTGCGATGACCGAGCGCCGGCTGTTGGCCAGATTGTCGGCGATGACCACCTCGTACCCTGCGGCAGCGAGTTCGAGGCAGGTGTGCGACCCGATATAGCCCGCCCCGCCGGTGACCAGAACAGTGCTCTGCATATGGCATCTTGGAATTTTGCGGGCGATTGTGCCGCGTGAATATTAAAGTTATGCGAACGCCCGGTGTGGTCCGTCAGCTTTGTCGCTCCAACCCTGAGCGCAGTCGAAGGGGAAGAATCTCGCCCTCGATCAAAAAAGCTCGCGTGTGCGGGCTTTTGAATCATCGAGCCCGGCCTTTTTACTTTTCTTTTATTCGTTTGAGTTTCACCGACAGTGGCTGTACCATCAGCCCATGATGAAAGACTTGGATCGCATCACTTTCGACCCCGCCGTGATGGGCGGCAAACCTTGCCTGCGCGGTCTGCGGGTAACCGTCGGCACGCTGGTCGGGCTGGTGGCCGGCGGCAAGACGACGCAGCAAATTCTTGCGCTCTACCCCTACCTTGAAGCCGACGACATCACACAGGCCCTGCGCTACGCTGCGTGGCGCGCCGAGGAAATCGAGTTGCCGCTGGCGACAGCGTGAGTCTGCGACTTCTTATCGACATGAATCTTTCGCCCGCCTGGGCGCCGATTCTGAGAGAAGCCGGCTTCGATGCCGTGCATTGGAGCACCGGGTGCGCCCACCGCAAGCGACCAAACGTTGTTTGCGTGGGCGCGGGAAAACGACCACGTCGTATTCACCCATGATCTCGACTTCAGCAGCATGCTGGCGCTGACCGGCGCAACAACGCCCAGCGTTTTCCAGATTCGCACTGCAGATGTCAGCCCACAGGCCTTGGCGGAGCGCGCCGTCACCGCCTTGCGGCGTTTCACCCCTGAACTTTCGGCTGGTGCGCTCGTCGTTGTGGACGAAGGGCGCGACAGAGTGCGGATATTGCCGCTGACCAGCTGACACCTGCACGACAGTCATTCCGAGCGTAGCGAGGAATCCCGGACGATCTCCGCCAACAGGCGCTCGTACTGGTCCACCATCGCCTGTTCCGAAAACCGTGTCTCGACAACGCGGCGGGCGTTGCGCCCTTTGGCCTCGGACACCGCATGATCCGCGAGTAATGCGAGCCGGTCGACCAGCGCCGGCTGTTTGCCAGATTGTCGGCGATGACCACCCTGCACCCCGCGGCGGCAAGTTCGAGGCAGGTGTGTGACCCGATATAGCCCGCCCCACCAGTGACCAGAACAGTGCTCTGCATATGGCATCTTGAAATTTTGCGGCCGATTGTGCCGCGCGAATGTTAAAGTTATGCGAAGACAAGAATTTAATCGGGTTCGAATAGAAATCGGGGGAATATATGGTCAAGCGTGTAAAAACATATCCATCCATGTCATATCCCGTTCATAAGTACGTTTTATGCTTCGAACGGGAGCCGGAGATTCCGACCAGGAAGTTTTCCAGAATCGAAATATCAGCTTACAGCGCCGCCTCGTGTCCACTCTTTCTCCGCAACAGTCGCACCCTGTATATGCCTTTACGGTATTTACGGCCGCGTACAATTCGTTGGGCAAGATCGATCGGGTTTATCGCAGTCTGTGCGCGCAGACCTTTCGTGATTTTGAATGGCTGATTGTCGATGACGGCTCGACGGACGGGACAGGAGAACTGATCGAAAGCTGGAAACGGGAATGTCCGTTTCCGCTGCATTATTTCTTGCAGAAAAATCAGGGCAAGCATGCGGCATTCAATCGGGGTGTTTCCCTGGCGCGAGGCGGATTGTTCCTGAATCTGGATCACGATGATGCCTGTGTGCCGCAGGCACTGGAACGGCTCAAACATCACTGGGATGCCATTCCCGCTGGGCAACGAGGAAAATTTTCTGCGGTCACCGCACTCTGCACCGATGAATATGGAAAATTGCTTGGCACCCGTTTCCCGAACGACATTACCGATTCCGATTCCCTTGAAATCCGCCATCGTTTCCACGTCAAAGGGGAAAAATGGGGATTTCATCGCACCGAAGTGCTGCGGGAATTCCCGTTTCCCAAACTGAAAGGGGAAGATTTCATCGCTGGTCCGACATGGATTCCCGAAAGCGTGGTCTGGAACGCGATTGCACGCAGGTTCAAGACGCGCTACGTCAATGAACCGCTGCGGATTTTTTATAATTACGACCCCGATCAGTCCGCGCGACTTAGCCAGGGTAGTCATACCAAGCACGTGCTGGGCGGCCGATTGCTTTGTGCCGACGAACTCAATCACGATCTCGATTGGTTCCGCTATGCGCCGACCACTTTCTTTAAATCGGCGGGAAATTACGTCAGATGGTCGCTCCATTCCGGTATCGGCATCGTCGGCCAGTGGCGCGGATTGAGTTCTATTGGAGCGAGGATATTGTGGCTGGTCATGCTGCCGGTAGGCTACGCGCTTTACCAGCGCGATCGGCTGAAAGACGAACGCCTCAGAAATATATCCGCCCCTGCGAGATGATGATCACTCATGAATCGTTAAGAGATGAGGCCATATGACTACTGATTTTTCGATGCGACCACAATCTGGCAAACGATCCGGTTTCATATGGAGGACGGTGCGGTATCACCTATCCCCTCTCTACAGGCATGTTCGCCAGAATTATCTTCTGAACAAGTGGAAAAAACATTCCTTTCAGAATTCCTTCGACTGGAACTGGAAAGCAGAGAACTACAATCGGATTGCGCTCGTGAACCTTCTGAGATCCGGGAAACCGGATGGCAATTACCTTGAAATCGGTTGCGATGAGAATGCCGTATTTGATTCGGTGCCGGCAAAGTACAAGGTTGGTGTCGACCCGGAAAAGGGCGGGACATTGCGCATGACATCCGACGACTTCTTTCTATCGAACAAGCAGAAGTTTGACGTAATTTTCATTGATGGGCTTCACATATATGAGCAGGTCAGAAAGGATGTAATCAATTCCATCAACTGCATCAACGACGGCGGCTGGATCGCCCTGCATGATATGCTCCCGAGGAACTGGATAGAAGAACATGTGCCCATCATATCCCTGGGTGACTGGAATGGAGATGTATGGAAAGTAGCCTTTGAATTAGCAAATACTGATGGCATCGATTTTAAACTCCTTAAAATAGACCGCGGTGTTGGAGTAATCAGAATGTCCAGACCGAACGTCAAACTGACCGATTTGCGCAAGAAACTGGATCACGAGCGATTTGAATATCTCTATGCGAACCTGTCGAAATTGCCGCTTGCCAGCTGGGAGGAAGCCTACGACTGGATCAAAACCTCCCGACACTCTTGAATTTACCCCTGACGAGGGCTTGTTCGCGGCGCGATTTCCGAAAGCAGACTCTCATAGCGATCGATCATCTTCCCTTCGGAAAAATTTTCTTCGACAATCTTTCTGGCGTTAACGGCCATGCTGACAGCAATACAGCGGTCTGAAAGAATGGCAAGTTTCTCGACCAGTGACTCGGTATCACCAGCCGGAAAAAGAAATCCATTTTCCCCATCAACGATCATTTCGGACGCTCCACCAATGTCGGAATGCACAACGGTTTTTTGCATCGCCATCGCCTCAATGGCTGCAAGTGAGAATGTTTCCACAGCTACGCTGCACAATACGATCACATCACAGGCAGCAATGAGTGGCCGCACATTCCGCTGAAAACCGGTAATGCGGACGTCGCCCTCTACATCGAGTGCCCGAGCGCGTTGTTCGATCTGCTGCCGGGTCGGGCCGTCGCCGATCATCAGCGCGCGGGCTGGAATGCCCCTGCGCCGCAGTTCCGCTACCGCATCCACCAACTGGACATGATTCTTTTCCGGGCGCAGCACTGCCGAGATGCCGATCACGTAGTCCTCGTGGCCGAAGCCGAAGCTTGCACGCACAGCTTCACGCTCGTCTTCCGTCAGCCGGTTGGAGAAATGATCGATGTCCACGCCGTTATAGATGACCTCATTGCGCCGGGAAAACACGCCGCGTGGCCGCCAGTAGCGCTGCTGATTCCTGCACACGAAAACGCAGCACGCCGATGTCCAGAAAAACAGGCGGTACAACAACAACTGAAGGTGCTCTTTGATGCTCAATAACTTGGTCGTGTGATAGGTCACGATCAAGGGCGCCTTGCAGCCTGAAAGGCTGAGCGCCAGCCACGCGTACATCAGCGCATAGGGGTTGGCTGCGACGACGACGGAGGGTCCTAGTTCCCGCAGAAACTGCGTGAAGCGCCGTAATGCGCCGATATCGAAATAATGCCTGGCATCCAGACAGCGCACGGTGCCTTTGCCGATCAACTGGATACGATCAAGCTGACTTGGATCATTCTTCACGTAGACTGCATGGCATTCGTGGCCGCGCTCGGCAAGCCTGTTCATCAATGCGATCGAATGACGTTCGGCGCCACCATGAACCAGCGATCCTGTCACAAACAGAATTTTCTGAAAGTCCATGGTGTTAACCACCACGCTTGGCAACCAATCTGGCCAGGTTGACAAAGGCCTCGCCGAATCCGAACGCGAGCAACAAAACGACATAAGCTGAAGTGAAAATCACGGCGCCCAGAGCAAGCTGAGCGATAGCGCCGCTACCGGATATGTAACCTTTCAGAATCCAGGATACGGTACCCGAAATTGCCGCGGCAACAGCGATCAGACACAATGACCTCCAGTCCTGCAAGTCGCGTATTGGAATGCCGATGAGAGAAGAGATGCGCATCAAGGTTGCGCACCGCTCCAGATAAATTCCGAACACGCTGCCTGCAGCGGCGCCGGCCAGACCGAACTTGAGCGCTCCGAGATAGCTGCCGGCAGCTGAGAATACCAGTGAAGCCAGATTGACCAGCATGACAAAAGTGCCCTGCCGGTTGATCAGCATGATGCTGGACAGTTCCACCGCATACGCCAACAATCCGAAAGTATAGACGCGCATGACCGCAGCAGCATCGACATAGGGCGCGGTATATATCAAGGTAATCACCTGCTCCGCGAACACGAAACAAAACCCCAGCAGCGGATACGCAAGCAGTGCGACGCTGATGTTGGCCCGATTATTGAGTTTGACCGCGCCAATGACATCGCCCTGCGCGTGCAGGCGATTCATGCTCGGCAGGAACGCGTTGTTGACCGATTGCCTGAACAGATACAAAACCGGGCTCAACACCGACCCGACGGAGAACGCCGCAAACCTGTTTACGGAAAAGAGCATCGCGGCGACCCACTGATCGGCCTGAACGCGCAGGCTGTAGAGCGCGCCGGAAACGCCGAACGGCAGCGCATACCTGATTTGCGATGCGAATTCGTTCCTGTTCAGCCAGGGGCCGCCGAACCCGTGATAACGGGATATATAACGCAGGAGAAGAGCGAGTCTCAGTGCGGCAAACGCGGCGAGAGCGATGACCAGCGCGAAGAAGCTGTGTGTAGTCATCGCGGTCAGGGTCAGCATCAGCGCGCGTGTTGCCGACAATCCGACGATGGCACGGCTCTGCCATTGGACGCGTTCTTCAGCCGTCGGCAGGAAATCTATCAACGACGCAACAACCCACAACCAGATAAAAACCGGAACCCATGAATCATGCGCTGATATCTCCCGCATCGCCGCCGGCAACCAGGGATTGACGGCGCTACCCGCCGCTGCCCCAATGGCTCCGGTCACGACCAGAAAAAGCAGCGCCTGATTGATGAAAAGCCGTTTCGAACGATCATCCGAACGCGGCAGGTAATAATAAAGGCTGGTTGGCATCGCCAACGGCGCCAATGCCATCACGGTGCTGATCATCAGCCACAGCAAGCGGTATTGCCCAAACGCATGAGGATCGAGGACGCGCGTCAGGACAATGGGCAGAATGAACTGGATGCCGTAATCGATCGCATTGGCGATGCCGAGCGTCAGGGCGTTCAGGTGGAGAGCACCGTGCCCGGCCGGGACGGATTTCTGCATCATGGCGAGGATGATGCCTGCATGGCATTTTCATCCAGAGAGATAAACAATTTTTCATATGCGGCAATTACGGCCCGCACCGAATGTTCCGTCTCAAAGTGTGAACGGCACAACGCAGACTTATGTTTCCACGCGGCTTCGTCAGCCATCAGACGATTGATGGTTCTCACCATCTGATCCGTATCCTGCACGACACATGAGACAGGCTCGCCCATGCAAAACGAGCCGGTATCGAACAGCGAAACGGTGGGCACACCGCGCGCCCAAGACTGCAGGAACGTATTGGGGAATCCCTCATGGAGCGAAGTGTTGACAAAAATCCGGGCGCGGTCGAAATGTGTATCGACCTGCGCATACGGCACGAACCCCAGAAACTCCAGGTTGGGGATGTTTTTCGCAGCAGCTTCCATGGCCGAAAAATACCGACGGCTTTCCGCATCACTGCCGCCAGGGCCGCCGATCATCCTGAACCGGAACCCCGGTAGCCTGCGCGCAATGTCCAGAAAAATTTCCGGGCGCTTGAATTGGCGGATCGTGCTGACCCATAGTATTTCGTTTCCTGCTTCATCGCGCCCGCGGCCGTCGGCAGGAGGAACATAGCAACTGGGAATGAAAACAGGAGCGCGCGCGTAATGACGCTCGCAATCCTGCCGCTGCGTTGGGTTCTGCGCTACGACTGCATCGACGTTGCGCAGTCCATAGCGAAACAGCTGCACGTCTCGCCAGTGCCGAATCAGTTCCTTGCCCGGCATGAAATCGCTGTCGGAGGCACCGGCATAGATGGATTTCCTGTCGTAGCGGCGGCAGAACGCCGCGACGACTCCGGTCAGCATCGATGCCGATCGCTGATAATAGATGTCGGCATCGGCCCTGCGCATCGCGTTCCACAACGAGGTCAAACGCGGATGAAGAAAACGCAGCATGGGAATACCTGCCGTGGGTTTAAAGCTTTTGAATACCGTTATGCCATCCACAATGCTGGAATCCGGCTGACCGTAATCCATGCAGATCATCGAAACACAGTAGCCGGCTCCGACCAGCGCACGCGCGATCGTGCATTGCTGCACTTCGGCCCCGCCGACCACCGGAATTCTGCCGTCGGCGGCAAGTACCGGCCACGCCGCCGGCGCCACGAAACAGATATGCGGACGGCGGCGCATTCGGCCGTCCGTTTCTTCCGTTATGGAATCAAGAGAAGCCGTGGATGGCTGCTCCGTGAACTCAGTGAATCCGGCCATAAGCGCCGGTTCCGGCAGTTGCGGGATAAGGCGGCTGCGGCCCGTCCTCACTTTTCGCAGCGTCTGCTGCATCAGGCAGGTCTTTGGATTTTCCGGGCCAGAAATATCCGTACATCATCCCGATTGCAAACCACAGGATGCTTTGCTCGGGCGCCGGTGTCAGCTTGCTGCCGGACATCCCCACGATCAGGAATGCAATCAAACCGGCGGCTGCACCGCCGAAAAACGCGCGCTGGAGACCACTTAAGCTGTCGGCGACGGACAATTTCCAGAACCCGCGCAGCACCGACCAGAAAAATACCAGCATCACGATCAGCCCAATGATCCCGGTATCGAGCAGCGCGCCCAGATAGGCGTTGTGGGGATGATCCACCGCAAGGATGGCCTGCGCTTTCATCGCGTCGGACCACAGGATCGACGACAGCCCCTGACCATAGATCGGGCTATGCAGGATTTCAGGCAGCAGTGGGGCCCAGATTTCATCGACGCGCCCCGCGCTGATGGCATCGGCGCCCTGCCCGAAACCCGCCGTCAACCGGTAGCCGATCGCGCCGGGCATCACCATGACTGCGACAACGCCGACCAGCGCGCCGAAAAACAGCAATACGCTCTGGCGCTGACGCCACAGAAAAATGGCGTTGACGACGATGAAAGCGATAAATCCCGCGCGCGAGAACGTCAGCAGCAGGGCGACGGCAACCAGCGCCATCGATGCCAGCAGCAGCAGGCGCATCAGGAATCCATCCCATTGCAGCCACATGAACAGCAGCACCGCGTATGCGGTCACGTACAGCCTGGCAAGATTGTTCGCATGCATGCCGAGCGGCGACAGAAAATTGCGCGCTCTTTCGTTCGCGAGATCGCCAAGATGCACGCCGGTAGCGAAAAAGTATGCGACAACCATCAGCCCCATCAGCCAGATCGAGATCAGCATCGGCACCAGGAATCTTTCCGGGTTGGCGCTCTCGCGCACCGCAGCGGCGGTCAGCAATGCAAACAGCACGAGAAACAGCGGTTTGGCCACGGCGTCGCGCACGTAACTGCCGGCGTCATCAAATGAATCCAGCCCCAACAAGTTAATGTACGCGGGGATTTCGCTCACATGCCGGGTGCCCAATGCGCCGGCGGCCAGAATCACCGCGACATAAGCAACCAGTTGCCACGACGGGATGAAACTGCCGACACCCGGCCGGAACGCGGATTTCAGCGCATAGGAAAGCAGCGTCATGGTCAGCAGCAGGTTGATCGGATTGATGCCGGTGACGCCGAACATTTCGTGCGGGAACAGCACGCTCGACGAAATCGGCATCAATACGATCAGCAGCACCACGCCGAAGCGGAAGTCGTACAGAATGAGCACGCAGGCGATCAGCGAGAACGCCATGATGAAGGCGTTGATCTCCATCACCACGATCGCGAGACCCCAGAATGCCGCGATCAATACCAGCGCGGAAAAAAACAGCGTCCGCCGCACAATCTCGCGCCGCGCCGCATACATCCGCCCCGGCAGGCGTCGGCTCCATTCCCACGCTGCCGCGAGCAGCGCGGCGCAACCCTGCGCCGCCTGTCTCATCCAGCGCATTCCGGCAAGAGGGATGGCACGCATTTTTATGATCGCAGTTTGAACCGGCCGCTACGGCGCCGGTCAGGAACGGGCGCCGATCAGCAGCGGCACGTCCTGCGGCTTCATGCCGGCCAGCAGGTCCCGGATGAACTGGTCCTGGGCGTGGAACGCTGCCTGCGGGTCGTCCGACAGGCTCGACACGCGCACCAGCAGGCCGTCGGGAATCCTGCCGGCCAGGCCGTAGCGGATTTGCGTCAGCAGCCGTTCGAGCCGGCCGACGACGACACGGTCGCCCATCGTCAGCCAGTAGGTCACCGGCTCCGAGCGGAAACCGCGCACCGCCTGCATCCGCGTCACCGGGATCGAGGCGCCGCCGACATCCATCGCGACGTGCGTGAGGCCGTGGATTTCGAAACCCTGCGCGGCATAACACACTTCCTGCCGGTGCGCCTTCAGCGCGTCGCTCTGATCGCCGCCGTAGGCGACCGTCAGCATCATCCGTTCGCCGTTGCCGTTGATGTAGGTGCGGCTGACGATCTGGCTGTAGATTTTGTCGAGGTTCGCCTGCACGTCCGGCGACGGCACGACCGGCACCACGGTCGGATCGATCTGCCAGCCGCCAAAAGACTGGGGAATGACCGTTTCGAAGCGCGGCGCGTCGGCGGCTTTCTGATGCGACGGTTTCAGCGCCAGCGCCAGCCCCGACGCGCAGAACATGGCGAGTCCCACCGCAATGCAGCGCAGCGTTCCGTTTTTCATCGCTGCACCAACGCCGGTGATTTGACGCCGAGCAGCCGGCGCAGCACCGCGTCGGCGGCCAGCAACAGCAGCAGCGCGGCGATGAACAGCACCATCCCGGCAAAGCCGTGCAGGAAACCCTGCCCCGCCTCGTCGCCGAAATAATAGGTGATCAACACCAGCGTCGTGACGCGCACCACGTTGGCGACAAACGCTATCGGCACGATGCCCATGATCAGCAGCACGTTGCGCGCGATGCTGCGGACCGGCGTCAGATGGAGATAGAGCAAGCACAGTGCGGTCAGGCTGAAGATCGAATTCAGTCCCGAACACGCATCGGCGACCAGCAGCTGATAGCTGCCGATGCTCAGCACCACGCCGCTGCGCGCGATCGGATAACCGGCCCAGTACAGCATGTCTTCGACCACGTGCGACACCTGGCTTTTCAGCGGGCCGGTGATCGCGTCGACCGCGAACCCGGGCAGCGGCACCAGGAACACCAGGAACAGCAGCGGGAACCACAGCGCGCGCAGTCCGTCCCATCCGCGCAGTATCAGCAACGCCCCGGCCAGCACCGGCAGCGTCGATCCGGCCTCGAACAGCATGATGCCCTGCGAGCGCCCGATCACGTAGAACAGCAGGCCGCCGGCAAGCGCGACAGCGCCGAGCGCGGTGGCAGTCGCCGCCACCGGTGTTTCGCGCGCCAGCGCCGCGCGCTGGCGCCACGCCAGCCACAGCACCACCAGCAGGATGATCGGCCCGTGCGCGTTCGCCTCCTCGTTCCACAATCCATTCGCGAGCCGGACGATGGTCGGCACGTACAGCAGCGCGATGCCCGCCAGCAACGGCAGCCACGGCATCCAGCGCGCGGCGTCGAACATCGGTCGCGATTTCAGCACGCTGGACATGGACGGCCGGGGAAGAAATCGCCTAGAAGGCTGTGATCACGGTGCCGATGATCTTGATGCCCGCGTTGCCGAAGCTGCTCGTCACGTCCCGCACTTCGCGCAGCCGCGTGTGGTCCTTGCGGGCGAGCACCACCGCGCCGCCGGCCTGGGCCGCGATCATGTGCGCATCGGCATAGGCGGCGCTGGCGGGAGTATCCAGAATCACCACATCGAAGCGGGTCCGCGCTTCCCTGAGCAGGCTTGAAAACGCGCCGCGCATCAGCAGTTCCTGGGGATTCGGCGGCACTGCTCCCGCCGTCAGCACCGACAATCCCAGCAGCGCGGAAATCGGCGCGATCGCCGAATAGTCGCCGCGGCCGGAAAGGATCGCCGACAGGCCGCTGCGGTCTTCAAGGTTGAAGATCCGGTGCTGGCGCGGCGCGCGCAGATCGGCGTCGATCAGCAGCGTGTGTTCGCCGAGCTGCGCGAATATGACGGCGAGATTGGCCGCCAGATAGCTGCGCCCCTCGCCGGAGCCCGGACTGACGATCGCGACCATGTTGCGGCCGGCCTCGGCGTTGAACCAGCGCAGCAGCAGTTGCGTGCGCAGGATGCGCAATTCCTCGACTGGCCGGCCGAACGGCTCGTAGGCCGCCACCAGTTCCTTGCCGAGATGGTCGTGCCCCGGCGGCAGATACGGATAATCGTGCTGCTTCGACAGCGCGTAGCGCAGGTCGGCGTCGGTGATCAACCCCAGCTTCAGCGCCGCTTCGCCGAAGCGCAGGCCCTGCTCCTTCTGCAGCAGCAGCACCTTCTCGGCGTCCTCGACGCGCAACTTCCCGTCGTCCACCAGGATCGCCCCGATTGCGCGGTCGGACAGGGACGCTTTGGCGGTCTCGAGCGGCAGTACGTTTTCGGTCGGCGCGGCCATCGATCAACCCGGACTCAGAAGATGGGAGGCGCCGTTCATGATTCTCACCAGCAGCGGATGCTTCGGGATGATCGCCTTCTTGCTGTTCAGCACCGCGAGCAGCGGCACGCCGGGTTCGCCCGCCAGGTCGGAGATCGAACGCACACGCCGGTCGGCAAGTTCAAGCAGGAACGCGACGCCCATTCCCAGCATGCTGCCGATGATGACGGCAAGCACGATGTTGAGGACGACCTTGGGACGCGACGCCTCGAGCGGCTCGACCGCCGGCGTCAGGATCGAGACGTTGGTCTGGTTGGCGCGGCTGTCGACCTTGCTGACCGTGAAGCGCTGCATCGCGGTGTCATAAGCGCGCTGCGCGGCTTCGACCTCCTGCTCCAGTGGGGCCAACTGGTCGCGGTACTGTTTCAGCTCGAACACCTTTGCGCGCTGGGCTTCGATCGCGTTCTTCAGCTCGACCTCGCGCTGCTGGCTCTGATGCGTCGATCCTTCGAGACTGGTGATGACCCGCTTCATCTCCTGGTCGAGACGCTCGCGCAGGCTCTGGGTTTCGGACATCAGCCGCTGATACTGCGGATGGTTGGGGCCGAGCTGGGTGGAGAGATCCTTCAGTTGCGCCTCGTTTTTCAGGATGTCCGACTTCAGGCTCTGGATGAACGGGTTCTGTATCACCTCGGGTATGTTCTCCAGCGATCCGCCGCTGGACACCGCCTGGGCGCCCAGTTTCTGGCGGACGGCGATGTCGTAGGTCTGGTTCTGCGCCTGCACCAGTTGCGATGAAAGCTCGTTCAGCCGGGTGTTCTCGACGTCGAAGCGTTCGTCGACGGATACGATGTTCTTCTCTTTCTGGTACGCGGTCAGTTTCGACTGCGCCTGCTCCAGGTTGTCGCGCAGGGTTTTCAGCTGATCGTCGAACCATTCGCTGGTCTGGCGCGCCGGTTCCACGCGCAGTTCGAGATTGGTGTCGATGTAGGCCTTGGCGAACGCATTGGCGACCGCGGCGGCGAATTTCGGATCGTTCGCCGAATAGATGATCTGGATCACGCTGGTCACCGACGAGGTATCGACCTTCAGTCGTTTCAACAAGCTTTGCGCGAGCCAGTCCTCGATCGACCCCCTGCCCTTCGCGTCATCCTCGAAATTCCTGATCGCCACCGGACTTTCCGCCAGCTTCAGATCATGCACCACCTTGAGCGCGACCCGCTGGCTGGTAATGATGTCAACCTGGGTCTGGTAACTCTGCTGGCGGGAGGTCAGGATGCTCTCCAGCGTCTGATTGTCCTTGCTGTCGACCAGCAGCGACGCAGTCGCGACGTAGGTCTTGGGAATGATCAGGCTGACCACGGTCGTGGTCACCACGGTGACCGCCAGCACGAACAGCACGATGCGGTAACGCGCGCGCAGCACCAGCAGATACTGGAAAAAATTCGATTGGGCGTCGTGGTCCGTCATGCATTGTCCCGGTCGCTGAGAATGCGAGAGCCGCGCGGCCTCCGCCCCTTCAGAACAGGCCCTCCCTGATGTAGATGACGTCGTTGGCCTGGATGATGTCGTCGAGTTTCGCCCTGATGCTCTGGATGTTGCCCTCAACCATGCGGTTGATGCGCAGTCCGTGTTCGGTGCCGCGCGGAGTGATGCCGCCGCCGGAAGCCAGTCCCTGCATCACCGTCATGTTGGCTTCGAGGCGATAGGAACCCGGCCGCTGCACCTCGCCGTAAATGTAGAACACCGGCGCGCGCTGTATGAAAATGATGTCTCCGCTGTGCATCTCGATGTTTTTGGAAAGGTCTCCGGAACGGAACATCTCCGGAAAATCGACGTCGATCTTTTCGGTTTTACCGTTCCGGCTGATCATCAGCGTCACTTTGTCGGCGCCGTTCTGATTGATGCCGCCGGCCATCGCCAGGATGTCCGACAGTTTGGAATTGAAATCATCGAGAGGATATTTGCCGGGCTTGATGACTTCGCCCAGCACCGATACCTGCCGGCTGCGCAACTCGAGCACCGTCAGGTTGACCTGCGGGTTGAGGATGAAATTGCCCTGTTTCAGCGCGTCTGCGATCCTGGCCTCGGCGCCGCTCGGCGTCAGTCCGCCGATCTTGATCTCGCCGACCAGCGGAAATGAAATCGCGCCGCGCGCCGACAGGCGGGCCTCGGTCGTCATGTCCGGATTCTGGAACACGGTGACCCGCACCATGTCGCCCGGGCCGAGTATTTCGGCGGCATCGTCGCCGGCGGCGGCCGCAATGCGGCAACCGAGCAACAACGCGATTACTGCCGCGGCGCATCCCAGGATAGCCGATGTTCTCATCTTCCCGTTCCGGCCACTGATCTCATCCCGTTCGGCGATCGATGCGGCGGACGCACAAAACGACGCCCATCAATTCAACCCCGACAATCCCTTGTCGATGGAATTCTCCGGTTTCGCGCCGACGGCCGGCGGCGCCGGTGGCGCTGACGGAGCCGCGGCGGGCGCCTTGAAATCGCCGAGGTATTCGATCTTGGCTTTTTCGCGCAGTTTCTTGACCTCCGCCCCGGCGATCTCGATCCGCTTCCGATTCAGCAGATATTGTTCGATCGCCGGCTTCGATTCCTGCTCGTTCATCGGCACGTCCTTGGATTGCACCAACTGCAACACCGAGGCACCGCCTTTTCCTCCTGCGATCAGGGAAATCGTCCCGTCTTTCATCTTGGCGAGCCGCGGCAGGAGTTCCATCGGCAGCTGCTCCGCCGTCTTCACCGCATTGTTGACGTTGAACGCAATATTCTGCGATCTCAGCCAGACGGCAATGTCATTCATGTTCTTGTCCTTCTCGACTTCCTGCTGCAACAACGGAATCTTGTCCGGCGCAATATTGACCGCGAGTTCCTGGAAGCGGTAGATGCGCCGCTGCGCAAACAGCTCCGGATTGTGGTCGTAAAAATCCTTGATCTCGCTGTCGCTCGACTTTTGGGCGCCCGCCATCGTTTTCTCGATGTAGGCCTGCGCCAGAATCTGCTTCTTGGCGGCGTCGATCGCGAGCACCACCTGCGGGTCGCGGTCGAGCTTGTCCTCGATCGCCTTGTGCACCAGCAACTGCCGATCGACCAGTTTTTCCAGTATCTGCGGCGTGGCCGATTTGGCCTGATCGGGAGAGTTCACGCCGCTGCGGGCCAGCGCGAAATTGATTTCATGCACCGAAATTTCGTCGCCGTCGACCTTGGCGGCGATCTGCGAGGAAATTTTCTTGTCCTCGCTCTTGCCGCAGGAAACCACGGCCAGCGCCACCACCAGCAATACGGGTATCTTCGCAAGATTTCTCATCGAATTTCAGTCCAGGAATCGGGTCGGGACAGCGGAGGCGGAAATCCCCCGTCTCATCCCCGGCCGCCGTAATGGAAAAGTTTCAGCACTGTAGTCAAAAATTATTACCGCCTCGTTTCATGCATCTTCTTTTCGGCGGATGGCGTGTCCCGCCGGCGGCAGCGGGAATCGGGAAATGAGATGAACCGCCGCGACGCGGAATAACGGCCCCCCGCCCTTCAGGGCGCGCCAGCGCCTGCGGTGTCCAGAGACCTAGTTTGCAGCGACGCGGAACGGAAACCGGCGGCCGGCCGTGAAACGCCGGCCAAACATCGCGACCGCTCCGATCATGATACCCGCCAGCAGCGTGCTCCATGCCGCCGGTTCCGGCACCGGGAATGCATTGAGGTCAACCGCCGCCATCAGGATCGAATAGCTGCCGCCGTAAGAACCGTTCACGACGCCGGTGATTTTCGCCGTATAGTTGTCGCCCGCCAGCAGCGGCTGCAGTCCGCTCTGAATGACCGAATCCGTAAGGTCGGGCGTGAAGTCGACAACCGTGCTGTCCGGTTCCTGGAGAGTGAACGAAAAGCCGCTGATGCCGAAAAATCCGGGAATCGAAATCTGGCTCGCGACCGCGTTGAAAGCGCTCGCCACCGGCAGATCGAAATAAAAATTGTCGTCGATCACGCTGCCTGAAGGATAAGCGTAGGCCTGCGCGAACGACGTCCCGGTCAGCGTTCCGAGATCGACGTCCAATGCATTGGCGCTGCAGGAAAGCATGAGCGCCGAGGCTGCAATCCAGCCGGCAACCGGGCGAGGAAGTCTCATCATCATTTTCCATCCACAAATACAAAATCCGCTAATAGCGGATTCTAGCCGCGATAAATGACGGTACCGCGGTACACCTCCCTGCCATTGGAACTATGCCGCTTCCAAGCTCAGGATTCATCGGGTGAAACCATGACCTCCAGCAGCAGACCGTCAGCGGAGTCGCGATTTTCCCGACCCCGGAAATGCAGGCCCGTCGGTATTTCGACAAGCCACCGGAAGCGGAGTGGTCTGAACAGACCAGCGCCCGCTAGACTGCCGGTAACACTGACATGTTAAAAATGGCCGTCGATAAAAGAAATAACTCGCCTGCCCGTCCATCGTATGAGCACGTTTCCCGGATTCAGCGCCTTCGGACGCCTGTCGCACCAAGTCATCCGCTTGATGGGAGTCTTGCTGTTCGTTCCAACATACGCGTTTGCGATCGTCGGCGGCGAAGGCGCTGACCCCGACACCGCCGCCTCGCCGTGGGCCGGCGTCGGCAGCGTACTGACCGGCGCCGGCACGTTCAGCGGCACGCTGATCGCCCCCAATTACGTGCTGACGGCGGCCCACGTCGTCTCCGGCCTCGATCCTTCGGCGGTCACCTTCCAGATCAACGCCGGAAGCACGGTACAGATAGCGGCCAGCCAGATTTTCGTCGACCCCGACTACACCGGCGGAGCCAGCGCGGATGGCATGGTTCACAACGATCTCGCGATCATCCGCCTGAGCAGCGCCGCGCCGGGCAGCGTGCCCTACTACAGTCTGGACACCAGCACGCTGACCGCCGGACAGACATTGACCTTCGTCGGCTACGGCAATGGCGGAGACGGCGTATCGGGCGCCACCATCGCCAAGGATCCGGCGGTCAAGCGCGTCGGCGAAAACAACGCCGATCTCTTCTTTTCCGGTCCGCTGGGCCAGGAAGTCTATCTGTTCGATTTCGACGGGCCGACCGCTGCGACCAACGTATTCGGCGGTCTTACTCTCGGCGCCAACGTCGAGGCCTCGCTGGCGTCCGGCGATTCGGGCAGCCCGGCGTTCATCCTGAACTCCGACGGCTCGTGGCAATTGGCGGCCGTCAACACTTTCATCGCCGGCTTCGACAACGGCCCTCCCCCCAGTCTGTTCGGGTCGGGCGGCGGCGGCATCGTGGTGTCGGGATATGCGCCGTGGATCAATTCGATCATCACCGCGCCGGTCCCCGAACCGCGCACCTGGCTGCTGTTGCTGCCGGGACTGCTGGGGCTCGGCATGGCCCGCTTTCTTCACGGCAGAGAAATTTGAGTTCAACGATATTTTTTCAAGGGAGATATAAAAAATGAATTCCTCCAGACATCACGGCATTACCGGAAGCGGAGATCTGTTCCGCAGCGTTTTTCTTGCCGGCCTGCTGATGTGCGTCGGTCAGGCAGCCATCGCTCATTCCCTCGACGTATATGTCAAGGAAACCTCGACGGGAAGCGGTGAATCCTCGAATCTGACGCTGCCCGTCGGCACCGCCAACTATTTCATCGGCTTCCAGAACATTCTGGTCGCTCTCGACAGCAGCGGCACGGGCGCGACGAGTTTCGCCGCCCTGTGCGTCGACGTGTCGCACTATGCCTCAACGTCCTATCAGGCCAATTACGACCCTTCCTCGAACAGCGTCGCTTCGGTGTTCCCGACGCAGGTCAGCGATATCGAGAACCTTTACAACCTGTACTACGCCGGAACGATCGGCAATAACGCTAAAGCCGCCGCCTTCCAGCTCGCCCTCTGGGAAATATCCCAGGACGACGAAAATCTCCACACCGGCGTCGTGCAGGTCACCGGCTCGACCGATTCGACGCTCGTCACCAACGCCGCCAATCTTCTGAGCAACCTGAGCTATTCGGGCCCCAATCTGTACAACCTCACGATGTACCAGGTTGACAGGTCGATCGCTGGTTCAAGCGGCCAGAGCTATATCGTCGCTCAGCCCGTTCCCGAGCCGGAGGCCTGCGCGATGCTGCTGGCGGGTCTGGGTCTTGTGGGTTTTGCCGCCCGCGGAAGAAAACGGAGCTAAAAAGAAAGCTGCACGTTCACGGTGGACAGATTGTCGAGATAATCGCCGGTCAAAATGCTCGATGTCCGGTTTTCATGGACAAAATTGAAGCTGATGGCGAGGTCCTGAAGCGGGGCATAGCTGAGGTCGAATCCCGCCGAGCGCGTGATATCCGTCCGCTGCGGTGATGCATCCGGCTGCAGCCCTTGCTGCAGATAATCCTGCGTCGTGAAATTGAAATTGGCCCCGGCTTTCAGTTTGGAGGTCGGCGTCCACGCAAGCTGGCTGGAAATGCCCTTCGTCAACGCAAAATTGCTGGTCAGGCTCAGAATCGCGCTGAGCTGGCGCTGGTACGAAGCCGACCATATCAAGTGGCCGGTCGGTGTCCAGCTGTAGTTGACGACATAAGTAGTGCCGTCGAAATTCTGCTGCGGCACGTCCCTGTAATCCTTGCTGATCCGATCGACATGGCCGGACAGCAGTGAATGCCCGGTCAGTTGCCAGCTGAACAGCGCGCCGTAGCTGTGCTGCAAATAGTCGCTATCGAGAAGATTGTTGGAAATCAGATCCCGGTTCGGATAGCGTCCGTCCTCCAATTGCAGGCTGATTCCCGCGGAGTTGTTCGACGGGCTTACATAAACAAGCGACAGCTCGGGATCGGTGGTGTCGAAGTCGGTCACCCGCAGCGCCGGATTGCCGTTGGATTGCCGCGTTTGAGTGACGCCGGCCTCGACATGCCAGCGCACGCCGGTGTAGGTGGCATTGGCGAGGGCTTGCGTAGTTTGCACCGGATTGGCAACCCTCGCCTGGAGGTTGGCAAAACTTCCCAGCGCCAGGGATTGATTGAATCCGATCTGACCGTTCAGGCGGTTTCCGAGCTGCCACAGCCAGTTCGCATGTCCATCATGGCCGTCGAAATCCTGGTCGACAAACCGGGTGTAGCGCGTCTGGTTCAGGCTATAGCCGATATCGAAGTTCTGACGGCTGACCGAAAGGTTGAGGTCGAGACTCAGCTTTGTGATGCGGATGACATCGCTTTTGTCGGTGGAGCCGATGAAGGTCGCCGGATTGACGTTGCCCGAAATGCGGAACACGTTGCTGTCGTAGTTGAGGTTCTCCGACATCTGCAGCTTCAGCTTGTCGTCGAAAAAGGCCTGCGCGCTTCCGGAAATGAAAAGCCAGGCGGCTATCGACAGCAGCGCTCGAAAAGCCGCGCGCGTTTTTCTGCCGTTCTCAGGAATCATCACATGCCACGCACGTTGCGCCCCGGCCGGGGACGCTCACCAGAACTGCCAGTGGCCGGTCGCAAGTATCCATATTCCGAGCAGGCCGTTGGTCACTGCGTGGCCGACAACCGGCAGCCACAGATTGCGGGTGCGAATGTAAATCACACCATAGACCACGCCGGCGATCAGGCCGGCCAGCCACAGGTGGTGCTCGGACGCGAACAGCAGCGAGGAAACGATCACGGCCTTTGCACTGGCGCGGCGCGGATCCAGCGCCAGGAAATCGCTGCTGTCGATCCAGCGCATCAGGAAAGAGCGCCAGAACAGTTCCTCCATGACCGGCACCACCAGCGCGAAGCCGGCGAGCCGTGGCAACGCCAGCGTCCAGTCGATCCCCTCGCCGCCGGGCAGCGTCGGAACAAATCCCGTCCCCGCTCCTCCCAGCGTCGCCCAGCCGAAGTCGAGATGGATCCATAGAAAAAAAACAGCCGCGCCGGCGCCGACGGCGCCGAGCAGATCACGCCGCCGGATCGGGAAATCGTGCAGCTCGACGTAACTCTTCCAGAACCCCCACAGCATCAATGCCACCACACCAGCGCGCGCCACCGGCCACCACCGCGCGTCGAAACCGAGCGCCGGCAGCAATCCGCCGGCCGCATCGCCGAGCGCAATGAACGCGATGAAGACGGCAAATGGCAGCGCCCTGCCGGCGACAGGGTGCTCCATCAGTCGTAATATTCCGGCATCACTCATGTGGATCGGGGAAACGGGAAAAGCGCGCTTCAACGTTCCTTCACGCCCAGGTCGTCGATTTTTTCCCCGTAGTCCTGCACCAGGTTTTCGATCTCGACCGATTTGATCTGCGTGAACGGCTCCCGCTGCAGCAATCCCTCGAACACGCCCTTGTTCTGGTAGCGATCGAGGATTTCATGAGCAAGGTTCCGCAGCTTCAGATTGTTGGCCTGGCAGGTCATGCGGTCTCCACGCTCTTCGGCCAACGAAGACTTCAGATTGCCCATGATCAGCAGGCCGCGGGCATGATCGTCCTGCCATTGTTTGGTGGTATCGGCCAGATCTTTCTGGGCGGCGTCGAGCTGGGATTTCAGATCGCCGTTCTCCGCGGTGAGCCAATCCACTTCCTTCTTCAGCGCCGTCGCGCGCTTTTTCACTTTCCTGAGATCGGTCAGCTCCTTGTCATCGGCGTCCAGTTTTGCCGTCATTTGATCCTTGTCCTGCTGGAGCGATGCGTTTTCGGATTGCAGCCGGGCGACGTTCTGCTGCATGCGTTTCAGCGCCTCGCGGTCGCGGTCGGCGGCGTGCGCGGTCGCCGCCGCCGTTCCGATCAGAACAGCGGCCGCCGTCAGGATAAGCGTGGCATCGCGGTTTCGCATTTTTCAGAATTTCGTATTCAGATCGAGTTGCAGCACGTCGATCGAGAGCGGCAGATTGTCGATTTCCTTGCCGCTGAGCCAGCGCAGTCTCACGAAGGTGTTCTTCTCGAAGGTAACGCTGCCGCCCAGGAAATACCCCTTGGCATCGGTGCCGCCGAGATGGAAATCGGAATCGGTGAAGGCATCGAGCGTGGCATCGCGCTGCACGTAGCGGTAGCCGATGAAGCCCTGCCAGTCGCCGCGCTTCTGCATCGCCGGCATGCCGACCGCGAGCCTGGTCTGATAACCCGTCGTCCTCGGTTCAAGGTCGAGGCCGGTGCGCCGGAAAATCTCGTTCTCGTCGAATCCGATGTTCCTGACGTAATCGGCGTCGAGTATCACGTGATACGGGTCGAAGTATGCGATGTCCAGCGACCCCGAGAAATTGACCTCCCTGAATCTGGAAGCAAGCCCGAACAGCGTCGGCGCAGTCGGATGGGTGAATTCGTCGATATAGAAGGCCGAGTTGCCCTTCTGCCGGAACTGCGGCGCCGTCAGATCGTAGAGATTGGAACGCGGGTCGACGCTGGGGTCGGGATCGGGCGTCCCTTCGACTCTGTGGTAATCGTAAAGCGCCGTGGACATCCGCAGCGACCCCAGCTCGTAGGAATTGAGCTCGAGCCCCGCCTGATAGCCGTACAGCCATTTGGTGCGCGCCGCGTTGGTCGGTGTCGGCTCGATATATTGAATCGGGAAAGCGCCGACCGTGGCGAACGCCGCCACGTTCTCATTGAACTTCGGCATCACCCTGGCGGCCACGCCCTCGAAATTCAGGTCTTCATCCCACACCAGTTCGGTAGGGGCGAAATAAGGATTGGCAATGCGCCCGCCGGTTACGAGGAACCAGCTGGCCGGCGCATAGGTGATCCAGGCGCGGTCGACGCCGAGGGTGTAGCGCGAACCGTAACTTCCCAGCGTCTGGTTGGTCGATACCGGATTGCTGCCGCTGCCGGTGCCGCCGGTCGCCAAGCGCGCGCCGGCGCTGACGGTATCGGCGACCTTGATCTGCAACGCGAGGCGCAGCCGCAGCTTCATGCTGGCGGTATCTTCAGTGGTATTGTTGATGTTGGTACCGAACAACTGCTGAATGGCTGGCGGAGCGTTGGGCACCGAGCCGTCAGGAAAACTGTCCTGCTCGCCGCGCAGCCGGATATCGCCGCTCAGGCTGATCCGGTTCAGCCAGTCCGGCAGCGTGCCGGGGTCGCCCCAGCGTTCGTTCTTGGCCTGGGTCAGCACCTCCTGCTTGATTTCCTCGCGCAGTTCGTTCTTGACGATTTCAGGCACGTAAGGCACGCGCACCACCTTGCTTTCGCCCTGCGGCTGTTCCGCCGGCTGCCCGGGCGTCGCATTGGCCGCCTGCGCAGCCGCGCCCGCTTTTTCGGCCTGCTCGATCAACGCATCTGCTTTTTCCTTGCTGATCAGGCCTTCCTGCACCAGCAATCTGACCAGATTGATCGTGGTATCGCGCAATGCGCGCAACTCGTCGAGCTGGTCCGCGACCGCGGCCGGACCCGCGGTCATCAGCAACACTGCCGCGATGGAATGGAAAAGCGATCTGTTCTTCATTGCAAAAACGTCCACTTCATAAATCACCCACCCCGATTCTCATTATTGGATCGGCGGCGGACCAGCCGGCGCCGGAATTCCACCACCCTCAAGCCCGCGAGTTGATGCGCAGCCCGATCGGCTGAGGCATATCCGCCGGCGGCGCCTCGTGGATGCGGATGTTGGCCAGCGAAGCCTTCAGCGCCTGATCCGTTTCCTCGTTGCCGGTCGACCCCACCAGCTCCAGGCGCTGCACCGCGCCGTCGGCGGTCAGCCACAGATGCACCGTGATCTGATAGCTGGCGCCGCGCAGTTTCTTGTCCTGGGCCAGCGCCTCCTGAATCTCGTCCTGCAGGTGGCCGGTGAAACGGCCGAACCGCGATCCCGCGCCGAACAGATCCGCGCCGCCCTTGTTGCCGATCAGGCCGAAAGAATCTCCGGCGCCCGTGCCCTCCGCATCGACGCCTAGCTTGTCGCCCGGCGGCGGCTGATCCTGCTTGGCCTCCGGCTGCTCGGGTTTGGGCTGATCGATCTTCACTTCCTCTTTCTTGACTTCCGGCGGCGGCGGTTTTTCCTGAGGCGGCGGCGGAGGCGGCGGCCGCAACAGCACCACTTCGCGCACGCTTGGCTTTTTTTCCTCCGCGCCGGACATCAGGCCGCGCACCATCCAGATCATCAACCCGGCGATGACGATCACGACGCAACCGAACACGGCCGGCCTGAACCGGCGCGACGCCGCCCGTCTCTTCATGCTTGCGGCGCGCCTCCCTCACTTCACCAGGCGCTGGGTGACGAGGCCGAGCTGCGTGATATCGAGACGCCCCAGCAGATCCAGCACGTCGATCACTTTTTCGTACTGCACCTTGGCGTCGCCCTTGACGACCACCGGAAAATTGGGATCGACCGCCTTCTGCTGCCGCAGGCGCGTCTCCAGTTCCTCCATGCTGACCGGATAGGCGTCGAGATAGATTTTGCCGTCCTCGGTGATCGTGATCGCCTTGGTCGTCGGCTTGGCCAGGCTCGGCGTCGCGCTCGCTTTCGGCAGGTTGACCTTGATGCCCTGCACCGATGCGGTCGTCATGATGATGAAGATCACCAGCAGCACATAGGCGAGATCGAGCATCGGCGTGACGTTGATCTCGTCGTACGGCTCGTTTTCCGATTGCACCTGCATCGCGTGGACTCCCGCCGCTCAACCGTGTCCGCCGGGCGCCGCCGGAGAACCTGCCGCCGCATCGGGCGCGTAACTCTCGGCGAGCCGGGTGATGAATTCGTCGACGAACACCTGCATGTCGGAACTGATGTTCTTGATGCGGCTGGCCAGATAGTTGTAGCCGAACAGCGAGGGGATCGCGACGCTGAGCCCCGCTACCGTGGCGACCAGCGCTGCCGCGATGCCCGGCGCGATCGCGTTGACGTTGACGTCGCCGATCGCCGCGATCGCGGCGAACGTGATCATCACGCCGACCACGGTGCCGAGCAGGCCGAGGAACGGTCCGCCGCTGATCGCGATCGTCAGCAGCACCATCCTGTTGTTGAGCCGCTGCATTTCGCGCACCAGCCCGGCATCGACCGAGGCCTTGATCGCGTTCAGCGCAGGGCCCGACAGGCCGCGCTCATGGGCCGCCTGCTTATCGAACCGCTGCTTGAGTTCGCGTATGCCGAGATAGTAAAGCCGGTAGAGCGGGGAAAAGCGGACATCATCGTCTTCATCGTTGTTGATGCCGGGCAGGCGCACCGACATCGCGCCGACCGAACGGAATTTGGGAAGAGGAAGGGCGCCCAGGATGCCGCCTTTGCCGCGACCGCCGTCCTCTTCCCAGTCGCCACGGTCGAGGCTCGTCAAATCATCCGACACCTGGTTGAACTCGTCGCGAAACTCGCCATTGGCAGCCTCGACGCGGTTGATGAACAGCGCCTTGTCGATCATCACCCAGAATGCGATCACCAGCATCACCATCAGGATGCCGATCACCACCCAGCCGTCGACGGTCACCGAATTCAGGATGATGCCGAAGTAGGAAACGCCGCCACCGCCGTTGTCTTCGGCCTCGCCGGCGGTCATCAGCAGCTTGCCGTCGGCGCTCTGGCTTGCGAATGCCGCCGCCACCCAGTCCGCGGAACGCACGACATTCGCCACCTCGACTTCGTCGAGATCGCCCTTGAAACCGGCGTCGCGCGTATTCGATCCACCGATCACGATGTCGCCCCCGATGTCGGCCAACAGCGCGGCGGGAACGGTGGAGGCCTGCTTGCCGTCCACATAGATCGTCAGACTGTCCTTGATCGTCACCGCCACGTGGTGCCATGCGCCGGCGGCGAGCGGCGCGCCGGATGCCGTCATCGTCGTCTGGCCGTTGGCCAACTGCGCGACCGCGTTGCCGTCGGTGATGCCGATCGTGATCGATCTGGCGCCGTCGGTCTGCGCGAACAGCACCGCGTCCTTCTGCGCCTCGGCCGGCTTCACCCACGCCGAGAACGTGAAGCCTCCGGAGCTCTTGACCTGCAACGACGGCGTCGCCGGCAGGTTGATTTTCGCCTGACCGTTGAACGTCGCGCCACCGTCCATCAGGCCGGACGAAGACAGCGTGGCTGTCGATTGCGCCGGGTTGTTCGCGTAGGCGGTCGCGTCCTTCGGCAATCCTTCTTTCTGGTCGAAGTGCAGCACGAACGTCTGGTTCGGATCATAGGTGCCCTTGGCATCGTCGCCGGCCGGCGCCTTCGGATTGCCGTAGTACAGCCAGAAACTTCCCGGCGGGCCCGGCGTCAGCCTGGGCAACTGCACCCACACGATCGCCAGTTCATTGACGCTGTCGAAGCGCTCGATGTGGAACTTGAGCGGCGTCTTGTCGTCGTCGGCGATGAAGCGCAGATCGTTGCCGCTCTCGCCGGCGTCGACAAACATGAAATTGCCGCTGTGCAGACGCACCGGCACCGCCAGCTGGGCCAGCGGCTGCTTGACGTCAGCGGGAACGTTGACGGTGATTTTTTCGCGATGTGCCCAGTCCGAATTCCACCACGCCTGCGCCAGGCCGGGTACCAGAAGAAGCAACGCCGCTGTTAATTTGAATATTCTCATGTCCACTCGCTGCACGATCGTCCTCAGAGGATGCATTTTCAAGGTGAAATATTTCCCGCCTCTTACAACCGCTCAAGCCGCTGATTTACTGGCAGTCGCCCCCCAGACAGAACACCTGGACCGTGATGATCGGCGGGAAGCTGTTTTTAAGATTGGCGCTGTCGGAAAGGCTGCGCGTCATCTGGTCAGAGGCGTTCTTGGCCGCATCGCCGAGGCCGCTGACGCCGGACAGCGCGCCGGCCAAGGCGCCGGTATCGACCGTCGGCACACCGGTCGCGGTGCCACCAACGCTGATATTGCTGGCATTGACCACCCGTAGCGCGGCAATATTGAGATTGCCCGCCACGCGAAGGCCGGCTTCGCCGGCGTTGACGTCCCCGTTGGGAGCGATCAGATTGACCAGACCGGGAGTAATGCCGGCTACCGTCAGCAATTGGCCGATACCGCTGCCGCTGACCGAACCGCCGGCATTGACGAAAACATTGCCTGAATTGTCGGTCAGGATGATCGGCGGCGGCGCGGCGGAAGCGGTCTTGGCGCCTTTGCCCGCGTCAATATCACCATCAGACGCCCACAAGATGATGTCGCCGCCCTGCAGAGTAAGGATGCGCGATTGGTTGACCGTGAAATCTTCCTTGGCAAAACCATGGACCGCACCTTGGGCCAGAATCAGAATGCCAAGTTTGCCTGCCGCTGGAATGGTTGTTGTCAAACCTACCGGATTATTGCTGTTGGTCTTCAGCGCATTCAGCTCTGAGGGAGGATTGGCCAGGCCAACCACCACCGAACCGCCGGGCGCCAGCAGGTCGACGTCGCCACCCTGCTCGGTTTTAAGCTGGCTGAAAAACATATTGATGTCGCCCTGATAGTCCGCGCCGGGGAATAACGTCGCAATCGCCTGATAGCCGCGGCTGTAATCGGTACCCTGTTTATTGTGATCGATGCCGGTCTGGTTCAATTCGGCGTACAGCACTTGGGCGATGAACAGCAGTTGCTGTTTTTTCGACAATGCCAGAAAATCAGTCAGCGCCTCGCCGTCGGTGAGGCTGAGTCCGGTGATCCCATCCATGTACGTGGTTAGTTCCGCCGCATACAGATGCGGCGCCGATCCGGCGCTGCCGGTGATATAGCGCGCGATGAAATCTTGGTAATCGGGATCGCGCAACGTGCCATCCGGATTGATACCAACGCCGGCGGCAGCCACTATGGTCGCACCACCCGCAGGCAGCCGTGGATCGTCCTCGTTGCCGCGGGTTACGACGCCGATACTGTTGCCAAGATCGATATTGCGGCCGGCCACCAGCTGAACCTGTCCTGGACCACCGACAGTGATTGTCCCGTCGTTTTCCACCAGCTGGTTGGTGATACTGTCGCGGGCGGTCGTGTAAATGATGTCGCGGCCGGCATAAAAACTGGTCACGTCATCGTTACTCAGGTTCTTTCCGTGATATTGAAGATTGCTGATGTCCTCGCCGGCATAAAGTTCGGCTTCCTTTGGAAACGTGATCGAGTTTCCTCCCGTTGTGCCGCTGATGGAGCCGGCAAGCGCCACGATGCGGATCGGCTGATCATCGTCTTCATGTAATGGAGTCGCCGGAAGGGAGGCTACGCCTACGTCCGGACTGGTGGATGTCGTCATGCTCGCACCAGGCAGAAGCGGGTTCGCCACTGCTGCAGGATTGGCTTCACTCACATTCAACGAGCCTTGAATATTGACATTGTTCGCCGCCAACAATGAAAGGTTGCCGCCTGCCGCCGGATATAAGGTGAGATTATTGATGTTGATATCGCCCTGCATTGCGACCGCATTCAATGTCGGCGGATACGTCAGAAGATCCGCGCTGTTGTACTGTGCCCGGCTGGAAAACGTAGCATTGGTCAGTGCCGGCACCGCGCTGGTTATTGCGGAAATGTTGTCGTCGAAGACCAGATCACCCGCCGTGCTGGTGAGCGAGACCGAATCATTCGGAGAATAGGTATAGAAAAAGCTTCTGACTATGGAAGCAACGGCACAATTGGCCGCAGTGCAACCACTCTGCGGAAGGACGAAAGGATTGAACACGGTTTCGATCGTCAGATCATCACGGGCACTCAAACTCAAATCGCCGCTGGCCAGAGCCAGAATCGGATAGGCTGGCGCAGAACCGGTTTTAGTGATCGCACCGCCGGCATTGATGTTGGCGTCACCATGATCGACATAGAACACGCCGCTATTGATGTTCCTTCCCGCGACCACGTTGAGATTTCCGCCGCCCTCGGTATGCAGATTGGCCGGATTTGGAACCGTGCCAACGGCGCCGGTCAACCAGCCGGTAGTCGGAACCATCACTGAGAGATTGTTGATATCGCGGCCTGCGTCAATCGTGATATCGCCGCCCCCCAACGTGGCGACGCCTTCCTGAAACTGATCGATTGCGATGCCCCAGGATGTGTCGCGTACGATAAGGCCGTTGGTGACAGTGCCCTGCCTCACCAGCCAGTTGGAAATCAGTTGATTGGAGGCGGCACCGTTTACGTCGCGACCGGCGCTGATCGTGATGTCGCCGCCGTCATCCGGATAGACTACTGGCTGCCGCGTCACGGCACTGAGGCCGTCATAAAGCGCGGGAATGCCGGTCGGTGTGGTAGGGATGCCGGCGGTGTAGACAACCGAAGTCTGTGCGGTCAGTTTGAAGTCGCGTGCAGCGGCGATGTCGATGCTTCCGGTGCCGGTGCGCACCACTTTCGCAGATGCAACGACGACATCGCCATTGGTAGTAGCCGCAGCCGGCGCCTTCACTGTCATCGGATCGGCCGCGGTCAGGTCGGCGCCGCCGACCAGCAGGTACGACCAGGATTCGGTATTCTGCAGCGCGCTGGTCGCTGCGGTACCATTGAAGCCGTCGGTCAGGTTGTTGTTGAGGTTGAGATTGCCCGCGGCGCGCAGCGTCAGATAGCCAGGCTCAACGCTGCTGCTGCCGTTGGTATAGCGCCATACCGAACCGGCACAACCGGCACCGGTGCCGCAGAAATTCCAGTCCGCAGACAGCGCCAGATCGCCGCTGCTGTCGATTTCCACTCCGGGCCGCACATGATAGACGCTGTTGCCGCTGATGCCGAGCCGCGATTTGATCGCGTTGACATTGGCTGTCGTCATGTAGTTCGTCGCATCGCTCTGTATCGTGGCGGTCAGCGCCGATGTCGTGGTGCCGGTGTAGGTTTTGAACGCTTCGATATCCACTTCGCTTGCGCCGGCGATCTTGCCTGCCAGAGATGAACCGATGTTGACATCGGTACCGTTGCGCTGCGCGCGCAGCAGCACAGTGCCGCCGCTGCCGCTCGCGCCGCCCGCAACGTTGATGCTTCCCCCGACATTGATGACGCCGCCGGTACTCGACTCGCCAAGCGTCACGCTGCCGCCGTTGCCGGTAGACGAGATGGCTGCGGCATTGATGGTTCCATTCAACGTCAGATTGTTTTGCGCCCACAACGCCACCGTTCCGCCGTCATCACCATTCGCATCAATCGCGCCATTGACGGTGATGCTGCCGCTGTCGGCTTCCAGCGTGTAATCGGCAGCATTGACGACATCAGACGATGCGATCGTCACGCTCCCACTGCGCGCGCGCAGTGTCTGTTGTGCGCTGAAATTGCCCGCGTTCAGGCTGGCATTGAGCGTGGAAAAGTCAAGGCTGCCGGCATCCAGTGCGAAGCTGCCGCCGCGCTGTCCCGCCGCGGCGTTAGCCAATAAATTCCCATTCATCTGCAATGTGCCGTTGATTGCGCTGACATCAACGGTACCAGCGTCACCGCCACCGATATCGGCAACTGCGGAGCCGGACACGTCCACCGTCGCGCCGGACTGGATGTTGACGTTGCCGTGATCCGACGTCAGGTTGATCTGGCCAGCGGGAGCAAACGCATAGGCGTCGTAAAATTCTTTTGAAACTCCGGTTGCGCTGGTCAGCGACCCATCTACCAGCGTCAGATCGCCGCTGGTCGCCTCCAGCGACAGAACACCGGCGGGCAGGTCGATGAATCCACCCTGCACGACGCTGCTGCCGGAAATCGCCAGTTGCGCGCCGATGCCGTCCGCTGCGAGGTCGATGCCGCTGCCAGTCGCGGCGATCTGCACGTTGCCGCTCGCAATGATTTGCTGGTTGGCGCCGGTCGCGGCGCTGACCCGCGCCGCTTGCAGGTTCAGGTTACCCGCAACGTTCAGCGTGCCGCTGCTCTGCCCCTGAATGTCGCGGGCTGCATCCAGATTGACCGTGCTGAATCCGGCGATCGTATTGGCACCTGCGGCAATGGCGATCGTCCCTGAATTCTGCGTGCCATTATTGAGTGCCACCAAGGTGATCTGGCCAGTGCCGTCCGGGGTCGAGGTATAAGTCGCGTTGTTGATGTTGGACAAATTGATGTTGCCGGCGGTGATTGTTTTGTCCTGCGTCCCGTGACCGACCAGCGCGCCGGCATCGAGTATGACGCTGGCCAGCAGCGGCCGGCCATTGCCGTCGATCTCTCCCAGGCTGGTTCCATCATAGATATCCACGCTGCTGTAGCTGCTGAGCTTCAGGTCAGTCAGCCCTCGCAACTGGGCGAGCAGTCCGGAAGTGATATTGAGACCGGTGGTCCCGTTAGGTACGTTGCCGAGGTTGATCCGGCTCGCTGAAAAATCGACCGCACCGGCGTCGACCTGTGTGGTCGACGCAATGATAGTGTTCACCGCGCCGTCGAAGATAATGCTGTTGCCGCTGATGCTTGCGTTGTCGCCGACTTGCAGCAGCCCCTGAGTGAAAGGTCCGCCGGAACGCGTCAGCGCCGCCTGCGGGCCGCTGGCGACGCGCAACAATGCGCCGTTGCCGCTGACAAGCAGGTTCTCGCCCGAACTCGACGATGCCCCTGCCCCCTCGATAGCGCTACCGGGATCGAGAATCACCTGATTGCCGGCGGCAAGGATGATCTCCGGCGCAACGAGTGGATTACCCGCGCTGTTGCTAAGTTCCACCGTGTTGGCCCCGGTCCCGAGCGCGTCGCCCGACGCGGTGACCGTAAACGTGGCGCCCAGCACCAGGGTTTCTGCGCCTAACTGATTGAGGGAGACCACCGGAATCTGCAATGCACCGGTCGGTGCGCCTATCTGATCGACAACGTCGATATCGGGCGCGCTGATGGAAACGACACCGCCGCGGCCTTGTTGAGCGCTGTCTGCGCCGAAAACAAAATCACCGTTGAGCAGCAGCGATGTCGTTGCTGCCAGTTGCAATTGGCCCGCATCCGCCGGCAGCCGTGGCACGGCAGTGTCATTTTCCAGCGCCTGGGCCGGGAAGAACGAATTCGCGTAGCTGTCGGCATATTCGGAATCGGCACGCACCAGATTGCCCGGCGTTACCAGGAACCCGGAAGTGCGCGTGTCGCGAATGTCGGTACCCGCGACATTCCGATAGCCGCTGACGATCATCGAACCGTCGCGCTGCTTGACCGCCGTGCCAAGCGCGATATCGGTATAACCGCTGACCGCCTGGATCGAATAGGCGCCCGGCAGCAGCGCATAGCGCGCCGGCAGCAGTGTATACATGCCGGCGGCCAGTCCGGGCACTCCCGAAAGATAAATGCTGTCGCCAACCTTGAGCGTGGAACCGAGATCGTATTGCTGGTCGAGCGGCGCCGGCGCGGCGCCGAGGCTCGGCAGAATCGCAAAAGTACCGGCGGAAGCAAGCACGTCTTTTGAGCCGCCGGTGCCGGCGATGAATTCATAAGCATAGAGATCACCGCCACCGGACAGATCCGCCACCGCGCCAGCTTTGACGTTGACATTCGCGGCATTCAATGCGATTTGTTTTGACGGCGGTGCATTGATGGTTTCGGTCGTCCCGTTGATGTTGAGTTGATAAACCCAGTCCTGGCCATTCTGGGTCGCCCCGAAGGGAATCACCAGACCGTCTGCGGATACCGAAGTCAGGCTGCCGGGTTCAAGCGTCACACTGCCGGCGCCGTTCAGCGTGATCTGGCCAAACGGCGCGCGCAACGTGCCATTCTGGTCGATATTCGAGGCGTTGATAGTCAGACTGCCGCCCGCGGACAGCGGAGTTGCAGCGTTGCCATTGGCGAGAATCGTCACATTGCCCGGCGCATAAGTGGTTACAGAGCCGTCGGGGTTTGTGGTCGGATTGATGGTGAATTGAGCGAGCGTCGTTGGATAGATTTGCGCGGCCTGCAGCGTCAGATTGGCAGTGGTGGCAAGCGAGCCGCTGAAGTCAGTACCATAACCGGAAGTTGCCGGCAGCTCGCTGTAAGTCAGGCGGATGTCGCCGCTGCTCGTAAAATCGGCGCTACCGAAACCGCTCAGCACGCTGTTGCCGCGGATATCGATCAATTGCGCACTGACATCCAATACGGCGTTGCCGCTGCCCGGCGTGCGAATCGTCTGACTCGGCGTCCCGGCGGTCAGGCCGGCGATGCCATTGGCGATCAATCCCGGCTGATTCAGCCCGTTGCTGTTGCCGAGCGCAACGTACGGCGCGGCGATGGCGGCAGTCACTCCGGCGTTACTTGCCAGCGCCGGCGCATCGAGGATAATGCTGCGCCGCGCTCCCAGTGTAAGGGAGTCGTTCAGCGTAATGATGTCGGTACTGATCAGGGTCAAACTGTCGAATCCACCAGCCGCGAAACCGGGAATGCTGACCTCAGCGACGCCATTGCTGGGCGTGCTGGAAAATGTTGATGCGTCTGCCGAGGTAACGATCAGGTCGCGATCACCGGTCGGATACAGGGTCAGGCCGCTGCCGAGATAATCGGGATCGTTGGGACTATAGGGCGAGGCGCGGTTGTAGAGATCGAGGCCAATGGTCAGGCTGCCGCCCGCGGCGCCGTTGACCGGCGCCGCGCGGCCGATCATGCTGCCCTTGAGCACCATGCCTTCACGTGCATGGATACTGATCGCGCCGGCGTTGCCGGCCACCGTCGTCGGGGTAACCGAGGTGCCGCCGGCATCGACGGAAAGGACATCCACACTTGCACTGACGCCGGATACATCCATCACCGATCCTGCTTCGGTAACCACATAGCCCTTGGTCGCATTGATACTGATCTGCCCGGCATCGAGCACCTTGCCTGCGTTCAGGCCGCGGCTATCGACCGACACCTCGGCATAACCTGTCGCCAGCAAGCGAGCCTGGGCACCGATGGTCAGTGCCTGATTCGGGAGATAGCCTTCGCTATCGCTGCTTCCTCCCCCGATAACCACCGACGGAGCAACATTCAGCCCGATTTTCCCCGCCGGGGCATCGATGGTTCCATTTATCGTCAGGTCTTCGCGTGCGGAAAGCGTGACCGAGGCACCGGGATCGGTAATGATCGCGGAACCGGCAGCCATATTCAGGTCGCCGAGGCCGGCAACCACCACGCCACCGATATTGGCGGTCGTGGTCGCAAAACTGACATTGGCCGGCGCGCGCACCGCCTGCCCCGACGCTGCCGAGTATATCGGCAGCGTCGTGATGCTCGAAAATCCGAACAGATCGCCACCAGTCGGCTGCGTAAGAAAACTCGAATCCAGCAGCAAGGTCTGCATCACCGGCGCTATCGTCGTCCCGGAGGAAATCAGCAGGCCATTCTGGCCGGTGATACTGAACGATCCGAATCCGCCTTGCGTGAAAAAACTCGGCGTCAGATACAGTTCGCCGGCGGCGCCGGAAGGGCTGCCGCCAATGGTCGCCGTGGTGGCGCTGATCGAGAGCGCTCCGCCTTGAGCGAATGCATAGCTTCGCACCATGCCGCCGAGTTGCACCGAACCATTCAGGCTGGTCGGGCTGGTTGTGGCAAACGGGTTGCCCTGATTAGCGGCAAGTGCAATGCTGCCGCCGCTTCCAGCCGTAAATTTTTGTGTACTCGATACCGCTCCGCCGCCGGATGCATCGATCAGGCTGCCGCTTCCCAGCAGCATGCTGCCCGAAGCATTGAGCGCAACATTGCCGCCGTTGATGAACAGCGGCGCTGTCGGTACGGCCAATGGATTCAGCAGCGTATCTTCGTAATCGTTGATCCATTCGCCGCTGGTCAGGATTTGCGCGCCGGCGCCGAGGATGATGTTGGCGGGCGCGCCGCTGTATTTGCTGGCCAATGCAACGCTGCCGGACGGCGCGACGATGTTGCCGCCTATATTGATGGCGGAACCGAGCGTGACGCCGGTCAGGGCCGCGCCATTGCCTTCCAGATTCAGGGTGGTGCCGGCGGGGACGGTGATTGCGCCGGTGCTATACAGTCCGAGGCGATCGAAGCCGCCCGCCGTCAACTGGCCGGGACTGATGGTCGCCTGGTTTTTCTGCGCGTCGGTCAGCGTGCTGTTCTGGTCGAAATCAGCGGACAGAAAATCGATGTCATCCGATAGCAAGATGGATGGAGCACGAAAATCCGGCTGGAACAGTCCGCTGACTCCGACCTGCGAGGCGTCGCCGATATTGAGCAGACCGCCGAGCGGCAGCGTGCTGGTGGTGCGTTGATAAGGTCCTGCGATCGTGCCGGCCAGCAGCGTACCCTGCTCAATGACATGCGGTGCGATCAGATTGATCGTGCCCGCCGACGCGCCCTGCAGATAACCGGGCAGATAAGTCCCGTTCTTGCTGAACAGCAGATTCCAGGACTGGGTCACGCCCCATTTCGGATCGGTATAGGAATATTGATTGGCGAAACCGACATAGATCATGTCCTTGGGTGCGGTGCTCAGGTCATACACCTTGCCGTCGATGCCGAGCAGCTTGGTCGGATTGCCGTAGCCGGGCTGGTAGGCGACGCTGCCGCCGGAAACATTGAGCGTCGAGCCGCTGCGCAGAATCACGTCCCCTTCCGAATTCAGCGTGATGGTGCCGCCGGTCGTGGATTTTTCGGCGACGCCACGGCCGATATTGCTTGCAAACGGCGTCAGATCGAACAGCGCGGTGCCTTTGGTGATATCGACGACCACCGTCTGGCCGTGCAGGAACCCGGTCCGCAACAGCGGGTCGTCGGCCAGTTCATTCGCGGTCAGGTTCACCGAAACCAGATTGCGAGTCACCGGCACCGCCACGTTCTGGACGCCGGAGACATCGATCACGCTGCCGCTGTCGAGATAAATCCGGCTGCCGTCGACGGGGTTCGAGTGCCCGGCACCCGCTGGCTCGTTGAACTCGACGGTGGGATTGGCGGATGCCAGCAGGCTGACATTGCCGCTCGGCGCGATCACCTTCGCCGTGCCGAGCAGATCAATACTGGATCCCACCAAACCGACCGCGGACGGCAGAAACTGCTGTGCGTCGGTCGCCGTGCCGGTATCCGCCGAGTCGGGCGTTACTTCGGTCACGCTGCCGGACGCCAGCGTCAGAGTACCACCGCTGGTCGGCTCCAGATTGCCGAAGCCCAATATCGAGGGATTGGCCGAGCCGGCCGCGTTGCTTCCCGCCACCAGATAGATCGAGCCGTTGGCGCTGACCGAAGTCGTCGCGGCAATCATCCCCGACTGGTTGACCATCAGGCCGGTCAACGTCACGTTGCCGTGTTGCGCGATGATCTGACCGCCGTTACAGGCATTGGCGGCGCAGCCGGTCGCGGCGGTATTGGTCGAGGTGCCGGTCGCATCCACTTCGACCAGAATGCCGCGCAACGCCGGATCCTGGCTCGCCGCCAGAAAGACTTGCGAACCGGCTGCGAGTATGGTCTGCCCGTCGGGCGTGGTAATGATGCCGTTATTGGCAACGTTCGGCGCCAGCAGCATGATTCGACCGCCGCTCGCCGCGTGCAGTTCGGCGCCGGCATTGACCACCACGTAACTCTGCGAATTCCCGCCACCGAGCGTGAACGCCGGCAGATAATTCGTGCCGTTATTCTGCTGGGTGCCTGACAGAATGCCGTTCGTGAACTGGCTGTCGGTGATGTTCAGCGTCGAAGCCGTCAATGCGCCGACATTGACCTGCGCGCCGTTCGCAAAAATGATGCCGTTCTGGTTGATCAGATAAACCTGGCCATTCGCAGTCAGGCTGCCCGCAATCGTGGTCGGATTGGCGTCATAGATGCGATTCAGCGCCGCCGATGTCGCGCTCGGCTGCACGAACTGCACCGCGTAACCGGGATCGATATTGAAGCTCTGCCAGTTCAGGATCGCTCTGTCCGTGGTCTGATTGATGACCGCGGAATTGCCGGCGGTCGAATAGGTCGCCGCGCCGCTGGTGATGAACGACAGATTGGTCGCGCACGCTCCGGCGCACGGCACCGGCAGCGGTCCGGCCGCAAACGCCGGCATTGCGAGCATCGCCGTGCATGCGGCGATGACGCCGGTGTGCAGCGGGCGCAGCCGCAATGCCTTGTGCTTCGCCCCGGCATGTCCGCGGTTCAGTCCGGGTTTTGCCTGAATCCTGAATCCTGAAGAATCCTGCATCCTGCACCTAGAATTCATAGCTGCCCCGGAACATCACGCGATCGTTGCCGGCCTTGGTGTCGGCCGCGTCCGTGAACGCATGGGCGGCGTCGACATCGAGGCTCACTCCCTTGGCCTTGAAGCGCAGCCCGCCGCCGGCGCTCGACAGGTTGAAATCGGGCTGCTGGCTCGGCAGCGGCTGGCGCACGCGCAGGTGCGCGCCCTCGACGAACATCAGCAGATAGAAACGTTCGATCGCGCTGCCCTCGCCGCCGCCGAACAGCATCGGCGAGCGCAGCTCGAGCGAGCCGTGAATGCCGTCGTCGCCGAGCTCCTCCGATTCCTCGTAGCCGCGCACACTGTCGGCACCGCCTGCGCCGAATTCCTCGTTGCTGATCAGCGGGCCATCGGCAAGCTGGCCATCGATCTTCGCCACTGCGCTGAACTTGAACGGCAGCTTCTGCGTGCGCTGCAAGCCGCCCTTGAAGATGAAATAGGACGGCTCGGCAGCGGCGCGCTTGTTCGCGAACTGATCGCGGTCGGTGAACAACCCGCGCACGATGAAACTGGCGCCGGCGTCGAGTGTCGTACTGCCCCAGTTGTCGTTCAGCGTGCCTTCGTACTGGAGCATGAACGGCAGATACTGGATCGGTGATTTGTCCGAGGTATCGGCCCCTTGCAGCACGACGTTCTGCTGGAAGTCCTTGTAATCGACGCCCAGCGTCAGCGACTGGAACAGACGGTCGCTGCCGGGCAGCGCCTTGATCATCCGCAGTCCGTAGATGTCGCCGTTGCCGATCACGTTGATGTCGCCGACTGCGGCAACGTTGCTGCGCGAGTCCACCGCATACAATGCCCAGGTCACGCTGCCCGCCGGAATCACGTAAGACAGCGACACCACCTTGGCGTCGCTCGGACGTTCAGGCGCGATCTGGTACTGGAAACCGATGCTGTGGCCGAGCTGCCACAGGTTGTCGTAGTGCAGTTGCGCGACCGCGCGCGTATGCGTGGTGTTCGGCCCGTAGCGGTCGTTGTATTCGAGGCTGCCGTAGAGCGGCAACTGATCCTTAACCTTCAGCTCGACATCGACCTTGCCCGGCGTCGCGGAAGGCTTCAGCACCGGCGTCACCTGCGCAGCGGGGCGGTTGACCTGCGCCAGTTCCTTCTGCGCCTCCGGAAAATCCGGCACGCTGCCCTGCGCGAACTCGGGCACCCGGGCGCGGATATAGCCAAGCGAAAAATAGCGCGAACCGGCGATATGCAGGCGGCCGACCGGCGCTTCGATCACCTGCAGCGTGATCATGCCCTCGGCCACGCGCTGTTCAGGGATGTTGACCAGCGCTGTCAGATAGCCGCTGTCGTGATAGGCCTTCTCGAGCGCCGCGCGCGCGGCTTCGACGTCCTGGATCGTCTTTTTCTCGCCGAGATGCGGATAGACCGCGCGCTCGATTTCCAGCTCCGCCAGATGATGATTGCCCTCTACCCGGTATTCGAGCACGTCGAAAGTGCGTACCGGAACCGACTCGGCTGCGGCAGGCTGCGGGCCCGCAGGTACAGCCGCCGCGGGTACGGCAGCGGGCGTCGCCGGGGCCGCAGCGGGAGGCGGGCTGGAAGAAGCGGCTTCCGTCGCGGAAGGCTCTCCGGCATGCGTCCGCATCATCGATAACAGGCTCATCAACAGCGCTCCCGTGATCGTTCCTGTCAGCCGTTTTGTCTTCATCGCCTGTTCTGCACGGCCCTGTTTCCAGCACGTCAAATTCTGGAATTATGGACGGCCTATGCTAACCGTGGATGACGCAACATGACAGCCGTCTGATCCATTTGGACTATGGCGATTTCATCCGTGGGCAACTGTATTTTTTCAGCCCATAAAAAAACAGTCCCCGCCGTAGCGGGGACTGCCGAATCCCTTGATGGCGCAGTTCATGCCACCTTGAGGATATGTTGCTTAGAACGAGGACTGCACGCCTTCTTGCAGTTGCAGCGGCGAGCAGGTACGGCCGAACCGGGTACCAGCGGTGACATAGGCGCCGTAGGTCACATCGCCGATGTAGCTGCCGCTGATGTATGGGTCGAGCAGGATCCCGTCCACCGTGCCGATGATGTTGTGCGGATCGGTCGCGGCATTGATGAACGCATTGATCATCGCCAACTGGTTGCCGGTGGCGTTGCTGCGGTACTGGATCGACTGCGTCACGAAGTACGCGTACTTGCCGCTGATCGAATCGGTCTTGTCGAAGCTGGTGCTGCCCGCGCTCGCGCCGTCGATCTGCGCCCACTTGTAGCTGTGGCCGGTCGGCGTGTACTCGATACCCAGTACGCCGATCGCGCGGTAGGGCGGCACGTGGGCTTCATCCGCATCGAGAGAGGATTGAACCGCGCCCGAGCTGCCGTTTTCCACCACCGTATAGGTCGAACCCTTGGTGCCTTGGGCGGCAGCATAACTAGTACCGTCGGACGAACACGGCGCATTCAGGAAGAACGCGTTGGAAGCGGCTTTGGTGCCGGAACCGGCAGCGCGTGTTTCCACCGTGACCGGGCCAGCGGGCAGGCCGAGGTCGCTCCAGTCCTGGATGGTGCCGTCCAGCAGGCCGGCGATTTCAGCGCGGGTCAGATTGGCCGAGCCGCGCGCACTCACCAGTTGGCTGTAAAGCGTATTGGTCAGCGGAACGCCGATCACCACCTGGAATTCAGGATTGATCGTGATCGATCCGAGCTCCGACGGAGACAGAGCGGTCTGGCCGGCGCCGAGATTCACGCCGGTAAACAGGGTCGGCTCTTCGTCAGACACGCCGAGGTCGGGTACCAGCGAAGTGGTACCGGTGCAGCGATAGGTCGGCGTCGGATAAGTTGTGCCGGTTATCGAGGAGCAGCCGCTATTCACCAGCATCGTCGTGATCGATTGCGCGCGCGCCAGCGGACCGACGCCTTGATAGGAGCCGCCCGAACCGCGGTCGATGATCAGAATCTTGGAACCTGCCGGCAGCGTGCCGATCGCGTTCTGGCTCAGGCCGAAGTAGGCGCGGTAGTTGGAGCCGACCGCAGAACCTGTGGCCTGGTCGGTGATGTGGGTGATGTTGCCGGCCTGGAACAGCGCGTCAGCCAGCGCCTGCAGCGTGTCGAACTGCGCTGAGGAACCGGACAGGAAGAACGTCAGCGCCGGGGTGTCGCCCGGAACCGGCGCGGCGGCAAATGCCTGACCGGCGGCGGCGAGCGCGCAGGCTGCGGTAAGAGCTTTGAGTTTCAGTTTCATGATTTTTCCCTTGATTAGGTTGATCTACACTCGCCCCGCGCCGGTATTCCGGCGCGGGGTTTCGGATTGCTGCTGTTGCATCGAACCGTTGTTGTTACACCGACATGCGGCGGCGCGCGATCGAACCGATCCCGATCAGACCCGCGAGCAGCATCGCCCAAGTGCTGGGTTCCGGCACCGCATAAACCAAGGTGGAACTGGCAAGCGAAGCGCCTGACAACAGCCATTGGCCACCAGTGCCGGGGCCATTACCACCCCCAAACTGGGTCACGGTAACCTTGCCCAGACCGGTAGTTGCTGTCTGGAGAAGATCGTAAAAGCTCAAGCTGGTGCCATATGACGCGGTGCTCGAGAACGGGGCCTTGTTATCCCAGTTGGTCGAGTAATTATTCCCATAATAAGCACTGTCACCACTGCCGGTACTGACCTCGTAGGCTGAACCGTTGGTGCTGGTCGTGGTGCCCATCGTCGACGCGGCGCCGGTGATGCCATTGACCGCGTTGACATAGGCCGCGATCGCGCCTGCTCCACCCATTTGCGCCTCTTGGGAATTGGTCGTAGTTTTAACCGTGGCTAACGTGGAGTTGCTGGTTGACAGCAGGTTGAACTTCTGCCCCCCCGTAGTAAGTCCCAATGCGAGCACATCGTAGCTGAGGTCAGTGGCAGCGTTCGGATCGCCGCTGATCGCGCTCAGGAAGTTGGTCCACTCGGGATCGGAAGCGAGGTTAAAGCTGTAGGAGCCACTGCCGTTGAACGCGCTGGCGGTAATGCCCAGATCCTTGGTAAAGGAAACGTTGTAGCCGCTTGCGGTATCGACGACGTTCAGGAACAACTCGCCGGTGCCGGTGCCGCCGGTGTCGATCGTCGCGAATGCCGGCGCCGCCGACATCGCCACTGCCGCCGCCAGCAGTTGGAGTTTCGATTTCATTTTCATTCGTAGAATCCCCTAAAAGTGATTGGCTCTTCGAGGCGGCCCGGCTGTCTCAGCCCGTGGTGGCGCGAGATCCGCGGCTTTCCGTCCCCGCCTCGCGGCGGGTTTGGCTTTGTCACGTCCGATGAATCCTGCCTGCCGGGCGGGCGATGTCGGAACCATACGCCGCGCCCCCAGGCTGTCCGTCAGGCTGAAACGTGATGCACGGGCCTTGCACAGATGGCAGGACTGTAGATGACGCAGATGACACGCGTTAGGGCAGACACTGAAAAAATGATGCGCCGATGGGACTACGCCGGGGCCATTGGGATGACACCGACACTGCAAGCGCACCGCACAGGGGAAACAGGTGAAATTTTCAGTGCGGAATCCGGATCCCGATCGGCATCAAGACCGGCGTACAACCACAGAAGAAGCAGGCCGTTTGCATATCAGCACTATGGATTTATGTCTTTTCATGGAAATAAATCATAGTCCACATGAACTATTCCAATACTCGACTAATTACGCGGCGCGCGCAGGATGTTCAGCGACAGGCTCTTGGCCACTGCCTGGGTGCGGTTCTGAACGTTAAGCTTGCGCAGGATTTTCTGGATGTGGTTTTTGACGGTCAGCGAGCTGATGCCGAGGATCATTCCGATTTCGATGTTGCTCTTGCCGTCGTGCGCCCAGCGCAGGATTTCGACTTCGCGCGGCGTCAGCACGCGCGGCTTGGCCAGCACCCGCGCCGGCGCCGGTTCTTCCGGCTGGTCAAGATGCGCCCGCACCCACGCCGCGTGCAGGTACGGCTCCAGCATTTCGAGCAGGTAGCTCTGGTGCCTGGCGCGCGCCGGAACCGACTGGTTGAGCAGCACGAAAAAATGGCCCGGCGTGCCGCTCGCATTGCTGCCGCCGTGCGCGGCGACGTTGACGAACGGCAGGTCCTTGAGACGGGCTGCCAGCGCCGGATCGACGCCGTCAACGACGCCCTGCCGATAGATGACGGGACGGCGTCCACCCCCGATCCAGGCCGGGAGCAGGCGCGCGATCAACCCGTCCTCGTTGCTGCCGGTCAGAAAATCCTGATGATCCTTCTGCAGCGGATAGCTGGAAAAACAGTCGATCGTGAATTCGTGCCCCTGGTTCAGCACGCAGATCAGCGCATCGTGCGGCAGCATGATGTGCAGCGCGCCCTGCGCCCAACTGAAGAAATCCTGGCGGCGGCGCACCTTGAGCGCGCCGTCGATGATCAGCAGCAACTTGTCCATGTCCGAAACACTGAACATCAGCGCTTCGGCGGCCGCCTCCTTAGGCGGCATTTCCGCGACGGAACGGGACAAGACACCTCTCCCTGAACTGTGGGGTATCACGAAACAAAGTTTTTTATGAAGAACCGCGCTTGCTTCGGAAGACGGACATTCTGCACCGCAAATGTGTCATTCAGATTTATCCGGCCCATCATGCTGTGACAATTTCTTCCATTTTGATAGGCCGATCGGACTATGCCGGGTTTCACCGGAAATCGAAGCCGACCGCCGCGCCATGAATTTTTCATAGGATCGAAAGTCATTGCGCGGCGTCCTTTGCCGCGGGCATCAGCGCCGCCACCGCACGTTCCAGATGCAGCACCCGCGCCCAGTGCAGCGGCGTATAGCCATGCGTCAGGGCGCGGCGGTCGGCGCCGTGCGCGATCAGCGCCAGCGCCACGTCCTCATGATCCTCGAACATCGCCCAGTACAGCGCGGTGCCGTCTTCGCGGTCGCGCGCTTCGAGCTCGGCGCCGCGCTTGATCAGCGTTTCGGCCAGCGCAGGCTGTCCGTTGATCGCCGCCAGCATCAACGGCGTCTGTCCTCCGGCGTCGGCGATGTTGACGTCGGCATCATGGGCGAGCAGCAGCGATACCAGATCGTCATATCCAAGCCGGATCGCGTTGAGCAGCGGCGTGGCATGCAGCGCGTCGGACGCATCGACGTCGGCGCCGGCCTTCAGCAGCAAGCGCGCGATGTCACGGTAACCCCTGACCGCTGCGACACCGAGCGGCGTGGAGCCGTTGCCGAGTGGATTGGGGTCGGCGCCCTTGCGCAGCAGAAACTGCACCATCGGCACGCTGCCGGAAGCCGCGGCGGCGATCAGCGGCGTGCCGCCGTGGGCATCGACGCCGTTCACGCTGGCGCCGAAGCCGAGCAACATCTTGGCCAGCCGCATGTCGCCGTGGCCCGCTGCTTCGATCAACGCCGTGTTGTCCTGCGGATCGGCGCCCGCCGCCGGCAGCGCCGTCAACAGCAGCAGGTACAGGCAGCATTGCAAACGGGAAAGCCTCATCGGCACAGGCCTGTCATTGCTGGAGCGACACGCTGCCGCGCGGCACCTGCGTGCCGTTGCTGGCGATGCAGGCGCTATAGCGCGACTGCGCCGCCGCTTCGCATTGCGCGCCGCGCGCCGCACCCAGCCACGAGGTGATGCGCGAACATTGGTCGGTATCAAGCATCCTCATCGCGCCGCAGCTGCCGTGCGGATCCCCTCCCTGCGCGGTGGCAGGAGAGGCATTGGGGGACGACGCTGTGTCTCCACTGTTGCCGCTGGCAGCCAACGCATTCGGCGGCGGCGCCGCATCCGGCTGACCATTGCCCGCGCCACCGGCGCCAACAGCCGGGGCGCCGGCAGCGACTGCCGTTCCATAGACAAACGCCCATTCCACGTAATGCTGTTTGCCGGCAAATCCGTCGTCGGGGGGATCGAAATTGGCGACCTTCAGCGGCTTGGCGGCCGAGAGGCTGCGCACGCCGACGATGCCCTGTCCCGGAATTTTCAATACGTCCCACTGCGCCTTGCCGGTCATCGGATCGACGTAGATTTTGCGCAGATAGCGCCGGATCGACGGAAAGCGCGGGTCCTCGACCAGGTCTTCGAGCTGTTGCGGATAGGTCTTGACCGGCCCCGGACTCAGCTCATAGTAGCGGCCGATCGCAACGCGGAACTCGTCGCCGACGAACAGCAACTGCTTTTCCTTCTCGCGCTGGCTCGCGATGTGCCACACTTCGCCGGTCAGCGCCAGCGCGACACCGATGAACAGGATCAGGAACATCAGTCCCAGATAGGTGAAGCCGCGCTGGCGCACGATCGTCATCGTGTTCACCATTCCGAATAGGCGCTGCCGTCGAGCGCCTGGCCCGACGCGCCGCTCCTGACATCGTAGACCGAACCCTTGATCGTGCTGTCCGGCGGCGCGACCAGCACCCAGCTGTCGGCGCTGTCGGTCAGCGGATCGGCGGGCAGCTTGCGCAGATAGTGCCGGGTGACCAGTTCGTCCAGCGTGTCGGGATATTGCCCGCGGTCGCCGTAGTACTTGTCGATCGCGTCGCGCATCACGCTCAGGTCCTGTTTCAGCGCCGCTTCTTTCGAACGTTCGACGCTGTGGAAATAACGCGGCACCGCGATCGACAGCAGCGTGCCGAGGATCGCCATCACGATGACGAGTTCGATCAACGTGAAACCGCGCGTGCTGCCGGTTCGTGCCGTGCTGGCGCTCACTGCAATCCTTTTCCCTCATCCCACCCCTTCTCCCGAAGGGAGAAGGGTTTCCTCGCCGCCGCGAGAGGCACGGGCATTCTCCTCGAGATTAATGTCAAGCTGATCCCCTCTCCCTCCGGGAGAGGGTGCAGGGTGAGGGAAATCGACAGTGTCATCTTCGCTCACCAGTCACGATAGCGCGTGCCGTCGATGCCGACGCCGGACGACAGCGAATAGACGTCGAACACATCCTTGCCCTCGTGCGGGTCGTCGGGCGGGCTTTCGTAGCTGCGCTTGCCCCAGGTCTCCTCCGCGGTAATCCCGGGATCGTCGTTCATCGGATCGCGCGGCAGGCGGCGCAGGAAATAGATTTTTTTCTTGTCGGGGCTGTTCTGGTCGTTGACACCGCTCACCAGATCGGTCAGCGATTTCGGATAGCCGGAACCGGTCGGGTCATAGGCGATCCTGCCCTGGTCGGCGGCATTCTTGTAATCGTCGATCGCGGTGCGGATCTGGCGCAGCGCGCTGCGCAGTTCCTGCTCCTTGACGCGCTTGACCGCGAGCTGCGCCAGCGGCAGCAGCGCGCTCGACAGGATCGCGACGATCGCGACGGTGATCACCATCTCGATCAGCGTGAAACCGCGGCGCGCGGATGCAGTGCGCGGAATCATCACGGCGCGAGGTTGACGGTGTGCGGCGCCGGCGGCGTCAGCGTCGGCGCGCCCGGCGTATTTTCCACCGCGATGTTTTCGACCGCGATGCGCGCGCTGCCCGCCTCTTTGGCGACGGCGCGGCACGGCACGGTCATCGTTGCGCCCGCGCTCTGCCCCGGATTTTCAAACTTGAGCCTGATGCGGCCCGTATCAGGCGGCGGTGGCTGGTCCGGCGCGGCGCGCGCGACGCAACTGACCAGCGTCGGATCGTAAACCAGGTCGAATTCGGCCGCGCCGATCTCCGGAGGAAAAGCAAGAGTCATCGCGAAGTCGCTGCCGAGCTTGACCTCGGCGGCGCCGTCGAGCGCCAACTGCTTTGCTTCCCCGGCCGCCGGCGCGGCTGCAATATCAGGCGTCAGCGCCAGAGTCGGCGTCCGGCCGCCGCCAGCGGGCGGCAGCGAGACACTGTGCGCGGCGGTCGGCCTGATCTGCAGCGGCGCCATGCCGACCACCGATTCGGTGCCGGCGTTGAACTCGGCCATGTCCGCGTCCGGACGCGCCAGGCCGCGCACGATGTGCGGCGTGATCAGCAGCACGATCTCGGTCTTGGTGGCGTCGGAAGTGCTGTCGGAAAACAGTTTGCCGATGATCGGCAGATCGCCGAGCCCCGGCAGCTTGCTGGCGCTGCGGCGGTCTTCGTCGTTGATCAGCCCGGCCAGCACCTGGGTCTCGCCGTCCTTCAGACGCAGCGCGGTCGACGCGTTGCGGGTGCCGACCTGATAGGCCAGCGTGCCGTCGCGGTTGGTGATTTCGCGCGTGATGCTGCTGACTTCGAGATTGACATCCATCGACACCTCGTCGTCAAGCAGCACGTCGGGCTCGACTTCGAGCTTGAGGCCGACGTCGAGATAGTTGACCGACTGCGAAACGCCGACGTTGGCGGTCGAAGTCGAGGTGATGACCGGAACGCGGTCGCCGATCAGAATCTTGGCCTTGGTGTGGTTCTTGACGCGGATGCGCGGGTTGGCGAGCAGGTTCGAGTCGCTGCTCTCGCTCTTCAGGTTCAGCGCCGGATTGGGAATTCCGATCTGCGAGGCCTGGGGCCCGCCGCGCAATTGTTCGAGTGTCAACTGGGTCGTCGTCGTCGTCGCGTTGTTGGTGTTGATGACGACGCCGCCGGTGGTCTCGGTGGTGGTCGGATTCGGCACGATGTTCAGCACCGTCAACTGGTTCGGATAGTTGATGCCGAGCTCGCGCAACCGGCTGCGCTTGATCTCCAGCACTTCAAGTTCCAGCATGACCTCGGGTTCGGGCAGATCCTGCGCCGCGACCAGCTTCTCGGCCAGCCGCACCGCTTCGGGCGTGTCGCGGATGACTATCGAGTTCAGCTTGTCGTTGACGTAGATGTCCCTGGTCTTGACCACGGTCTTGATCAGGTCAGCCATTTTCTTGGCATCGGCGTTGACCAGATAGAAATTGCGCGCCACCAACTCCTGGTAGTCCTTGATCTTGGCCGGCGTATCGGGATAGATCAGCACTGAGTTGTCGTTCAGGATTTTCCGCCGCAGCTGGTTGGTCGCCATGATCAGCTTTATCACGTCGTCGATCGTGGTATCGCGCACGTAGATCGTGACCTTGGTGTCGGCGCGGATGTCCTTGTCGAATACGAAATTGATGCCGGAAGAGCGCGAAATCATTTCAAATACGGTATGGATGTCCGCTTCGTGGAATTCAAGGGTGATCGGTTTGGCGAAACCGGCGTGCAGCGCCGACGGCGCAGGCGGCGCTTCTTGGACGCGCTCTGCAATCTTGCGCTGCAGCGACTTCGCTTCTGGCTGATCCGGATCCTCAATCAGAATCGCGCGCACTCGTTCTGCGGCGCCCGTGACATCGCCCTGCTCGAACATCTGGCCGGCACGCACCGCCTGCTGCTGTAAACGGATGTCGGCTTCGACGCCGGTTACGCCGGCTTTGCCGCGCGCGTTGTCGGGATCGATCTTCAACACTTCGAGGTAGGCATTTTCGGCGTCGTCGAAGCGCCGCTGTCCACGCAACGCGTCGGCCGCGGCGAGACGCTGCCCGACGACGCGCTCGCGATCATTGGCCAGGCGGGCGCGGTATTCGGCGTTCTGCGGATTGTCCCTGACCGCCTGTTCGAGCGTGGCGAGCGCCGCCTCATCCTTGCCCTCGCTCAGCAGACGCTCGCTGTCGGCCAGCGGCCGATCGGCGCAGGCTGCAATGAACAGACACAAAACCGCGACCCCCCATTTGATGCGTTTCACCGTGCGCTCCCGATTGGCAATGCCTGCTGGATGTTCAGCGGCAGATAGGTCAGTTTGACGACGTCCGCGCCGACCGCGTCGACGTGATAAGTGTTGTCGATGGTGTCGCCTTCGTGCACCACATAGTTGCGACTCTGGTTGCCGATGAACACCGTGACTCGCCCTTCGGTTTCGATGATCTTGCCGATGTAGTGAAACGGCAGCGGCGGCGCCTGCGGCGGCGGAGGCGGGCCTTTTCTCGGCTCGGCCACCGGCGCCCACGAGCGCGGTTCAAACGCGTCGCCGACCGCATCGCGGTCGGGCTTCTGTTCCAGTCTGCCCAGATCGACTTCGGGCAGCGGCCGCCCACTTTCCTCGACGACCTGCGTCGCCGGCTCCTCGCGGCTGCGCGCAGACCCCGGTTCGCTGCCGCCGCCCCACCACAGCACGACGACGGTGAGAATGGCCAATCCGGCGGCCAGCAGCAGGCGACGCTTCAGCGTCGTCAGTTTCAGCATCGTCACGATTTGCGTTCCATCAGATACATCACGAAACGCACCGAAGTTTCGGTGTTGCGGTCGCCAACGCTGGCGCGCTTGATCGCGACTTCCTCCAGCGTCAGCGGCGACACTTCGTCCAGCGCCTGGGCGATGAACAGCCGCGCCTGCACGTAGGAACCGTGCAGCGGCAGCACGATCTGATAGCGCATCACGTTGCTGTCCGGTTCCTGCGTCAGCCGGTATTCGCCGCTGCCGAGCTGCAGGCTGTTCTGCGCGGCGATTTCATGCAGTTTCATGATCAACGCCGGCGCTTCGCCGAGCGTCGGCAGATAGCGCGCGAACTGTTCGAGTTCCCGGCCGCTGCGGGACGCCATGTCGAGCATGCCGCCCGGCATGCTTTTGTCATCGTGCTTGTAGAGGGCGAACTGCGCCTTCAGGCGGTCCATTTCGCCGTACGACGGCAGCACCGACGATGTAAACATCGCCGCGTCGAATACCAGCAGGCCGAGGCCGACCACGCCGGCGGTGCCGAGCGCGTCGAGACGCGCGCGCAGCGCGGCGCCCGCGCGCGTCAGGAGGCCGCGCCAGTCCATGTCGCGTTGACGTCGAAGTACAGCACCGGGGAACCCTGTTCCTGCCGCAGTTCGTGCTGGGTCAGATATACGTCGGACAGCGAGGCCTTCCGGCCGAGGGTCTCGATGTATCGGGCGAGCGTCGCGGCGTCGCGCGCCTCGCCGGAAATTTTGACCTGGCGGCCGGCGACGTCGGGCTCGATCGACAGCAGGCCGACGTCACGGCTCGACGCCGCCTCGATGTCGCGGAACAATGCGTCCCACGGCACCGCCTTTTTCTGGATGATCTGGTTGGCAAGGCGAATGCGCGCGCGCAGCTGTTCGAGATCGGGCCCGCCGGCGGCGCTCTGGTCGCGGCCGGCGGCGTCGAGATCGCGCTGCAGCGCGTCGATCCGGTGGTGCACGGACACATACTGCTGCACGGTCAGCGCGGCGCCGATGATCCCGGCCAGCAGGATGGCCAGTCCCGGCGCGCCGAACGCCGGACGGCGCCGCACGAAATCGGCGTCAAGCCGCATGCGCAGCTCCGGTGTCGATCGTCAGCACCTGCCAGCCCTGGCCGCGCAGCGGGGAACTGTCGAGCACCCGCTTTGCGGCAATATAGATCTTGCCGAAGCGCTGATCGACGCCCGCGCACAGCGCGTCCTGATTGAGCAGCGACATCACGGCAGTCACGGGATTTTCGCCGAATCCGGCGTTGCGCACGCCGGCGAAATTGCCGCGCTCGATGCGCGCCAGGCAGACGTGCCCCTGTTCGATCAGCGCCAGCCATCCCGACAGCGCGTCGCCGGCCGGCAGCGCGCGCACCGCCGCCGCCAGTGTCGGCTGCACCGAGCGCAGGCGCAGATTGAATCGCGACGCCAGTGCGCGCAGTTCGTCGAGCAGCGTGCGCTCCGCGGCAAGCGCGACGCGCGGCGCGCCCGGCGCGGCGCGGCTGACGCAGATTTCCCAAGCGCCGGCGGCCGCTTCGCCGTAGACGTCGGCGAACTGGTAGCGGGCGTAGGCCTGCGCATCCTCACCGGAAAGATTGTTCATCGATGGCAGCATCAGACAGCGCGTCAGGCTGCCGGCGAGCGCGACGTCGAGGTCGGCGCCGCGCCACGGCTGCATTTCCAGCAACTGCGCCAGCCGCTCCAGTGCGGGCCGCCACTCGCGGGCGCCCGGCGCGTCGACGATTTCGATCCGCTCCGGCGCGGCTTCCTTCGCAAACGGCCCGCGCGACCAGCGCCGCAGCGACACCATGCGCGGGCAGATTTCGGCGACGATGCGGTTACGCCACCACGGTGACACGATTCGCCTCCTCCAGCGTGGTGACGCCGGTGCGCACCAACCGCAGCGCCGCGCCGCGCAGCAGCGTCATGCCGCGCGCCGCCGCAACTTCCTTGATCTGGCGGATCGGCGCGCGCGACGCGATCAGCTCGCGGATTTCGTCGGTGAACACCAGCAGCTCGGCAATCGCGCGCCGTCCCTTGTAGCCGCTGCCGCGGCAGTGCCCGCAGCCGCGGCCCGCCTTGAAATGCCAGGCGGCGGGGTCTTCGTCGCCGAGACGGGATTTCGCAAGCAGCTCCGGCGCCGGCGCCTGGTCGTGGACGCAGTGCGGACAGATCACGCGCATCAGCCGCTGCGCCAGTATCCCGTTCAGCGCGGCGACGAAGCTGTAGGGGTCGATGCCCATGTGGGTGAAACGTCCGAGCACGTCGAACACGTTGTTCGCGTGCACCGTGGTAAACACCAGGTGTCCTGTCAGCGCCGCCTGCACCGCGATCTGCGCGGTCTCGGGGTCGCGGATTTCGCCGACCATGATGCGGTCCGGGTCGTGGCGCAGGATTGAGCGCAGCCCGCGCGCGAACGTCAGCCCCTTTTTCTCGTTGACCGGAATCTGCAGCACGCCCGGCAGTTGATACTCGACCGGATCCTCGATCGTGACGATCTTGTCGCGGCCGCTGTTGATCTCGGAAATCGCCGCGTACAGCGTCGTCGTCTTGCCGCTGCCGGTGGGGCCGGTGACCAGCACCATGCCATAAGGGTCGCTCGACAAGCGGCGCAGGGTGGCGATGGCGTCGTCGTCGAAGCCGAGATAATCGAGACGCAGGCCCTGGATGCGGTCGGACAGCGTGCGCTTGTCGAGGATGCGCAGCACGGCATCCTCGCCGAAGATGCTGGGCATGATGGAGACGCGGAAGTCGACCTCGCGCCCCTGCACCGCCACCTTGAAGCGGCCGTCCTGCGGGATGCGCCGCTCGGCGATGTC
>DATKOF010000015.1:0-6685 GCA_035524795.1 Burkholderiales bacterium
AACGTAGCGCTCTACCAGGCTAAGCTACACCCCGAAATTCGAGTTTTGCGATTCGTCAGAAGAACCGCGTGGCCGGACCGCGCGGCCGCGGGCTGGCAGCATCAGTGATCCCGCGTCACTGCAAAGGCGGCCAATTGTAGCAAACAATCCCGCTGCTTTGAATTCGGCAGCGCGACCAGCGCATCGCGCGCGACGCCGGCTTCAGTCTCGGCCTGACGCCGCGTGTAGTCGAGCGCGCCGGTGCGCCGGATGGCCGCCACCACCCGCTGCAATTCGCCCAGCCCGCCGTCGCGGATCGCATCGCGCACCAGCGCCGCCTCTTCCCCGCTGCCGTGCTTGATCGCGTAAATCAACGGCAGCGTCGGCTTGCCTTCGGCCAGATCGTCGCCGACGTTTTTGCCGGTCGAGGCAAGGTCGCCCGAATAGTCGAGCACGTCGTCGATCAACTGGAACGCCGTGCCGAGATGGCTGCCGTAAGCGGCCATCGCCTCCTCCTGTTCGCGCGTCGCACCGCCGATGATCGCGCCGAGCCGGGCCGCCGCCTCGAACAACTTGGCGGTCTTGTAGCGGATCACCCGCAGATAGCTGTGTTCGTCGATATCGGGGTTGTGACAATTCATCAGTTGCAGCACTTCGCCCTCGGCGATCACGTTAGTCGCGTCGGCCAGTACCTGCATCACGCGCATGTTGTCGATCTCGACCATGATCTGGAACGCGCGTGAATAGACGAAATCGCCGACCAGCACGCTCGCCGCGTTGCCGAACAGCGCGTTCGCGGTGGCGTGGCCGCGCCGCAGACCGGATTCATCGACGACGTCGTCGTGCAGCAGCGTCGCGGTATGGATGAATTCGACCACTGCCGCGAGCGGATAGTGATGCGCGCCGCGGTAGCCGAAAGCGCCGGCCGACAGCAGCACCAGCATCGGCCGCAGCCGCTTGCCGCCGCTGCCGACGATGTACTCGGCGACCTGGCGCACCAGAGCGACGTCGGATGTCAGCCGGTCGCGGATCACCGCGTCGACAGCGCGCATGTCTTCGGCAATGAATTCTCGGATAACGGGGATCGGCATCGGAACGGCCTGCGGGCGACAACGCGCACATTGTACTACTTTGCCTCGCCCCGAAAGCTTCGGTATAATGCGCGCCTTTCGCAATCCGGTTCCGAATTTCACCATGTATGCAGTGATCAGCTCCGGCGGCAAGCAATACCGCGTCACCGCTGGCGAAAAGCTCAGGGTTGAGCAGATGGCGGCCGCAGTCGGCAGCGAAATCGTGCTCGACCAGGTATTGATGATCGCCGACGGCGAGCAGGTCGCGCTCGGCACGCCGCTGGTCGCCGGCGCCGCGGTCACGGCGAGGGTCGTCGCGCACGGCCGCGGCGACAAGGTGCAGATTTTCAAGATGCGGCGCCGCAAGCATTACCGCAAGTCGCAGGGGCACCGCCAAAACTTCACCGAGATCGAAATTCTCGGCATCAGGCACTAAGGAGCGGCAACCATGGCGCATAAAAAAGCAGGCGGCAGTTCGCGCAACGGCCGCGATTCCCAGGCCAAGCGGCTCGGCGTCAAGACGTTCGGCGGCGAAACCGTCGCCGCCGGCAGCATCATCGTGCGCCAGCGCGGCACCCAGGTGCGTCCCGGCGTCAACGTCGGCATCGGTCGCGACCACACGCTGTTCGCGCTTGCCGCAGGCCGCGTTGAGTTCACCGCCAAGGGGCCGGGCAACAGGAAAACCGTCAACGTCGTCCCTGCGTAGCCCTTTTCATCCGAACCGACGAAAAGCCCTGTCGCAGTCCGACAGGGCTTTTTTGTTTACGAAAGCCCGGGCATGAAATTCATCGACGAAGCGATCATCGAAGCGCACGCCGGCGACGGCGGCGACGGCGCGTGCTCGTTCCGTCGCGAAAAGTTCGTGCCGCGCGGCGGACCCGACGGCGGCGACGGCGGCCGCGGCGGCAGCATCTACGCGATCGCCGACCGCAACATCAACACGCTGGTGGATTACCGCTACGCGCGCATCCACCGCGCCGGCAACGGCGAGTCCGGCCGCGGCGCCGACTGCAACGGCCGCGGTGCCGACGACGTCATGCTGCGGGTGCCGGTCGGCACCGTGATCAGCGATGCCGACAGCGGGGAAATCGTCGCCGACCTCGCCGCGCACGAACAGCGCGCGCTGCTGGCGCAGGGCGGTGCCGGCGGCCTCGGCAATCTCAATTTCAAATCGAGCACCAACCGCGCGCCGCGCCAGTTCACGCGCGGCGCGGCCGGCGAATCGCGCCGGCTCAGATTCGAACTCAAGGTGCTCGCCGACGTCGGGCTACTCGGCATGCCGAACGCCGGTAAATCGACGCTGATCCGCGCAGTGTCGGCGGCGCGGCCGAAGGTCGCCGACTATCCGTTCACGACGCTGCACCCGAGCCTCGGTGTGGTGCGCGTCGACCATGACCGCAGCTTCGTAATCGCCGACATTCCGGGACTGATTGAAGGCGCCGCCGAAGGCGCCGGACTCGGCCATCAGTTCCTGCGCCACCTCGCGCGCACGCGGCTGCTGCTGCACATCGTCGATCTCGCGCCGTTCGATCCCGCCGCCGACCCGGTCGCCGAGGCGCGGGCGCTCGTCAATGAGCTGAAAAAATACGATCCGGCGCTTTACGCAAAACCGCGCTGGCTGGTGCTGAACAAGGTCGATCTGCTGGCGGAACAAGACCGCAGTGCGCTGGCCGCGCGATTCGTCCGGGAGTTGGGCTGGCAGGGCAAAAGCTTTATCATCTCGGCGCTGACCGGTGAAGGCTGCCGGGAGCTGACCTACGCGGTGATGGAATATCTGGAACAGCACGTCGCGGACGATACACCACAAGATCAGACGCAATGACCTCTTCCGCCACGATTTCCGAACTCGTCCACGCGCGCCGCCTCGTCGTCAAGGTCGGCAGCAGCCTGGTCACCGACCACGGCCGCGGCATCGACGCCGCCGCGCTCGCGCGCTGGGCGGAACAGGTCGCCGAACTGCGCAGGCTCGAACGCGAAGTGGTGCTGGTGTCGAGCGGCGCAATCGCCGAAGGCGTGCAGCGGCTGGGCTGGAAAAAACGTCCGCGCGCGTTGCATGAACTGCAGGCCGCCGCCGCGGTCGGCCAGATGGGGCTGATCGAGGTCTACGAATCGTGCTTCCGCCGGCACGGCCTGCTGACCTCGCAGATCCTGCTGACGCACGAAGACCTGACCGACCGCAGGCGCTACCTGAACGCGCGCTCGACGCTGCGCACGCTGCTCGGCTTCGGCGTGATCCCGATCATCAACGAAAACGACACCGTCGCGACCGACGAGATACGCTTCGGCGACAACGACACGCTGGCCGCGCTGGTCACCAACCTGATCGAGGCCGACGCGTTGATGATCCTGACCGACCAGGACGGCCTTTACTCGACCGATCCGCGCAAGGACCGCGCGGCGACGCTGATCCCGCAGGCGCGCGCCGACGATTCCGATCTCGAGAAAATTGCGGGCGGCGCCAGCGGCGCGGTCGGCACCGGCGGCATGCTGACCAAGGTGCGCGCGGCGCAGCGCGCGGCGCGCAGCGGCGCGCATACCGTGATCGCCTCCGGCTTCGAACCCGACGTGCTGGTGCGCCTCGCGCACGGCGAACGCGTCGGCACGCTGCTGACCGCGCAGACCCAGACGCTGGCAGCGCGCAAGCAGTGGCTGGCCGACCAGTTGCAGGTGCGCGGCCGGCTGACGCTCGACGCCGGCGCGGTCAGGGCGCTGTCCGAGGACGGCAAGAGCCTGCTGCCGATCGGCGTGCACGAAGTCAGCGGCGAGTTCGAACGCGGCGAGGTCGTCGGCTGCTGCGACGAGCAGGGACGGGAAATCGCGCGCGGGCTGGTCAATTACAGCGCGGCCGAAACGCGCCGCATTCTGCGCGCGCCGACTGCGGAGATCGAAGCCAGGCTCGGCTATATCGACGAGCCGGAGCTGATCCACCGCGACAATCTGGTGCTGATCTGACGCTCCCGTCCGGAACACCGCGGTGCGTTTCCGTTCGCGGCTGCTCCGTGATCAGCCGAAGGTGAACGCAAACGCCTGCACGCCGGGATCGAGAAACCGGATTTCGAATGTGCGGTCCCTGACCCCGCCCTGCTGCCGGATCAACTGATAAAGACGGTGATCGCTGACCACGCCGCGCCCCTGCGCATCGCTGTCCATGCCGTGATCAGCGCCGGGCGGCGCGCCATCAAGCGTCACTTCAAACCGCAGTGGCCGGCCGGCGGCGGCCGGCCCCAGCACCAGATGCAAATCGCGCGCATGGAAACGGAAGGCGATGCTTCCCGGCGCCGCCGTCAACGTCGCGTGTTCCGCGCCGACGTTCCAGCTCCCGGTCAGCCCCCATTGATTGAGTTTCAACTGCCCCGGCAACCGATAGCGGCCGATACCATCCGCGGCACCCCCCCCCGGCGAAGCGAAACCGCGCGCGCGGGCGTAGCCGAGATAGGTCTCCGGCGAAGCACGGTCTTCCTGATCCGCCGCTGCCAGCGCACCGCCGGCGTTAACCGCAGCCGGCTGCGTCGGCAGGAGGCTGCTGCCGCGTTCGCGCAGCAATTGCTGGATCACGCGCTCCGATTCTGCATATTCCCCTTCGCCGAAATGATGGTGGCGGATGCGTCCTTCGGCGTCAATGAAGTAATGCGCCGGCCAGTAGTGGTTGCCGAACGCGTTCCAGATCGCGTAATTGTTGTCGAGCGCGACCGGGTAGGCGATGCCGAGTTCGCGCACCGCGTTGGTGACGTTGCCCAGATCCTTCTCGAATGCGAATTCCGGCGCATGCACGCCGATCGCCACCAGGCCGGCGTCCCTGTATTTTTCGGCCCACGCTTTCACGTACGGCAGCGTGCGCAGGCAGTTGATGCATGAATAAGTCCAGAAATCGATCAGCACCACCCTGCCGCGCAACGCCTCGCGCGTCAGCGGCGGCGAGTTAAGCCACGCCACCGCGCCGTCGAGCGCCGGCAGCGGCCCCTCATCGGCGAGCATCGCCTGTTCTTTGGTGGTCGCCAGCGCTGGCGCGTGCAGCATATTGATCAACCGCTGTTCGAGCGTGGCGGTGCTGGCGGCAGAGATGCGCGTCAGCAGGCTGCGATCCCAGCCGAACGCGATGACGGCGACACCGCACAGCACGGCAATGCCGAGCCCGCGCCGCACCCAGACATCCGCGCCCAGATAGCGTTTCAGCGTGCCGAGCAGCCGTCCGCCGGCGGCCAGCGCCAGCGCCAGCGAGGTCGCTGCGCCCAGCGCATAAACCAGCAGCAGTACCGAGGTTTTAGCACTGGCGCCGCTCAGTGCCGCGCCGGTCAGCACCAGGCCGAGGATCGGTCCGGCGCACGGCGCCCACAGCAGGCCGGTCGCGACGCCGAGCAGAAACGAACGGCCCGGGCCGGCCGCTCCGGAGGTCTGCGCCAGCCGTCCGCCCAGTGCCGCAAACGGATGCAGCAGTTTTTCCGCGAACCGCGGCGACAACAGCGTCAGCGCGAACAGCGCGAGCAGCGCCAGCGCCACGATGCGCCCGTACTGGTTGGCCTGCGCCGCCCACGCACCACCGGCCACCGCAATCGTCGCCACGCCGGCGAAAGTCACCGCCATGCCGGCCAGCAACGGCAGCCCGCTGCGGCCGAACGGCTCGTCGGATCTGGCAAAAACGAACGGCAGCACCGGCAATATGCACGGGCTCAGTATGGTCAGCGCGCCGGCCAGATAGGCGAGAATCCAGAGCGTCATGCCGATTCAGTCGCCGCCGGCGGCCGATCCTTACGGCAGGTCGCGATAGATATGTTCGCGCGTCAGCGGCAGCGCCAGCGCGCCATTCGCCAGCGGCTTGCCGGCCAGCGCCTGATAGACCGACACCCAGCCGCGCTGGAAAGCGAGCGCGTAGCCGGCCATGTAGATGCGCCAGATACGGTATTTCTTTTCGCCGACCAGCGCGCGCGCCTCATCGCGTCGCGCCTCGAGGCGGTCTACCCAGTGCCACAGCGTCTTCGCGTAATGCGGACGCAGGCATTCGATGTCGGCGCACTCGAGACCGCTGCGCGCCAGCAATTCGACCTCCTTCGACAGATGCGGAATCTCGCCGCCCGGAAACACATAGCGGTCAATGAAGTCGCTGACGTCGCGGCTCATGCCGCCCGCATGCAGCCCGGCCGAGGTCAGTCCATGGTTCATCACCAGTCCGCCGGAGCGCAGCAGTCGGCCGACCTTGCCAAAATAGGCCGGCAGCATCTTCTTGCCGACGTGCTCGAACATGCCGACACTGACGATCTTGTCGAACGGCTCGTGCTCCGGCATATCGCGGTAATCGAGCAGCCGCACTTCACAGCGGTCGTCAAGCCCGCGCTCGGCGACCTGCTGCCGGACATAGTCGTACTGGTTCTGGCTCAGCGTGATGCCGATTGCGCGCACGCCATAGTGTTCGACGGCGCGAAAGATCAGCGCGCCCCAGCCGCAGCCGATGTCGAGCAGGCGATCGCCAGGCTGCAGTTGCAACTTGCGGCAGATGTGATCGATCTTCTGCTGCTGCGCAAGGTCGAGGCTGTCATCGGCGCGGCGAAAGTAGGCGCACGAATAGACGCGCTGCCGGTCGAGCCACAGCGCAAAAAAGTCGTTCGAAACGTCATAATGGGTGCTGATCGCGCGCCGGTCGA
>DATKOF010000016.1:0-16179 GCA_035524795.1 Burkholderiales bacterium
CGTTTTTGGCCGAAAGCAGCCATTTATATTCATCGTAAGCTGATTATCGGCCATTTTTTCTGGTTTGCGTGCGCGCGCAACGTTTCGTCGGGATCGACCGCGACCGGATCGGTCACGCAGCCTAGCAGCGCGAGATCGTTCAGCGAATCGCTGTAGAACCAGCTTTTTCCGAATGACGCGAGCGACTGGCCGCGCGCGGCAAGCCATTCCTCCAGCCGCGTGACCTTGCCTTCGCGGAACGACGGCGTGCCGAGCGGCCGGCCGGTGAATTCGCCATTGACCTGCTCCGGTTCGGTCGCGATCAAATGTTCGACGCCGAATTCGCGCGCGATCGGCGCGGTGATGAAGCTGTTGGTCGCAGTGATCACGACGCGCAGGTCGTCTTTATGTCGGGCGACGAGGTCGCGCGCCTTCCGGCCGATGATCGGCAATACCCGCTCGCGCATGAACTCCTTGTGCCATTCATCAAGCTCGCGCCGCGGATGGCGCGACAGCGGCGCCAGTTGAAACCGCATGAATTCGTGGATGTCGAGCGTGCCGTTCTGGTACTGCTCGTAGAATGCGCGGTTGCGCGCTTCGTGCACCTCGCGGTCGAGCACGCCCTTGCCGATCAGGAACTGCGCCCACTCGAAATCGCTGTCGCCGGACAGCAGGGTATTGTCGAGATCGAACAGTGCGAGATTCATATTGATGAGGCAGGATTCAGGATCGAGGATTGAGGATACAGGATTGAGTGTTTCGCGGTTACATGTTTCCTTGATCGTCCTCCAACACCTGCGGATATCGCGGACAGGCAAGAACAGGTCTCTTCTGAATCCTGAATCCTCAATCCTGTTTCAACAATTCTCTCAACAGCGGCACGGTGACCGCGCGCCTGCTGGCGAGCGAGTAGCGGTCTAGCGCGTCGAGCAGCGCCAGCAGCGACGGCAGGTCGCGCCGCGTATGGTGCAGCAGATAATCGCTGACCTCTTTGGTCAACGCGAAGCCGCGCGCTTCGGCATGGCGCGCGAGCGCGGCCGCCTTTTCCTCGTCGGTCAGCGCGTGCAGCTGATAGACGAGCCCGGCGGCGAGCCGCGTTTTCAGGTCTTCGCGCACCGTCAATTGCGCCGGCGCAACGTCGCCGCTCGCCAGCAGTGCGCCGCCGCCCGCGCGCAGCCGGTTATACAGATCGAACAGCGCGACCTGCGCCACGTCATCGAGCTTGTGCACGTCGTCGGCGACGATCAGCGCGTCCGGCGGCGCGCCGGGCGCGGTCTCCGCATCGAACGACTGCGCCGTGCGGCCGGCGGCGCGTACCGCGGCGAGCACTGCGTGCAATAGATGGCTGCGCCCGCTGCCGATGTCGCCCCACAGATAGATGAAGCGCGCGCCTTCGCCGCGCACGAACGCATCGAGCGCGACCAGCAATTCGAGGTTGCGGCCGGACACGAAATTGTCGAGCGTCGGCGCAGGCGGCGCCGCGATGTCGAGCGCAAGCTGTTTCATTGACGGAAGATTCCGGTTGGATAGGGTAAAATTCTAACCGATTCATCGCCGTATCTTTCTTTCCATACGCGACTGGACAATCTTTCCTTGACTCCGCCCGATCCCGCTGCCGGAAATTCCCTGACCTACCGCGATGCCGGCGTCGACATCGATGCCGGCGACGAACTGGTCGAACGCATCAAGCCGTTCGCGAAGAAAACGCTGCGCGCCGAGGTGCTCGCCGGCATCGGCGGTTTCGGCGCGCTGTGCCGCCTCCCGCAGAAATACCGCGAGCCGGTGCTGGTATCGGGCACCGACGGCGTCGGCACCAAGCTCAAGCTCGCGTTCGAGCTGAACCGCCACGACACCATCGGTATCGACCTCGTCGCGATGAGCGTCAACGACATCCTGGTGCAGGGCGCCGAGCCGCTGTTCTTCCTCGATTACTTCGCCTGCGGCAAACTCGATGTCGCGACGGCGGCCGACGTGGTCAAAGGCATCGCCGCCGGCTGCGAACTGGCGGGCTGCGCGCTGATCGGCGGCGAGACCGCCGAGATGCCCGGCATGTACGCGGACGGCGAATACGACCTCGCCGGCTTCGCGGTCGGCGTCGTCGAGAAAAACCGGATCATCGACGGTTCGTCGATCGCCGCCGGCGACGCCGTGCTCGGCCTCGCCTCGAGCGGCGCGCATTCCAACGGCTACTCGCTGATCCGCCGCATCCTCAAGCAGCACAACGTCAACCTGAAGCAATCGCTCGACGGCACGCCGCTCGCCGACCTGGTGCTGGCGCCGACCCGCATCTACGTCAAGCCGCTGCTGCAACTGATCGAGAAGATTCCGGTCAAGGGGCTCGCCCACATCACCGGCGGCGGGCTGGTCGAGAATCTGCCGCGCATCCTGCCCGCTGCGCTGACCGCGCAGCTCGACCGCGCGAGCTGGCCGACGCCGCCGCTGCTCCAGTGGCTGCAGCAACAGGGCAACATCGCCGACGCCGAGATGCTGCGTGTGTTCAACTGTGGGATCGGCATCGCGCTGGTCGTCGCGCCGGAGCACGCCGACGCTGCAATGAAATCGCTGCGCGACGCCGGCGAAACCGTTCACCGCATCGGCGCGATCCGCGCACGCGAGGCGGGCGAGGCGCAGACCGTCGTCGCGTGACCGCCGCGGCATGAAAAAAATCGTCATCCTGATCTCGGGCCGCGGCAGCAACATGCAGGCGATCCTCGAAGCGCGGCTGCCGCTGAAGGTCGCAGCGGTGATCAGCAACGAACCGCAGGCGGCCGGGCTTGCGGTCGCGCGCGAGTACGGCGTGGAAACGCGCGTTGTCAACCACCGCGGGCACGCCGACCGCGCAACTTTCGAGACGATGCTTGCTCAAACCATCGACATCTTCACTCCCGACCTGATCGTGCTCGCCGGTTTCATGCGCATCCTGACCGGGACCTTCGTCGAACGCTACGCCGGACGCATCGTCAACATCCATCCGTCGCTGCTGCCGGCGTTCCCCGGCCTGCACACGCACCGCGCGGCGCTCGCAGCCGGCGTCAAACTGCACGGCTGCACCGTGCATTTCGTGACGCCGCAGGTGGATTTCGGTCCGATCATCGTGCAGGCCGCGGTGCCGGTGCTGCCCGGCGACAGCGAGGACACGCTCGCCGCGCGCGTGCTGGCGCAGGAACATCGCATCTATCCGCAGGCGCTGCGCTGGTTCTGCGAAGGCCGCCTGGCACTGACGCACGCCGGCGCGGTGGAAATCCGCCATGCGCGAAACACGGACGGCGCGCTGCTGTCACCCGCGCTCGACCCGCCCAAACCATGACGCGCTCTGCCGCATGGATCGCGCTGCTGCTCGCCGCGGCGGTTCCGGCCGCGGCGGCGCCGAACGCGGTCAACGCGAGCTACGACGTGTTCCGCGACCAGCTCTACGTCGGCGTGGTGCAGGAGACTTTCGAGAAAACCGGCAACCGCTACCAGGTGGTCAGTGAAATCAATCCGGCCGGCATCGCCGCGCTGTTCCGCGGCAGGGAAAAACTGACCAGCAGCGGCAGCATCGTCCGCGCCGGACTGCGTCCGGAAAAATTCGTCGCCGAGCGCAGCGACGACGCCAGCAAGAACGTCAGCGCCGCGTTCGACTGGGACGCCGGGCTGCTGCGGATGAATTTCGACGGCCGCGAACAGACGGCGCCTCTCGCCGGCGGCACCCAGGACCGCGTCAGCGTCATGTATCAGTTCCTGTTTCTGAAAGCGAAGGAAGTCGGCCAGCTTGATTTCGCGATGACCAACGGCAGAAAAACCGAGCCTTACCGCTACCGCTTCGCCGGAGACGAGCAGATCGCGACGCCGTTCGGCAAGCTGCGCACGCTGCATCTGGTCAAACAGCGCGAGGCCGATGACAACAGCGTCGAGATCTGGCTCGCGCGCGACCGCCACCTGTTCCCGGTCAGGCTGCTGATCGTCGAGAACGACGGCACCCGCTTCGAGCAAAACATCACGCGGCTGGAATTCAAATGACGCTCGACCGCCTGCCGCTCAACGCACGCCGCCTCGCGCTGTTCGTCACGCTGTCGCTACTCGCGCATCTGCTGCTGATCGGCGGCTGGCGCCCGTTATTGCCGGCGCCTGAAGAACAGCTCGAACCGACGCTGACCGCGCGTCTGCAACCGGCGCCGGCGCCCAAACCGCGGCGGCACATTCCGCCGCCCGCCGCAGCTCCGACGGAAACCGCGCCGACGGCGCCGGTCATCACGACTTCGGCGCCGCAGTCCGCTGCCGCCGCGAACGCCGCCGCGGCAGGCACAGCTTCCGCCGGCGATACGAACGTCGCCACCGCGCCGGCGACGCCGGAAACAGTGCGCGCGCTGCCGCGCCGGGGCGAAATCAAATACACGCTGTACTACGGCGACGCCGGCTGGATCGTCGGCCAGACGCTGCAGACGTGGAACATCGACCACGGCCATTACCGCTTCACCAGCCACTCCGCGACCGGCGGGCTGGTGTGGCTGTTCAGCCGCCAGCATCTGGATTACGAAAGCGACGGCGAGATCACGCCGGACGGCCTGCGCCCGACGCATTTCGCGGTCGAGCGCCGCCGCTCCGGCGTCACCGAACAGACGACCGCCGATTTCGACTGGAACGCGATGGCGGTCACGCTCGACGCGCCGCCGCGCACCGTCGCGCTGCCGCCCGGCGCGCAGGACATGGTCAGTTTCATGTACCAGCTCGGCCTGACCGCATTGCAGCCCGGCTTTATCGAATTGCCGATCACCAACGGCTGGAAACTCGAGCGCTACCGGATCGAGATCGGCGCCGCGGAAACCATCGATACGCCGCTCGGCAAACTGAAAGCGATCCCGGTGCGGCAGATCGTGGCGCCGGGCAGGGACAGCGTCGAGCTGTGGCTGGCGACCGATTACCGGATGCTGCCGGCGCGCATCCGTTTCTACGGCCGCGACGGCGAGCCCGCCGGCGAACAACTGGTCAGCGACATCCGCGTCAGCGACGAATGAAGATCGCCGCCGCGCAACTGACGGCCGCCGCCGACGCGCTCGCCGCGGTGCTGCCGATGACGCAGCCGGCCGACGCCGCACTGCACCGTTTCTTCCGCGCCCATCCGCGGCTCGGACAGAACGACCGCGCGTTCGTCGCCGAAACCGTATTCGGCGTACTGCGCCGGCGCTATACGCTGGAATACCTGTTCGGCGCCGCCGCGCTGACGCCGCGCCGGCTGGTGCTGGCGTTTCTGAACCGCGTGTCCGGCATCAGCGCGCGCGCACTGGAGCCGCTGCTCAAACACGATGATGCGCAGTGGCTCGCAGCGGCGCGCGCCGGCGGCGAACCGCCGCTCGAAGTCGCGGCCGAACTGCCGGCGTGGCTGGTGGCGCGGCTGGCGCCGGAACTGCCGCGCGACGAAATCCTCGCGCTCGGCCGCGCGCTCGCGCAGCCGGCGCCGCTCGATCTGCGCGTCAATCCGCTGCTGGTAACGCGCGACGAAGTGCTCGCCCAGTTCGCGCGCGAAGGCATCGCAGCGCAGCCGACGCCGTACTCGCCGCTCGGCGTGCGGCTCGCGGACAAACCGGCGCTGAACCGTCATCCGCTGTTCACCTCCGGCAAAATCGAGGTGCAGGACGAAGGCAGCCAGCTGCTGTGCTTGCTGCTGGCGCCGAAGCGGCGCGAAATGGTGGTCGATTTCTGCGCCGGCGCCGGCGCCAAGACGCTCGCGCTCGGCGCGCTGATGCACAGCCAGGGCCGGCTCTATGCGTTCGACGTTTCGGAAAAACGGCTCGAACGAATGAAACCGCGGCTGCGGCGTTCCGGACTGTCCAACGTGCATCCGTTGCGGATCCGCGACGAGAGCGACGCGCGCATCAAGCGCCTCGCCGGCAAGATCGACCGCGTGCTGGTCGATGCGCCGTGCAGCGGGTTCGGCACGCTGCGCCGCAATCCCGACCTGAAGTGGCGGCAGAGCGAGACCGGCGTCGCCGAACTCGCCGCCAAGCAGCGCGCGATTCTCGCCGCCGCCGCGACGCTGCTGAAGCCGGGCGGCCGGCTGGTCTACGCGACGTGCAGCATTCTGCGCGCCGAAAATCAGGATGTCGTTGCCGATTTCCTCGCCGCGCACCCGCCGTTCCGGCGGTTGCCGGCGAATGCAGCACTTGCGCAGCACAAAATCGCACTCGACACCGGTGACGATTTGCAATTGTGGCCGCACCGCCACGGCTGCGACGGCTTCTACGCCGCCGTGATGGAGCGCGCGGCATGATGCGCGCGTTGATATGTGATTCCATGTGCGCCGCGCTGCTCGCCGCCGCTGTCAGCGCGCAGGCGCTGGAACCGGCGCTGCCGGCGACTGGCAGCGTCCAGTACGGGTTCGCGCCGCAGGACCGAGTGGACCGGATGATCATCGATGCGATCGACGGCGCGCGGCGGCAGGTGCTGGTGCAGGCGTTCAGCTTCACCCACCGCGGCATCGCACGCGCGCTGATCGACGCGCACCGGCGCGGCGTCGAGGTCGCGGTGATCGCCGACCGCGAGCAGACTGGGACGATCAGGAACAGCGTGGTGCCCGACCTCGCGCGCGCCGGCGTGCCAGTGTCGCTCGACGGCGAGCACGCGGCCGCGCACAACAAGATCATCGTGATCGACGCCGGCGCCGCCGACTGCGCGGTGATCACCGGTTCGTTCAATTTCACCTTTGCCGCGCAGTACGACAACGCGGAAAACGCGGTCGTGCTGCGCGGCAATCCGCCGCTGTGCGACGCCTACCGCGACAACTGGCAGCGCCACCGCGCGCATGCAGTGCCTTACGGCGGCCGCTGACGCGCGCCGCCGGAAAAGCGCATGCTAGAATGAAACCGGATTTTCCCCGCCGCCCATGAACCTCGAACCCTCCCTGCTCGTGTTGTGGGACGATCTGCACGAGGTGCACGTGCTGTGGCAGGTCGGCATACTCGCCGTCAGCCTCGGCATCGCGTGGTGGGCGAGCCGCCAGCTGCCGCAGCTGGGCGGGCCGATCCTCAAGTGGAAAGCCAGCGCCGGCGGATTCAAGCGCGTGCGTTTTCCGCTGATCGCGCTGGCGCTGGTGCTGATCGGCCGCGCCATCCTGCGCAACTATCACAGCGTCGGACTGCTGACCGTCGCGGTGCCGCTGCTGATCGCGCTGGCGATCAGCCGCGCCGTCGTCTACATGCTGCGGCTCACCTTCCCGGCCAGCGGCGTGCTGTCGGCATCGGAACGTCTGATCGCGTGGCTGATCTGGATCGGCGTCGCGCTGCACCTGACCGGTCTCGCGCCGGAACTGCTCGACTTCCTCGAAGGCGCCACCTTCCCGCTCGGCAAGCAGCACGTCTCGCTGCTGACGGTGATCCAGGGGCTGCTGTCGGTATGCGTCGCGCTGCTGGTTTCGCTGTGGCTGAGCCGCGTGCTCGAAGATCGCGTGATGAAGGTCGCCGGTGTGCAGATGAACCTGCGCGTGATGCTGACCAAGGTGCTGCGCCCGCTGCTGGTGCTGATCGGACTGCTGATCGCGCTGCCGGCAGTCGGCATCGACCTGACCGCATTGTCGGTGTTTGGCGGCGCGCTCGGCGTCGGCATCGGCTTCGGCCTGCAGCGGATCGCCAGCAACTACATCAGCGGCTTCCTGATCCTGCTCGACCGTTCGCTGTCGATCGGCGATCTGGTGACGATCGACAATCATACCGGCCAGGTTGCGCGGCTGACCGCGCGCTACGTCGTGGTGCGCAAGCTCGACGGCACCGAAGTGCTGGTGCCGAATGAGTTCGTGATCACCTCGACCGTGGTCAACCATTCCTACACCGACCGGAACGTGCGCGTCCCGCTGCCGGTGCAGATCAGCTACGGCAGCGACCTCGATGCCGCGCTGCGGCTGATGGTCGAGGCGGCGCGCGCCCAACCGCGCGTGCTCGCGGATCCCGCGCCGGCAGTGCAGATCACGGCATTCGCCGACAGCGGCATCAACCTCGAACTCGGCGTCTGGATCAGCGACCCGGAAGCCGGCAAGGGGGATCTGACTTCCGGGATTTACTACGATATCTGGAAGAAATTCCGCACCCACGGCATCGAAATCCCGTTCCCGCAGCGCGAAGTGCGGCTCTTGAACTCCGCTTCCTCCGCCCCAAGTACCTGACCGCGCGGCAGAAAAAATAGCGCTTTGCTTGGCGCCTCCAATTGGATAGACTGCTCGCGCTAATTTCCTATAATCATAAGGAATTCCGATGTTTTCAGGCTTGATACACCTGCCGTGGTGGGGTTATGTCGCCGTCACGCTGGTTTTGACCCATATCACGATCGCCGGCGTCACGATCTTCCTGCACCGCCATCAGGCGCACCGCGCGCTCGACCTGCATCCGCTGGTCAGCCATTTTTTCCGCCTCTGGCTGTGGCTGACCACCGGCATGGTCACCAAGGCATGGGCGGCGATTCACCGCAAGCACCACGCCCGCAGCGACCAGCAAGGCGACCCGCACAGCCCGCAGGTAGTGGGTATCCGGAAAGTACTTTTGCAGGGCACCGAACTGTACAAGGCGGAAGCCAGGAACGCCGAAACGCTGGAAAAATACGGCCACGGCACGCCGGACGACTGGCTTGAGCGCAACGTCTACACGCCGCATTCGGTGTTCGGCATCGGTATCATGCTGGTGATCGACATCGTGCTGTTCGGCCCGATCGGCATCACGATGTGGGCGGTGCAGATGCTGTGGATTCCATTCTTCGCCGCCGGCGTCATCAATGGCATCGGCCACTACTGGGGCTACCGCAATTTCACGACCGAGGACGCCAGCACCAACATCGTGCCGTGGGGCATCCTGATCGGCGGCGAAGAGCTGCACAACAACCATCACGCCTACGGCTCGTCGGCGAAGCTGTCGAGTCAGTGGTGGGAGTTCGACATCGGCTGGCTCTACATCCGCATCCTCGAAATTCTCGGCCTCGCGCAGGTCAAGAAACTCGCGTCGAAGATCGAGCTGATGCCGAAACCCGCGTGCGACAGCGAAACGCTGCACGCGGTGATCACGCACCGCTACGAAGTGCTCACCCGCTATGCGCGCTCGCTGAAACAGACCTGCGCCGGGGAAATCACGCAGCTGAAGGCGCATGCCGTGCACGTCGACCGCGCGACCATCAAGCGCTGGCTGCACATCGATGAGCAGAAACTGCCGGCGTCGGAGCGCGCCCGGATGAGCGAAGTGCGCCGCAACAGCAAGGTGCTCGACACCGTCTATTCGATGCGTCAGGAGCTCGCCGCAGTATGGCAGCGCTCGAGCGCCAGCCGCGAGCAACTGGTGCATCAACTCGAAGACTGGTGCCGCCGCGCCGAGGCGAGCGGGATCGCCGCGCTGCAGGAGTTTTCGTACCGGCTGCGCCGCTATCAGACCGTTCCGCTCTGACCGCCCGGGGCGCACCCGTAAAAAAGACGATATTATACTTCCCGTACCAATATCGTTCAGTTTTTTTCAAAAAGGCCAGATATAACCCAGTAAATACCCCATACCAGTGCTAACCAGACGCTATATGCGATTAGCACACCCGGAAGGTTCCATGAATTTGCTGGTGAAAAGAGGAGCATCATTGCAATCCCAGCTCCCACTACCACTGAGAGGAATATCGCCACCCGTTTCAAAAGCAGCTTGACGTTCATTTTTTCTTCTTCGCCTGTTTGCGTGGGACAAGCGCATCCATGGCTCGCTCAAAGGCTTCGCCGCTCTCGATTCCCATTGACTTTGCCGCCTCAATAAAACGTGCTGACTGCGCCAGACTATCTGGCTTAGTCTTTCGTTTTCGCTTTTTTCCTTTTACGCCACGCACATTCATCCAGCAGTAGTTTGATAGGTCAGTCTTTTGCCCTTGACACCCGCCAGCAGTTTTTCTGCCCGCTCGCTGTCCTCAACCCCTAACGCTTTGCGATTGTTATACCGAAAGTCAAATTCCGCAAGGTAGCGGTGCAAATGGTTATGACCGCAATGTTGATAAACGCCTTTCATGCCGCGTTTGAAGATTGAAAAGAAGCCTTCAACGGTGTTGGTGTGAATTTCTTTATTCCCACGACGCACGTATTCGCCTTGTTTGTGGTGAATGATGTTATGTCCGGCGAACTCGCGCCCAACCTTGATATAGCTGTAATTGTCATCGGTCATTAAGGTTGCTTCACGCGCGAGGTTTTCTCTCACGATAGGGGAGAGCGTTGAAGCCCTGACATCGTCAACCACAAAACTACGTGCTTGCCCACTATTGCGATCAACAAGGGAAAGCACTTTGTTCTTGTGAGCGAAGCCGCGCCCCTTTTTGACGCCCTTTGGCTTGATGGTTCTGTCGTGTCCGATAAATGCCTCGTCCACTTCTACTACACCACCGTCAGCGCCAAGGGGCGCGAAAGCGCCAGAACGCATAGCTTCCCGAATCCGATGGCTTAGGAACCATGCCGATTTAAGCGTAATGCCGAGCATCCGGTGAAGCTGGTTTGATGAAAGCCCTTTCTTGCTGCTGGCGATCAGGAAAATGGCCTGTAACCATACATTCATTGGAATATGGCTTGCCTCGAAAATAGTGCCGATCTTGACCGTAAACGGCTTGCGGCAATCCCGGCACTTATGGACACCAATACGGGTGGACTTGCCTTGTAACTTGCGGCTGTTACCGATAACGCCGCAATGCGGGCATACCGCGCCATGCGGCCACAGGCGAGCCTCGATATACCGGTAAGCGGCTTCCTCGTTGTGGAAGATTGGGTCGGATAGGATGGATTTACACATGGCTGGCTCCCAGAAGTCTGGAACCGATTTTACTTGACTGTGACATAAAAGCAAGTAAAATCTTGCTTAATTCACTATAGCAAGGAATACAATATGGACGAGCAAAACGGCAGGGCAAAGGGTGGCCTCAGGCGGGCGGAAGCCTTGTCTCCGGAGCGCCGAAAGGAAATCGCATTGCTAGGTGTCGCAGCTAAGCGGGAGCGTGCCGCCGCTAGGGAGGAGCTTTCCAAGTTGCCAAAGGCTACCCACGGCGACCCGTCACACCCACTTGTCATTGGCGCTTGGGAGGTTCCCTGCTATGTCCTGACTGATAAGCGTCGGGTTCTGGTGCAGGGTGGCGTGATTGACGCCCTCGACATGAGCCAAGGAACCGCCGGACGCGGGGGTGGTGATCGAATCGCCAAATTTCTAGCCACTAAAGGGATAAAGTCCTTTGTTTCTGAGCAGTTATCGGATGTGATCAAGAACCCCATCATATTCCAGACTACACACGGAAGTCGCGCTTATGGGTATGAAGCAACCGTCTTGGCTGATATTTGCGATGCCGTCCTCGAAGCTCGCAAACAGGACAAGCTTCACTATCAACAGGTGCATATTGCTGATCGTTGCGAGGCGCTTGTCCGGGCATTCGCCAAAGTCGGGATTATTGCCCTCGTTGACGAAGCAACCGGCTTCCAATACGACCGCCCACGCCGCGATCTTGAAGAACAGCTTAAGAAATTTCTGTCTGAATCGCTACGGCGTTGGGTTAGAACTTTCCCGGCGGCATACTTTGAACACCTGTGCCGCCTCCGTGGGGTGACATTGCGCCCCGATATGAAGTTGCCGCAGTACTTCGGGCATCTCACCAACAATCTCGTTTATCGGCGAATCGCTCCCGGCTTGCTAAAAACGCTCAAGGAGCGCAGGAATGAGCGCGGCGCACCAAGCAACAAGCTAAACCAATGGCTGAGCCTTGATGTCGGGGTTCCAGAACTTCTTGTGCATTTGGGTACGGTCATCGCTGTCATGAAGCAACATACTGTCTATGAAGATTTTGAACGTGCGCTGGATCAGGTAGCTTCGGTATATCCAGAAACGCCGGGATTATTTGACGACCCGAAAGACTGGGAACCTCGATAAAAACTTGCAGGTCGTGGAGAACGGGTAACGCTGGTTGTATCGGCTGATCACCGGCCAGCGTTACCCGCCACGTTATTGATATTTAGCACATTCTACAAAGTCCTGTAAAATTTTGGTACGCGAAGGAGCATATCGTGGTAAAAAAGCCCGCGGATGCGGGCTTTTTTGTTTTTCGGCTGGCCGGAGCGCTTACTTGAGCTTGGTCTCTTTATAGACCACATGCTTGCGCGCGACCGGGTCGAATTTCCTGATCTCGATCTTGTCCGGCGTGGTGCGCTTGTTCTTGGTCGTCGTGTAGAAGTGGCCGGTGCCGGCGCTCGATTCGAGCTTGATTTTTTCTCTCATGGTCGGCGTTCCTTAAATCCGCGCGCCTTTTTCGCGCAGTTCGGCAAGCACGGTCTCGATGCCTTTCTTGTCGATCGTGCGCAACCCGGCCTGCGACACGCGCAGCCGGACCCAGCGTTTCTCGTTCTCAAGCCAGAAACGATGATACTGGAGACTCGGCATGAAACGGCGCTTCGTCTTGTTGTTGGCGTGGGAAACGTGGTTCCCGACCTGCGGCTTCTTGCCGGTGACCTGACAAACGCGTGACATGATGCAACCCCGATTTCGAAAAGGCGCGATTCTACACGATTTTGAAGCTTTGCCCAAAACCCCTACAGCAGCCCCCGCTCCGCGAACGACACCACGCCGCTGCCGGCGATGATGAAATGGTCGAGCACCCGCACATCGACCAGCGCCAGCGCCTGCTTCAACGCCTGGGTCAGCGCTTCGTCGGCGCGCGACGGCTCGGCGACGCCCGACGGATGGTTGTGCGCGAAGATCACCGCGCCGGCGTTGTGGTACAGCGCGCGCTTGACGACCTCGCGCGGATAGACGCTGGTCTGGGTCAGCGTCCCCCGGAACAGCTCCTCGCTTTTCAGCACGCGGTTCTGGGCGTCGAGGAACAGCGCGACGAACACCTCGTGCGGCAGCGCCTGCAGACTGAGCCGCAGATACTCCCGCACCGCGCCGGGCGAATTCAGCGCGTCGCCGTCGCTGATTTTCTCGTGCAGAGCGCGGCGCGCCATTTCGACCGCCGCCTGCAACTGGACGAATTTCGCCTGCCCGATGCCGGGCACCGCGCACAGCTCCTTTTCGTCCGCCGCGCACAATACCGACAGCGAACCGAAATGCTTGAGCAGCCCACGCGCGAGATCGACCGCACTCTTGCCGGGCACGCCGGTGCGCAGAAAAATCGCCAGCAGCTCGGCGTCCGACAGCGCGTGCGCGCCCTTGGCCAGCAGCTTTTCGCGCGGCCGGTCGTCTTCGGGCCAGTCAGTGATCGCCATTCCGGGTTCCGTAAGCGTCGGTTTCCGATATAGTTTAAACTTGCCCTTCGCATTTTGTGGAACCCCCTGAATCCAATGGCTGACCAGCGCAAAATCGTGCTCGGCGTCACCGGCGGCATCGCCGCCTACAAGGCCGCCGAACTCGCGCGCCTGCTCATCAAGGACGGCGCCGAGGTGCAGGTCGTAATGACCGAGGCGGCGACCGGCTTCATCGCGCCGGCGACGTTTCAGGCGCTGACCGGCCGGCCGGTGCTGACCGACATGTGGGACGCCGGCGTGCCGAACCGGATGGCGCACATCGAACTGACGCGCGGCGCCGATGCCGTGGTCGTCGCGCCGGCGACCGCCGATTTCATCGCCAAACTCGCGCACGGCGCGGCCGACGACCTGCTGTCGGCGCTGTGCCTGGCGCGCCCGGCCGGCTGCCCGCTGCTGGTTGCGCCAGCGATGAACCGCGAGATGTGGGACAACGCGGCAACCCGGCGCAACGTTGCGCAGCTCGAACGCGACGGCATCGTGCTGCTCGGCCCCGCGAGCGGCGATCAGGCGTGCGGCGAGACCGGCTTCGGGCGCATGCTCGAACCCGGACAAATCCATCAGGAAGTCGCAGCGCATCTGTCGCCGCCGCTGCTCGCCGGCAAGCATGTGCTGGTCACGGCCGGCCCGACCTACGAAGCGATCGACGCGGTGCGCGGCATCACCAACCGCAGCTCGGGCAAGATGGGCTACGCGGTCGCGCGCGCGGCGCTCGCGGCCGGCGCGCGGGTCACGCTGATCTCGGGGCCGGTCGCGCTGACGGCGCCGGCGGCGGCGCGCGTCGAACCGGCAACCAGCGCCGATGAAATGTTCGCCGCGGTGAAAAAACATCTGAAGGATGCCGACATCTTCATCAGCGTCGCGGCGGTCGCCGATTACCGGCCCGAACAATCCGTCGGCGGCAAGATCAAAAAATCCGGCCAGGCATTGAACCTGAAACTGGTGCCGACGCCGGACATCGTGGCGTGGGCCGCAGCGCAGCCCGATGCGCCGTTCTGCGTCGGCTTCGCCGCCGAAACCGAAAAGCTGCACGAACACGCGCAGCAGAAACGCCGCGATAAAAAACTGCCGCTGCTCGCCGCCAACCTCGCCCAGAGCGCGCTCGGCGCCGACGACAATGAGCTGGTGCTGTTTGACGACCGCGGCGCGCATAAGCTCGCGCGTGCGCCGAAATCGATGATCGCACGGCAACTGATCGCACATATCGCCGCGCTGATGAATGCCGGCACGCGGCATTCCGGAACCGCAGCGCGCGGAGAACAGCAGCGTCTGCATTGACGGTCGGCATGGCGTGAAAAGAATCGACGTCAAAATTCTCGACGCGCGGCTGCGCGAGCAACTCCCGCACTACGCAACGCCCGGCGCGGCCGGACTCGATCTGCGCGCATGCATTGAACAACCCATTACGCTGGCGCCGGGCCAGACCGAACTGGTGCCGGCCGGCATCGCGATCCACCTCGCCGATCCGGGGCTCGCCGCGGTGATCCTGCCGCGTTCCGGTCTCGGCCACAAGCACGGCATCGTGCTCGGCAACCTGGTCGGGCTGATCGACTCCGATTATCAGGGGCAGATCTTCGTCTCGACCTGGAACCGTGGCAATGCGCCTTTCACGCTGAATCCGCTCGAACGCCTGGCACAACTGGTCGTGGTGCCGGTGGTGCAGGTTGCGTTCAACGTTGTCGCCGATTTCGAACAAAGCGCGCGCGGCGCCGGCGGCTTCGGCAGCACCGGAAAGCATTGAATGGCGGCCAGGCCGGCGCTGGTTCTGTTCGGCCACGGCGCGCGCGATGCAGAATGGGCGCTGCCGTTCGGCAAAATCCGCGACCGGGTCGCAGCCCGCAACCCGGCGCTGACGGTTGAACTGGCGTTCCTCGAACTGATGGTGCCGACATTGCCCGATGCAATCGCCGCACTTGCTGCGGCCGGCCACGAACGCATCACGGTCGCGCCGCTGTTCATCGCGCCCGGCGGCCATTTGAAAAACGATCTGCCGAAAATCCTCGACGCAATCCGCGCCCGGCATCCTCGCACCACGATCACGCTGCTGCCGGCGCTCGGCGAGGTCGACGCTGTGCTGGGCGCGATCGCGGACTGGCTGGCGGCTAGCGCGCGATGAAGATGCGCACGATCCGGGTCTGCTCCGCGCTGCTGATGCTGTGGGCGCTACCGGCCCTCGCGCAACTGCCCGAAATCGAACTCGAGATCGACGGCCACCGCTTGACGGTCGAGGTCGCATCCAGGCCGCAACAACTGGAACGCGGCCTGATGTATCGCCGCATGCTGCCGGAAAACCGGGGTATGCTGTTCGTGTTCGACGCGCCGCAGGCTCTGAACTTCTGGATGAAGAATACCTATCTGCCGCTGAGCATCGCCTTCATCGGCGCCAACGGCGTGATCGTCAACATCGACGACATGAAACCGCAGACCACCCGCATCCACAGCTCGTCCGCGCCGGCCAAATTCGCGCTCGAAGTCAATCAGGGCTGGTTCCGCCGCAACCACATCGAGCCCGGCGCCCACGTCGGAAACCTGGCGCAGATTCCCGCCGCACAATAAAAAACGCACGGGCAAGCCCGTGCGTTTTGGCGGCGGCGCGGCGCCTCAGAACAGCGCGGTGCGGAACATGCCGCCGCTTGCAACCATGAAGAACACCAGCGGAATCGACAGCATGGTGTTGGTGCGCGAGGCGAGGAACGCGATGCGCCGCGCCTTGGCCTTTGCGGCATCGTCGGCAGGCACGATGCCGAGCACCTTTTTCTGATTCGGCCAGATCAGCGCATGGACGTTGCCCAGCATGATGGTGCCGAGCCATGCGCCGACGCCGATCGGATAGTACACGGGGCTGCGGAACAAAAACGCATCGAAGAAGTGCGTGCCCAGTATCACCGCGCCGGCGAGCCAGGTCACCACCGAGGCGACGCGAAAATAGAGCAGCGCGCGCGGCGCAACGTGCCTGG
>DATKOF010000017.1:0-31262 GCA_035524795.1 Burkholderiales bacterium
GGGATCTGCAGCACGCCCGCGAGCTGGTACTCGATCGGATCCTCGATGGTCACGATCTTGTCGAGCCCCGTGTTGATTTCCGAGAGGGCGGCGTACAGCGTGGTCGTCTTGCCGCTGCCGGTCGGGCCCGTCACGAGCAACATGCCGTACGGCTCGGCGCAGAGCCGGCGCAGTTTGCTCATCGCGCGCGGGTTGAAACCGAGCAGATCGAGCGACAGCCCTTTCATCTGGTCGGTCAGCGCCTGTTTGTCGAGTATCCGCAGCACCGCGTCCTCGCCGTGGATGCTCGGCATCACCGACACGCGGAAATCGATCTGCCGTCCGCGGCTGGAAATCCTGAAGCGGCCGTCCTGCGGAATGCGGCGTTCCGAGATGTCGAGGTCCGACATCACCTTGAGACGGGAAATCACCTGCTCGGCGGCATCCGTGCTGGCCACGCTGCCGACCTGGCTGAGGACGCCGTCGATCCGGTACTTGATGACCAGCGATTCGGCGCCGGTCTCGAGATGAATGTCGCTGGCGCCGGCTTTCAGCGCGTCGTACAGCGTCGAGTGCACCAGCCTGACGATCGGACTGGTGTCCTCATTGATGGTCTTCAGCGACAGGTCGTCCACGTCCTCGCCGTCGCCGGCCTGCGTTTCGACTTCCACCAGCATGCCGTCCATCGCACGCATCGTTTCCTCGTGATGCGCCAGATAGGCGGCGAGATCCGAGGAATGAGCAAGCAGCCAGCGCACCGGCTGATCGATGCGCTCCTCGGCCCACGGCCGCAGCGTCTCGTCGAAGGGATCGGCGAACACCAGCGCCAGCGCGCCGTCGCCGCCGCGAACCAGCACGCAGGCGCGCCGCAGCGCCTCCGCGTACGGCAGCAGCTCGAATGCCGGCGTCATCGCGAACAGTTGTTCGCCGCCGGCGACGCCCACATGCAGGATGTCCGCAAGCGCGGCGACGAACGCCGGCGCCGGCAGCCCCATGTTCGATTCCAGTATCTCGATCAACCTGCCGTCTCCGCCGCCGATCCCGCGCCGCGCTTCGCTGATCGACTGCAGCGTCAGCGGGCTGCCGGTCGCGGCGACCGTCGGCGGCAGGATGTTGTCGTTCATTGCAGGCTCCCGGCCAGTTCGAAGATCGGCATGTACAGCGACAGCACGATGACGCCGATGATGATGCCGATCGCCGTCATCAGCAGCGGTTCGAACAGGCGCATGAAGCGGTCGATCCAGTGCGCGATTTCCTCATCGTGGAACGCCGCGATGCGCTCCATCATCGTTCCCATCTCGCCGGTGCGCTCGCCGACGCGCAGCATGCGCAGCGCGACCGGCGTGGTCAGTCCGTGCGCGCTCATCGCGCGCGACAGCGGCTTGCCTTCGCGCACCTCGCGGATCGCCTGCCCGAGCCGATCGCGCAGCCCCGGCTGCAGCAGGTCGCCGACCATTTCGAGCGCGGGCACCACCGGCACGCCGCCGGACAGCAGCATGCCCGTGGTACGGTAGAAGCGCGCCAGCTGCACGATACGCAATTTGTCGCCGACCACCGGCAGCTGCACCAGATGTTCGCCGATGCGCGCGCGGCGCGGCGCGTCGAGCAGCGCGATCGCGAGCGCCGCCACCAGCGCGGCGGCGATTGCCGCGACCACACCGGCGTGTTCGTTCAGCAGCGTCCCGAACTGCATCAACAGCTGTGTCGACCACGGCTGCTCGCGGCCGAGGTCGGCATAGATCGAGGCGAACTTGGGCACCACGTAGCCGAGCAGGAACAGGATCACCACGCCACCGACCACGATCAGCAGCGCGGGATAAATCGAGGCCGTCATCAGCTTCGATCGCAGCGCTTCGACCTGCAGCTGATAGGCGATGTAGCGCGACAGCGCCTGCGGCAGGTTGCCGGTCTTCTCGCTGGCGCGCACCGTCGCGATATACAGCGGCGGGAACGACGCCGCGCATCTTTCAAGCGCCGCGGAAAACGTCTGCCCCTGAAACAGATGCTCCAGCACCTGCTGCACCACCGTGTGCATCTGTCCTTCCTGATGGCGCTCGGAAAGCGTCTGCAGCGCTTCGATCAGCCCGAGACCGGCGTTGAGCAGCGCGATCAGTTCCTGGCTGAACATCAGCAGCGGAAAACGGCTGCGCGCCGCGGCCGCCGCGCGCGGAACCTTGACATCGAGCACCACATAGCCTTTGGCCAGCGCCTGCTGGCGGGCGTCCGTTTCGTCGGCGGCGTCCAGCGCGAAACGGGTCAGCCCGGCGGGCGATTTGACGGCTTTGATCTCGAAGCGCACGGATCACCAGTTCGTGATGTCTGCATCCTCGCCGCTGCCGCCGGGACGGCCGTCCTTGCCGTACGAAAACAGGTCGAATTCCCCGTGGTCGCCGGGCTGCTTGTACTGGTACGGATTGCCCCACGGATCGGGCGGCACGCTTTTTTTCAGATAGGGGCCGCCCCATTTGGGTTCGTTGGCCGGCCGCGCGGTCAGCGCGTTGAGGCCGACTTCCGTCGATGGATAGTGGCCGGTGTCGAGTCGATACTGGTCGAGCGCCTTTTCCAGCGCATCGATCTGCGCCTTGGCAGCCTTGACTTCGGATTTTCCCAGCTGATTGAAATAACGCGGACCGACGTAGGCCGCCAGCAGGCCGATGATCACCATTACCACCAGCAGTTCGAGCAGTGTGAACCCGCGCGTATGACTGATACGGAAATCAGTCCCGGTCTGCCTCATGGGACGCCCTGCCTCCGAAGGAAAAGTAAAAAACCTGGACGTTTGCGATCGCGTGCGCGGAATTTTAGGTCGCGAATGTGACATTGCGGTGAAGCGGCCGTTCGCACCGTACAAATCGATTACAAAATCTGAAACCTGATTGCCGGAGTCCGTAGCTCTTTTGCGCCAGAAAAACGGGCTGCCTCACCATAATATTTTCATCGTGCGCCGGGATAATCGGCAATGCATCGAAAGAAAATACGCATCCAACATTTCGAGGATCAGTCCGGTGAACAGAGAACAGATGATTGAGAAGCTGATAAATAGTTCAATCGATTCAGCGCTGAACGACCCCGAACGGGAGTGGCTGAGAGATATTTTCAGGAACGGCATCGAGGGATATGACCAAAAGACCAATGACGAACTCGCCTTTGAAATGCGGCTGCGTGGTTTTTTTACCCTCGATCAGGAAGACACTGCGACGGACGAGGATAACGACCGCTACGAAGAAGAAAGATTCGTGATGTGGTGCGGGATGATCAATCTCAATCAGGAGAAAAATCCGGATTGAATCGCATAGTCCATATGGACTATACAAATGAATGTTTTCGTATGAATTGACGAAAAAAGTATCAGCCTTGAATCAGGAATTGCCGGATACCGAAGTTTCCTTGTCATATTGATCGGGTATCGTTGCTCCTTTCGTTTTCTGGTTGAACAGCGGCAGTGTTCGCAACGGCCAATTCCCAGCCCCGCTTGCTGCGCCGGCAGCTTTCCCCGATAGCGCTGCTGAGGATCACACTCGATCCGCTGATCGTGATCGGGACGCTGTTCATTGTGACTCAGATCTACGGCGAACCGTTCGAAGGTCCTTATCTGGTGCTGTCGTTGATCGTGTTCTCGCTCACCTTTCCGGCGAGCCCGCCTGTCGCGACCGGCAATTACGCGCTGCTGCAGGAGATCAGCGTCAACTGGCTGGCGATCGTGTTCATCCTGCTGATTTTCGGCTGGGCCACGCGCAGCCTGACGGCCTTTCCCCATGAAGTGCTGGTGACATGGGGGCTGACCGTGCCGGCCGTCGAATTCGCGGTTCACCGCGCGCTGCCGGCGCTACTGCCGAAAATTCTTGCGCTCGAAGGAGTGCAGCGCAGTGCGGTGATCGTCGGCGCCGGCGAACTCGGACGCAAGCTCGCGCAACAGGTCGGCGCCTCCGCTCTCGGCATCCGTCTGCTCGGATTTTTCGACGACCGCAGCAACGACCGCCTCAACGTGCCGGAGAACCACCAGCTGCTCGGCAACATCGCCAGTCTCGCGGAGTTCGTCAAAAACGCGCGCGTCGATCTGATCTATGTGACGCTGCCGATGGCGTCGCAGCCGCGCATCCTGCAACTGCTGGACGGGCTGCGCGATACCACCGCGTCGATCTATTTCGCGCCGGACATCTTTCTGTTCGACCTGATCCAGGCGCGGATGGACAGCCTTAACGGCATCCCGGTGGTGGCGGTGTGCGAAACGCCCTTTTACGGCGTCAATGGGTTGATCAAGCGCGTCAGCGACGTGGTGCTGGCGACGCTGATCCTGGCGCTGATCTCGCCGCTGATGCTCGCGATCGCGATCGGCGTCAAGCTGAGTTCGCCGGGGCCGGTGCTGTTCAAGCAGCGTCGCTACGGTCTGGATGGCAGGGAGATCATCGTCTACAAATTCAGATCGATGACGGTGTGCGAAGACAGCCCCGACGTGATCCGGCAGGCGACCAGGAACGACCGGCGTATAACCCGGCTCGGCGCCTTTCTGCGCCGCACCTCGCTCGACGAACTGCCGCAGTTCATCAACGTGCTGCAGGGACGGATGAGCGTGGTCGGACCGCGCCCGCATGCAGTCGCGCACAACGAGCTCTACCGCAAGCTGATCAAGGGCTACATGATCCGCCACAAGGTCAAGCCCGGCATCACCGGCTGGGCGCAGGTGAACGGCCTGCGCGGCGAGACCGAATCGCTGGACAAGATGAAGGCGCGGATCGATTACGACCTCGCCTATCTGCGCAACTGGTCGCTGCGGCTGGATCTGGCGATCGTGGTGAAAACCGTTTTCGTCGTGCTGAAGGACCGCAATGCGTACTGACCGCCGCGCATCGACGGCGCCGCGATGAATCTGTACCCGGTCATCCTGTCGGGCGGCGCCGGCAGCCGGCTGTGGCCGCTGTCGCGCGAGTCGCTGCCCAAACAGTTTCTGAAAATGCTGTCGGAACGTACGCTGTTCCAGGAGACGATCCTGCGCCTGAACGGGATCGAATCGGTGCAGCCGCCGCTGGTGATCGCCAACCACGAACACCGCTTCCTGATCGCCGAGCAGTTGCGTGACATCGATGTCCGGCCGCAGGCGCTGCTGCTGGAGCCGGCCGGACGCAACACTGCGCCGGCGGTGGCCGCCGCCGCCTATCATCTGCTGCAGCACGATGAAGACGCGCTGATGCTGGTGCTGCCGGCCGATCATCATCTGCCCGACGTCGCGCCGTTCCACGCGGCGGTGCGGCGCGCAGTCGCCGCCGCCGAACGCGGATTCCTCGTCACATTCGGCGTCGTGCCGCGCTGGCCCGAATCCGGCTACGGCTACATCCAGCGCGGCGACGCACTCGATGCGTTGCCCGACTGCTACCGGATCGCCAGCTTTGTTGAAAAACCGGAACCCGAAATCGCCGCCAAATACATTGCCGCCGGCGATTACTTCTGGAACAGCGGCATGTTCCTGTTCGGCGCGCGCCAGTTCAGGGACGAGCTGGAGCGCCTGCGGCCCCAGCTCGCGGCCGGCTGCCGGCGCGCGGTGCAGGGCGCGGTCCGCGATCTCGATTTCCTGCGCCTGGAGCCCGCGGCTTTCGCGCAATGCGAGGCGACGTCCGTTGATTACGCGATCATGGAACCGACCGCCGCCGGCGCCATCGTGATGGCCGATTTTCGCTGGTCGGATCTCGGCTCATGGGAATCGCTGTGGGAAGCCGCACCGAAGGACAGCGCGGGCAATTTCGCCGGCGGCGACGTCTATCTGGACGACGTCAGGGATTCCTACGTGGTTTCGACGCAACGGATGGTCGCGGCGATCGGCATCGGCCATCTGGTGGTCGTCGAAACACCGGACGCAGTTCTGGTGTGCGACCGCGACCAGGTGCAGCGGGTCAGGCAGATGGTCGAACATCTGAAGTCGCAACGGCGCGCCGAACACGCGCAGCACCGTACCCTTTACCGCCCGTGGGGCCATTTCGAAAGCATCGACGCCGGGCCGCGCTTCCGCGTCAAGCGCATCACCGTCAATCCCGGCCGCAAGCTGTCGCTGCAGTTGCATCACCATCGCGCGGAACACTGGGTCGTGGTCACCGGCACCGCGAAGATCACCCGCGGCGACGAAACGATCGTGCTGTCCGAAAACCAGTCGACCTACATTCCGGTGGGAGTCCCCCACCGCCTGGAAAATCCCGGCAAGATTCCGCTGCAGATCATCGAGGTGCAGTCGGGCGCCTATCTGGAAGAGGACGACATCGTGCGCCTCGAAGACGCCTACAACCGCGCCTGACTTTCCGGATGCATGTCGCGCTCGGATGAAAGCCCGACTTGGTGCGCCGCCGGAAGAAGGTTTGGTCGGGTGACACTGTGCCACCACGCGAACTCACGAATCTGCATACCCGGCGCCACCGCCTCCCGCAGGATGCAGGATCATCTATTTTTCAGTACGACGCCTCTTCATCTTCGTCTTGTAGTCCGACCTCAAAATTTTACTGCAATATCTCATCGATATATTTTAATGCAAAGGGCTATTTGCAATGAATAGACCATCAACAGGTTTCACCTTGGTAGAACTGATCGTCGTTATTGTGACTCTTGGCATACTAGCCGCCACCGCGCTGCCACAGTTCGTCAATTTACAGGGAAATGCCCGCGCTGCTACGGTCAACGCTTTCGCGGGGGGCCTGCAATCGGCGGTCAATCTGGTTCAATCAGGATGGGTAGCACAAGGAAATGTATCACCGGTAACGTTGGCCAACGGCAACTCCGTCACGGTCTCTGCAACGGGTATTCCGACGGCAAATCTTGCGGGCATAGGAACCGCGATGAACTGCCAAAGCGCCACCCTCTGTCAGGGGATGGTGGCAAATTTTGGCCCCCTCCTGACGACATTCCAACCGAACGGCGGACCGTTAACTGGACTCTGTCAGGTTTCTTACACTGCAGCCGGGGTGATAAATGCTACAGTCAGCGGTTGCTGATGGGTTGCGGCACCCCGCAGCGCGATTTACCGATAAGACTTAACAGATAGATATCGCACGTAGTTTGCGGCCGTAGAGCACGACGATACTGAGGCCAGCAAGCAGCATGACAAAGACGGTGGGCTCAGGCACAGGCGTCACCTCACCCAGCATCACATTATCCAGCGCCGCCAAGCTGTCACCCGCTAGCGGGGTGATCGAAAAACCCGTGAAATACTCGCCGCTGCCGGCGATAAATCCGAAAAACGACATCGCGGACTGCAACGGAACCGATTGATTCAGAAAATTATACGAACCAAGATTGGTGGTCAGCGTCAAATCAACTGCAGATGAGGCGAGCAAGGTCCCGATATCGAACCCGAACATATTGTAGTTACTTACCAAGCTGCCGGTTAATGGACTGCCGAATGAATTGACCGTGAACACATTGCTGCTCACGCCCAGGCCCGAGGCAGGACCTACGATAATATTGTTGCCGGTTGTATAGGTAACTCCATCTACAGTCCATGGGTCTCCGGGAGAAGCCAATCCAGGGCCGTCGTTGTAGACAATTCCCTCAAAATCGTTATCCTCAACAATCGCTCCCAAAGCAGAAAATGAGGCCTGATCATTGGTGAGCGTCACCCCCGCGTGTACCGAAGATCCGATCAACGCCAATGTGAGAAGAAACCACCGGAATAAGTGGGGCGGCACTTTACTCATTTCTGGTTCATTTGCAGGTAAATAAGCATCTTTTCAAATTTTAAGGATACCGCCAGGATTTCTCCATATGCAATAGTCCATTCGGAAAATAAACTGTCACATAAATGTCCATACCGCTGATTTTTTCGCGCACAGCCCGTTTCATCACGAAAATATTCGTCATTCCCCCAAACTGGATCCCCATCACTACTACCGTCGGGCGCTGATATCAGCACCGGTGGCGCGCCAGTTCGATCAGCCGGTCGCACCCTTCGTCACTCAACACTCCGTCGCGCACGCCCACGGGCGCGCCAAAAAACCGGCTGATGAGCCACACGGACTGTCTGGAAGAGTCCTGGATACATTCCAGCGTAATACATTTTGGTTATCCTCAACCCGCTCGCCTGAGTCAGCCTTGGGCAAGGGCAAATCGAAAAACGGATATCCAACGGGTCCCATACATACTGAATGAAAGGTCCATCGCAATGAAACTCAAACTTCTGAAGACAGCGGCCGTGGCGGCGCTCATGTTTACTTCGCTTGCAGCGAACGCCGATAACTTTAATTTTTCCTATATCTTTGGCGACAGCCAGGTAGTCACCGGTTCCTTTTCCGGTAATCTGGTCGGCTCGTTTATCAATGACATCAGCAACATCCAGGTTTCCCTGAATGGCACCCCGTTTTTGACCGACGGCAGCGGTTCCTTGTACGCCGCAGGATGGGACCCGGTGGCCCTGAATTACGACAGTGCTCCGGTGGTATCCACCGATGCCTCCCTGAATAATTTCATATTTGCCGATTCCAATGTCCCGACAGACTTCGGCGCTTCCAACTACTTCACGTTCACCAATGACTCAACCTATGGTTCTCTGGCGTTCGCCGTCAACACCAATACCGGCGGGATTGCGCTGGACAACCCGACAAATGGAAGTTGGTCGGTGACAGTGGCAGCCGTTCCCGAACCCGAATCCTATGCGATGTTGATGGCCGGACTCGGCCTGGTCGGCGTGATCGCCCGCCGCCGCCGTTCGGTTTGAACCGCCCGGCTCAATCGCCCGATTCATTGCGAACCCGTAGACAATAAATAAACGCTACCAGGAGAAATTTCATGCATAAAGTTCCGCCAGCATCCACGCCGCTTCGCGCTTCGGTAATTTCCGCCGCCGTGGCAAGCGCGCTGTTTATCGCCTATTCACCCGCCCATGCGGCGACCGCGCCGGTTTCCGTCAAGGGTGTCGTTGCGGGCAGCTATTTCACACCGCCCGTGAATTCCGACAATCCCGCGTTATCAACCGCTTCCAGCACGGTGGCTTCGGTCTATCAATCCGCCAAGGTCTGTTTCGACATCAACAACAACGGTGTCTGCGACGCCGGCGAACCCAGCACGACCACCAAAAGCGACGGATCGTTCCTGCTGAGCAGTGTTACGCCGGGCCCGCTGGTCGCCGAGATCTCCACCACTGCGCTCAACGGCGGCCACCCGGTCACCCAGCGCAACGTTTTCCGCGTCGCCGCCGACCAAATAGCGGCTGCAATCCCGGCGCCGTTGAGGCCCGCCAACGTCGCAGTCACGCCGCTGTCGACGGAAGTGGTGCGCATGATGGAAGACGGGGGCGGAAATTTCTACACCGAGCGGCAGAATCTCGCCGAGCGCCTCGGGGTGTCGACCGACCAGGTGCTGAGCGATCCCAACACGGTTGCGGATTCCACCGCCAAGGCGGCGCTGTTGAGCGAGTCCGTGATCCTGACCAGCCGTTTCGGCCTGGCGGCCAAGATGGTTGATCGCGGCGACGTTTCACCGACAACCTCCGCACCCATTGCGATCAAGGAAGCGCAGCAAGTCGCGATGAATATCGAAGGCATTCCGCGCTACGACCATATCTTCATCATCATGCTCGAAAACAAGGCAACCTCGTCGATCAAGGGCTCCGCCTATGCGCCGAAAATCAATGCCTACCTGAATGCCGGCAACCAGTTCACCAGCTATTTCGCAACGGGCAATCCCAGCGAGCCGAACTACACCGCGCTGGGCGGCGCCGACGACTGGGGCATTACCGACGACAACCAGTGGAATTGCGGCGCCACCGGTGCCAACGCCGTGCAAGACACCGTGATTCCGACCAGTGCGGTACCCGGTCTGGCAAAGTCGCCTTTCACCAATCCCTGTTCGCAGTCGACCAACCACAACATCACGGGCCGCGCCAACCTGTTCAACGCCCTGACGGGCGGCGGCATGACCTGGCGGACCTACAGCGAATCGATGAACCCGGGCCAGGACTTCCGTACCGACAGCGTGGCTGATGCAGCCGTCGTCGCGCTCGACCATGTCTATCCGCCGGGTACGGTGGGGAACAACGCGACCACGATCGGCACTTCAAACCTGCAACTGCCTTTGCCGGCCGGTCTGTACAAGACCAAGCACCATCCCGGCATGGCCTATCAGAACGTGCGCAGCGCAGTCGAGTTCAGGTCGAGCAATCGCACGCTCGGCGGCGGTCAATGGGACGCCGCCCTGATGAGCAGCACCGACTACGCCATTCCCGCGGGCTACGACACCGATCAGTTCAGCACCGACCTGCAGAGCGGCGACATCGGCAACGTCAACTTCGTGGTGCCCGACCAGTGCGACGACATGCACGGTATTACGGTGCAAGGAAAAGTCAACGGCACGGGTTCGAATGTCACGGCCAGCGATTGCAGCAGCGTATCCAACAACGTGTCGCCGACCGCGGTGTCTCCCATTATCACGCGCGGCGACAATTACACCGACTACGTGATCAGGAAGATCCAGGCTTCGCCGATCTGGCAGAACCCGAACCAGCGCGTGGCGATCGTCATCATGTTCGACGAGGGCAATGCGACTGCCGGCTTCAACTCCTGTTGCGGCTGGAATCCGGACAAGGCCTCATCGCCCGTGATTGTTCACCCTCTGGTGCAAAATCCGGACGGGACGTTCTCGCCGGATATTTCCGTTGCGGGCTACCAGTCGGGCAACCGCGGTCACGGGGAAAGCGTATTCGGCGTGCTGACCAACCAGCCCAATGCGCCCAAGGGCATCGTCGACAGTGATGTCTACAGCCACTTCTCGTTCGTGCGAACGTTGCAGGACATGTTCGGCCTGGCCGATCCCAAGGTTGATGGTTCGTACATGAATCGCTCCAAGTACACGGAATCATTCATTGCCGCCAACATCCTGAATCTGCCGGAATACGCAGGAAGCGCGGATACGCACTTCGACTCCGTGCGCCCGATGAATCACGCCTATGTGATTCCGGCGGGATATACGGCGAAACAATCGGCTGATGTGAACACGTCTCCCCAGGTCGGACCGGACGCCAATCAGATCAACCTGTGGTCGCTTAAATAAGGTGCGGACTCCGGCTGTGGCAACACGGCCGGAGTGGCATGATCAAGGCAGCATCGGCAGGGCTAGTCGTCGTTTGATTAGCCCTGTTTTCCTGTTGAGATCGGTTTATTCATGATCATTATCGAGGAGATCACCATGTACCGTGATTTGCCAAGTCCGCACTATCTGCAACTGCTGATGCTCATCTTGTCCGGAATACTCAGCGGCGCGCCATTGGAAGCGAACGCGTTGAGCCCGGCTGCCCAGGTCGGGCAAAAATTGTTCTTCGATACCAATCTGTCGGCCTCAAGAAAAATGTCCTGCGCCACGTGCCACGACCCCAACAACCACTATGCCCCGTCGAATAATCTTGCCGTGCAACTCGGCGGCCCCAATTTGAATTTGCCGGGCACGCGGGCGGTACCCACGCTGACGTACAAGGATTACACGCCGCCCTATTCCGATTTGCTGGACAATCCCGATGGCGTCAGCGCGCCTGGTCCCGGCGGCGGATTCACGCAGGACGGCCGCGCGCCGACACTGGCGGCCCAGACACAAATCCCTCTGCTGGCAGCCAACGAAATGGCCAACACCAGCATCGCCGATGTGGTCAACAAGATTCAAAACTCGACCTATGCCAGTCTTTTCCTGCAGGCGTTCGGCAGTACGGCATTCGATGACATTGCTGCAGCGTTTGCCGATGCGCAGGCAGCCCTGCAGGCGTATCAACTGGAAGATGTCAGCTTTCATCCCTACACCAGCAAATACGATTTGTATTCATCCAATAAAATCGGCGGCACGTTAACCGCATCGGAAGCACGCGGTCTTGCCATTTTCAACGATCCGAACAGAGGCAATTGCTTTGCCTGCCACTTCAGCGGAGCGGGCTCGAACGGCAGCGTGGCGCTGTTTACCGATTTTTCCTACGAAGCCATCAGCGTGCCGCGCAATAACGCTATTCCGGCCAATGCCCTGTTTCGGGGCCTCCCGACTTCCTATGATTTGGGAATCTGCAGCCGCCCCGATCATCCGCCGCTCACGAGCGCGCAATATTGCGGCATGTTCAAAACACCGACCCTGCGCAACGTGGCAACGCGCCAAGTGTTCTTTCACAATGGCCAGTTCAAGTCCCTGAGCGATGTGATCCACTTTTACAATACGCGTGACACTAATCCCGAGCTGTGGTATCCGACCGTCAATGGCGTAGTGCAGAAATTCAACGACCTGCCGGCCATCTATCGCGGCAATATCGATACACAGATGCCGCTCGACGGCAGGGCACCGGGTAGCCAGCCGCCGATGTCGGCACAGGACGAGCAGGATCTGGAGGCTTTTCTGAACACGCTGACCGACGGCTACAAGCCGCCGTCCAACTGAACGAGGCTATATCAAGGCATCCACATTTCATGAAGACAAGACAGTTCGTTTCCGCCAGCTTGATGCTCATCGTTTCCAGCGCCGGGATTTGCGCAAATCCGACCGGGCCGGACCAGAAAACACTTACCGCGGCGCTGGAAAATTACCTGGCGCAGCACGGCGACTTCTGTCTCGGCAAATATGACTGGCCGATCGATGTCACGGCGCTGGACGTCGGAGCCCGGACACGGGACGCGGTGCAGATGCCGGCCCTGGAGAAACTGGGGCTCGTCGCGTCGAGCAGCGTAACCGTGATGCGCAAGACGAATGAGACGGAGGAATCCGTTCCGGCCACCCGCTATGCGCTGACCGACGAAGGAAAGCGGTTCTATCTGAAGAAGGACATATCGCTCAAAACCCCCGATGGACAAACCATCGTCCACCACGGCGATTTCTGCGCCGGGAAGGTCAGTCTGGCCAGGATCGTGAAGTGGGATAAATCGGCGTCTTTCGCCCAGGACGCGGACGTCACCGTGAGCTACACCTACAAATTTGCCGCAGCGGAATGGACGCACGCCCCGGAAATTCAGAAAGCATTTCCGATGCTGGATCGCCTGCTGAAAGGTGAGGGCACCCTGCAGCTGGAGCAGCATTTCCGCCTGCTTGATAAAAACTGGGTTGCGGTGAATCCCTGGGAATGAAGCGGCCACCGGCGCAAATTCCGGCGCCGTCGCTTCGCGCGCCTTCTTTCAGTCCAATGCGGCCGGCACGAAACGCTTTTCCCGCATCCATTTCGTGACCGCCCATTTTTCCCCCTCGTAGACCGCGCCCCCGGCGTGGGCGGAGCTGGGATCGACCTGGCGCAGGCTGTTCGCGTACTCGAAATAGACGCCGTTGCCTTTTCTGGGCAGTACGGACAATCCCGCCTCCGGGAACACCGTCTCGCCGCCCCTGATGACGTCATTCAGGTAAATCACCATCGTGCTGATGCGTTGCCCGCTGCGGGCGAGAGACTCCTGATTGGCCGGATTCGCCGGCACCAGAAAATCGAAATGGGGGGTATTTTTCGCACCCGGGCCGTAGCGCAGAACCTGCAGTCCCTCGCCGTTTTCGACCGGACAATTCATCGCCTCCGAGATACGCCGGTCCAGCATGGCGATAAAGGGCGTTTCCTGCAATTTGAAAAACATGCCCTCGCTGTCCCGGTGCTCGGCGACCCTGTCTTCCCCTGTCAGAAGATCGACCACCGTCGACGGCTGCAAGCGGTGGCGCGCCAGTTCGATCAGCCGGTCGCACTCTTCGTCACTCAACACTCCGTCAAGGACGGCCAAAACAGGCCGCTCCAGCCGCAGCAGCACCGGTATTTCCCGGTCCGCGGTACGAATGACCGGACCGGACGCCAGCCGCGGAGTTTCATAACGATATTCGGCCTGCTCCGATTCGATCATCACCGAACCGGCCGGAGGATCGACACCGGCGCTGAGGGCGGAACTGAACGCTTCAACCAGACCGCGCGCAATCAGCGGCTCGAATTTCTGCGCGATCATGCTGTTCACGACGTCCTCGACCGCACAGCCGCGGTCGAGATTATGCCGAATCCAGGCGCCCAGTTCCGGAGAAAAATTGACAAGCATGCCCATAACGGGCGGGCATTGTAGCGGAATCCGGTGACACCTTTATGGCGGGCCACCCATGCCGACTATCGCGGAGTGTCCCCGCGACAATACGACAATACGGGAACCGGCTCGACCGATTACCCCGGTTTCCGGCCTTCTCCATTACCCCATTCATTCGAATGGAGCAGCGGAATACAAACAGGAAGAAGAGCCGGGCTGCAGAACTTCAGCCGGGCCCCGGCGATTCGAATCCGGCCGATGAGATTTCCGGAGCGGGTTTTCTTTTATTATCCTCATCCGTCGCCGGTTTGCCCGCGGCAGCCCTGCGGGCATTGATAAAGCGTTTGAAACGTTCGTCGATCAACGCGTCGAAATAATCAACCCAATTGACTTCCGGCTGGACGCGATCCTTGGCGGGATCCATTGTTCCTCCCCGGTTACGATATCGGTAGCAAAGGCGGAGCAACTTATCATGTATCGAGGGGCAGCGTAAAGGATCGTTGCAGAGGCCGGAATAAGGTGTTGATTTACAGGTATTCCGCCTTGGCGACGGATAGCATATTCCGGTGATTTTCCCGATCTGCGCAGATCTACGGCCTGTCCGCCGCTGCCGCCGGACTTCGCCGTTCGATCCACAGGTTTGATCTTCCCTCGCGCTTGGCCAGTTTCTTGGCCTCGGTGGCGGCCGTGGCAACCTGGAGATGCGATGCGAATTCGCCCGGCTTGACGATGACGGCGCCGATTGCCAGGCTCGTCAACGGCAGCAGCATCTTGTTGCCGCGGCGGTCTTCGCCCAGAATCCCGCCGCGCTTGATGTCATCCGCGGTGAACAGGCCGCTCACCTCGCGGTCGAATTTTTCCAGCGCGGACAGGCAGCGCGCCTCCCAGTCTTCGCTCTGGAAAAGGATGATGAAATCGTCGCCGCCGATATGTCCCAGAAAATCCTTCTGGGGATCGCAGATGTCGCCGAGTACCCGCGCGCAAATCTTGATCATTTCGTCACCCAGATGGTAACCGTAGGTATCGTTGAACACCTTGAAATAGTTGAGGTCCGAATAGGCGGCGACAAATTGCACGCGTGAATCGACCAGTCTTTCGGTGTGTTCGTTGATCGGTACGTTGCCGGGCAGCATGGTCAGTGGATTCGCGTAGCGCGCCGCCTCCAGCTGCAGCTTGGTCATTTCGCGAATCAGGTCCTGACTGCGGCCGAGGCCGGAGTAACATCCGCCGTCCACTATGATGAAACCCTCCGACAGATAACGCTGGTCGGATTCGACCAGAATGCTGCTCAACTCCTGGATCGTCACGCTCTTCTCGACGACCAGCGGCAGCGAATCCATATACATCGTACAGGGCTTCCTTCCATGCAGCTCGTGGCGGAAAGCCCGCACGAACTGCTCTATGAAAAGATGCCGGTTGATGAGTCCCACCGGTTTCTTGTCGTCGACGACCGGCAGCGCCCCCAGTTCGGGATCTCTTTCGAAACGGTGCAGCACGGTTTCATTCTGCGTGTCCGGCGCCACCGCATGGACTTTTGCCATCAGCCTCTCGACCGAGACCGTATGGCTCGCCGCAATTTTCGCCTCCGGATAGATTGAAATGACCGGAGAATTGATCATTTCATGCAGATCGATATTGACGGCGGAGGGAGGATTCTGCATGGGACGGGATATCAGAAATCCCTGCGCGAGCGCCACTCCCAGATCGCGCAGCAGGCGCAGGTCGGCGGCATCTTCCACGCCCTCCGCGACCAGCGCCGAACCGCAATTTTGTGCGATCTGCTGCAGCGATTTCAGGAACTGGAATTTGACGGGATCCTGGCTGATCCCCTGCACGAAATGCATGTCGATCTTCACATAGTCGGGGTGCAGGTCGGACCACAGCCTCAGCCCCGAAAAACCTTCACCGAGATCGTCGAGGGCGACGCGGAATCCCAGACTGCGGAACAGCACCAACGCCTGCCGGAAAGCAGTCGTATCGTTGACCCGATGATGTTCCGTCAGTTCGACTGTGACCTGTTCGGTTCTCAGACCGCAGCCCCGGATGAAATGCGCAATCCTCTGGACGTCCTCCCGTACCTGCAGCACGGTCTGCGGGCTGACGTTCAGGAACAATTGGCGGCCGAGTTTAAGCTGGGCAAACCGTTTGATAACGCGTCGGCAGCAGAGATGCTCAAGCTCTGCCAGCAGCCCCGCCTTGGTCGCCGCCGAAAACAACTGCGGCGGTTCATACAACGAGCTCGCCGGATGGCCGCGGATCAGGCCTTCGTACCCGAACACCTCGCCGCTATCAAGCTGGAGAATCGGCTGAAATACCGGATCCAGCAACGCATTTTCCATGACCAGTTGCAGGTCCCCTATTTCCCTGAAATAGCGGTTGCTGCGTGCCTGCTGCGGAAATCCGATTATCTTTGGATTGTCTTTGTGCATATTTGAAAACCCGATGTGCGACCGTGAACCATCGTTACGGCCCGCTTCGATGATCGATGCATCATTGCCACCCAATCAACCAGCGCTCAATTTTGCAAAATGAACCATATCATCTTGCCGGAACAGGATGCCTTGCTTCCTACTTTAATATTATTTTCCACCGCTTGAATGACAATGCATAGGATCGGATAGGTCGAACATACCAAGCGGTGTCCCCGGAAATCATAAAACTGTAATAAACAACGCACAATTCATGAATGGGGTGTCGGAACTGTAAGCAATCATCCTGAGCAGCTGGCGGCAACGCGGGGCTATTTCCATTTGCCGCCCAGGGTATCTTCAAAGGCCGGGAGCCGACGGAATGCCAGCGCGTATAGTAGAATTCCGGGCGCGGGACGTTAGCTCAGGGGTAGAGCGCCTGCTTCACACGCAGGAGGTCGCTGGTTCGAAACCAGCACGTCCCACCAGGCTGAAACCCGCCGGTCGGAAAAGAAGGGGGGCCGTAAATCCGGCGCGGAACAACAGTTACCGATGAAATCGTTCTTTTGAAAACCAGTAAAGGAAGATGATCAGAAATACGCCAATGACCGTTCCCGGCGGGATTTTTTGCAGAAAATCGACGGTGTTGGCATAAACGAAACTGACGTAGCCGCCGTTGTTGCTGCCGATCAGCAAATGCAGCAACACGCACAGAATGACCAGAATCGCCACAACCTCGATGGCCAGCCAGCCAATTTCGATCGCCCGTTTGATCATACAAGGTTTCCGGTAGCGGGGACTGATGCCCCCGCTACCAATGTTTACTCAGGCCGGGCTGCGTTTGGAGAACAGCCAGATGATGATGCCGACCGTGACGAGGCCCACCAATCCGTTCGACCCGAGGTCTTTAACCAATGCCGTGATATTGGCGACCACGCCGCCGAAGAACGGCAACGTGCCTCCCACCAGCAGACTCAGGACGATCGCAAGAGCAAGCAGCATGAGGCCGACATCGGTAATGGCTCCGATCCAGGCTTTGACAGCGCTGATACCACCCATTATTTATCCTCCCTCTTTTAGTTGTCAGAAACCAATGGCGGCACCACCGGTACCGCCCGTGGCGTGAGCACGCTAACAGACAACCTCGCCCGACGCAACCGATTGTGGCGCGTCGTACGCCTCATTTCCGGGGGAATTCTTTTGCGCGATGCAGCAGTCAAGCGATGGTAATGCACATGTCATTGAATATTAAGATTGAAAAAACGGATCGCGGCTGTTGATGCAATATTTCCACAGCGTCTTGCCAAAGCAACAGTGCCAATCTGCGTCCGGCAAGTCGCTGCGTCATGAAAATTTTCAGGCATTTTGCAGGCGGTGCCACAAACTGCCATTGCTGATCCGATCGATGTCCGCCAGTTGTTTTTCGTGCTCAGCCAGCTCATCCGGATTCGCAGCAATCACCGCCAGATCAAGCACCGCGCCGCCTCCCGGCTGCAGTGCAGCCGGCGCCGCCGGCTCGACCAGCATGTTCAGACTGTCCTGTCCGCGCGTCATCGCCAGATAAACCTGCGCCAGCAATTCAGTATCGATCAGCGCGCCATGCCGCGTGCGCCGGGAACGGTCGACCTGATAACGCTCGCACAGCGCATCGAGGTTGTTTTTCTTGCCGGGGTGCAGGTCGCGCGCGAGGCGCAGCGTATCGACAATGCTCCCGCAGTACTCGGTCAGCGGTTTCATGTCGAGCAGCCGAAGTTCATGGTCGAGAAAGGCGGTATCGAATGGCGCATTATGTATCACGAGTTCGGCGCCGGCGATGAAATCGAGAAACTCGGCGACGATTTCATGGAATCCGGGTTTGTCCCGCAGGAATTCCTCGGTCAGACCGTGCACCTGCAGCGCGCCCTCGTCGCTCGCGCGCCCGGGATTGATGTAACGGTGGAAGCGGTTGCCGGTCAATTGCCGGTTGACGAGCTCGACCGCCGCGACCTCGACGATACGATGGCCGAGCGACGGTTCGAAGCCGGTGGTTTCCGTATCGAGCGCTATCTGCCGCACGTGGCGCCCTCCATCAACCTCTTCCTCGCCGTCTCCACGCCGCGATTCGCCAGCATGTCGGCATATTCATTGCCGTCGTGACCGGCATGGCCTTTGACCCACAGCCATTCGATATCGTGCCGCTGTCGCATCTCGTCGAGCTGCCGCCACAGGTCTTCGTTCTTGACCGGCTTTCTGTCGGCGGTCTTCCAGCCGCGCTTTTTCCAGTCGTGGATCCAGCTCGTGATGCCCTGCTGCACGTAGCGCGAGTCGGTGTGCAGCCGGACCCGGCTCGGACGGGTCAGCGCTTCGAGGGCGCGGATCACTGCGGTCAGCTCCATCCGGTTGTTGGTGGTATTCGTCTCGCCGCCGAACAATTCGCGTGTTCGCCCGCCGCATTCCAGCAGCGCCCCCCAGCCGCCGACGCCGGGGTTGCCCTTGCACGCACCGTCGGCGTAGATGACAACCACTTTCTCCATCAGGCATCCAGCGTTTCACGCGCGGCAATCGCGCCATCGCGCGCAGCGACTTTTTCGGGCACCGGCGCCAGTTGCTTCTTCGGCACCAGCCGCTCGATCCGCTGCGGCATGATGATGCGCACCCCGCGCACGCGCTTGATCGCGTGCAGAAAATAGGCGCCGCCGCCGACCGGCCACCAGCGGTCGCCGGCGGCCTCCATGAAACGGAAGCGCGCCAGCCACTTGTCCTGGCTACAGGGAGGCACATAACAGCACATCCGGCCGGCCACGATCTCGAGTCCGAGCAGTGCCAGCCAGTCCTTCAGCCGCGGCAAATCGATAAAGCGTCCGCACCACGGGTAAACCTGCGGTGTGCGGCTGAAAGCATGGCGCAGCCCCCACAGGCTCCACGGATTGAAAGCGGAGACGATCACCTGCCCCTCCGGCACCAGGACACGTTGAACTTCGCGCAGAATCTGATGCGGATCTGCGTGGAATTCGAGTGCATGCGGCAACAGCAGCAAATCGACGCTGCCGGTGGCAAGTGGCAGATCGCGGTAGTCGGCGCGCAGTTCGGCGCCGCTGTTGCAGGCGACGCAAAACCGGTGCGCGATCCGATTGGCGCGCAGAAAATCGTGCCTCGGCAGACCGAGCTGCAACGCATGGAAGCCGAATACGTCGGCCACCGCCGCATCGTAATACGCCTGTTCGCGCGCCAGCAGGTACTGGCCGAGCGGAGTGGCCGTGAACCATTCGGAAAGCGAGCGCGGCGGCACATTGGTTGACATATATTCAGTTTAAATCAAAGATGATTGCGGTGCATCCATGCCAACGAACCATACCGCCATCGTTCCGCTCCGCGCGTTTCAGGACAATTACATCTGGATCATGCGCCGCGGCGGTGACGCGGCGGTGGTCGATCCCGGCGACGCCGCACCGGTGCTCGCTTACCTGGATCGGGAAGGACTGCGGCTGACCGCGATCCTGAATACGCATCACCACGCCGACCACGTCGGCGGCAACGCGGAACTGCTGCGTCATTTCAGGGTACCGGTGTACGGGCCGGCCGATCCGCGCATTGCCGAAGTCTCGCGGCAATTGCGCAGCGGCGACTGTTGCACGCTCGCCGAATTCGGCGTCGAATTCGCGGCGCTCGAAATTCCGGGCCATACGCGCACCCATATCGCATTCCACGGCGACAGCATCCTGTTCTGCGGCGACACATTGTTTGCCTGCGGCTGCGGCCGGCTGTTCGAAGGCACGCCTCGACAAATGCATGATTCGCTGGGCCGGCTGGCGGCGCTGCCGGGCGCAATGCGCGTTTACTGCGGGCACGAGTACACGCTCGACAATCTGCGATTTGCGCGCGCGGTCGAGCCGCACAATCCGGCGCTGGCGGAATGGGAGCGCGAGGCGCGTGCGCAACGCGCCCGCGACGAGCCGACGCTGCCATCGACCATTGCACGCGAAACCAACGCCAATCCGTTTCTGCGTTGCGCCGAGCCGGCGGTCGTGACGGCAGCCAGCCGGCATGCCGGACGGGAACTGGCCGACCCGGTCAGCGTGTTCGGCGTGCTGCGCGAATGGAAGAACGACTTTTAATCATCCGCTGCGGGCCTTGTTTTTATTAACAAACTGCCTTGACTTGCCGGCGCGCTGCTGGTTACCATCGCTTCCAGTCAATAACAACTGCCCTCCGATGACTTGGATCCGTTCAATGCTGCTGGCGGCAGCCGCAGCGGGATGTGTGGCGTTTGCGCAGGCCGATGAGACCACGGATGGGCCGGGCAATGCGCAAAATGCCGGCGCCAGCCCCCCAAACACGCCGGCGACGATGCCGCGACTGACGGCCGATGTGCCGGCGCCGATGATGGACCTGACCGTCGAGCCGAACGATCTGTGGCCGCGCGTCCGCAACGATTTCAGCCTGCCCGATCTGACCGGCCCGCAGGTGGAACAGCAGGAAAAATGGCTGTTGCGGCACCCTGACTATCTGCGCAATGCGGTCGCGCGCAGCAGCCGCTATCTTTACCATATCATCGACGAGGTCGAAAAACGCGGCATGCCGAGCGAAATCGCGCTGCTGCCGTTCATCGAAAGCGCCTACAACCCGACCGCCTATTCGCGCGCCCATGCATCGGGCATCTGGCAGTTCATCCCGTCCACTGGGAAACTCTACGGCCTGGAACAGAATTTCTGGTACGACGGCCGGCGCGACGTGATCGCGGCAACCGACGCCGCGCTCAATTACCTCGAAAAGCTCTACGAGACGTTCGGCAGCTGGACCCTTGCGCTTGCCGCTTACAACTGGGGTGAAAACGGCGTCGCGCATGCGATCGCCAGGAACGAGGCGAAAGGGCTGCCGACCGATTACCAGAGTCTGAAGCTGCCGCGCGAAACGCGCGATTATGTGCCCAAACTGCAGGCGGTCAAGAACATCATCGCCGATCCCGAACGTTACGGCATCGCTCTCGAAGATATCCCCAACCGTCCCTACTTCGCGACCGTCACTACCGATCGTCATATCGACGTGCGGCTGGCGGCGAAATTCGCGCAGGTGCCGATCGAGGAATTCATGTCGCTCAACCCCGGTTACACGCGACCGGTGATCCGCGTCAACAAGGAAGAAGAAACGCTGCTGTTGCCGGCGGACAAGATCGATGCGTTCCGCACCCGCCTCGAACAGAGCGAAGGCGAAGGGCAGCCGCTGGTGTCGTGGCAAACCTATACGCTGAAGCGCGGCGACCGCCTGAACCACGTCGCCGCGAAATACGGCATCGGCCTGGCGGAACTGAAGCGCGTCAACGGAATTTCATCACGCCGCAAAATCGGCCCCGGCATGACCGTGCTGGTGCCGGTCAAGTCCGCCGACGCTGCAGTAAATTTGCCGGATTTGCCGGCACCGCCGCCGCCCGTTTTCAAAACCTACCGGACGAATCATCACGTCGGCCACGGCAGGAACGGCCTGAAAACCGCCGCCGCCAAAAAAATCCGCTCCTCCGCAAACAAGGCCGCGACAGCAAACGCCGGCAAACATCTGGCAACCGCGGAACCTGCGACCACTGCGCGCTGACCTGCGCGCGTCTTCCTGCCGCCGGTCAGGCAATGGCAACGGTCGGTACCGCCGCCAGCAGCGCTCTGGTATAGGGATGGCGCGGCGCAATCAGCACTTCATCCACTGCGCCGTGTTCGACGATGCGGCCCTGATACATCACCGCGACTTCGTGCGCGAGATATTCGACTGCCGCGATATTGTGAGTGATGAAGAGATAGGCAAGCCCGTGCCGCTGCTGCAGGGACTTGAGAAGATTCAGTATCTGCGCCTGCACTGAAACATCCAGCGCGCTGGTCGGTTCGTCGCACACCACCAGCTGCGGCTCGACCGCCAGTGCGCGCGCGACCGCGATCCGCTGGCGCTGGCCGCCGGAGAATTCGTGCGGGTAACGATGCTTCATGTCCGGCGCCAGCCCGACTTCAGTCAGCAGATTGTCGATGCGTGCGGCGCGCTCTTCGGCGCTGTGTCCGACACCGAGCGCAACCATCCCCTCCTCGATAATCTCGGCGATGCGCATGCGCGGATCGAGCGACGAATAGGGATCCTGGAATACAATCTGGGCCTGATGACGGCGCGCGCGCAATTCGGATCGCGTCAGCTGCGTCCAGTCTTCGCCATCGAAGCGTACGCTGCCGGCGGTCGGCTCCAGCAGGCGCAACAGCGCCTTGCCGACCGTGGTCTTGCCGCTGCCCGATTCTCCGACCAGCCCGAGCGTGCGCCCCGCCGCAATCGAAAACGACACGCCGTCGACCGCCTTGATATGTCCGGTCACGCGCTTCAGCACACCCCCTCGAACCGGAAAATGAACTTTGAGATTTTGCACCGCGAGCAACGAAGCGTCCGGCGGCTGCGCCATCGCGCCCGCTTGCCGTGAGGCCTGCTCCGCCGGCGGTGTGCGCTCGGTCCGACCGGCACCGGCCGGACCGAACAGATGACATTTGACGCGCTGGCCGCCGCCGGGCTCGTACCACGGCGGCACGCGGGCGCGGCACAATTCCCATGCGTAATCGCAGCGCTCGACGAAGCGGCAAGCCTTGAATTCGTGCGTCAACGGCGGCACGCTGCCGCGGATCACCTGCAACGGCCCGGAACGGTGCTGCTTGCCCGGCAACGCCTCAAACAGTTTGCGCGAATAGGGGTGCGCCGGCTGCGCGAAGAAACGGTCGCGCGGCGCGGTTTCGATGATTTCGCCCGCGTACATGACCGCGACCTGCTGTGCCATCGCCGACACCACGGCGAGGTCGTGCGTGATCAGCAGCATCGACATGCCGCTTTCGCGCTGCAGACGGCGCAGCAAATCGAGAATCTGCGCCTGGATCGTGACGTCGAGCGCAGTGGTCGGCTCGTCGGCGATCAGCAGCGCCGGCGAACAGGCCAGCGCGATCGCGATCATCGCGCGCTGCTTCATTCCGCCGGAGAATTGGAACGGATAATCGCGGCGGCGGCGTTGCGGATCGGCAATGCCGACGTGGCCGAGCAGCTCGATCACGCGCGCTTCGAGCCCCGCTCCCGACAGCATGGTATGGAGCGCCAGCGCCTCGGCGATCTGGTCGCCGACGTTCATCACCGGATTCAGGCTCAGCATCGGTTCCTGGAAGATCATCGCGATGCGGCGGCCGCGGATGTCGCGCATCACAGCTTCCGGTTGGCGCAGCAGATCGATGCCGTCGAGGCCGACGCTGCCGGCCACGATCCGCCCGCTGTCCGGCAGCAGACGCATGATCGACAGCGCGGTGATCGACTTGCCGCAGCCCGATTCGCCGAGCAGCGCGAATACCTCGCCGCGCGCGACATCGAACGACACGCCGTCCACCGCGCGCACGCTGCCGGCATCCGTCGCGATACGGGTCGACAGATTCTCGACCTGCAACAGCGGCTTATTCATGAGACTGGAACGCGGCCGCCGATGGCGGCCGCGCGATGCGCACGCGCGGATCGAACGCATCCCGCACGCTGTCGGCAAACAGGTTGGCGGCCAGCACCAGCGTCACCATGAACACGAAAGCGCTCGCCAGCGACCACCATACCATCGGCTCGCGCGCCATTTCCAGCCGCGCGCCGTTGATCATCGTACCGAAGCTGTTCATCGACGGATCGACACCGACGCCGATATACGACAGCACAGCCTCGGCCAGCACCAGATCGCTGAAAGCCAGCACGACATTGATCAGCACGATATGCATGGCATTGGGCAAAATGTGGCGCGTCAGGATGCGAAGAGTGTTCACGCCGAAAGCGTGTGCGGCCTGGATATAGTCGAGTTCGCGCAGTTTGAGCGTCTCGCCGCGCAACAGGCGGCACAATCCCGTCCAGGTGGTCACGCCAAGGATCGCGCACAGCACCAGCAGGCGGACATCGGCGCGCTCGGCCTCGGTTGCGAACCATTCCGCGTGACGGTCGATAAAGACCTGCATCATCAGTATCGACGCCGCGATCAGCAGCACTGCCGGAATCGAGTTCAGCGTGGTATAGACATACTGGATCGCGTCGTCGATCCAGCCACCGAAATAGCCGGCGGCGATGCCGAACACGATCGCAAACGGCACCATCAGCAGCGTCGTCAGCGTACCGATCACGAGCGCGGTACGTATGCTCTTGAGTGCCTCATACAGCACATCCTGTCCGACCTTGTCGGTTCCGAATACATGATAACCGCCGGTCAGCGCGACCATGACTCCGGAAAACAGGGCCATGGGCAGCAGCGCCAGGGCGATCGCCCGCCATGGCACCGTGGTTTCGCCGCGCCAGATGCGCCGCCATTCGCTGCGCGCCTCTCCGCGCACCGCCGCAAACATCCAGACCAGCCCTCCCCACGCCAGCAGTCCGGCGGCGGCGCCGAGCACAATACGGCGCGTGATGTCACCGGTGTAATCACGCTCAACATCGGCGAGTTGCGCGCCGCCGTAGATCAGCCGGGGAAACACGCGCTGCTCGCCGCCGCCTGGCAGGATCACGGTCTCCATGGCATAGCTGCGGATCGCCAGCGGCGCCGAGTAGGTTTTCTCGGCATGCGCGCGCAGCGGCCGCAATACGACGTCGAGCACGCTCAACACTTCGACCGAACGCGGCTGCTTGAAATGCAGTGAATCGAGTAACCCGACCGCGACAAAGGCAAGCAACAGGGCAAGTCCAACCATGCCGCTCGCCGACTGCGCGACGCGGCGCCACGGCGCATGCAGATGTTCGCGGCGCCGCACATAGCAGACCGTCAGCACGATCACCGCAATCAGGAAATAGACCAGCCGGTCGGTCCACAGAAATACCAGTTGATGCCACAGGGCCATCACCCGATCGATCCACGGCATGACTTGAAAGTCGCTCACGAAAACCTCACGCGCGGATCGACCAGCGTGTACGAGATGTCGGTCAGCACGAGGCCGGCGATATAAAGCAGCGAACCGATGAACACCATCGCGCGTACGATCGAGAAATCCTGCATATTGATGGCGTCGATCGTGTAACTGCCAAGTCCGGGGATGCCGAAGAACGATTCCGTCAGCAGACTGCCGAGAAACAACGATGGGATCGCGACCACGACGGTGGTCAGTATCGGGATCATCGCGTTGTTGAGCACGTGGCGGAACAGCACGGCACCCTCGCCGAGGCCCTTGGCGCGCGCAGTGCGGACATAGTCCTTGCCGATTTCCTCAAGGAAGAAGGTGCGGTAGAGCCGGGCGCTCGCGCCAAAACCGCCGATGATGCCGATCGCGATCGGCAGCAGCAGGAAGCGCAGTGCGCCGGCAGCGGTCCCGGCATAGCCGGAAATCGGCACCAGATTCCAGAGCTTTCCAATCAGATACTGGCCGCCGATGATATAAAACATCGCCGAGATCGACATCGCGACTACGCACAACGCGACGCCCCAGAAATCAAGGTAGGTCGCGCGGAACAACGCGAAACCGAGCGCACAGGTGATGTAGATCAGCAGGCCGACCATGAAAGTCGGCAGCGCGATCGCGAAGCTCGGCCCTGCGCGTTTACGGATTTCATAGCCGATGTCTCGACTGTCGTCAGACGCGCCGAAATCGAACACGAACATGCGCAGCGATTTCCGGTAAAAAATGGTGTCGCTGATTTTGCCGAATCCGGCGGCGGCACGGTTGTAGAACAATGGTTTGTCGTAGCCGTGTTCGTGCTTCCAGCTCTCGATCGCCGCCGGCGACACGCGCTTGATGCCAAGCTGCATGCGCGCCATGTCGTCGGGCGTGTTGACCACGAAGAACAGCGCGAAGGTCACGATATTGACGCCGATCAGGATCGGCACCGCATACAGCAGACGGCGCACGACATAGGCGATCATGACGGGGTCCCGGAGGTTGCGGTACTGCGCTCACGCCGCCGCCAGGTGCGCAGCGCCGGCAGTGTCAGCAACACCACTATCAGCGCGCCGATTCCAATCGGCCACAATACGGGCTGATTCCACTCACGGCGGCGGATTTCGCGCAACGCAGGGTCGATGCGCTGATACTTGAGCGTGTTGTTGGCGATCTTGTTCGGCTTGATATTGTGGTACCACGCGTGATAGAGCGCATAGTCCTTGGGATGAAAGCCCCACAGCCACGGCGCGTCGTTGCGCACGATGCCCGCCATACGATCGATGATTTGCTGACGCTGCGGCGAATTCGGCATATTCTTCATTTGCTCGAACAGGCGGTCGTATTCGGGATTTTCATAGTTGGTCGCGTTCTCGCCCTGAAATTTGACCTTGCCCTGCGCACCATGCAGCAGGAACAGGAAATTCTCGGGATCAGGATAATCGGCGTTCCAGCCCCATTCGAAGATCTGCGCGTTGCCCTTGCGAATCTTGTCCTGGAAACGGTTGTAATCGGTGGGCCGCGGCTCAAGCTGGATGTGCAGTTTGGCGAACTCCTTCTTCATCCAGTCGAGCATCGATTTGTCTTCGGGACCGCGCGCGGTGACGTCGAAGTACAGTACCAGCGGCTGGCCGGTACGGCTGTCGATGCCGTCCGGATAGCCGGCCTCGGCGAGCAGTTTCTGCGCGTCCGCCAGCGGACGCCGCCGCGGCTGTTTGCCGTCCCAGGTATAGACCACCGGGTTGATGCCGGCGTCACCTTCGCGATAGCCGAAGATGCCGGGCGGAATCGGCCCCTGTGCCGGAATGCCACGGCCGTTCTGGAAAATCGAGACATATTCTTCGTAGTCGACCGCGATCGAAATCGCCTGCCGCAGCTTGCGCGCGCGATCGCTGAACCCGCCGACCACCGGATCGAGCATGTTGAAACCCATGTAATAGGTTGACGGCATGACCGCCGTCTTGAGCTGGATGCCCCTGTCGCGCATCGCATCCGTCAATACAGCCTCTCCCTGCGCTGACAATCGCACCGCCTGGTCAAAACTGTCGGAACCGATGCCGGACGCGTCGTAATAGCCTTGCAGGAACTTGTTCCAGCGCGGAATGCTTTCCCGTTCGTACGTGAACACCGCCTTGTCGATAAACGGCAGCGGCTTGCCGGCATCGCTGAGCAGCCCATCGCCGGCGTCCGTCACTTCGCCTTCAGCCGGATAAGCTTCCCCATGGAAGTTCGGATTGCGCTCGAGCATCATGATGCGATTGGGATCGTTGCGCGTCAGCATGTAGGGCCCGGTACCGACCGGGTACCAGTCGAGCGACAGATTGTTTTCAGCCATGCCGGGCTGCGCGAAAAAACGGTCGACCTCGGCCGGCACTGGCGCAAAAAACGGCATCGCCAGCCAGTACAGAAACTGCGGATATTGCCCCTTGAGCCGGATGCGATAGGTGTAGTCGTCAACCACCGACACGCCGGCCAGCGGATATTGCGTGAGATCAAGCCAATCGTCGCCATGTCCCGCTGTCGCCATCGCGGCATTGACCTTTTGCAGCTGCGCCGCGTAGTCCCTGAGGCCGACAATATAATCCTCCATCAGGCCGAGGATCGGGGAATGCAGGCGTGGGTGGGCAAGCCGCTTGATCTGATAAACGAAATCCGCGGCCTTAAGTTCACGCGTGCCGGTTTGCCTGAAATCACGCAATTCGTGCTTGTCGGAGATATCCTGCCTGCTCAGATGCGCGTAAACAGGACTGCCGTCCGGATTGCGGGCAAATGCCGGGTGCGGTTGATAAAGAATGCCGCGCCTGATCGTAATGTCATAAACGGTGTAGCCGATGTCCGCGGCACGCGCGGAGCCCGGCAGCGGACGACCGTCAACATCGAGGTAGTGCGCGACCGGCAATCTGGCGGCCGCACATGGTATCAGCTGATAAGGGCGTTTCAGATAGTGATATTGGAGCGGCGGCTCGTAAATCTGCGCGGTAAACACGATTTCGTTCGAGCTGTACGACTGCACCGGGTCCAGGTGCTTGGGCCGTTCGCTGAAAGAACTGTAGAGGATGTTCTTGCCACTGTCGGCTGCCGGATAAGGATCGTTCCACGGCGCGCCACAGGCCGTGACCGCCAGCAGACACCCTGCGGCCAGACACTGGATCATCGGTTTCATCGCTTTCAAGTGTAGCGTAATGCGTTTGCGGGCGTCATCCGGCGCTGCGCTATAATTTGCGCGTTCCTCCATATACTACGAAGGCGATGCATGGGTTTCCTGAAAAACAAAAAAATCCTGGTCACCGGCCTGTTGAGCAATCGTTCGATTGCCTACGGCATTGCAAAAGCGGCGCAGCGCGAAGAGGCGACACTGGCATTTACTTACCAGGGAGAAAAGGTCCGCGAGCGCGTCGCAGAACTGGCGCGGGAATTCGCGAGCGACCTGGTATTTCCCTGCGACGTGACCAGCGACGCCGAGATCGGACGGCTGTTCTCGGAGTTGGGGGCGCGCTGGGACGGACTGGACGGCATCGTGCATTCGATCGCGTTCGCGCCGCGCGAAGCATTGACCGGCGGCTTCCTCGACGGCCTGACGCGCAGTTCGTTCAATACCGCGCATGAGGTCAGTGCCTACAGTTTTGCGGCGTTCGCCAAGGCCGGCCTGCCGCTCCTGCGCGGCCGCAATGCGGCGCTGTTGACGTTGACCTACCTGGGCGCAGTACGCGCGGTGCCGAACTATAATGTGATGGGGCTTGCCAAGGCCAGTCTCGAAGCCGGCGTCCGCTATCTGGCGCAGGATCTCGGACCTTTCGGCATCCGCGTCAATGCGATTTCCGCCGGCCCGATCAAGACGCTCGCCGCGAGCGGCATCGGCGGTTTCGGCAGGATTCTGAATTATGTCGAGGAAAACGCGCCGCTGCGGCGCAACGTGACGATCGAGGATGTCGGCAATGTGGCGGCGTTCCTGCTGAGCGACCTGGCGGCCGGCATCACCGGCGAAATCACCTATGTGGACGCCGGATTCAATACCGTCGTCGCCGGCATCGCCGGAACCTGACCTGCAGCACGCAGCCTACTGCTGCTTTTCAAGCATTTTCTGGTTGACCTTGACGTCGGTATCCGACTTCAGCGCCGCGATATAAGCGTTCAGTTCCTCTTGCCCGGCGATCTGCTGCAATTGCCCTCTCAGCGTTTCAAGCCCGGCGCTGCCATCCGCCTCATCCTTTTCGCTGACGCGTGAAATCCTGAACAGCATGAAACCGCCTTGCGGATTCTCGACGCCACCGTACGCCGGCAGCTTGCCGATATCGGTGCTGAATATTTCCCGCAACAGGGGATCGGCGGATTCCTGAACAATGCTGTGACCGACCGCCTTGGGCGGACTCCAGCCGACAGCGACGGTCGCGCCACGCCGCAACTGGTCGAGCAGACTGCGTCCCTGCTCGACGGCAATCTGCGCCGCCTGCTGGCGGACCAGGTACTTCTCGATATCGGCGCTGACCTCGGCGAACGGACGCGCGCTGGCCGGTCGGTAATCGGCAAGTCGCGCGACGACCAGTATATTGCCGCCGACATCGATCGCGTCGGTATTGCGCTTGTTCTTCAGCACGTCGTCGGAAAACACCGCCTGCAGCAGCTTGGGGTTGTCGAGCAACTTGTCATTGTTGCTGCTGCGGCTGATCCAGCCGCTGTGCTGGATCGTCAGTTTGAGCGCATCGGCCGCCGATTGCAGACTGCCGCCCTGCTCGAAAGCAAGGTCGTTCAACTGCTCGGCAAGCCGGGAAAACTGCTGGGCGGCTTTCTGACGCCTGAGATCGCCGGCGACCTGCGCCTTGATCTCGTCGAAACCGCGGCCTTTGACCGCGTCCAGCCGGATGATGTGGTAGCCGTACTGGGTCTCGACCAGATCGCTGATCTGTCCCGGCTTCATGCCGAACACCGTTTCATCGAACGGCTTGACCATCGCCCCGCGCGGAAACCAGCCGAGATCCCCGCCCTGCGCGGCGGAACCGGGATCCTGGGAATTCTTCCTCGCCAGCTCGGCAAACTGCGCCGGGCTGCGCCGCACCTGTTGCAGCAGCTGTTCGGCCCTGGCGCGCGCCGCCTGCCTGGCCGCGACATCCGCCTTGGCATCCACCGCGATCAGGATATGGCTGGCGCGGCGTTGCTCGTCCTGCGCATAGCGCGCGTGATTGGACTCGTAGAACTGACGCACCTCGTCATCGGCGACCGCGATGTTCGCCGCCACCATGTCGATAGAAAACACGACGTAGTCGAGACGCACCTGCTCCGGTGCCTGGAATTCGCCCGGATGGGCATCGTAATATTTGCGGACGGCATCGGACGGCAGTTTGACCTGCGCCATGAACTGCTCCGGCACCAGCGGCCGCACGCTGACTTCGCGCTGCTGATTATTGATAAGGGACATCTGCGCGACGACCATCGCGGGCACCATCGCGCCACCACGGTAGGCCTCGTTGACGCGCGCCTGAACCAGGTCACGGCGCAGACCGCTTTCAAAGGAGACCTGCGACAAGCCACGCTCTTTGAGCCAGTCGGTATAAAGGGCATTGGAAAATTTTCCGTCCTGCAGAAAAATCGGCTCCGTGCCGATCAGTTGCTCGAGATCGCGATCGGATGCAGTAATCCCGCTGCGCGCCGCCCGTCCCAGCAGCAGTTGCTGACGGATCAATGCATCGAGCACTGCGGCGCGCACGTCCTGGCTGTCGAGCAGCGCCGGATCGGCCTTGTTGCCGAGCGCGCGCCGCAATTGGTCCTGGCGCTGGCTCAACGCGTCCGCGAATTCCTGCGGCGTAACCTGCCGGCCGCCGACTTTCGCGACGTAATTGCCGGAGCTGGTGGCGTCGAAATACGAATTGATCCCGAAAAAAGCGAACGGCAGCGAGACCAGAACCAGAATGATCTGGGCCACCCTCTTGTTGTTGCTTACGAAATCAAACATGATGCGCCGCTGATAATATGAAGAAAACGGGGTGCGTCTTTTCCGGTTTATTGGCGGAGTGGACGGGACTCGAACCCGCGACCCCCGGCGTGACAGG
>DATKOF010000018.1:0-91605 GCA_035524795.1 Burkholderiales bacterium
CGCCGGCTTGGATTCGACAGCTGGTTGCGGGCCGTCGGCAAAATCCCAGTGGCCGTCGGGATGCAGAATGACTTTCTGTCCTCCCGTCGTGGTCGCTTCGACATCGAGCTTCTGCTGTGCCAGCGCCGGCAGCGCGATCAACAGCAAAATCACCGGACAAATCTTTTTCATAGCCGTTCCTCGATCAACATCAGATGAATTTAAATCCGGGAGCATCATGCGCCAAGAAGTCGGTGCGACAATAACGATCGCATGTCCCGCCTGCCGTCAGCAATCAAATAGATGAATACCCGTCTTCCAACCACCCGATAGACGATTCGGTAGGGCTTGAAGAAAACCTGGCGATACTCCCGGATGCCGAGCGCCTGCAACTCCCGCGGATGCGGGCCGCGTCCGGTGAAAGCAGCCAAACCGTCGACGGCCTCGAGCAATCGATCCAGAACGCGGCCGGCATTGGCGGGCGAATCGAATTCGGCAATGTAATCGTAAATTTCTTCGAGGTCGCGCTCTGCACCCGCAGTCAGCAGCACCTCGTAGCGCATCAGGCCGCTTTTTTGGCACGCAGTCTGTTCACGACGGCGGCGACAGGCTTGACCTCGCCCCGTTCGATTTCGCGGTTGCCCAGCGCCAGCATCTTCAGCAACGCCAGTGTTTCCTGTGTTTCCTCATAGGAGGCGACATCCTGAATCACGGCCTTGGCCTCGCCGTTCTGGGTAATCACCAGCGGTTTGCGCTGTTTGGCCAGCCGTCGCAGAATTTCAGCGGCGTTGGCTTTCAAATAACTGATCGGCTTGATCCGGGACAAATCACTCATGATGGTATGTTCCGCTCGGGGAATTATTGAAGACTGAATATAGTTCTTTATCAGTCCATTAGCAAGAAAGCTGGCGCAAAAACCAAATACCGCTGATTTCCCTCACCCTCCGCCCTCTCCCGCCGGGAGAGGGAACTGGGTGATTTCTTTTCGCAACTGTTCCTCGATCCATTGTTTCACCGAAGCAAGTGCTGTTGGTAATGCCGCTGGATTCGTGCCTCCAGCCCGCGCCGTAAAGGGTTGGCGGCCGGGACCCGTTAGGCGCAGCCCCGTTTGCGGGAACGGACGCCGCGGCCCGACATGCAAATCTCACAACCGCTCTGCGATCCATGATGGCACAGTCGCTAATGCTGCGGAAAGTTTTGACGGATCGCTTCCCCCGGCTTGTGCCATGTCGGGCCGACCGCCACCCTTGCCGCCGACCTGCTGCGCGACGAAATTGACGAGTTCACCGGCCTTAAGCTTCGCCGTCAGATCGGCAGTAACCGCCGCGATCAGCGTGACTTTGCCGCCGTCGTTCGAGCCCAGCACCAGCGCTGCCGATTTGAGCTTGTCCTTCAGTTTGTCCGCCGCTTCGCGCAGCGCTTTCGCATCGGCGCCGTCGAGCGCCGCCGCAACCACTTTGATGCCCTTCACATCCACTGCTTGCGTCGCGAGGTCGTCGCCCTGACTGGAGGCGAGCTTCGACTTCAGGCGCGACAGTTCCTTTTCGAGATTCTTCACGTTGTCGACGATCTGCGCGATCCTTTGCGTGACTTCCTGCGCCGGCGCCTTCAGCGCCGCTGCCGCCGCTTGCAGATTTTCTTCCTGCCGCTGCACCCAGGCCAGCGCGCTGTCGCCGGTGGTGGCCTCGACGCGACGGATGCCGGCCGCGACGCCGCTTTCGGCGATGATCTTGAAGAAGCCGATGTCGCCGGTGCGCTTGACGTGGGTGCCGCCGCACAGCTCGCGCGAGGTGCCGATGTCGAGTACGCGCACTTCGTCGCCGTATTTCTCGCCGAACAGCGCCATCGCACCGCCCTTGACCGCGTCGTCGTACTTCATGATGCGCGCGGTGGTCGCTTCGTTCTTCAGGATTTCGGCGTTGACAAGCGCCTCGACGCGGCGGATTTCTTCGGCGCTCAACGGCCTGTCGTGCGAGAAATCGAAGCGCGTCTTTTCGGCGTCCACCAGCGAGCCCTTCTGCTGGACGTGCGGTCCCAGCACCTCGCGCAGCGCCTTGTGCATCAGGTGCGTCGCCGAATGGTTGCGCACGGTGCGCGCGCGGCGCGCGGTGTCCACCTTCGCTGCGACCTTGTCGCCGACTGCGAGCGCGCCGGTCGCCAGCGTGCCGTGATGGCCGAACACCTCGGCCTGTATCTTCTGCGTGTCGCTCACGTTGAACGTACCGTTCGCCGCGACCAGCTCGCCGGCGTCGCCGACCTGCCCGCCGGATTCGGCGTAGAACGACGTCCTGTCGAGCACCACCACCGCGCTGTCGCCGGCCTTGATATTGGAGACCTGCGTGCCTTCCCGGTAGATCGCGACAACCTTGGCGTCGAGCGCCAGCGTGTCGTAGCCGTGGAATTCGGTTTTCCTGCCGCTGTATTCGACCGCGCCCTGCGCGCCGAACTTGGACGCGGCGCGCGCGCGTTCGCGCTGCTGCTCCATCGCCGCCTCGAAGCCGGCGAGATCAACCGTCACGCCACGCTCGCGCGCGATGTCGGCGGTGAGGTCGAGCGGAAAGCCGTAGGTGTCGTAGAGCTTGAACACGGTGTCGCCGCTCAGCATGCGGTCTTCCGATTGCAATGCGTCTTCAAGCACTGTCATGCCGTGCTCCAGCGTCTCGGCGAAGCGTTCTTCCTCCTGCTTCAATACCTGCGCGACGCGCTCGGCGTTCTTCGTCAGCTCGGGATAGGCGCCGCCCATCACCTTCACCAGATCGGGCACCAGCTTGTAGAAGAACGGCTGCTTCTGGCCAAGCTTGTAGCCGTGGCGGATGGCGCGGCGGATGATCCGGCGCAGCACGTAGCCGCGCCCTTCGTTCGACGGGATCACGCCGTCGACGATCAGGAAGCTGCACGCGCGGATGTGGTCGGCAATCACTTTCAGCGAATTGCTCGACAGGTCATTGGTTCCCGTCTCTCGCGCGGCGGCCTTGATCAAATCCCTGAACAGATCGATGTCGTAGTTCGAATGCACCCCTTGCAGCACCGCGGCGATGCGTTCGAGCCCCATGCCGGTGTCCACCGACGGCTTGGGCAGCGGATGCAGTTTGCCCTTGTCGTCGCGGTTGAATTGCATGAAGACGAGGTTCCAGATTTCGATGTAGCGGTCGCCCTGATCGCCTTTCGAGCCCGGCGGGCTGCCGGGAATCTGTGCGCCGTGGTCATAGAAAATCTCGCTGCACGGGCCGCACGGACCGGTGTCGCCCATCTGCCAGAAATTGTCCGAGCCGCCGCCCGGCTTGTCGCCGATGCGCGCAATGCGCTCGGCCGGAATCTTGATTTCCTTCGTCCAGATATCGTACGCCTCATCGTCGGTACGATAGACGGTGATCCACAGCTTTTCCGGCGGCAGCTCGTAGGCCTGCGTCAGCAGCTCCCACGCGAAATGGATCGCGTCGCGCTTGAAATAATCGCCGAAGCTGAAATTGCCGAGCATCTCGAAGAACGTGTGGTGGCGCGCGGTGTAACCAACGTTTTCGAGATCGTTGTGCTTGCCGCCGGCGCGCACGCAACGCTGGCTGCTCGCGGCGCGCTTGTAAGGGCGCTGCTCGTGGCCGAGGAACACGTCCTTGAACTGCACCATGCCGGCGTTGGTGAACAGCAGCGTCGGGTCGTTGCCCGGCACCAGTGGGCTCGACGGCACGATGGTGTGCCCCTTGCTCTTGAAGAAATCCAGAAATTTCTGGCGGATGTCGCTGCTTTTCATGGGCTGGATTTTAAAAGAAAAAGCCGTTGGTCACAGAGAACACAGAGAAAATCACGAACCCCAATCTGAAACCCGCCCTTCTCTGTGTACTCTGTGGCTGTATTTCAGGTTTTCTTTATTCATTTTCATCCGCCGTGCTCTTGAGCAGCCGGCGAATCACGTCGGCATCAAAGCCGCGCCCCTGCAGGAAACGTATTTGTCGCGCCTTGTCGCGCGCATTCGTCGGCAGCGCGCCGAATTTTTTGCGCCATACCTCGCGCGCGGCGGCGAGCTCGCTGCCCTTCAGCCGCGGCAGCTCGGCATTGATCGCGTCCTCGGAAATGCCCTTTTCGCGCAGTTCGTGCGCGATGCGGCGCGCGCCGAAGCGGCGCCGGCGCACGGCGGAGACCTGTTCGACGACGCGCTGTTCCGACAGCCAGCCTTTGCGCTCGAATTCGTCGAGCAGGTGTTCGATTTCGCTTTCGTCTTCGGTATAGCGCGCCAGCTTGCGCGCGAGTTCGAGGCGGGAATGCTCGCGCCGCGCGAGGAACCGCAGCGCGCGTGCGTGCAGGCCTGGTTCGGCTTTATTTTTCGGCGGCAGCTTTCTTACCCGGCACGCTGACGCCGACCGCGGCGCGGATTTTGGCTTCGATCTCCTGCGCCACTTTCGGGTGTTCCTTCAGATAATCGCGCGTGTTGTCCTTGCCCTGGCCGATGCGCTCCTTGTTGTACGCGTACCACGCGCCGGTCTTCTCGATGATGTTGTGGATCACGCCGAGCTCGATGATCTCCCCCTCGCGCGAAATACCCTCGCCGTAGAGGATGTCGAAATCGGCGTTGCGGAACGGCGGCGCGACCTTGTTCTTGACGACCTTGGCACGCGTCTCGGAGCCGATCACTTCCTCGCCCTTCTTGATCGCGCCGGTGCGGCGGATGTCGATGCGCACCGACGAATAGAACTTCAGCGCGTTGCCGCCGGTCGTGGTTTCCGGATTGCCGAACATGACGCCGATCTTCATCCGGATCTGGTTGATGAAGATGACCAGCGTATTGGAACGCTTGATGTTGGCGGTCAGCTTGCGCAGCGCCTGCGACATCAACCGCGCCTGCAGCCCCATCTGCGGCTCGCCCATCTCGCCCTCGATCTCGGCTTTCGGCGTCAGCGCCGCGACCGAGTCGATGACGACGACGTCGACCGAGCCCGAGCGCACCAGCATGTCGGCGATCTCCAGCGCCTGCTCGCCGTTGTCGGGCTGCGAGATCAGCAGTTGGTCGACGTTGACGCCGAGTTTCTGCGCGTACTGCGGGTCGAGCGCGTGTTCGGCGTCGATGAACGCCGCGGTGCCGCCCGCCTTCTGCATCTGCGCGATCACCGACAGTGTCAGCGTGGTCTTGCCCGACGATTCCGGTCCGTAGATTTCGACCACGCGCCCGCGCGGCAGGCCGCCGATGCCGAGCGCGATGTCGAGACCGAGCGAGCCGGTCGACACCACCTGGATGTCCTTGCCGACATCGGCGGCGCCGAGCCGCATGATCGAGCCCTTGCCGAACTGTTTTTCGATCTGGGAAAGCGCAGCCTGCAATGCCTTGGTTTTATTTTCGTCCATGATGCGTCCTCTGGTTTTCCGGCTTTTTCAAATTATACGACGAGGTCATCACGCGTGCCGAATCGCCGTCAGATCGAGCACGCCTTCCAGCGCGCGCGCCACCGCCTGCCGGCGCACCGCATCGCGGTCGCCCGTGAAGTGATGGGTCACCGCAACCGGCGCGCCGCCCGCGACGCACCACGCGAAGCAGACGGTGCCGACCGGCTTGTCGGCGCTGCCGCCGTCCGGTCCGGCGATGCCGGTCACCGCGAGCGCGATCTGCGCGCGGCTGCGCGCCAGCGCGCCCTGCGCCAACTCGCGCGCCGTCGCTTCCGACACCGCACCGTGCTGCGCCAGCGTCGCCGCCTGCACGCCGAGCATCTCCTGTTTCGCGAGATTGCTGTAGACGATGAAACCGCGCTCGAACCATTGCGAACTGCCCGGCACCATCGTCAGCGCCTGTCCGACCCAGCCGCCGGTGCACGATTCGGCGGCCGCCAGCAGCCAGCCGCGCGCCTTCAGCGCGAGGCCGACCTGCTCCGCCAGCGGATAGAGCTCGCGATCCATTCGCCGGTCCGGGTCAGGCCGCGTGCTTCGTCACCCACGCGACGTAGCGGTCGATCCAGCCCTGCAGGAACTTCCGGCTGTCGGCACCGATGTCGCCGGCGGCATCGAACAGTCCGTCCTTCATCTGGATGAACGCTTCCGGCTGGCCGAGGGTCGGCATGTCGAGGTAGGCAAGAATGTTGCGCAGATGCTGCTGCGCGAGCGCGGTGCCTATCGCGCCGGGAGAGATGCCGATCACGCCGGCCGGCTTGCCCGCCCACACGCTCTGGCCGTAGGGACGCGAACCGTGATCGATTGCATTCTTGAGAACGCCGGGGATCGAACGGTTGTACTCGGGCGTGACGAACAGGACGCCGCGCGCGTTTTTGATCTCGCCCTTCATCCGCTTGACGGCGGCGGCCGGATTCGCATCGTCGTCCTGGCTATAGAGCGGCAGATCGTCGATCCGCACCTGCGCGAACGAGAAATTCGGCGGCGCCAGCTTCGCAACGGCAGTGGCGAATTTGCGGTTGATGGAATCGCGGCGCAGGCTGCCGACGACGACGGCGATTCGATGTTGGTTCATGTGCATCCTTCCGTCCAAATGCGCGGGACACGCTGCGTCGATCCCGCATCAGTCCTCAAACAACGCGAAGATGAAATGCGAAATTTCGGTGGGCCAGATTGCGTACGCGATCACGAGAACGATCAGCAGCACGACGGACACCAGCAGCGCGGTGTTCGTTATCTTTTCAAGCCTGGCTTCCGCTTCCTTCTGATCCATGGGCCGGATCAATTATCCCTGCAATCCCTGCCGCTCGCCATCGTCCGGCGGAAACGCTGACAGGCTTCAATCAGCGCCGCCCTCAAATCCCCACCCCAACCGAATATTTGAAGTTCAGATTTTCAATATCGGCCAGCCCCCACTTGGCGCCATGCTTTTCATATTTGAGGCGCAATTTCCCCGAGACCTGAATGCTGTCCTCATCGGGCTGCGGGTTGTTTCGCGTCGTCATGTAGACGACGATCATCAGGCTGCCGTCCGCCCGTTTGCTCTCCAGAATCCGGACATGGCGGTATTCGTCGGGCTGAAACGTCCAGGTGTCCGAAGCGCCCTCTCCCGCCGCGTCCGACACTTCGACGCCCTTGCCCACCACGTCCCGCTCGATCTGGGCTTCGGTAACCGGCGGAGATTTATCGGCGACCGGCACAACGCCGTCGGATTTTTCTGCCGAAGAAGTGGGCGCCGGGCCGCAGCCGCTCAAAATCCAGAGCATCGCGGAAACAACGAGAGCAATTCGGAATATCGGGATCACATTACTGACCTGTCAATGCCACGCGGCCATGTACGCAGCGCTATCAAGTTGAATTATAGCCGCCGGATGATCAGCCACAGCAAGTTCGTGAATTACTTTCGGCCAACTTTCTAAAACCACCCGGTCACAGCATCGAACGTCCAATCGTATTTATAAGATGGAAACGCCACCTATGAATATCCGGGATAAGTCAAATTGGGCGATTACCCCGAACTTGATAAATAAAAGGATCTACGATTTACCGCGCTGTATATTGATTTGATGGCATGTGTCAGTGGTGGTTGGACGGCGCCGGCTCCATCGCATTCTCGGTAAGCTTCGTCTTCAGAAACTCCGCGAAATCATCCGGCGGCATCGGTTTATTGAAATAAAAACCCTGAATTTCATCGCACGCGTGTTCGCGCAGAAAATCCACCTGTTCCTTGGTCTCGACACCCTCGGCAATCACGCTTAGGCTCAAAGTCTTGCTCATCGCGATGATAGCCTCAGCGATTGCTTTGTCTTCCGGGTCGCCCGGCGTATCGCGGATGAAGGAGCGGTCAATCTTGATGGTATCGACCGGAAACTGCTTAAGGTTGGAAAGCGACGAATAGCCAGTGCCGAAATCATCGATTGCAAGCAAGATTCCCATCTTTTTGATATCAGTTAAAACTTGAAGCGTCCTTTCAACATCGTGCATCAACATGCTTTCCGTGATCTCGAGTTCCAGTAATGTGGGCTCCATACCGGTCTCCTTGAGTGTATTTTGGATATTGCGCAGTAGATTCGCGTCGTTGAACTGTCGCGCCGATAGATTGACCGCCATTGTGAGGCGCGGCAACCCCATTTTCTGCCAAGCGACATTTTGCTGACATGCGGCCTTCAACACCCACGCGCCAATCGGCACAATCAACCCCGTTTCTTCCGCGACCGGGATGAACTGGACCGGCGACACCATGCCAAGGTCGGGGTGTTTCCAGCGCAGCAACGCTTCCATACCCGGAATCTGCCCCGTCCGCAGGTTGCGCCGTGCTTGATAATAAAGTTGGAACTCATCGCGCTCGAGCGCTCGCCGCAGACTCGATTCGAGTGCGAGGCGCTCGAAGGAATGCGCGTTGAACTGCGTGGAGTAGAACTGGAAGTTATTCTTGCCCTCATCTTTTGCTTGGTACATTGCGATATCCGCATTTTTCGTCAGCGTCTGTTCGTCTTCGCCATCTTTCGGATAGGTACTAATGCCAATACTGGCCGTGATTCGCAATTCGTGGTCATAGACACTGAACGGTTTGGTGATTATGGAAAGCAGTTTGCGCGCCACAGTTTCGGCTTGTTTACCGTCGTCCAGTTCCGGCAGCAATACGACGAACTCGTCGCCGCCAAGGCGGGCGACAGTATCGTTGCCCCGCAGGCTGTCCTTCAATCTCTTGGCAACTTCCTGCAGCAAGGCATCGCCAGCATCATGACCGAGTGTGTCATTAACGTTTTTGAATCGGTCGAGGTCAAGGAAAAGCACGGCCAGTTGCTTCTTATTACGACGCGCGTTGGCCAGCCCCTGAGCCAGCAGCTTACCGAACATACTGCGGTTCGGCAGCGTCGTCATACTGTCATAGTAGGCGAGGTACTCAATACGCCGCGCAGCAAGTTTATGTTGCTCGATCTCCTCCTGCAGCAATATATTGGTGTTGGAGAGTTCACGGGTGCGAGCAACAACTTGCATTTCGAGTCCGCGTCCGTACTCGATAAGTTTGGCGTGACTGACACTGAGATCTTCGGCCATCCGGTTGAATGCCTTGGCAAGAGCGCCGATTTCATCGTCCGCCTCCACCACGACGCGGGTCGCATAGTCTTGCGCTCCAAGCATATCGACGCCACGTTTCAGCTCCGACAGCGGTCGCAAGATCAGTGTGGATGCGTGCTTCCACAGTAAGATCGTCAACAGAACGAACAGAAACGCCGTTCCCACCGTCAAATAAATTTGCCCGCGAGCACGCAACATCAACTGATCGTAGATCGGCGTGTATTCTAAGACCACTCCGCCGATTATCGCGCTGTTGGTATCGGTCCGATTCTCGTGAATGGGAAGCACAATCTGTTTTGTTGGGTGATCGAGGGTCGCATCATCTTCGATGAACGTCCGCGTGTGTCCGTCACGGAGGGTATCGCTCACCTCGCCAGCTTGATCAGCAGAAAATATCACGCCAATCTCCTGAGGATCGCTATCGGCGATGATCCTCTTCTTCATGTCGACAAAGAAAAGATCGCGTTTGTACAGCCGGTGCAGGTCCATGAGATGTGCCTGCAGAAGCGAGGGGGCTAAGAAATCTTCAGCCGTGGCAGTCGTAATCGCATTTGCCACATCTTGGGCCTCAAGCAGCGCGGCACGCTTTGCTGTTTCGATTTCCGCCGTGATGGCAGCGATAGAAAATATGATGGCGAGCAGTGCTACGGTCAAAAACACTGCGGTCAGCTTGAGACGGATGCTGCGGCTTTTTGCCACCATCCCCCCCTCCTCCCGAACGAGATTCGAGCGTCCCCGCTTCTTATACGGCCTCTATGTTAAAGAGAGTTTTGAGAGCTTGCAATTGACGCCCAAAACTCTGAAAAACTTGGACAGTAGATGGAGCTCGAATCCACAACTATCGGAATCACAATCCGGTCACCCACTTCCGAACCACGGCCATCACCAATAGCGTAAAAAACGCCGCCAGCAGATCGTCGAACATTACACCGAAACCGTTCTTCCAGCGCGTGTCGAAATAGCGGATCGGCGGCGGCTTGACGATATCGAATGCGCGGAACAGCGCGAACGCGAGCAACTGCCACCAGCGCCCCCCTGGCGTGAAAAACAGCACCAGCAGAAACGCGACCGTTTCGTCCCACACGATCGCGCCGTGATCGGCGACGCCGAGCGCGCGGCCGGCGCGACCGCAGGCCCAGATGCCGAGCACAAACGCGCCCGCCAGCATGCCAAGCCACATCCGATCGGAAAAGTGCGGTGCGATCCACCATTGCAGCGGAAACGCGGCCAGTGTACCGAAGGTGCCGGGCGCAAAACGCGCGAGACCGACACCGGCGGACAGCGCGATCACGCGCGCCGGATCGCGCAGCATCCAGCGCAGTGAAGGCTGCAACGATGGCGGCGGCGCCGCGCCTTCAGCGGAAATGATCGTATCCGGCATCGGAGATTTTCAGCGGCGCACCGCCGGCATCGAACGCGACGAGGTCGGGCCAGCCGCGCGCACGGCGTTCAATGCTGCCGATGCGCGTGACTTTAGTGCGCGCACGCCTTGCCGCTGCTTCGACTTTGTCGCGCGCACGGCGCGGTGCGGTAAAGCACAGTTCGTAATCGTCGCCGCCGGCGAGCAGCGCGTCGCGTCCGGCGGCGGTTTCCCTGCGAACGCGCACGGCGCGCGAACACGGCAACGCTGCGAATTCGAGATGTGCGGCAGCTTTCGAACGTTCGAGAATGTGGCCGAGGTCGGCAAGCAGGCCGTCGGAGATGTCGATCGCGGCGGTCGCGATGCTGCGCAGCGCGATGCCGAGCGCGACGCGCGGCTGCGGCGCATGCAGGCGCCGCAGGCATGACTTGAATTCGTCCGCACCCAAATTGATACGCTTCTTGATCGCGGCGAGCGCCAGCGCCGCGTCGCCGAGCGTGCCCGACACCCAGACGTCGTCGCCGATGCGCGCGCCGTCGCGCCGCAGCGCCTTGCCGCGCGGAACTTCGCCGATCACCTGCACGCAGATCGCGAGCGGCCCGCGCGTGGTGTCGCCGCCGATCAGGTCCACCCCGAAGCGTCGCGCCAGCGCCAGGAAACCGCGCGAAAATTCCGCCAGCCACCTGCCGTCGGCGCGCGGCAGTGTCAGCGCGAGCAGCGCCCAGCGCGGCGTCGCGCCCATCGCCGCGAGGTCGGACAGATTGACCGCGAGCGCCTTGTGGCCGAGCGCGCGCGGGTCGGCGCCGCAGAAGAAGTGCACGCCCTCGACCAGCACGTCGGTGGATACCACAAGCTCGCGGCCGCGCGCCGGCCGCAGCAGCGCCGCATCGTCGCCGACGCCGAGCAGCGTATGGCGCGGGCGATGCGTAAAAAAGCGGCGGATGATCTCAAATTCGGACATCAGGCAGGATTCAGGATTGAGGATGGAGAGTGAAAGGTGGGGGACGAATGCGTGAAGGGTAAAAACTCGCGGGGGCGCCCTTCACCCTTCACTTTTCACCCTTCACGATTTCGTGTGGGCGCACCTGTGCCGCAAGCTTGTCGAGCACGCCGTTCACATACTTGAAGCCGCCGGTGCCGCCGTAGCTCTTGGCAAGTTCGACCGCCTCGTTGATGATGACCTTGTACGGGACGTCGGGCTGGTTCACCAGCTCGTAGCCGGCGATCAGCAGGATCGCGCGCTCGACCGGGCTCAGTTCCGCGAACGGCCGGTCGAGGTACGGCTGCACCTGCTGCCCGATCCGCTGCGCCTCGCGCACTGCGCCTTCGAGCAGCGCAGAGCAGTACGCGCCATCGCTCTTGTCGAAGCCCCTGGTCTCGGCGAGCTGCCGCTTGATCGCGGCGACATCGTTGCCCGACAACTGCCACTGATAAAGCCCCTGCAGCGCGAACTCGCGCGCGCGGCGCCGGCCGCTTTTCATCGCTTCAGCAGTTCAAGCTGCCTGAGCAGATTCGCCATCTCGACCGCGACCGCCGCGCAGTCGGCGCCTTTCTGCGCCATCCGCGCTTCGGCCTGGTCGTCGTCGTCGGTGGTCAGCACGCCGTTGGCGACCGGCACGCCGCTGTCGAGCGTGACCTGCATGATGCCGGCCGCCGATTCGTTGGCGACGATCTCGAAGTGATGGGTCTCGCCGCGGATCACTGCGCCGAGCGCGATCAGCGCGTCGAAGCCGCCGCTCTGCGCCATCTTCTGCAGCACAAGCGGCAGTTCGAGCGCGCCCGGCACCTCGACGATCCTGATGTCGCCGCTGCCGACGCCGAGTCCGGCGAGCGCCGCAGTGCAGCTCGACAGCAGGCCGTCGGCAACGTCGGCGTTGAAGCGCGCCACCGCGATGCCGATGCGCAGGCCGGCGCCGTCGGGGCGCGCGGTGATTTCCTCGATCGAATCGTAAGTCGTCATCGGTCTTTGCTATTCGCCGGGTTGAAGATAGCCGGTCACCTGCAGATCGAATCCCGCCATGCTCGGCATTTTACGCGGCTTCGCCAGCAGCCGCATTCTGACCACGCCGAGGTCGCGCAGAATCTGCGCGCCGATGCCGTAATTGCGCAGCGTATCCGGCGTTCCCGCAGCGGCGGCGGACTGCACGCGCGCCAGCAGGTCGGCGGCGGTCTCGGGACGATGCAGCAGCACGATCACGCCGCAGCCGGCGCGCGCGATCGCAGCCAGCGCCTGATGAAAGCTCCATGAGTGGCTCGCGCTGCGCGTATCGAGCAGGTCGATCACTGATACCGGTTCGTGCACGCGCACCAGCACTTCGCTGTCCGCCCGCACCTCGCCCCTGACCAGAGCCAGATGGGTTTCATGCGCGATGGCGTCGTTGTAGACGACGAGGCGGAATCTGCCGTGAGCGGTTTCGATGTCGCGCTCGAACGCGCGCGCGACCAGGCACTCGGTGCGGCTGCGATGGTGGATCAGATCGGCGATGGTGCCGATTTTGAGTCGGTGCCGCTGCGCGAATTCGATCAGGTCGGGCAGCCGCGCCATTTCGCCGTCGTCCTTCAGGATTTCGCAGATCACCGCGGCCGGCGTCAGCCCGGCAAGCTGGGCGAGGTCGCAGCCGGCCTCGGTGTGGCCGGCGCGCACCAGCACGCCGCCCTGCTGCGCCATCAGCGGAAACACATGGCCGGGCTGCACGATGTCGGCGGGCCGCGCGTCGCCGGCGACCGCAGCCTGCACAGTGCGCGCGCGATCGGCAGCCGAGATGCCGGTGGTCACGCCGCGCGCAGCTTCGATCGACAGCGTGAAATTAGTGCCGAGCCGCGAGCTGTTGCTGGCGACCATCAACGGCAGATTGAGGCTGCGGCATTTCTCCTCGGTCAGCGTGAGGCAGATCAGGCCGCGACCGTGGCGCGCCATGAAGTTGATCGCGTCGGGCGTCACGAAATCCGCCGCCAGCACGAGATCGCCCTCGTTCTCGCGGTCTTCCTCGTCGACGAGGATCACCATGCGGCTGGCCCTGATGTCGGCAAGGATGTCTTCGATCGGACTGATGGTCATGGCGGTTCGGGCGACGTTGCGTAATTGTAAGCTATTGATCCGCCGTGTTTCAGGCGGAGTCCGGCCATGATGCCGCGCGGATATTTCCGCGATCCAGGCCGGGCCGGGCCACCGATACTATAATGAAAACGGCGATTTTGCCTGTCACGCGAGGAGGATTTCCCATGAATAAAGTTCCGCACACATTGCTGCTCGCCACACTGCTGGCGGCAGGGAGCGCGCTCGCCGCAGAGGGAAAGGTCACGATCAGCGCACCCGCCGACGGCGCCACCATCAGCTCGACGTCGCCGACCAAGCTGAGCTACGAAGCGGTGCCCGGGCCGACCGGTAATCACCTTCATCTCAACGTCGACGGCAAGCGCGTCGACGTGATCCACGAACTCAAGGGCACCACCGAGTTTGGCCCGCTGCCGCCCGGCAAACATCAGGTCTGCCTCGCGATCAATACCAGTTCGCACGTGCCGACCGGCGTCGAGGGCTGCGTCAACGTCGTTTCGAAGTAAGCGATCCGCATGAGCACCGCACAGAATCTCGCTTACGCGGTGATTCAGGTCGCGCATAATCTGGGCGCCGCCACCACGGTCGGCAGTGCGATCGCCGGCGCGATGGTCAATCACGGCGGCGCCCGGCGCGCGCTGCTGCGGGCGCTGCTCGCCGGCTGGTCGGTGCAGGCCGTCAGCGGCATCGCCTTCGGCGCGACCAGTCTTTATTTCTACGGCCATCCGCCCGATATCGCGGGCGCCGCGCTGCTCGCGCTCTATGTCAAGATGTTCTGCGTCACGGCGGGATTCGCGGTGGTCGGTTACGCGTTCATCACGCCGCCGGGCGGAAAGGCGGACCGGATATGGCCGCTGTCGGCGGCGCTGGCCATCACCGCGCTGACCACGGCCGCTTTCCTGCGCTGGTTTTCTTGAGCGGATCGAGGCCTTGCGGCTTCAGCACTGTCATGCTTTTTTAACAAGCGCATAGCAGCATTGGCATCCATCCGTTATGAAAATCCCAGCCACGAAATCGGTGCTGCCGCCTCCTGCCGCGGCCGACCGCGAGCACTATGCGCATATCGCCGGCGAATTGAAATCGCTGCGCGGCGATCTCGAAAAGCTGACCGATGAATTTGCGGACGCGCTGCAGCGCGTCGATCCGGCGCATCGCGCCAGCGCGCGCAATCTGCTGCATTATCTCGGACTGCGCCGTCACGACATCCGCCATCTGCAGGGACGTCTGGCTGACCTCGGAGTATCGTCGATCGGCCGCACCGAATCCTTCGTGCTGGCCAGCCTCAACGCCGTGATCCGCGTGCTGAGCCTGGCCGCCAGCGCGGCGCCCGACGCTGCGCCGGCGCCGCCGATCGCTTCGCGCAGCGCCGGCAGAATGCTGCTTTACGCGAACACGGAAAACCTGCTGGGCGCTGCGCGCGAAGGCCGGCGCACGCACATCATGGTCACGCTGCCGGCCGAGGCCGCCGCCGATTACGAACTGGTGAAAGCGATGCTGCTGACGGGGATGAATTGCGCGCGGATCAATTGCGCGCACGATGACCGGCCGTCGTGGGAGCGGATGGTGAAAAACCTGCGCTGGGCGCAGCAGGAAACCGGCCTGCCGTGCCGCATCATCATGGAACTGGGCGGACCGAAATTGCGCACCGGCAGCATGGCGCCCGGGCCGCAGGTGGCGGCGTGGCGCCCGCAACGCGATGCGCTGGGCCGTGTCGTCGCGCCCGCGATTATCCGGCTCTGCGCGGAAGGAACGCCGGCGCCGGGCAACGATGCCGACGCCGATGCCGATCTTCCCGTCGCTGCGGAATGGCTGCACCGGCTGGAACCGCACGACCGGATCGAATTCACCGACGCGCGCGGATCCAGCCGCGCGATGACGGTGACGCAGCGCACGGCGACGCATTGCGTGACCGAGTGCCGCCAGACCGCCTATGTGACGCCCGGCGCCGAACTGACGCTGTTGCGCCGTTCCGCCGCCGGGAGCTACGCATGCCTGCCGCAGCGCGGCTGCGTCGGCCCGCTGCCGCCCGGCGAACAGTCGATCCGGCTGCGGCGCGGCGACACGCTGCTGCTGACGGCCGCCGCGACCCCCGGTGAACCCGCACGTCACGACGAACATGGAGAACTGCTGAGCGCGGCGCACATTTCCTGCACGCTGCCGCAGATCTTCGCCGATGTCCGCGCCGGCCAGCGCATTTTCCTCGACGACGGCAAGATCGCCGGCTTGGTGCGCAGCGCCGACCCGGACCGGCTCGAGATCGGGATCATTCAGGCCAGGGACAACGGCAGCAAGCTGCTGGCCGACAAGGGCATCAATCTGCCGGACAGCCGGCTGCAGTTGCCGGCTTTGACGGAGAAGGACATCGCCGATCTCGCCTTCGTGGTCGGCGCCGCCGACATGGTCGGACTGTCCTTCGTGCGCGAGGTCGAGGACATCGAGCTGCTGCAATCCCATCTGGCGCGCCTCGGCGGGGACAAGCTCGGCATCGTGCTGAAGATCGAAACCCGCGCCGCGTTCGAAAATCTGCCGCAGTTGCTGCTCGCCGCGCTGCGTTCCCCCGCGGTCGGCGTGATGATCGCGCGCGGCGACCTCGCGGTCGAATGCGGCTATGAGCGGCTGGCGGAACTGCAGGAAGAAATCCTGTGGCTGTGCGAGGCCGCGCATCTGCCGGTGATCTGGGCGACGCAGGTGCTCGAACAGCTCGCCAAAAAAGGGCTGCCGACGCGCGCCGAAATCACCGACGCCGCGATGAGCGAGCGCGCCGAGTGCGTGATGCTGAACAAGGGGCCGCACATCATCGAAGCGATCGAGGTGCTCGACAGCATCCTGCGGCGGATGCAGAGCCATCAGAAGAAAAAAAGTGCGCTGCTGCGCAAATTGCACTGGTGACGCGCGTCCGCGGGAAACATCCGGATCACACGAAAGATCAACATTCCTCTGCCAACCATCGATGCGAAATCGCCGGAGAATTTACCCATGAGCAATCGAACTTCAGGAAAGACCGCGGGCAAACGCAAAAGCGCCGCGGCGCCGCGCAAGCCCGGGACGGCTTCCGCAAAAACCGCAGCGGGCGGGAAACGGCCGCCGCGGCCGCGCGCGAAATCCGCCGCCCCGGAAGAGAGTCTGTACTGGCAGATCGCGGAAGCCGCCTACTTCATCGCCGAGCGGCGGGGCTTCGAACCGGGTCACGAAATCGAAGACTGGCTGCTCGCTGAAGCGGAAGTGAAACGGCGCAAGCGCGTCGGCTGATATTTCGGCGTCTTCAAGCGCTGTTTTCAGCCCGGCTCAGCCGGGCGCTGCCATCAACTGCTCGATATAGCGCGCGAGCATGTCGACTTCGAGGTTGACCCTGGCGCCCGGCGCGAGCGCGCCGAGATCGGTCATCGCCAGCGTGTGCGGGATCAGATTGACCTCGAATCCGGAGCCATGCACCGCGTTCACGGTCAGGCTGACGCCGTTGACCGCGATCGAGCCCTTGCGCGCGATGTAGCGCGCCAGTTCATGCGGCGCCGCGATTGCCAGCAGGCGATTGTCGCCGGCTTCCTCGAAGCGCGTCACGGTGCCGACGCCGTCGACGTGGCCGCCGACCAGATGGCCGCCGAGCCGGTCGGCGAGTCGCAGCGACTTTTCCAGGTTGACCCGCGCACCCGACATGAAACCGGCCGTGCAGTTCAGCGTTTCGCGCGACAGGTCGAATTCGACGCGCGGCGCATCGATGTCGACGACCGTCAGGCAGACGCCGTTGACCGCGATGCTGTGACCGGGCGCGACGTCGTCGAGATCCAGCGCGCCGGCGTCGAGCGTCATGCGTACCGCGCCGCCCGGCGCCGGACGCGTCTCGGTGATCGTGCCGACCGCCATCACGATGCCGGTGAACATCTACTTCCGCTCCAGCCTTGCCAGCATCCGTAAATCATTGCCCACCATTCTTATCTCCTGCATTTTTAGATCATGCCGCACACCGGAAGCGTCCGGCAACTCGAACATGCCGCGCGCGCCGCTGCCGAGCACGCACGGCGCGAAGTAAAGCAGCAGTTCGTCGACCAGATCGGCCTGCAACAGCGCGCCGCTGAGCGTGGCGCCGGCCTCGACGTGCAGTTCGTTGATTTCGCGCCGGCCCAGTTCCGCCATCAACGCCGTCAAATCTACCCTCCCGCGCGCGTCCGGCAATGTGATCACTTCGGCGCCGCCGGCGCGCAATGCTGCGATTTTCTCCGGCGCGGCGTCGGCACAAACCACCAGCGCGCCGCCTTCAAGGACACGCGCGGCGGGCGGTATCGCCAGCCGGCTGGCGACGACGACGCGCAGCGGCTGGCGCGGCGTTTCGATGTCGCGCACGTTCAACTGCGGATCGTCGGCGCGCACCGTGCCGCTGCCGGTCAGCACCGCGCAGGCGCGCGCGCGCCAGCGCTGGCCGTCACGGCGCGCCGCCTCGCCGGTGATCCAGCGGCGATCGCCGCCGGTGGTCCCGCCGTCGAGGCTCGCCGCCAGCTTGACACGCACCCACGGTCGCCCGCGCGTCAGGCGCGACACGAAACCGATGTTGAGTTCGCGCGCCGCGCTTTCGAGCACGCCGCTCTCGACCTCGATGCCGGCCTGCCGCAGCCGCGCGATGCCCTGTCCCGCAGTACGCGGGTCGGGGTCGCGCAGCGCGATCACCACGCGCCTGAAACCGGCCGCGATCACCGCTTCGTCGCACGGCGGGGTACGGCCGTGATGGTGACACGGCTCGAGCGTCACATAGAGCGTTGCGCCGCGCGCCGCATCGCCGGCCGCGCGCAGCGCGACGATTTCGGCGTGCGGTCCGCCGGCGCGCTCGTGCCAACCCGCGCCGACCACCGCGCCGTCGCTGACGATCACGCAGCCGACGCGCGGATTGGGCGTCGTCGTATAAAGGCCGCGCTCGGCGAGCTGCAGCGCGTGCGCCATGAATTCGTGATCAGCAGCGGAAAACGGCATGGGAATTCATCAGGAACCGCGGGTAAACGCAGATGAACACGGATTGAAACAGCCCTCCATCGGCGTTAATCTGCGCACAGCTGCGGTTTCACTGTTATTTTTTTCCGTCGACCGGCTGCCGGACTTCCTTGATCACGTCCTCGAAATCGCCGACGTCCTCGAAACTTTTATAGACCGACGCGAAACGGATGTAGGCGACGTGGTCGAGCTTGTAGAGCTCCTTCATCACCATCTCGCCGACGCGGCGCGCCGGAATTTCGCGCTCGCCGAGCGCCAGCACGTTCTGCGTGATCGTCGCGATCGCTTCGTCGACCCGCTGCGTCGGCACCGGCCGCTTGTGCAGCGCGCGCATGAAGCCGGTGCGCAGCTTGTCGAGGCTGAACTCGGCGCGCGTGCCGTCCTGCTTGACCACCTGCGGCATCCGCAGCTCGACGGTTTCGTAAGTCGTGAAGCGCTTGCCGCAAGCCGCGCATTTGCGGCGGCGGCGGATGCTGTCGCCGTCCTCGCTGACGCGCGAATCGATCACCTGCGTGTCTTCGGCTTTGCAGAACGGGCAATGCATAAATCAGGATTCAGGATGCAGAATTGAGGATTCAGGGCAGGTTTCTGTTATTCGCGGCTTCACTCAATCCTGAATCCTCGATCCTCAATCCTGCGCTCCATACACCGGAAACTTCGCGCACAGCGCGGTGACCGCATCCCGCACGCGCGCGATGCTGGCGGCGTCGTTGGGCGCATCGAGCACGTCGGCGATCAGGCTCGCGGTCTGCCCGGCCTCCGCCTCCCTGAAGCCGCGCGTAGTCAGCGCCGGCGAGCCAAGCCGGATGCCGGAAGTGACGAACGGCTTCTCGGGATCGTTCGGGATCGCATTCTTGTTGACCGTCAGGTGCGCGGAGACCAGCGCTTTCTCGGCGTCCTTGCCGGTGATCTTCTTCGCGCGCAGATCGACCAGGAACACATGGCTTTCGGTACGGCCGGAGACGATGCGCAGGCCGCGCCCGGCCAGTGTTTTCGCCATCACATCGGCGTTCTTCAGCACCTGCTGCTGATAAGTCCTGAATTCCGGCGCCAGCGCTTCCTTGAACGCGACCGCCTTGCCGGCGATCACGTGCATCAGCGGGCCGCCCTGCAGGCCGGGGAAGATCGCGCTGTTGACCGCTTTTTCGTGCTCGGCCTTCATCAGGATCAATCCGCCGCGCGGCCCGCGCAGCGTCTTGTGCGTGGTCGAGGTCACGACATCCGCATGCGGCACCGGATTCGGATAGACGCCGGCCGCGATCAGCCCCGCGTAATGCGCCATATCGACCATGAAATAAGCGCCGACCGACCTGGCGATCCGCGCAAAGCGCTCGAAATCGATGCGCAGCGCGTAGGCCGACGCGCCGGCGAGGATCAGCTTCGGTTTGTGCTCGGCGGCAAGCCGCTCGACCTGTTCGTAGTCGATCGCCTCGTTCGCGTCGAGGCCATAGCTGACGACGTTGAACCATTTGCCGCTCATATTGACCGGCGAGCCGTGCGTCAGATGCCCGCCCATCGCCAGCGACATGCCGAGAAAGGTGTCGCCCGGCTTCAGCAACGCCATGAACGCCGCCTGATTGGCCTGCGAACCCGAGTTCGGCTGCACGTTGGCCGCTTCGGCGCCGAACAGTTGCTTGACGCGGTCGATTGCCAGCTGCTCGACGATGTCGACGTACTCGCAGCCGCCGTAATAACGCTTGCCCGGATAACCTTCCGCGTACTTGTTGGTCAGCACCGAACCCTGCGCTGCGAGCACGCGCGGGCTGGTGTAATTTTCGGACGCGATCAGCTCGATATGCTGTTCCTGGCGGCGCGCTTCGGATTCGATCGCCGATGCAATTTCGGGATCGCATTGCTGGAGGGTCTGTCTGTTGTACATGGAGAAAAGGTTAGTCCCAAAATTGAAATTTTATCATGCGCTCCCGGCCGGCTTCGCCTTGCCGCGCTGCGGAAACCGTGAAGTCCCGGTTTCCGGTTTTTCCGGGATGGCGGATACGGTCCGCCCGCGGCTGTGGTAATGTAACGCGCGGGAGTGGAAATGAGCGCAACAACGATAACGGTAGCCTTCATCGTCGGCCTGATATTGATGGCGATCATGGGCGCCGTGTGCGGGCATTACACGCTGAAAATGATCCTGCTGATCGAGAAGAGCAAGGCCGACCGCGCCAGACAGCAAGCCTCCGACACTGCGCCGCTGCCAGCCGAGGAAAAACCGCAGGCCTGATTTCCCGGCTGCCTGCGCCGCCCCCGCTCTCACCCTTTTCCCCATCAGCCCCCGGATTCCAGGGAGCGCTGTACTGCCTAGTCGCGCGCGGCGTCGGCGTAATCGCCGGCTGCCGTCGCGTCGTCCGCGCGGCGCAGCCCGGCGGCGCGGCACAGCAATGTGACGGCGACCGCGACGGCAAGATTGAACAGCAGCGCGTAGAGCGCGGCATAACCGGGAATCGTGACCGCACCGGCGTGCAGCAGGTAGGTCGGCGACTTGAAGTTCTGTGCCGCCATCATCGCGGTGCCGCCGGCGATGCCGGCCAGCCAGCCGGCCAGCAGCCCGCGATGATCGAACCACGTCGTGTAGAGCCCGATGATGACCGCCGGCAGCGTCTGGATGATCAGCACTCCGCCCAGCAGTTGCAGGTTGATCGCAAACTGCTGCGGCAGCGCGATCACGAACGCGACCGCGCCCACCTTCACGATCAGCGACACCCACTTCGCCATCTGCGTCTCCTCAGCCGGCGTGCAGTCGGGCCTGACGAATTCGCGGTAGATGTTGCGCGTGAACAGGTTGGCGGCGGCGATCGACATGATCGCCGCCGGCACCAGCGCGCCGATCGCGACTGCCGCGAACGCGACGCCGACGAACCAGTCGGGGAACAGGCTGAGGAACAGCGCCGGCACCGCGAAGTTCTGCTTGTATTCGCCGAAATAGCCCGCGTACTGCGGCAGCCGGTCGACGCCGGCGGCGAGCGCCATGTAACCGAGCAGCGCGATCAGGCCGAGCACGAACGAATAGGCGGGCAGCAGCGCCATGTTGCGGCGAAGCGTGTCGCTGCCGCTCGAACTGAGGATCGCGGTCAGCGAGTGCGGATACAGCATCAGCGCGAGCGCCGAGCCGGCCGCGAGCGTGATATAGGCGCTGTACTGGTTGAGGCTGCCGGCGTCGGGCGCCTTCAGCAGCAGCTTGTCGCCCGGCACGTGGGCGAAAATCGCGCCGTAGCCGCCGAGCTTTTCCGGAATCACGATGATCGCGGCGATGATCGTCACGTAGATCAGCACGTCCTTGACAATCGCGATCATCGCCGGCGCGCGCAGGCCGCTGGTGTAGGTATACGCGGCGAGGATCGCGAAGCTGATGATCAGCGGCAGTTCACCCAGCCAGCCGCCGGTCGGGAAGCCGAGCGCGGCGACCACCACCTGGATGCCGACCAGCTGCAGCGCGATGTACGGCATCGTCGCCACGATGCCGGTGACCGCGACCGCCAGCGCCAGCCATGGGCTGCCGTGGCGTCCGCGCACGAAATCGGCGGCGGTCACGTAGCCGCGGCGGTGCGCGACCGCCCACAGCCGCGGCATCACCAAAAACGCGAACGGATAGACCAGGATCGTGTACGGCACCGCGAAAAATCCCATCGCGCCGGCGCCGAACATCAGCGCCGGCACCGCGATGAAGGTGTACGCGGTGTAGAGATCGCCGCCGATCAGGAACCAGGTGATCACGGTGCCGAAACGGCGCCCGGCCAGCCCCCACTCGTGCAGTGTATCGAGATCGCCGCGGCGCCAGTGCGCGGCGACGAAGCCGAGCACGGTGACCAGCGCGAAGAAAAAAACGAATACCGCGACCGCGACGACATTCATCGCGGCTTGCCGGCGTCAGCGCCGCGTTCACGCGTTGCGAGATAGACGACCGCGATTACCACCGCGCTCAACGGAATCCACAGCAGCTGATACCAGTAGAAGAACGGGATGCCGAGCCACGCCGGCCCGGCACGGTTGAAGAACGGCACGCACAACACTGCGAGGCACGGCGCCAGCAGCAGCCAGCACCAGAGACGGCGGCGCGGATTCCGCGTCATCCGTTCAGTCCCCGGCGACGGTCATGTTCGCGATCAGGATCGAACCGCACTGTTTGGAGCCGCGCCGCACGACGTCACTGCCGACCGCCGCGATGTCGTGGAACATCTGCTTCAGGTTGCCGGCAATCGTGATTTCCTGCACCGGATAGGCGACGGCGCCGTTCTCGATCCAGAATCCGGCCGCGCCGCGCGAATAATCGCCGGTCACCGGATTGACGCCGTGGCCGAGCAGTTCGGTGACGAGCAGGCCGCGCCCCATTTTTTTCAGCAGCGCCGGCAGGTTTTCACCGGTGTCCGCCAGCATCAGGTTGTGATTGCCGCCGGCGTTGCCGGTCGAGCGCATGCCGAGCTTGCGCGCCGCATAGCTGCCGAGGAAATAGCCGCGCACGACGCCGTCTTCGACTACGTTGCGACGGCGCGTTGCGACGCCTTCGTCGTCGAACGTGCCGCTGGCCAGCCCCTTCGGAATCAGCGGGTCCTCGACGATCTGCACCCGCGGCGCAAACGCCTGCTGGCCGAGGCTGTCGAGCAGGAACGACGATTTGCGGTAGAGCGCGCCGCCGCTGACCGCCGACACGAAATGACCGAGCAGCGACGCAGCGACCGGCGCCTCGAACAGCACCGGCGTCTGCACGGTCGCGATCTTGCGCGCGCCAAGCCGGCGCAGCGCGCGTTCGCCGGCGGCGCGTCCGATCTGCGCGGCGGCTTCGAGGTCGTCCGGATCGCGCGCGGCCGAGTACCAGTCGTCGCGCTGCATCTGCTCGTCCTCGCCCGCGATCACCGCGCAGCTGATCCAGTGGCGCGAGCCCGGGTAGCCGGCCATGAAACCGAGCGAATTCGCATAGATGAAATGCGACTGCTGGGTCGAGACCGTCGCGCCCTCGGAATTGGTGATCCGGCGGTCCACCGCGAACGCCGCGTCTTCGCAACTCCGCGCAAGCTCGATCGCGCGTTCGACCGGCAGCGTCCACGGATGGAACAGATCGAGATCGCGGCGAATATCGTCGTCGCGCGCCAGCAGATCCGCGTCGGCGAGCCCCGCGTATGGATCCTCGGCGGTAAATTTTGCGATCGACAACGCGGCGTCGGTGGCCGCGCGCAGCGCCTGCGGAGAAAAGTCCGAGGTGCTGGCGTGGCCGCGGCGCTGTCCGAGATAGACGGTGACGCCGATGCTTTTGTCGCGGTTGTACTCGATCGTTTCCACGCTGCCGCGCCGCACCGTCACGGTCTGGCCAAAGCCCTCGGACACCTCGGTTTCACACGCGCTGGCGCCGTGCTCGCGTGCGTGTTCGATGACATCGGCGGCAAGCCGGTGCAATTGCGCGTCGCCGTGCGCAAAAACACCGGCGGCGACCGGATTTCGAAGTTCGGTAGTCATTTCAGTGATTGAAGTCCGCAGCCGTTGCACGGGTTCGCTCCCGCCATCCCGGCCCGCGCCGGAATAACGACTGCAAAAGCCGTTATCATAACAGCATGGAAATCACGCAACCCAGCAAAAGCCAGCGCAAGCGCGACATGGCGGCGCTGCAAAAAATCGGCGCCCGGCTGGTCGAGCTCAATGCCGGCCAGCTGGCGGAAATCGGCCTGCCCGAGACGCTGCACGAAGCCGTGGTCGAGGCGCAGCGCATCCGCGATTTCGAAGGCCGCCGCCGCCAGCTGCAGTACATCGGCAAACTGATGCGCGCGGTAGATCCGGCGCCGATCGTGGCCTGCCTCGAGCGCTGGCGCGGCAACGCCCGCGCCCACACTGCGCTGCAGCAGCTCGCCGAAAGCTGGCGCGAGCGGCTGCTTGGTGAGGAAGACGCCTTTGCATCGTTCGCCGCCGGATATCCGGGCGCCGACCTGCAGCCGCTGCGCTCGCTGATCGCCGGCGTCAGGCGCGACCAGGCCGCGGGCCGCGCGCCGAAACAGTACCGTGAACTGTTCCGCGCAATCCGTGAAATCGTGGGGGGAAAGGACGATTGAACCGCGGAGACGCGGAGGCGCCGAGAAAACATGAAATGCAGGATTCAGGAATCAGGATTTAGGGAAACCCGAAAAATGGGCTATTTATTTTTTGTCGTTCTCTGCGCCTCTGCGTCTCTGCGGTGAAAGACTCTAAATCCAATCTCCTCGATACCGTCGAAATCGAGACTGCGCCATATCCTGAAGCCAGCGTGATCTGGCTGCATGGGCTCGGCGCCGACGGCAACGATTTCGCGCCGATCGTGCCGGAACTCGGCTTCAGCAAATCGCCGGCGGTGCGCTTCGTGTTCCCGCACGCACCCGAGCGGCCGGTTACCATCAACCACGGCTACGTGATGCGCGCCTGGTACGACATCACGTTCGACGATCTGGCGGGAAAATCGCGTGGCGACGAGGCGGGGATTCGCGCATCGCAGACGCAGATCGAGGCGCTGATTGCGCGTGAACAGGCGCGCGGCATTGCCGCAGACAGAATCGTGATGGCCGGGTTTTCGCAGGGCGGCGCGATCGCGCTGCACAGCGGCCCGCGCCACCCGCAGCGGCTGGCCGGCATTCTCGCGCTGTCCGCCTACCTGCCGCTCAAGGACAGAGTTGCAGCAGAAGCCGCGCCCGCCAATTACACCATTCCGATCTTGATGGCGCACGGCAGCTTCGACGATGTGGTGCCGCTGCCGCTGGCGATCGCATCGCGCGACGCGCTTGCCGCACTCGGCCACCGCGTCGACTGGCGCGAATACCCGATGGCGCACACGGTGTGCGGACAGGAAATTGCCGAGATCGGCAAATGGCTGCGCAATATTTTCGGCGCACAAGCGGGACGCTGACCGCGGCCGCTATTGCCGTTCCATCAAACGGAATCTGGCCCAGTCGAAATCGTCGCCGCCCTCGATCAGCTTCGACGGCATCAGCAGATAGGATTTGCCGCCGACGCTCATGTCGAGGCTCTGCCCGGTGGTGAAACTGCCGACACGCAGCAGCAGCTCGATTTCACCGTTCTTGTCCGGCGCCACCGACAGCAGGATCGCCTGGTCGCCCTCACGCGTCGCGTTGAGCGACGACACATTGCCGGCCGGCGCCAGCCGCACCGCGGTTGCCGATTTCGACAGCAGTTGAATGCCGACGCAGCGCTGCTCGAACTTGTCGCGCGTCAGGCGGCGGATCACGCCGGCGCCCCACGCTTTCGCGGTTTCGGTCTTGACGCCGACCACGGCGCCGACGCATATCCAGTCGCCCCTGACCTGCGGGATGATCGCGCCGTAACCGCCGTCGCTGACGTTTTCGACGATCCAGCTCTCGCCGTCCGGCTCGTCGAAAACGAGCGACACGGCGTCAGCGTGCGCCCCGAGGGCGGCCACGATTTCGGGGTAGCCGTGGACCACGGTCAGACGCGTCGCGATCTTGCGGCGCTCGGAATCGCGCGCCGGCGCGTGGTCCGACCAGTACATTGCCAGATGCTGCAGCACCGCCAGCACCAGCGCGGTTTCGAAATTGCCGCCCAGATAGACGTCGCTCGGCACGCCGTCCTTCTGCTTGATGTCCTGCATCAGCTTGTAGAGCGCGGGCAGCGCGCGGCCGGCACCGAAGAAGCGCGTGGTCGGACCGGCGGTCACGCCCTTGCGCACCCGCGCCGGCGGCTCGCGCATCGCGAGATCAAGAAAGTAATTGCAGCCTTCGCCCGGCTGCGGCTGAAGCGTGAACAGGCCGCCGAAATGCGCAACCACGCGTTCGGCGATTTCCTGCCGCAGCGGCACCAGGCCGTCGGTCGAGGACACGCCAAGCATCACCGCCTTCAGAAATTCCGTCTGCACCGAGGAGGCGCCGTGCGCCCCCGGGTAGATCGCGATTTGATCGGTCGTGAAATAACGGGTATCGGCGAACTGATAGAGCCGCCCGATGTCCGCCCAGATGCGGTCCTCGATCGGGCCGTAGCGCAGCAATTCCCATTTGAGTTGCAGGGTCAGCGCGCGCAGCGCGCGCGCGACGATCACCGGCAGGTCCTTCTTGATCGCGCCGGCACCCGCCTGATATTGCTCGATGCAGCGCAGATAAGCGTCGCCGAGCGCCTTCCAGAATTCGAACACCGCCTTCCACAGACGGGTTTCGAGAAACTTCTGCTTGCGCTCGGTCGCCACGTAATCCTGGCTCAGCTTGCGCTGGTGGTTCTTCGCCGCCTGATCGAGCAGGTCGATCAGCGCGAGGCGATGATCGGCTTTGAATTCCTCGCGGGTGACCGAATCGAGCCAATAGGTGATTTCTTCGATCGCCTTGTAGGCATCCGCCGGCAACTCGGCAATATAGGTTTTTGCCTGCCGGATGTCCGCCATCGGATGGTCGGGTTTGCTTGCAAACAATGCCATCGCCGTCTGTCGCTTATATGTATTGTCGGTGCCGAAACAGTGCGCTTTCCTCCCTGTCGGCGGCGGCTATCATAGCAAAGCACGGCGGCAGTCGCGCAGGCATCAATTCACGCTGGCAGCTGTTCCCAATCGAAAAAAGGGCCGGGATCGGTCTTACGCCCGGGCGCGATGTCGGAGTGGCCGACGATGTCCGCGATCGGATATTTCTCCCTGAGCGCGCGCACCAGTGCCGCAAGCCTTTCGTACTGAATATCTTCGAACGGCAGATCGTCCGTCCCCTCAAGCTCGATGCCGACCGAGAAATCGTTGCAGCGGCTGCAGCCGCGCCAGTTCGACTCGCCGGCGTGCCACGCGCGCATGACGCATGGCACGAACTGGATGACTTCGCCGCCGCGCCGGATCAGGAAATGCGCGGAGACTCTGTTGCCCGCGATGCCGCGGTAGTACGGATGCGCGTTGGGATCGAGCCGGTTGGTGAACAACTCGACGATGCCCGGCCCGCCAAATTCACCGGGCGGCAGGCTGATGTTGTGGATCACGATCAGTTCGACCGCGCTATCCGCCGGCCGCGCGTCGCGGTTCGGCGAGGCGATCTGCCGCGCGCTGTCGAGGATGCCGTCGTCGGTGATGCGCACGGCGTTATGCCCGCTCAGCTCTTGGCGTCGAGCTCGTCGTTGATGCCGAGCCGCTCCATCCGGTAGCGCAGCGCGCGGAACGTGATGCCGAGCAGCTTGGCCGCCGCGGTACGGTTGTAGCGTGTCTGTTCGAGGGCCCTGAGAATGCGCTCCTTCTCGACGCGGTCGAGATGCTCCTGCAGCGGCAGTTCGACGGCATGCGCTGTAGGCGCCGGCTCGGCGGCCGGCGGCGCGAGGTGCAGATCGTCCGCTTCGATCCGCGCTCCGCTGCTCAGCGCGAGCGCGCGTTCGAGGACATTTTCGAGTTCGCGCACGTTGCCGGGGAACGGATAATCCTGCAACGCAGCAAGCGCCTGTGGCGACAACGTAGCCACCTGCGCCGAGCCATTGCCGCTGCGGCGCAGGATTTCGCGCGCCAGCAGCGGAATGTCGTCGCGCATCTCGCGCAGCGCCGGCATCCGCAGCTCGATCACATTGAGCCGGTAGTACAGATCCTGGCGGAATTTACCGTCGCGCACGGCGTCGGCCAGATTGCGGTGCGTCGCGCTGATGATGCGCACGTCGACGTTTTCCTCGCCGGTGGCGCCGACCTTGCGCACTTTCTTTTCCTGGATCGCGCGCAGCAGTTTGACCTGCATCGGCAGCGGCAGGTCGGCAACCTCGTCAAGGAACAGCGTGCCGCCGTTCGCCGCCTGGAAAAAACCGTCCTTGTCGCGCTCGGCGCCGGTGAACGCGCCCTTTTTGTAGCCGAAGAACTCGCTCTCCATCAGGTTCTCAGGGATCGCACCGCAGTTGACCGGCACGAACGGCCCGTCGCGGCGCGCGCCTTTCAGGTGGATCGAGCGCGCAGCGACTTCCTTGCCGCTGCCCGACTCGCCGCTGATGTGGACCGGCGCCTGGCTGCGCGCCAGTTTGTCGATCATCTGCCGCGTCTGCTGCATCAGCGGCGAATCGCCGAGCAGCGCCGGCGCCGCGACTGCGGCGTCGCCGTTGCCGCGCGACGGCAGCTTGAGCGCCGAAGTGACGAGCGCGCGCAACTGACTCAGCGACACCGGCTTGGACAGATAATCGAAGGCACCGGCCTTCAGCGCGGCGACCGCGTTTTCGGTGCTGCCGTGCGCGGTGATCACGGCGACCGGCGTCGCCGGATGATGGCGCATCACGTGATCGAGCAACCGGAGGCCGTCGCCGTCGGGCAGCCGCATATCGGTCAGGCACAGGTCGTAAACGTGCTTCTGCATCGACTGCACCGCCTCGAACTCGTTGGCCGCGCAATCGACGTCGAGCCCCATCTTGCCGAGCGTCAGGCTCAACAGCTCGCGGATGTCGGCCTCGTCGTCGACGACCAGCACGCGGTTTTTCTCCATCACCGACTTTCCCCTCCCCGGCACAGCACGGTGAATTGCGCGCCGCCCGGCGTTTCCACGTACTCCAGTTTCGCGTCGTTCGCTTCGCACACCTCGCGCGCAATGTAGAGGCCGAGCCCGGTGCCGTTGTTGTCGGTGGTGAAGAACGGTTCGAACAACTGGCCGCGCGCCGCCGGCGGCACGCCGGGGCCATCATCCACCACATCCAATTCTACAACGCCCCTGTCAGCAGGCCGCACCACGATGCGGATGCTGTCCGGCTGGCGCCGGCAATAGCGCAGCGCGTTGCGGCACAGATTCCACATCACCTGGTTCAGATGGCTGCGGTCAAACACGATCTCCGGGTCGGCCTCCGCCTCGAGCCTGAAGATACGCGGCTCGATCTTCTCGTTCTGCGCGAACTGTTCGATGAAAGTCCGCAGGAACCCGGCCAGCCGGAAACGCTCGCGGTGGGCGCGCGCATCACGGTTGAGTTTGAGCACGTCATTGACGATGCGGTTGAGTCGGTCGACGTTGTCGTGGACGATGGTCAGCAACCGCGTCGCGGTCGGGCCCGCCGCCGGTTCCTCTTGCAGCAGTTCGGCGGCATGGCTGATCGCCGACAGCGGGTTGCGGATTTCATGTGCGATGTTGGCGGTAAGCCGGCCGAGCGAGGCGAGTTTCATCTGGCGCGCCTGCGCCTGCACGCTGGTCAGATCCTCGAGGAAAATCACCGCGCCGACGTTGCGGCTGCGACCGACCGGCACGAAGCGCGCGGCGACCTTGTCGTTGAGCGCGGCGGTGGCCGCTGGATCGAAGCCATCGACCGGGTTCGCGCGCCATTGTCCGAAGCGCCGCGCCAGTTCCGGCGCATAGTCGCCGAGATTCGGCTGGCGGCGCCCGCGGTGCAGCGCACCGAGCATCCGTTCGGCGCGCGCGTTGTGCTGGCGGATCACACCGAGCTCATCGACCACCAGCACGCCATCCTCCATGTCGCGGATCACCAGCTGATTGACCTCCGCCATGTTGGCAAGATCGATCTCGCGCTGCGCGGCGAGCCGCTCGGTGGCGACCAGATATTTGGCGAGCGTGCGCGCCAGGCCGGCGGTCGCGAAGTAGGCGATGCAGAACAGGCCGGTCTGCACGTACTGGGCGGTCTGGCCGTCGCGGTACAGCACCTCCAGCGTATGCTCGACCAGCACCGCGAGACTCGCAATCGCCGCGTAGAAGAACGACAGCCGTCCGCGTCCGACCAGACCGGTGGCGGCCAGTCCCGACAGCAGCAGCAGGCCGAGTCCGCTCGATATGCCGCCGCTCGCGTACATCATCACCACGATGAACAGGATGTCGGCGCCGATCTGCAACCCGAGCTGAAGATAAAAATAGCGGCGCGAAGCCAGCGCCGGCAGCCAGGCAATGCTGGACGCGAGATAGGCGAGGCTGCTGTATTCGAACAGCCCCGGATTCATCGAGCCGAACGGCAATACGCCCTTGAAAAAAGCGCCGCCGACCGCCAGCAGCAGCGCGACCACGATGCGCGCGTAACTGAATATCCTGAGCGAGCGCCAGTACAGATCCGGCTGCTCGACCGGCGGCGCCAGCAGATCGATAACCGAGGACCGCGATTCCGGGGACAGCGCAGAGAACGTGGATGACATCGGCGAAAAGCTCAGCGATGCAGCCGCAGATGTTCCTCGCTGCAGAAGAATTCGCTACCGCGGGCGTAGCTCTCGCTGCGCGGCAGATGCACGCCGCACTGCGCGCAGCGCACCATGTCCTCCGCCGCCGGCGCCCGGCGCGGGCCGGCGGATGGCCTGCCGGATCCCCGGATGATCCACCACAGCACGGCAATCACCAGCGCAAGCAGCAGCAGTTTTCCCAAGCGGATGCCCGTTAAATGGAATGTGCGCTAGTGTGCCGCAATCCGCATCCGCCGTCGAGGATGCGGCCTTGCGTCACCGTACGCCGGCCGGCGTGTCGCCGCGGAAAAAGGAAAAGATCGTGGCGGCGACCCGGTCGATCGGCGCCACCGTCTCGGCCGCGTCGAGCGCGATCGCCTCGCGCGGCATGCCGAACACGACGCAGCTCGCCTCGTCCTGTGCAACGGTGTGCGCGCCGCTCTGACGCATTTCGAGCAGCCCCTGCGCACCGTCCTTGCCCATGCCGGTCAGCAGAACGCCGACCGCGTTCGGCCCTGCGCTCCCGGCAGCGGAACGGAACAGCACGTCGACCGACGGCCGGTGGCGGTTCACCGGCGCGCTCTGGCTGAGTTCCGTCAGGTAATTGGCGCCGCTGCGTCTGAGCAGCAGATGCGAATGCCCCGGCGCAATATAGGCGTGGCCCGGCAGCACGCGCTCGGCGTGCGCCGCCTCCTTCACCGTGATGCGGCACAGCTGGTCGAGCCGCGTCGCGAACGAGCGCGTGAAACCTTCCGGCATGTGCTGCGCGATCAGCACCGCCGGCGCATCCGGCGGAAACTGCAACAGCACCTCTTTGATCGCCTCGGTGCCGCCGGTCGACGCGCCGACGATGATCAGCTTCTCGGTCGACAGCAGCCGGTTGCCCAGCGCCGGCAGTCCCGGCGCCGGCGCCGCGCGCGGCGAACGGATGCGCGCGCGCGCGGCGGCGCGCACCTTGTCGGTGATGACCGCTGCATAGTCCTCGATGCCCTTGGTGACGTCGAGCCTGGGCTTGGTCACGAAATCGACCGCGCCGAGTTCGAGCGCGCGCAGCGTGACTTCGGAACCGCGCTCGGTCAGCGTCGATACCATCACCACCGGCATCGGATGCAGCCGCATCAGTCGCTCCAGAAAATCGAGGCCGTCCATCTGCGGCATCTCGACATCGAGCGTCAGCACATCGGGGTCGAGGCTGCGGATCATTTCGCGCGCGACCAGCGGATTCGGCGCGGCGCCGACCACCGTCATGTCCGGCGCGCGGCCGAGGATTTCGGTCAGCAGCTTGCGGACCAGCGCCGAGTCGTCGACGACCAGCACCTTGATCGGCGGCGTCGCCGGCGCAGCGCCGGCCACACGTTCAGCTGAAGAGTTCAATTTCACCCCCCTGATCCACGACCTGCAGATTGCCTCGGTAGTCGTCCTCGCGCTCGAAGATGGTGTTGTTGTGCAGCACCTTGAGCATCTTGACGCGCACCACGCCGCTGCGGACTAAATGATAAATTTTGCGTGGGAAGATGCCGACCAGGTCTTGGGCGATCACCCGGATCCGCTCGGTCTTCAGGAAATCGAGCACGAAGTCGGCGTTGCGCTGCCCGATGTTGGCGACATTGAGGCTGCGCAGCACGTTGCCGCCGCCGAACACCTTGGCCTCGAAGTTCTCGCGCCGCGCGCCGAGCTTGAGCAGACTGTTGATCAGCACCTCCATCGCGTGAACGCCGTAGCGCGACGACACACCGAAACGTCCGCGACCGCCGGCCCCGCCATCAGGCAACATGAAGTGGTTCATGCCGCCGATCCCCAGCAACCGGTCACGGATGCACGCCGACACGCATGAGCCGAGCACCGTGACCTCGACGATGTCCTCCTTCGAAACGTGATATTCGCCGGGCAGCAGCTTGACTGCCCGCATGTCGAGCGTGCGGTCGAAGTATTCATTTTGAGCGAATTCACCGACATGGGATTCAGGCATGGGCTGGTTTCCGGGCGCCCGCCGGCTGGTAAACGGTCTTGCCGCGCGGTCGGAACAGGTCGGCCGCATGATGGAAGTTTTCGGAATGCCCGGCGAACAGCAGCCCGTCCGGCGCCAGCAGCGGCGCAAATCTTTCAAGAATCCGGCGCTGCGTCGCCTTGTCGAAATAGATCATCACGTTCCGGCAGAAAATCGCGTCGAACGGCCCGCGTACCGGCCATCGGTCGTGCAGCAGATTGATCTGGCGATAGGTGATCAGCGCCTGCAGTTCCGGGCGCACGCGCACCGCGCCATCCTTCGCGCCGGTCCCTTTCAAAAAGAATTTCCTGGCCTGTTGCTCGGGCACCTTTTCCAGCGCCGCCAGCGGATAGACCCCGCGCTGCGCCTTGGCCAGCACGTTGGTGTCGACATCGGACGCCAGTATCCGCGCCGGCGGGTTCGTCCCCAGCGTTTCCACCAGCGTCATCGCCATCGAGTACGGCTCTTCGCCGGTCGAGCACGCCGCGCACCACAGCGTCACTTCGCGCCGCGCGCCGATGCGCCTGGCGTGCTCGGCAAGGATCGGAAAATGATGGGCTTCGCGGAAAAATGCGGTCAGATTGGTCGTCAGCGCGTTGGTGAACGCCTCCATTTCGGCAGCGTCGCCGGCCTCGACTATATCGAGGTAGTCGGCAAACCGCGTCAGCCCGCGCGCGCGCAGGCGCCGCCCGACCCGGCTGTAGGCAAGCTGGCGTTTATTGTCGGAGAGCGCGATCCCGGCGTGGCGATAGATCAGCTGGCGAATGCGCTCGAAATCGGCGTCGCTGAATTCGAACCCGACATCGGCGGCGAAAGCGGTCGCATTGGTCGCATTTACCATTGGATATCCGGCCCCTTCGGGCGGCCGTCCATCGAGTGGAAAGCTCAGACCTCAGAACTCGGTCCACTCGTCGTCGCTGCCGCCGCCGGCCACCGCCAGCGCCGCCGGCTTGCGCGCCGCCACCGCCTCGCGCTTCGGCTTCGCCCGCGCCGCCGCCATCGGCTTGACCTTGGCGTCCTTGTCCATCACCGCCCGTGCCGCACCCGCCGCCTGCGCCAGCTTGAACGCGCTCACCGCCTGCGCCAGATTCTTCGCCTGCTCTTCCAGGCTCTCGGCCGCCGCCGCTGCTTCTTCCACCAGCGCCGCATTCTGCTGCGTCACTTCGTCCATCTGCGTGATCGCCGCATTCACCTGCTCGATTCCGTGCGACTGCTCCTGGCTCGCCGCCGTGATCTCGGCCATGATGTCGGTCACGCGTTTGATCGAGGTCACGATCTCTTCCATCGTCTTGCCCGCTTCGTCGACCAGCTTCGCTCCGGTATCGACCTTGCCCACCGAGTCTTCGATCAGCGCCTTGATTTCCTTGGCCGCGGTCGCGCTCCGCTGCGCGAGGTTCCTCACTTCGCTCGCCACTACCGCGAAGCCGCGCCCCTGTTCGCCGGCGCGCGCCGCTTCCACCGCCGCATTCAGCGCCAGAATGTTGGTCTGGAACGCAATGCCGTCGATCACGCCGATGATGTCGGCGATCTTCTTCGACGATTCGGAGATGCCGTTCATCGTCACCACCACCCGCTTGACCACGTCGCCGCCCTTGACCGCCACGCCGGAGGCACCCGCCGCCAGCTGGTTGGCCTGCTTCGCGTTCTCCGCGTTCTGCTTGACGGTGCCGGTCAGCTCTTCCATCGACGAGGCGGTCTCCTCCAGGCTCGACGCCTGCTCTTCCGTGCGGCTCGACAGATCGGTGTTTCCCGACGCAATCTCGCGCGATGCCACGTTGATCGCCTCGGTCGCCTCCCGAATCTGATCGACAATCGACGTCAGTTGCTCCACGGTACGGTTGGAATCGTCCTTCAACTGACTGAAGGTGCCCCGGTAGTCTCCCTCGATCTTCTCGGTCAGATCGCCCTTGGCCAGCGCTCCCAGCACGCGCACCACCTCGTTAAGCCCGCTCGAGCTGACTTCCATCAGATGGTTGATGCCTTCCGACAGCTGCTTAACGAAGCCGGTCTTGCTGCCAACCTCGATGCGCTTGGTGAAGTCACCAGCCACCGCTGCTTCGACGATCGCGTTAACCTCTTTTTCCACCGCTACTTCCGCCGTGCGGTCCTTCCACTCCACGACCGAACCTAAACGCTCGCCGCGCTCGTTCAGAATGGGATTGGCGGTCAGTGTAAAGGTGTGCCCACTCACCTCGATCTGTGTACGATAGGCCCCCTTCAGATTCGCCAGTAGATTCCTTTGATGCGACGGATTCCTGTGGAACTGATCAAAATTCACCCCTATCAGTTTTTTGGCATCAAAATTCGGCAGCGCCTTGCGCAGGTCGGCCTCGACACCCGCAAGCATTTTTGACAGAGATTCATTCAGGTACACAATCTGTCCATCGTTGTCAGCAATCATTACGTTGTTTGAGGAATTGTCCAGCGCATTCTTTACCCGGACCGCTTCAGTCGAAGCCCGGGTAAAGCGTTGGAGCATTTCACTCAGGTGCTGGGTTGCTTGGCCAATGCGACCGATTTCATCCTTGGAAATTACATTGATCTCACGGATAGGCTTGCCCTGCGCTAAGTCATCGATCGCCAGTGTGACTTCCTGCAGCGGTGCGCAGACGCCGCTGCGGATGAAGCGCAACATCAACGCAACCATGCAAGCGAAAGCCATCAGCATGCTGATACAGCAGTAGAAAATGACATGCACCGCGTGATCGAAACCGGCCTTTTGCTCCGCATTGGTCTCCTGTTTGATCTGGGTGACGACGCGTTCCAGCATGTCGCGCGCGTCCTTATCGACCCCGCGCGTCACCGCATCGCCCGAACGTGGATCGCGCTCGGCACCCTCGAACGAGGCGATGCCCTGGCGATAGGTATTGCTCATATCCTGGTGCGCGTCGAGGAACTGCTTCAGCAGACGTTTCGTCTCGTCGCTCAGCGTCTTGTCCTGCATCAGCTTGTCTCCCGCCGTCTCGACCTCGGCCTCGTGATCCAGAAACGCCTTCCAGCTGGCGTCGTGATCCTCGTCCACCTTGCCGCGCAGCAGCATGTATGACCAGCTCTGCACCTGCTCCTTGAACCCCAGCTCGATATTGACGACCGCCTGGATATGCTCGTCACTGCGTTCGCCGATCGCATTGATGTCCTTCATCGTGCCCCATAGCATTGCCAGACCGCCCAGCGCCATCGCCAGAACAACACTTAGCGCGCCCAACATCAGGGACAGAAGTTTGAATTTCACGCTCTTGGAAGCCCACCTGTTCATGATCCCGAATTTCATGTCCACTCCTCCCTCGTCATCTCGTACCGCATTTCAGTCCGCTCGCACCGATTCCTGCAACGCGGTTTAATGGAGATCGTGATCGACCAGCGCCATATCCTTGCTGGTCATCAGTTTCTCGATGTCCATCAGGATCAGCATGCGCTCGTCGACCGCGCCGAGCCCGATGATGTACTTGGTGTCCAGTCCGGCGCCGAACTCCGGCGTCGGCCGGATCTGTTCCACGCTCAGGTTGATCACGTCGGATACGCTGTCGACCACCATCCCCACCACGCGGCCCGCGACATTGAGGATGATCACCACCGTAAACTGATCGTAATCCGCCTTGCCCAACCGGAACTTGATGCGCATGTCGACGATCGGCACGATCACGCCGCGCAGGTTGATGACCCCTTTGATGAAGGCCGGGGCGTTGGCGATCGTGGTCGGCGGTTCCCATCCGCGGATCTCCTGGACCTTCAGGATCTCGACCCCGTACTCTTCCGCCCCGAGCGTAAACGTCAGAAACTCGTTGGAAGAGGCGGTGCCGGCCCTGACAGCCGCCGCGCCGGAAGCGGCGGTCGCGGATGTCGCCGCGGTCTGCATCATGTCCGTCCTTTGTGCGAAAGCTCTCGTCAGGGTTTACGGCACGATCACGGATGGCCTTGAGGCGCTCACGCCGCGCGCTGCAGCCGCACGCCGTTGACACGGACAATCGCTGCCACGTCGAGGATCAACGCCACGCGCCCGTCGCCCATGATGGTCGCGCCGGAGATGCCGGGCTGCTTGCGGTAGTTGCTCTCCAGGCTCTTGATCACGACCTGGTGCTGGCCGAGCAGTTCGTCGACGAAAATCGCCTTCTTCGCACCGTCGCATTCGAGAATCATCATGATCCCCTCGTCCATCTCGGCGGCGCGCGGCGTGATGCCGAACACCTCGTAGAGCGGAATCACCGGCAGGTATTCGCCGCGCACCTGCACCACGCGGCCGCAGCCCTGCACTGTCTTGACGTCCTTCGGCGCGATCTGCAGCGATTCGACGATCGCGGTCAGCGGCACGATGAACACCTGGTCGCCGACCGCGACCGACATGCCGTCGAGGATCGCCAGCGTCAGCGGCAACCGGATCGACATCCGGGTGCCGACGCCGAGCGCGGAATCGATCTCCACCGAGCCGCCGAGCGCCAGGATGTTGCGCTTGACGACATCCATGCCGACGCCGCGCCCCGAAACATCGGTAACGACCTCCGCAGTCGAGAAGCCCGGCTCGAAAATCAACTGCCAGATTTCCTGATCGGACATCGCGGTGCCCGTCGCCAGGCCGCGCTCCACGGCCTTGGCCAGAATCCGCTCGCGATTCAGTCCTGCGCCGTCGTCACCGACCTCGATCACGATGCTGCCGCCCTGGTGGAAGGCGCGCAGTGTGACCGTTCCCTTTGGCGGCTTGCCGGCCGCCGTGCGTCGATCCGGAGTCTCGATGCCGTGATCGAGACTGTTGCGCACCAGGTGCGTCAGCGGATCCGCGATTTTCTCGATCAGCCCCTTGTCGAGTTCGGTCGTTTCACCGAACGTTTTCAGTTCGACCTGCTTGTTGAGCTTGGCGGCCAGATCGTGCACCACACGCGGAAAACGGCTGAATACGAAACCGATCGGCATCATCCGGATCGACATCACCGCTTCCTGCAGGTCGCGCACGTTGCGTTCGAGCTGCCCCATGCCCTGCGTCAGCGCCTCGCCGGTCACCGGATCGACCCGCGACGCGGTCTGCGCGAGCATCGCCTGTGCAATCACCAGTTCGCCGGCCAGATTGATCAGGCGGTCGACTTTTTCGATGTTGACGCGGATTGACGCGGCATCCGTTCCGGCCGCGCCGTGCGTTGCCGGCGTCTTGTCGCCGCCGCGCGCCGCCGGCTTGTCGGTTGCGGCGGCGGGCTGCGCCGTGTCTGGGCGCGCTTTGACCGGCGCCGGTGGTGATGTCGGTGCCACCGGCAGCACCGCGGCCTCGGGCATAACAACCGGCGTCGCCACCGGGGCCGGCGCGACCGCCTGATACAGCGTATCGAAAAAACCATGGTCTTCGGCCGGTGCCGCAACGGCCGGCGTGATCTTGATCTGCGCAGGATCGACCAGAAACGCCAGCAATTCCCACACATCCTCTTCCGGCGCGGCGGTTGCCAGTCCCACCGCGAAATGTTCCGCCGGTGCGCCGCCGGTGCGCCGGCCGGCCAGTAATTCGACGCGGCCCAGCTGCTCAAGGCTGTTGAACAACCGGTCGAGCAACTGGACGTTCTGGCTGTCGGCCACAAATTCGATGTGATAGCGATTGCCGGCGCCCCCACCCGCCGCCGCCGGCGCCGGTGCGGTGGACTCGGCAGGAGACGGCGCCGCGGCCGACGGCGGTGGCGCGGCAACGCCGGCCTGTTCCTGCGCAAACTGCTTGAGCCGGGAACAGACGGCAGCGGCTTCGGCCGGGTCGGCCTCGCCGTCACCGCGGTGACCGGCCAGCTGTTTCTTCAGCACGTCCCCCGCGGCAAGAAAGGTATCGACCATTTCCGGACGCAGCGCTTTTTCGCCCTTGCGGATCTGGTCAAGCAGCGACTCGAGGATGTGGGTGACTTCGGTCATGTCGCCGAAACCGAAGGTGCTGGCGCCGCCCTTGATCGAATGGGCGGCGCGAAAGATGGCGTTCAGGTGCTCGGTGTCGGGCGCCGCGATGTCGAGGTCGAGCAGCAGCGTCTCCATCTCGGCGAGCAGTTCCCCCGCTTCCTCGAAAAACACCTGATAAAACTCGCTCATGTCGACAGCCATTTCACACCTCTTCCGAATCCGCTGAAATTATCGTGTAACGGCGACCGCACTCAGCCCACGAAAAGCGGCAAGGTTCACCCGTATTCCGCACGCATCGCATATACCGCGCCTAGCCGGTGACCTTGCCGACGATTTCGACCAGCCGCGCCGGATTGAAGGGTTTCACCAGCCAGCCGGTCGCGCCCGCCGCCCGGCCCTGCTGCTTGATCTCTTCGCTCGACTCGGTGGTCAGCATCAGGATCGGCGCAGTGCGGTAGTTCGGCAGCGCGCGCAGCGAACGCACCAGGGTCAGGCCATCCATGTTCGGCATGTTCTGATCGGTCAGCACCAGGTTGAAGGTTTCGTGCCGGGCTTTTTCCAGTGCGTCCGCGCCGTTCTCGGCCTCGACCACTTCATAGCCGGCGCCGCGCAGCGTGAAGGACACCATTTGCCGCAGCGAGCGCGAATCGTCGACGGCCAAAATTTTCTTGCTCATCGGTCAGCTCCTTCCAGCCGCAAAATTCTCAAAACCTCAAAACAGATCGACATCGCCGGGATCCATCGTGCGCTGGACGATCCGGTGGCGGGCGCCGCCGGACGCGGACCCGCTGCCGCTTTCGGAGCTCAGCGCATCGGTGGCCAGGTCGAGCCGATCGCACGCCTGCGTCAGCAGCTGATCCAGCATGTCCTGGAACTGCAGGCATGTCATGGCACGCCGCGTCTCATCAAGCAGGTTCGCCGACCAGTCGGCGGACGGACGGGCGCCCCCCGCCGGGTCGGGGCCATTCGAAAGCAGCGCGATGTTGGTGAAACTCGTCACCAGCCCCTCGATCGCACTGGCGAGGATCGCGCGCATCTGCTCCAGATCCGCGCGCGCCGCCGTCAGCTGTTCGACCGCGATTTCCGGCAAGCCTGTCCCGGATTTCTGCCCCGTCATCGATTGTCTCCGGCCAGCCGGGCACCGGCAGCAGCAGGCCGGACGGCCACCTTGCGATGAAGAACCGCCCGATGAAAGTCCGCCGGCTCCATGACAACTCAGGCGGCAGCCCTGCTGTCGATGCTGTTGGCCCAACCGGCCGCTTCCAATTCGTACCTGACCAGGTCGGCCAGCGCCAGCGCCGGCAGTTGGGCCAGCAGTTGCGACACTTCATCCACGTTGTTCTTTTCCTTCTCTTCCATCAGCCGTAGCAGCAGTCCCAGCGGCCCACTGCGCGTCAGCAGCGCGCCCCTGACGTCGTCCGGCAGGCTCAACTGCGCGATGATTTCCGACATTTCCATCTGCAGCAGGGTGTCGAGCAACGACATCAGTCCGACCATGAATGCGCGGTCCGCGTAGTCGCGGTAATTCGGATGAATGTGCAATGCGATGGCCTCCATGGTCCTGGCCCGCGTCGCCACCAGCAGCAGCAGCGGATTGGCCTCGGCGCCATCGCGCGCCGCAGTGGTATAGAGCAGCAGCTGAATCCAGCGCGCAATCGCCTGCTGGCCGAGGATCACGATCCCCTGCCGCAGAGAAGCGATCTTGCGCGTGAGCCCGGTGGCGGCGGAATTGACCATCCGCATCAGGTTGTAGGAAAGTTTCGGGTGACGCTTGAATTCTTCTTCAAGCGCGTGCATCTCCGCGTCGCCGGTCACCAGCGACAGCAATTTCAGCAACGCCAGCTTCGAGGTGTCGGCGCGCTTGCCGGCCAGGATTTCCGGCCGCGCGAAGTAATATCCCTGGAACAGATCGAAACCGAGTTTCATGCATTGCTCGGCCTGGGCCACGGTTTCAATCTTGCTGGCGAGCTTCAGGCACGGCAGCGCGCGCAATGCGCCCGCCAGCCCGCCGAGCGCCGCGGGATCGACCCGGGTCATGTCGACCTTGATGACGTCGGCGGTCGCCAGCGCCTTCGTCACCGCAGGGGACAGCTGATGCACGCCCTCCAGCGCTATCCGGAATCCCTGCTGCTTCAGTTCATTGCATCGCCCGACCACGGCTTCGTCCTGGAGCGCACCCTGCTCCAGTTCGAGCACGACCTGATTTTTCGGCAGCAGATTGATGACGTCGGAGGCCAGGATCGCAGGATTGACGTTGATGTAACCGCGCTGCTCCCCCAGCACCGTCTGCAGGCCCAGTTCGCAGAAACTGTTGACGATGACCTCCGCGGTCGCTGCGCTGTAATCGATGATGTCGGCGGCGTCCTGGTGCTGGCTGCTGCGGAACAGCAGTTCGTACGCAACCACGGCGCTGCGGCGATCGAGAATGGGCTGGCGCCCCAGATAAATGTTGTCCATGGCCTGTTCAATGCAGCGTGGCCCGCATCTTCGCCGGGCCATCGTTGCCGATAACGGCAGGCCGCACGGTTTTCTTGAGGGGGCGTCGTCGATGCCTCAAGGCCGCCGCGCCGATGGATGCGCGCGATCGCCACATCGGGAAACCGTGCGACGCACCGCCGCAGAGATGACAAGCCGGCATTCATTCGGGATAATGCTTCCGGTTATAGATCAAACCGAAAAAAGAAAGGCAACAGGGGGCACGGAAAAGACTCCATGGCGCCAGCGCGGCTTCGGTCGCCATTGACGCGCCCGCCCCAGACTGCTTGTTATGAATCGTGGCATGATAGATGGCGTTGTATATGACAAGCGCCTGAGGGTCAGCGTCCGCCGAAAATTTTCCGCCGGCGCGCCGTCATCACCATCGTTCGCGGGTTGAAAATGCGCCCGCCCCTGCGTCTGTTGCTGATCGAAGAGTCGGACGACGATGCAAAGCTCGTGCTCGACGCGCTGCATGCCGAAGACTTCGATCCGCAAATGAAACGTGTCGCGACCGCGGAACAAATGGACCTCGCGCTGCGCGACGGGCCATGGGATGCCGTATTGTCCGATTACAGTCTCCCCGGGTTCGGCGCCGACCAGGCACTTGCCATGCTGCGGGAGAGCGGTTGCGGCACCCCGTTCATCGTGGTATCCGGTTCGGTCGGGGACGAAACCGCGGTGGAACTGATCAAGGCGGGAGCAACCGACTTTGTCGCCAAGAACAACCTGCGGCGCCTGGGCCCGGTCATCGAACGCGCGCTGCGTGAAATCGAGGCCGAGCGCCAGCATTCCCTGACGGTCAGGGCGCTGTGGGAAAGCGAGGCGCGCTTTCGCGCCATCACCGCCAATCTGCCCGGGGTCGTGTTTCAGGTGATATTCACCGCAGACGACCGGATCAAGACGATTTACGTCAGCGAGGGATGCAAGGCATTGTGCGGGCTGTCGGCGGAGCAGATGATGAAACAGCCGACGCGGTTTCTGGACATGATCGTCGCCGAGGACCGCTGGCGTTTCCATCGTTCGCGGCTGCGATCGTGCCGGAATTACCGCCCCCAGAACTGGGAAGGACGGATCCGGCTGCCCGACCAGGAACAGGTCAAATGGATCAACCTGCGCGCCAGCGCGCGCAAGCTGCCGTCGGGTGAAACCGTGTCCGAGGGAGTCATCAGCAACATCACGCACAGCAAACAGACCGAGCTCGAGCTGGTAAGCTCACGTGAAGCGATGCGCGACCTGTCGTCCCACATCCATCGCATCAAGGAGGAGGAACGCAAGCACGTCGCGCGTGAAATCCACGACGATCTGGGCGGTACGCTGACGGCGGCCAAGATCGATCTGCTCAACCTCGTGCAGCAACTGCCGGAAGGCGCGCTCGACCTGATGGCGAAGGCGGGGTCCATCGAGGTGCTGCTCGACCAGGCCACCGACATCACGCGGCGCATCGCGCGGCGGCTGCGTCCCGGCGTGCTCGACCACGGCATCGCGGCGGCGATCGAATGGCAGGCGCGCGACTTCGGCCAGCGGGTCGGCATCCACTGCCATTTTTCGTGCAGCAACGAGGATCTGCAACTGCCGTCGGAGACCTCCACTACGCTGTTCCGCATCCTGCAGGAAACACTGACCAACGTCGCCAAACACGCGCAGGCCGAGAATGTCTGGATCTCCCTCTACGAAGAAGCCGACCGCGTGGTGCTCAACGTCGCCGACGACGGCCGTGGCGTCGCGGACAGCGATCTGCACAAGCCCGGCTCCTTCGGCCTGCAAAACATGTTCGAACGGGCGCGCTATTTCGGCGGCGACGCCGAAATCGCCGCGCGGCCGGAAGGCGGCACGCAGGTGCAGGTATGGATCAAGGGACCGTTCCAGCAGCATATTGCGCTGCACGCGCTGCAGGCCGATCTGTTCCAGTGACGGAGAAACGATGCTGAGACTGCTGATCGTAGATGACCATCCGCTGATCCGCCACGGATTGCGGCAAATCCTGACCAATACTGGCGACATCGAGGTCGTCGCCGAGGCGGCGAGCGGCACCGAGGCGATGCGCCTGCTGCGCACCCATGCCATCGACGTCGTGCTGCTCGATATCACGATGCCGGATCGCAACGGAATCGACGTGCTGAAACAGATCCGTCGCGAATACGGCAAGCTGCCGGTGCTGATGCTGACGATGCACGCCGAAGACGAGTTCGGAGTGCGCGCACTGAAGGCCGGCGCTTCCGGCTATCTGACCAAGGACAGCGCGCACGGCCAGCTGGTCAAGGCAATCCGGCAGGTGGCCGGCGGCCGCAAGTACCTGACCGCCACGCTGGCCGAGGAAATCGCCCAGCGCATCGGCGATGATCTCGAGACCCCGCCGCATGAAACGCTGTCCGACCGCGAATTCCAGACCCTGCGGTTGATCGCCGCCGGCAAGAGTCTGTCGGAAATCGCGGCCACGCTGTCATTGAGTCCCAAAACCGTCAGCGTCTATCGGGCACGTCTGCTCGAAAAGCTCAAACTGCGCAACAACGCGGAATTGATGCGTTACGCGATGCAGAACCGCCTCGTCGGCTGGCACGACGACCGCATTCCCACCTCCTGACGCCGCCCCGGTCCCGGTTAAACCTCCCTCCATCGCATGCCGATATAGGCAGCGAAAACCGACAGGAACCCGGGACAGGCGGGCCGTTGCGCTTGGTTGAGGCAGCGGTGACCGCTGAGTATCCGGGCGCTCACAGCTATGGCGACAACGAAAATAACAAGTATCGCGCGGGAAACCCTGCGCCAGTTAGCGGCGCGGCAAGTGGCCCCGACACCGGACAACTATCGTTCCACGTACTTCGAAATCGCCAGGAACAACGGGGCAGAGCAGGAAGAGGCCGGCGACCATTTTCTGCTGGCCGGCCTGATCGAGCGCCTCCGCACGCACCCTGTCGACGAGCTGCGCCAAATTGCGGCCGCGCTGGCGGCAGCGGTAGAAGATAAAACCTGGGACGCCAGTTCCCGCGCGCTGATCGATTTCTCCGAACACGCACTGAGGCACGCTTCGTCGGCCTCTGCTCGGCAAAATGCCGCCGCGCCGCCGCTGCGCGACCTGCTGGCGCAACTGCTCGAAACGGTGAGCCGGCTCGGTTTTTACGACGAGCTGCGCGACGAAGCGCACGTGCTCGCTGGCCGCGTCCGCACTGCTACCGATGACGGCGATTCCGCGTTGGCCGAATCGCTGCAGCAATTCATCAAACGGCTCGAAATTCGGGGCGAATGCGCCGGCGAGATGCACGCCGGGCTGCTGCGCCTGCTGCGTCTGCTGGTGGACAACCTGGCCGAACTGGTGATCGACGACAGCTGGATCAGGGGCCAGCTCGACGCAATCCGCGTCCTGCTGTCAACGTCCGACAGCCTGCAGGCACTGCAGGAAGCGGAATCCTGCATTCGCGAAATGCTCGGCCGCCAGGGCAGCCTGCGCACCAGCCTGGTGGAGGCGAGGAATTCCCTGAAATCGATGGTCGAAACGCTGATCAACCGCCTCGGCATGCTGGCCGACGATACCGGTGAATATCAATCGCGCATTGAAAACTATACACAACGCCTCGAACATATCGGCGATGCCGCGGAACTCGGCGCCCTGCTCGACGACGTGCTGGCCGACACCCGGCGCATGAGGGACGTCACCGAAGCCTCGCGCGTCGAGCTGATCGCGGCGCGCGCGCGCGCCGCGGCGGCGGACCAGCGCGTGCGCGCGCTGGAAGCCGAACTCGCCACGGTCAGCGCAAAAGTGCGCGAGGATCAGTTGACCGGCACCCTCAACCGCCGCGGGTTCGAGGAGGCCTATGCGCGCGAAACGGCACGCGCGCAACGCCATCGTTATCCACTTGCAGTCGCGCTGCTCGATATCGACAATTTCAAGCATCTCAACGACAACCTCGGCCATCTGGCCGGCGACCGCGCGCTGCAGCACCTGGTGCGGATGATCCGCGACACGCTGCGCCCGAGCGACATCGTATGCCGCTACGGCGGCGAGGAGTTCGCGCTGCTGCTGCCGCAGACCTCGGCGGATGATGCCTGCCAGATCCTGGTGCGCCTGCAGCGCGAACTGACGCGGTGTTTCTTCCTGCACGACAACGAGCGCATCCTGATCACCTTCAGTGCCGGCGTCACGCTGTGGCAGGCCGGCGAATCCTACGAGGCTGTCGCCAAGCGCACCGATCAGGCGCTTTACAAGGCCAAGAAGCTGGGCAAAAACCGCGTCTGCCTCAGCGATTGAAAGGCGGAACCCGGAAATTGCGGGCGGAATGCCCGTTTATTCCGCGGATGCCCCGTGCGCGCGGCGCGCTACTGTGGTGTGCGTCTCGTTACTCCAAAGCATATTGACATGGCCAGATCCCGGGTTGCACACCGGCAGCCGCTGCAAGTAGTTGCCGTCGACGACGAAGGAACCGTGCCACATGTTTTTTTCGCGGGGGACAACGAGGCCGCCGCCGCTTATTACGGGCGGATTCTCGACTACGCGCAGCGCATACGCGGCACCACTGAACTGGGCGAGATCGTCCGTCTCCTCGACCGCGCCCTCGGTGAAACGCGCGCGCTGCACGAAGTCGCCGCGCTGGCCGCCGCCCACCGCCAGGTGGCGGCGGCGGAAGCGCGCATCGACGAACTGAAGCGGGAAGTCGAAACCACCAGCAGCCTGCTCTACCTCGATCACCTGACCGGCGCGCTGAACAGGCGCGGGCTCAACGACGCCTATCTGCGCGAAGCAGCGCGCGCCGACCGCAGCGGCCGGCCGCTGGCATTGGGCATGCTCGACCTGGACGATTTCAAGCAGCTCAACGACCGCCTCGGGCACGCGGCCGGCGACCGCGCGCTGGTGCACGTCGCCAACATACTGCGGACCGCGCTGCGGCCGCAGGACACGATCGCGCGCTACGGCGGCGAGGAATTCGTCGTGCTGCTGCCGGAAACATCACCGGAAGCGGCGCGCGCCGCGATCAACCGCGCACGCGAGGCGCTGGTCGCCGCCCCGCTGGAATCCAACGGCCGCAAACTGGATCTCGCCTTCAGCGCCGGCATCGCCGCCTGTATCGGCGATCAAACATTCGATACCCTGCTCGCGCGCGCCGACAGCGCGCTCTATACCGCCAAGCGCGGCGGCAAAAACCAGGTTCACATCGCGCCCTAGCAACGACCGCCGCGTCCGCTCGACGCGACTGAAACGCCAAAGCCATTAAAGCTTTCCCGGCGCGCATCCGATATCAGATCCAACGACGGTCAGCGGCCTCCTCGCGAAAGAGGTCGCGAGAGACCGGAGTACCCGGCCAGCCGCGAGACAGGCCGGCTCATGGATCTTATAAAGGAGACGCGACATGCCTCAAATCATCAACACCAATATCGCTTCCCTGGTGGCGCAGAACAACCTGAATGCGTCCCAGAGCCAGCTGAACACCGCGCTGCAACGCCTGTCTTCGGGCCTGCGCATCAACAGCGCGAAGGACGATGCGGCCGGTTATGCGATCGTGCAGGGCTTCACCGCGCAGATCAACGGTCTCAATCAGGCCGCGCAGAATGCCAACGATGGCATCTCGCTGGCGCAGACCGCCGGCGGCGGTCTCAGCACGATCAGCGATCTGCTGCAGCGGATCCGCGAACTCGCGGTGCAGTCGGCCAACGGCACCAACAGCTCGGCCGACCGTCAGGCGTTGCAGGCCGAAGTCGCGCAGGACGAAACGGAAATCAACCGGATCGCCAACACCACGCAATTCAACGGCCTCAACCTGCTCGACGGCTCGCTGTCGTCGACCCAGTTCCAGGTCGGCGCCAATGCGAACCAGACCATCAGCTTCGGCATCGGTGACGTGCGCGGCAGCAGCATCGGCGACTACGGTCTGAGCACCGCCGCCGCAGCCGGTACCAGCGTCGAGGCGACAGCCGCCGCGGCGGCTGCAGCCAACAACCGCGTCGCCGCACAGACTCTCACGGTGGCGGGCGGTGGCACTTCGAAAACCGTGGCCGTTGCGGCGGGCGACAGCGCGCAGAAAATCGCCGCCAATATCAACGCAGTCAGCGCCTCGACGGGCGTCACCGCTGATGCCGCCACCTACGCCACGCTGGGCAGTCTGGGAGCCGCCGGCACCGTCACGTTCAATCTGTACGGTTCCAACAGCAGCCCGGCCTCGATCAGCGCGACCATCGGCTCGACGACCGATCTGTCATCCCTGGCGCAGGCGATCAACGCCCAGAGCGCGACCACCGGCATCACAGCGGCGGCCAGCGGCGGCACGGTTCAGCTTACCAGCACCGACGGCTACGACATCAAGATCGAGAACTTCAGCAATTCGGCCGGCGCCAGCGGTACGATCAACCTGACCGGCGCCGACTCCTCGTTCACGGCGGTCGGCAGCGCGGCAACACTGGGCGCCGCCGCCAGCACCGATTCGAGCACGGTGGGCGGCCGCGTCACGTTCAGTTCGCCTGCCGGCTACACCGTGACGACGAACACTGCGAATACGTTGTTCGCCGCGACCACGCCGAATGCCGGCACGCTGTCGGCGGTCTCCTCGATCGACATCAGCACGGTCGGCGGGGCCAACAGCGCGATTTCCGTAATCGATTCGGCGCTGCAGACGGTCAACACGCTGGGCGCGCAACTGGGTGCGATTCAGAACCGCTTCAGCAGCACGATCTCGAGCCTGCAGACCACGCAGCAGAATCTGACCTCCGCGCGCAGCGGCGTGCAGGACGCGGACTTCGCGTCCGAGACCGCCAATCTGACGCGGGCGGAGATTCTGCAGCAGGCCGGCGTCGCGGTGCTCGCGCAGGCGAACGCGCTGCCGAACAATGTGCTGGCGCTGCTCAAGGGCTGAGACGGCGCCACCGAAGCATCGTGACATTCCCCGACCGGGTGAATCCCGGTCGGGCGTTTTTCCGGTGGGAGGCGTGCAATGCCGACATCCACTATCGATGCAGTAGGCGCGGCCACGGTCGCCCCGGCGCAAGTCCCGGTCGACACCAGCGGCGGTAATCCGGCGCCTGCGTCGTCTGCTCCCCGGGCCAGCCTGCAACAGGTGGTGCAGCGCCTGAGCGACACACTGCGCACCCAGAATCAGCGCCTCGATTTCAGCATCGACAGCGCCAGCGACCGCGTCGTCGTCACCGTCCGCGACGCCGATACCGGCCAGGTATTGCGACAGATTCCGTCGGCAGAAGTGCTGGCGCTGGACCAGAGTCTGGACAAACTGCAGGGACTGCTGCTGCGCGCCAGGGTCTGAAATGGGCCAGGGTTAGAACGCTTTCTTAAAGATTCGCCGGCCGTTCGTCGTAATTAAAATAGCGGGGATGTGGAGCTGGCCTCCACGCACCGTCCATTGTTTGTTTGTTACGAGGTTTGAATGGCTACCACCAGCGCGACGACGTCGACATCCGGCATTTCCTCCGCGGTGCTATCGTCGGTCGGCATCGGTTCCGGCCTCGACGTCAGCAGCATCATCACCCAGTTGATGTCGGTAGCCCAGCAGCCACTGACGCTGCTCCAGCAACAGGAAGCGAGCTATCAGACGCAGTTATCCGCGTTAGGCCAGGTAAAAAGCGCGGTGGCCAGCGTGCAAAGCGCCGCTGCCGCGCTGCAGACCGCGGCCCAGACGCCGGCGTGGACCGCCAGCGTCGGCGATTCGAGCGTGCTGTCCGCGACTGCGTCGCAAAACGCCGTTGCCGGAACGCATACGATCAGCGTCAGTCAGCTCGCGCAATCGCAGATTCTGGTCGCCACCGGCCAGACCAGCAGCACTGCTGCGATCGGCAGCGGCGGCGCGACCACGGTCACCATCGACTTCGGCGCCATCAGCGGCGGCAGTTTCGACTCCGGTAGCGGTACCTATAGCGGCGCCACCTTCACCGCCAACAGCGCAAAGCCGCCGCTGTCGATCACGATCGACAGCGGCAACAATACGCTGCAGGGCATCGCCGATGCGATCAATGCCGCCGATGCCGGCGTCACTGCCAGCATCGTCAACGACGGCAGTGCCAGCCCGTACCGCCTGGTGCTGACCTCAGACGACAGCGGTACCGCCAACAGCCTGCGCGTTTCGGTAAGCGGTGACGCGACGCTCTCGGCGCTGCTATCCGATGACCCGACCGGCACCCAGAATCTGGCGCAGACCCAGGCCGCCCAGGATGCCAAATTCACGCTCGACGGCCTCGCGATCACCAAATCCTCCAACACCGTAACCGACGCGCTGACGGGCGTGAGCCTGACGCTGAACTCGGTCAACGCACCGGCGACCACCGCGTTCACCATCCAGCGCGACAGCTCGGGGCTGGTGTCGGCGGTTAATGATCTAGTGTCGGCCTACAACAGCCTGAATTCGACGGTGGCCACCGACACCGCGACGCAGGCGGTGCTGCAGGGCGACTACGCGACCAGCAACTCGGTGCGCCGGATGCGGCTGACACTGGACGCGCCGCAAAGCGGGAGCGGGGCCTACAGCCAGCTGTTCCAGATCGGCGGCTCGTTCGACGACGACGGCAACCTCAGCATCGACAGCGGCAAGCTGCAGGCGGCGCTCAATTCGAATTTCACCGATGCCGGCGCATTCGTGGCGCAGCTCGCCGCCTCCCTCGACTCGGCGGCCGGCGACTACATCACAACCGACGGGCCGCTCGACGCCCGCATCACCGGCGTCAACAATTCGATTTCGAGTCTACAGGCGCGTGAAACACAGACTCAGGATCAGCTGAATCAGCTGCAGGCGCGTTACCAGGCGCAGTTCAGCGCGCTGGACAGCCTGATCAGCAGCATGCAGAGCACGAGCAATTACCTGACCCAGCAGTTCACCGCCCTGCAGAAACAGACCCAGGGCTAGGAAAACTTCATGTTCGTTAATTCCTTCCGCAACGGAAGCGGGGCCTATCGCCGGATCGCGATCGAAACCGGCGTCACCGGCGCCAGCCCGTACGAACTGATTCTGATGCTGTTCGACGGCGCGCTGGTTTCGATCGGAATCGCGCGCGCCAATCTTGCCATCGAACAGCGCGCGATCAAATGCGAGGCTGTCGCCAAGGCGATTGCGATCATCGACTTGGGGCTGAAGGCAAGCCTCGACTATCGCAGAGGCGGCGATCTCGCGCAGCGTCTTGGCACGCTTTATGACTACATCGTGCGTCGTATGGTCGAGGCCAATGCGCACGACGATCCGCAGGCCTTCGACGAGGTAACCCAATTGCTGACGGGGCTGCGTGACGCCTGGACACAGATCCGACAGACGGAAAAGGCGGTTTCATGAACGAACAGCAGACGCTCGAGGCGTACCAGAAGATCCACGGTATCGTGGAACGCATGGCAGCAGCGGCACGGCGGGATGAGTGGGACACCGTGATCGCGCTTGAACACGAATGCCGGCAGCAGGTTGACCGCCTGACAGCCCATCAACCGCCGCCGGCCGCCGATGCCGTCGCCAACCGCCGCAAGGCCGCCCTGATCCGGGAGATTCTGGATTACGACGCGGAAATCCGGCGACTGGCCGAGCCGCGGCTCGCCAACCTGGAGGCGATGCTCGAGGTGATCGGCAACCAGCGCCTGCTCAAGCGGGCGTACGGTGCGACGACGCCCAACCCGTAAATCCGGAATGGGCGCGTTCATCATCCGACCGACACCACGCTGACATGCTGCCGCTCGAACCGCTGGGCCGTCTCCAGTTGCGCCTGGCGCCTGATTCGCTGCTGGTTGAAGCATTGTCCGCACTGCGCGAAGTCCTGCCGGTCGGTCAGGGCGAACCGGTGCGCGCCACCATCGGTGGACCGCTCCCTGACGGCCGCCAGCAATTGCAGGTTGGCGACCGCACGTTCCTATTGCGTCTGCCGCCCAATATGCGACAGGGCGATACCCTCGAGCTCACCGCAACGCGCAACGGCGTCGAAGTGCGCCTGGTCACACCGCGCTCCGCGTCCGAAGCGGAAGCGGCGGGTTCGCAGTCGCGTCTGAGTGCGGCTGGTCGCCTCGTCGCAGAACTGGCGGAACCCGCGGCTCCCGCCACCAGACCTGCATCCATCGCCGGCGGCCCGCTGCCGCTGATCGACGACCCCGGCGGCGATCCGCTGGTGCGTCTGGCGCAGGCGCTGCGCGCGGCGGTCACGACCAGCGGCCTGTTTTATGAATCCCATCTCGCCGCGTGGGTCGCCGGCGAGCACACGCTGCCGGCGGTCGGGCTCGAACCGCAGGCCCGCTTTGCAGCAGCCGCGGCGGCGTCCTCGCCCGCGAATTCCGACACCCCTGCACGGCCCGCACCCGCACCCGCGCCGGCCGACGGCGATGCGACGGCGCGGCAAGCCACTTCTTCCTCCGCCCATGAAGTCCTGCAGCAGCAGGATTCCACTGCGCTGCCGCCGGCCGCGCGCGATCTGGTGCGTGAGCAGCTGAACCTGCTCGAGTCGCAGCAGCTGGTCTGGTCGGGGCTGGTCTGGCCGGGACAAAAAATGGAATGGGAAATCAGCGGACAGCCTCCCCGTGCAACGGATGACGCCCCCCGTTACACCTGGCGCACAAAGCTCCGCCTCGAACTGCCGCATCTCGGAACCATCGAGGCGCATCTGGTCTGGAACCAGGATCGGCTCGACCTGGGTCTCGCCGCTGACCCGGATCAGATGCGAACGTTCGCACAGGCGCTGCCGGCGCTGCGGGCTGCGCTGGACAGCGCCGGTATCGCGGTGAACGCGATCGAAGTAGGGGAACATGATGCCCGGTGACGCGCGGCGGGCAGCAGTCGCGCTGCAATACCGCAACCAGGATCTCGCGCCGCGCGTCGTTGCCAAGGGGCGCGGCGAGCTCGCCGAGCGTATCATCGCCGCCGCCCGCGAACACGGCGTCTATGTGCACGAATCGCGCGAGCTGGTGTCGCTGCTGATGCAGGTTGACCTCGATCAGCATATTCCGCCCGCGTTGTATATCGCGGTCGCTGAACTACTGGCGTGGGTCTACCGGCTGGAACACGGCTGGCGTCCGGTCGCCGCCGCGTCGCCGCTGCCGCCGGGCGACATGCCGACATGACATCCGATCCTCAGCCCCCTTTCCGCAACGTCTTCAGCGACGAGGAAGCGCGTTACATCATCAACAACGCGGGTGAAATCTCCCATGTCCTGCGCACAATGATGCGCAAGAGCACGCTGGTCACCGCTTATTTCAACGGCAGCAGCGACTTTGTGCTGACCTCGGTACTCGCAGCGGACGACCGTAACAGCCGGGTCATCCTCGACGCTCCGCAACAAAAGGAAGATCTGCAAAAAATACTGCGGGCACAGCATGCGATGTGTGTCGCCAGCGAGGACGGCGTCGGGATCAAGTTTCCGGTGGCCGGCCTGAAGCTGCACTCGCACCAGGGGTCGGCGGCACTGGCAGCGCCGCTTCCGGACAGTCTGCTGCGCATGCAACGGCGCGAGTTTTATCGCGCCGCCTGCCCGCTCGGAGAGTCGATCAAATGCCGGGTGCCGGCGACTGTCGACAACAAGGCGTCGCGCGTGGAAGTCGTGGTGCTGGATATCAGCTGCGGCGGCATCGCCCTCCTCGACAATCAACCGCAGGTCAGCTTCGAGAAGGCGGCACAATTCCGGGGCTGTGAAATCGATCTGCCCGGCGTCGGCATGATCGTCAGCGATCTCGTGGTATGTGACTCCTTCGAGATTACGCTGAAAAACAATACCGTATCCAGGCGATCGGGGTGCCGTTTTCTGAATGTGACGCCAGCCATGGCCGGGATGATCCAGCGCTACATCATGCAGCTCGAGCGCGACCGCAATCCTCGTTTTGGCGGACGCTGAAATGTCCGCACGGTGACCGCCATGAAATCAGATCTGCATGTTCATGATGTCGTTGTAGGCGGTGACCAGTTTGTTGCGGATCTGCACCGTGGCCTGGAATTCGAGATTGGCTTTCTGCAACCCGATGGCGACATTGTGCAGCTCGACATTCGGCGCGCCGCGCTCGAAGTCCTGCGCCAGCGTCAGCGCCTGGTTCTGGGTCGCGTTGACGCCATCCAGCGCGCTGCGCAAGGCTGCCGCAAAATCCACGCCGCCCGCATTCGCGCTGGATGCAGGCAGAGGCGTGCCTTGGGCCAGCGTGGAAGCGGCTTGCAACTGGGCCAGCACATCGTCAAGCGCCTTGACTTCCATTTTGAACCTCCGTGGCGTATGGCAGGACGGCGCACCGTCCCATTGCCCGCCAATCTATCCCCGCCATGCACGACAGCGAACGGCGAATAGCCCGGTGAAAGCCCCCTTTTTCCGCCCATCCGCCCGCCCGGCCTTGCCGATAATGAGCGCACATCAGCAGATAACCGTGAATACCATCAAGAATATTGCCGGACATGTCGACCGAGGTTGCGCCATCCGCCAGCAGGCCCCCGCTACCGGGCTCCTATGAAGGAGCCGGCCGTTCCGGGACGGCGATGGCTGTGCTGACGCAGTTGTTTTCTCCGCAGCGCCTCGGCATGACGCTGACCGCGGTGGCCATGGTCGCGATCGCGGTGGGCGCCTGGCTGTGGGCGCAAGCGCCCGACTATCGCGTGTTGTACGCGAACGTCGCGGAACGCGACGGCGGCGCGATCATTACAGCGCTGCAGCAGATGAATGTGCCGTACCGGGTTTCCGCGGAAGGCGGCACGATCCTGGTTCCCGCTGAGCAGGTGCCTGAACTGCGGCTGAAACTCGCGAGCCAGGGCCTGCCCAAGGGAAGCCTGGTCGGCTTCGAACTGATGGAAAACGAGAAGCTGGGGTCCAGCCAGTTTCTCGAACAGGTCAACTACCAGCGCGCGCTCGAAGGCGAACTGGCGCGTTCGATACAGTCGCTGTCCGAAGTGCAGGCTGCGCGCGTGCATCTGGCATTGACCAAACCGTCGGTGTTCGTGCGCGAACAGCAGAAGCCGAGCGCCTCGGTTCTCGTCAATCTTTATCCAGGGCGCACGCTGCAGCCTTCCCAAGTCAGCGCGATCATGCATCTGGTGGCGGCGAGCGTGCCCGACCTTCCCACGCAAAACGTCACCGTGGTCGACCAGAATGGCAACCTGCTGAGTGCCGACGGCCAGAACCCGAACGGCGAGCTCGACCCGAACCAGCTCAAATACGTGGCCGAACTGGAGAACAGCTACGTCAAACGCATCGAAACGATATTGACCCCGATCGTCGGCGCCGAAAACCTGCAGGCCCAGGTCGCCGCCGACATCGATTTCTCGCAGACCGAACACGCCGAAGAAACCTACAAACCCAACCAGGACCAGGCGCAGGCGGCGATCCGCAGCCAGCAGACCAGCGAATCGACCAGCGGCGCGGACAACATTGCGGGCGGCGTGCCCGGCGCGCTGTCGAACCAGCCGCCGGCTCCGGCCAGCGCGCCCATCGCGGCAGGCCCCACGCCGGCCGGATCGACATCCAAACCCGGCGCGACCGGCGCCAGCCCGACTCCACCGTCGGCGCCGATGAATCTGCGGAAAGAGGCGACGACCAATTACGAAGTCGACCGCACCATCCGGCACGTGCGCCAGCTGGCCGGTAACCTGCGGCGTCTGTCGGTCGCGGTCGTCGTCAATTATCGCAGGGAAACCGGCGCCGACGGCAAGACCACCCTGAAGCCGCTGTCGCAGGAAGAAATGACCCAGATCACGAATCTGGTCAAGGAGGCGACCGGCTTCGACAGCGCGCGCGGCGATACGGTCAGCGTCGCCAATGCGTCGTTTACCACTCCGGAAAAGGAGACCGTCGCCGAACTGCCGCTGTGGAAACAGCCGGAAACCCTCGATCTCGCCAAGGAGATCGGGCGTTACCTGCTGGCGGCCGGCGTTGCGTTCTACCTGATTTTCGGCGTGCTGAAACCGATGATGCGCCGGCTCGCCGCGGAACGCGCGTCCACTGCGTCGGCGCCGTCACACGCGCTGCCCGCGGTGACTGCGGGCGCTGATTCCTACGAGCAGGCGCTGGACCACACGCGCCAGCTCGCGCGCGAGGAACCGCGGGCAGTCGCCAACGTCGTCAAACAGTGGGTCGGATCATGAACGACGAAGGTCTGCAGAACAGCGCGATCCTGCTGATGTCGCTGGGCGAGGAAATCGCCGCGGAAGTGTTCAAGCACCTGACCCCGCGCGAGGTGCAGAAACTCGGGCAGTCGATGGCCAATCTCAGCAACGTCACGCGCGATCAGATCACCGCGGTCGTCAAAAACTTCCATCAGGCGGCGGGACAACGGACGAGCGTGGGCGTGGCGACCGACGAATATGTGCGCAACGTGCTGGTCAAGGCGCTCGGCAGCGACAAGGCGGCGCCGCTGCTGAACCGCATTCTTCAGGGCGGAGGGGATTCCAGCGGCATCGAGAGTCTTAAATGGATGGCGTCGCGCGAAGTCGCCGAACTGATCAGGAACGAACACCCGCAGATCATCGCCACCATCCTGGTGCATCTCGACCGCGACCAGGCGGCGGAAATCCTGGGCTGCTTCCCGGAACGGCTGCGCAACGACGCAGTGCTGCGGATCGCGACGCTCGACGGCGTGCAACCGACGGCGCTGAAGGAACTGAACGACGTGCTGACCAGATTGCTCGCCGGCAACAACGTGCTGAAGAAAAGCCAGATGGGCGGAGTGCGGACGGCGGCCGAAATCCTCAACATGCTGGGTTCGGCGACCGAGACCTCGGTCGTCGACGCAGTGCGCGAGTACGACGGCGATCTTGCACAGAAGATTCTCGACGAAATGTTCGTGTTCGAGGACCTGCTCGACATCGACGATCGCGGCATTCAGCTGGTGCTGCGCGAAGTACAGTCGGAGGTGCTGGTGATCGCGCTCAAGGGCGCGACTCCCGAGCTGCGCGAAAAAGTGCTGAAGAACATGTCGCAGCGCGCCGCCGAAATGCTGCGCGAGGATCTCGAATCGAGAGGACCGACCAAGGTGGCCGAAGTTGAGACGCAGCAGAAGGAAATCCTGAAGCTGGTGCGCCGGCTGGCGGACGAGGGGCAGTTGACGATCGGCGGCAAGGGCGAAGAAGCCTATGTCTAATCCGCCTTCTCCCAAACCCTCCGCCGACGACTACCGGCGCTGGGAACCGGACAGATTCGAGGCCGGCCCCGGAACCCCGCCGTCCGCAATCAAGCTGCCGACGGCCGCGCAGATCGAACAGCTGCAGCAGGCGGCGCAGCAGGAGGGTTACGCCTCCGGCCATCAACAGGCGCGCGATGAAATCCGGAGGGAAGTCGAACAACTGCGCGCCGTCACCGTCGCCGTCACCCGCGAATGGAACGGCTGCGAAGAACGTCTGGCCGAACAGGTAGTGGCGCTGGCGCTGGCGGTGGCCCAGGCCATCGTGCGCCAGCAGTTGCGCGTCCATCCGGAAACCATCGTCGCCGTGGTGCGCGACGCACTGAATGAACTTCCCGCCTTCACGCGTCCGGCGCGGCTGACGCTGCACCCCGATGACGCGCTGCTGGTGCGCCGTCATCTCGGCGAAATTCTCGACACGCACGGCTGGCAGATCATCGAGGACGGTGCACTGGTACGCGGTGACTGCCGCTTGGCGCAGGGCGCCGCCGAGATCGACGCCACGCTGCAGCAGCGCTGGCGCCAGGTCGCCGCCGCGCTCGGCAGCGACCTGGCGTGGCTCGCGCGCGACGAGGTCGCGACCGACGCCGATGTCGTCGACCTCGCTACCAAGACGGTCCATCGATGAATGCCGCCATGACCGCCCCGCAACGACTGTACACGCTGCTCGCAGACTGCACGCAGACCGTCGCCGCGACCTCGCCGTTTCTGGTCAGCGGCTATCTGACGCGCGTCGCCGGGCTGGTGATGGAAGCGGTCGGCCTGCAGTTGCCGGTCGGCAGCTCGTGTCTGATCCTGCTCGCCGACGGCAATCAGGTTGAAGCCGAGGTGGTCGGCTTTTCCGGCCAGCGCCTGTTCCTGATGCCGACCGGCGACGCCTATGGCCTCGCTCCCGGCGCGCGCGTGATTCCGCATGAACCGGCCGCGCTGCCGCCGCGTCCCGGCGCGTCGCCGGCGCCGCGCCGGCGCGCCGCCGATCGTGCCAAACGGATAGCGGTCGGCCCGGCGCTGCTCGGCCGCGTGCTCGATGCCGCCGGCCGCCCGCTCGACCGGCTCGGTCCGGTGTTCGCGGAGTCCGCGGTGCCTTTGTACAGCCGACCCTACAATCCGCTCGAGCGGGTGCCGATCAACGAGGTGCTCGACACCGGCGTGCGCGCGATCAACGCGCTGCTCACTGTCGGCCGCGGTCAGCGCATGGGCGTGTTCGCCGGCTCCGGCGTCGGCAAGAGCGTGCTGCTCGGCATGATGGCGCGCTATACCGGCGCCGACATCACGGTGGTCGGCCTGATCGGCGAGCGCGGCCGCGAGGTCAAGGAATTCATCGAGAACATCCTCGGCACCGAAGGCATGGCGCGCGCGGTGGTGGTCGCCGCGCCTTCCGATACTTCGCCGCTGATGCGGCTGCAGGGCGCCGCCTACGCGACCGCGATCGCCGAATATTTCCGCGACCAGGGCCGGCACGTGCTGCTGATCATGGACTCGCTGACGCGTTACGCGATGGCGAGCCGCGAAATCGCTCTCGCGATCGGCGAGCCGCCGGCGACCAAGGGTTATCCGCCGTCGGTGTTCGCACGCCTGCCGCAACTGGTCGAGCGCGCCGGCAACGGCCCGGCCGGCGGCGGCTCGATCACCGCGTTTTACACGGTGCTGACCGAGGGCGACGATCCGCAGGATCCGATCGCCGACGCCGCGCGCGCGATCCTCGACGGCCATATCGTGCTGTCGCGCCCGCTTGCCGACCAGGGGCACTATCCTGCGATCGATATCGAAGCCTCGGTCAGCCGTGCGATCACCGCGCTGGCCGGAACTGACCAGCTGGAGCGGGTGCGCAGCTTCAAGGCGATGTACGCGCGCTATCAGCGCAGCCGCGACCTGATCACGGTGGGCGCCTACAGCAGCGGCGCGGACCCGGATCTCGACCGCGCGATCGAATGCTATCCCAGGCTGGAAGCGTTTCTGCGCCAGGACATGTTCGAACGGGTTTCCCATGCCGACAGCATTGCCGATCTCGCCGCATTGTTCAGCGCCCAGGAAACGACGGCCGCGATGCGCTATCATTGAAACAAAGGGCGTCATGGACAAAAATCAGCTGTCCCAGTTGATCGAACTCGGCCGGCGTCACACCGACGCCGCAACGCGCAATCTGGGCGATTCCCACTCTCGCGCGCGCGCCGAAGAAGACAAGCTCGCGCTGCTCGAACAGTACCGGCGCGATTATCAGACCCAGCTCGGCAAGGATGCGCGCAGCAGCCTGACCTCTGGCGCGCTGCGCAACTATCACGAGTTTCTGAACAAGCTCGATGCCGCGATCGAGCAGCAGCGCAAGCAGTTGACGGCCTGCCGCCAGCAGCTCGAAAGTTCGCGTACCGAGTGGCAAAACGCCCAGCGCAAGCTCAAATCGTTCGATGCGCTGAACCGGCGCGAAGCCGTGCGCGAAAAGCGCCAGCGCGCGCGCCGCGAGCAGTCGGAGCAGGACGAACACACTGCAGCGGCGCAAGACACCCGACTCAATTTGAGGAACGCGCGATGACTATCCTGGTTACAGCAACCCTCGCCGCGACGCCCGCCGCCGCGGTGACCGCCGACACCGGCAACGGTGCTGCTGCTCCGGGATTTCAGCAGGCGTTCAGCGCCGGCATCGCTGCCATCGAATCCTCCGGCCGAGTCACCGCCGGCAAAACGACATCAGGCGCCTTTGACGACACTGCAACAGACACTGCTGCGGACGCAGGGGCTGCGCCGCCGCCCGACCCTGGTGCGGCGTTGGCGGCGCTTGCGCTGCCCAACATCGCGGTCACCGCGGCAGCGACGCCATCAACCATCGCGCCGGCGCCCGCTGCTGCGCGCAGCGCACCGACCACCACAGCCATTTCCGTCCCGTCTTCCGGAACAGTACGTCCCGGCACCGCCCATCAAGCGGCTCGCACCGCGACCGCCGCGGATCAGACGCAGCCGACCGATGGCAAACCGGGGCCGCAGCTTGCTTCCGGACAGGCGGCAACCGTTGCTGCTCCGTCCGCCCCGATTGATGATGGGGCGGCGCATGCCGCAACCGCGCCAGCGTCGAAGGCAACGGCAGCGGATATCGCAGCTTCGGCAACGACGGCGGCCATCATGCCTCAGCCGGCACCGACGGCCGGGGTTCCGGCGGCGCATTCGACAGTGACGGTCAACGACATGGTCGGATCGTCGGCGTGGCAAACACAGGTCGGCGCGACGGTCGTCTGGATGGTGAACGAGCATGCGCACAGCGCCGAATTGAAAGTCAATCCGCCCGACCTCGGTCCGGTCGAAATCCGCGTTTCCCTGACCGGGGACCAGCACGATCAGGCGGCGGTGCAATTCATCGCGCCGCACGCGGCGACGCGCGACGCGCTGGAAGCCGCGCTGCCGCGGCTACGCGACATGCTGGCCGACGCCGGCATCGCTCTCGGCAACGCCAGCGTCGGCGGCCAGCCGCGATACGATGATTCCTCCACAACGCAACAGCCCGATGCAGCCGACGGCACCTCGTCGCGCCGCGCCGCGCCGGCAACAGTGACGACGCTGGCGGCGGGTACCGGCAATTCGGCTCTGGTCGATACCTTCGCCTGAAACAGCAAAGAAAAACCGGGAAACCGCTGTTATTCCCGGCTTGGCATGCGCGCCTGGTCGCCGATAATCGGCTGACCAACAAATCCTTCGAAACGCGTGATGGAAAAAACCGAAACCGCGCCGGATGCCCCTGCGGCGGCGCCCCGCAAAGGCGGCAAAAAATTGCTGGTATCGATTCTCGCGCTGGTGATCGTCGCCGGCGGCGGAGCCGCGGCATGGTACGTACTGAAATCCAGGGAAACGACAAAACCTGAAGTCAAGGCACAGCCGGTGGTGCCGGTATATGCGGCACTCGATACCTTCACGGTAAATCTGCTGTCTGACGACGGCCAAAACCATCACCTGCAGACCAATATCACGCTCGAACTCGGCAGTCCGGAAGTCGAACAGGATCTGAAACAGCGCGAGCCGGCGATACGCAATGCGATACTGCTGCTGCTTTCAAGCAAGACCAGCGCGGAGCTGCTGACCACCGACGGCAAGAAAAAACTGGCCGACGAAGTACTGGCCACGGTGAACACCACCTTGTCTTCATCTCAACCGGGCCCGGTTGCCGCTCCTCCGGCCGTCGCTGCGCCGGCCACTCCCCCGGTCGCCGCTTTGCCGGCTGCCGCTCCCGAGGCTACCCCACCTCAAACCGCCGCTCCGCCGGCCACCGCTCCCCGGTCTTCTGCGACTACCGCGGGTGGCGTGAATGCTCCGGGACCGGTGCGCGGCGTGCTGTTCACCGCTTTCATCATCGACTGAAATGAGCAAGGAATTTCTGAGTCAGGACGAAGTCGACGCGCTGCTGCGCGGCGAAACCGGCGAGGCCGAGGAAAAAAAGGCCGAGCAGGATCCGCATGGCATACGTCCCTACAACATCGCCAAGCAGGAGCGCATTGTGCGCGGGCGGATGCCGACGCTCGAAATCATCAATGAACGCTTCGCGCGGCTGCTGCGCATCGGGCTGTTCAATCTGATGCGCCGCACCTGCAATATCTCGGTCGGTCCGGTCAAGGTCGTCAAATACAGCGAGTTCATCCGCAATCTGGTGGTGCCGACCAATCTCAATCTGGTGCAGATGAAGCCGCTGCGCGGCACCGCGCTGTTCATTTTCGACCCCAACCTGGTGTTCCTGGTCGTCGACAACCTGTTCGGCGGCGACGGCCGCTTCCACCTGCGGGTCGAAGGCCGCGAATTCACGCAGACCGAAATGCGCATCATCCACCATCTGCTCGACACCGTGTTCGAAGGCTATGAGAAATCCTGGCAGTCAGTGTGCTCGGTCAAGTTCGAATACCTGCGTTCCGAAATGAACACGCAGTTTGCCAACATCGCGACACCGAGCGAGGTCGTCGTCACCACCACATTCAGCATCGAAATCGCGACTGACGTCAGCGCCGATATGCATATCTGCATGCCCTACAGCATGCTCGAACCGATCCGCGACGCCCTGTGCAGCAGCCTGCAGGGCGAACAGATGGAAAGTGACAAGCGCTGGGTGGCGCGGCTCGCCCAGCAGGTGCAGGCGGCCGAGATTCAACTGGTGGTCAACCTCGCTCAGATAGAATCGACGTTCGGCAGATTGCTGCAGATGAAGGTCGGCGACGTTCTGACGCTGGAACTGCCGCAAACAGTAACCGCCGAAGTCGACGGCATTCCGGTGATGGAGTGCCGTTATGGCGTTTCCAACGGAAAGTACGCACTCAGAGTCGAGCGTCTGTTGAGCCATGCCCCGGCTGAAAACAATCCTGCTTCCACCGCCGTGGCTACTGTCTGATCTCTATCGACCGCCCACCGGAGACCCCTGTCATGTCCGATCCCACGACCACCCAGGAACAGAACGCCGCCGACGACTGGTCGGCGGCGCTGAGCGAACAATCCCGGGCTGCGGCGCCCGTCGCCGCGCCGGTGTTCCAGCAATTCGCGCCGGACAGCGGCGGGAAAGAAGCACAGCACGATATCGACATGATCCTCGATATCCCGGTGCAGCTGACGGTCGAGCTCGGGCGCACCAAGATTGCGATCAAGAATCTGCTGCAGCTCGCCCAAGGCTCGGTAGTCGAACTCGACGGCATGGCCGGCGAACCGATGGACGTGCTGGTCAACGGCTGTCTGATCGCACAGGGCGAGGTGGTCGTCGTCAATGACAAGTTCGGCATCCGCCTGACCGATATCATCACGCCTTCCGAACGGATCCGGAAACTCAATCGATGGTGAAATCGCCTGCACACCCGGCGCTGTGGCTGTGGGCGATGTCATGTCCAGCGCAGGCAGCACAGGCTGTCGCCCCGAATCCGCTGTCGGCCGCCAGCATGCTGCAGGTCGCGTTCGGCCTGGTTTTTGTCCTCGCCATTTTCGGTGGCGCGGCGTGGCTGATGAAGCGGCTCAACGCGCTGCCCCGCGCAGGCAGTCAGGTGCTGCGGATGGTCGGCGGCATCGCAATTGGAACGCGGGAACGGGTCGTCGTGCTCGAAATTCAGGATACCTGGCTGGTCGTCGGCATCGCGCCGGGCCATATCGCCGCGCTGCACACGCTGCCGCGCCTCCCGCACGGCGAGGCAGCACCCGCGCCCGCCGGCTTCGCGTCGCAACTGCGGCAAATATTGGAGCGCCGCCCGCATGGCTGAACGGGGCCTGTGGTGGACCGCGATCCTGGCGCTCGCGCTCGGCGCCGCTCCGGCCGCTGCCGCGGCGACGGCGCCGCTGCTGCCGGCGATCACCAGCACGCCGGCACCGGGTGGCGGTCAGACCTACAGCCTGTCGCTGCAAACCCTGATCCTGCTGACCAGTCTGACGCTGCTGCCGGCGGCGGTGCTGATGATGACCGGATTCACGCGCATCATCATCGTGCTGTCGATGCTGCGCCACGCACTCGGCACCACGACGTCGCCGCCGAATCAGGTGCTGGTCGGGCTCGCGCTGTTCCTGACATTTTTTGTGATGTCGCCGGTGATCGACCGTATCTACAGTGACGCCTATCTCCCGTACTCCGAAAACAGGATCGGTGGCGATGAAGCACTGCAGCGCGCGTCCGCCCCGCTCAAGAGCTTCATGCTGAAACAGACACGGGAAGCCGATCTCGCGCTGTTTCTCAAAGCGTCCAATAGCCCCGCGGTCAGGGAACCGCAGGATGTGCCGTTGCGCGTGCTGATCCCGGCTTATGTGACGAGCGAACTGAAAACCGCTTTTCAGATCGCGTTCCTGGTTTTCATTCCGTTCATGATCATCGACATCGTGGTCGCGAGCGTGCTGATGTCGATGGGGATGATGATGCTGTCGCCGGTGATGATCTCGCTGCCGTTCAAACTGATGCTGTTCGTGCTGGTCGACGGCTGGCACCTGCTGGTCGGCTCCCTGATCCAGAGTTTCAACACCTGAACCGGCGCCCTGCGGAAAGTACCCGATCCCGATGACGCCCGAATCCGTGATGACCCTCGGCCAGGAGGCGCTGCAGGTCACGCTGCTGCTTTCCGCGCCCCTGCTGCTGGCCGCGCTCGCGGTCGGTCTGCTGGTCAGCATTTTCCAGGCGGCGACCCAGATCAACGAGATGACGCTTTCCTTCATCCCCAAACTGATCGCGCTGTTCGTGACCCTGATCGTAGTCGGCCCGTGGATGCTGAACGTGATGCTCGATTACATGCGCCGCCTGTTCGAGGGACTGCCCGGCATGATCGGCTGAGCGGGGCCGGCGGTGATCTCCTTCAGCGACGCGCAGTGGCAAACGCTGCTGGCCGGCTTTCTGTGGCCACTGACGCGCATCCTGGGACTGATCGCGGCGGCACCGCTGCTCGGCAGCGCGTCGGTGCCGGTGCGCGTCCGGATCGGCCTCGCACTCGCCGTCACTTTGCTGCTGACGCCGCAGATCAAAGTGCCCGACATCGAGCCGTGGTCGGCGCCGGGCATCATCGTGCTCGCGACCCAGTTCATTATCGGTTCGATGATGGGATTCGCGATCCAGATCGCCTTCGCGGTCGTCGACCTCGCCGGCGAAGTCGCGGGACTGCAGATGGGACTCGGCTTCGCCAGCTTTTTCGATCCGCTCAGCGCCAGCGACGTGCCGGTCATCGCGCAATTCCTGGGCATGGTCGCGACACTGTTGTTCCTGAGCCTGAACGGCCATCTGCTGTTGCTGTCGGCACTCGCCGGCAGCTTCGAACTGGTGCCGATCGCGGCGCCGCATCTGCATGCCGGCATCATGCTCGATCTGGTCGAGTCCGGCGGACGGATTTTTGTGAGCGGTTTCATGCTCGCACTGCCGGTCATCGGCGCACTGTTGATCATCAACCTCGCGCTGGGCGTGCTGACGCGCGCCGCGCCGCAACTCAACCTGTTCTCGGTGGGATTCCCGCTGACGCTGCTGGCAGGAATCGCCGTGCTGACGCTGGTAATGCCTTATCTGGGCGACGCGCTGGCCGGAATGTTCGGACAGCTCCTTGATTTCGCAGCCGCGCTGTTCCATGAGCAGAGCGGCTGACCCCAAATACGGGGCGATCCGCTCAATGCGGTCGGGACCGTGGAATCAAATCAAAGATAATCGAACAGCGAATTGCCGGCCACGTACTGGAACGACTGCTGCGCGGCCTGCAGCGTGGTCTGGTATTTCGCCAGATCGGTCGCGGCCTTCGCATAATCGACGTCCTGCAATTGCGACAGCGTCTGCTGGTACTGGGTGTCGAGGCTCTGGCTGGCGCCGGTCAGGTCGCTGATCTCGGTGAGGCGTGCGCCGACCGCGCCCGACTGCCCGTTGAGGCTGGTCAGCGCCTGGTCGAGGTTCGAGAGCGCGAGGCCGAGGCTGTTCGCAAACCGGGCATCGGCGGCCGTCCCCGAAGCGGGCGCCTGCAGCGCTCCGATCAGGTCCGAGATGGTCTGGAAAATACTCTGGTTGGCGCTCGGTGTTACGGTGAACTGGTCGCCGTCGGCCGGATCGCCGGTGATGTTGACCTGCATGCCGTCGAAGCTGATCGCGTTGCCGCTGGTGTACGGCTGTGCGGTCGCCAGCGTGGTGCCGGTCGTGGCATCGACGACATCGTAAGTGGTCGTCGTGGCGCTGCCGGTGGTGGTGACCGTGAAGTTGATCTGGTAGCTGTCGCCGGTCAGCGCGGTCGGATCGGCCACCGTGCCCTGCGTGATGACGCCGCTGCCGGCGTTGGCGGCGGCGGGCTGCGCGATGAAGGTGCCGTTGCCGTTGCGGATGTTCATGAACACGTCCGAGCCCGGCAGATTGGCCGCGATGCGGCTTGCGGCATTGGTCTGGATCAGGCGCTGGCCGGCGTCGCCGAGATAGGCGACCCCCGCCGGAGTCTGTGCGAACGGCTGCACGCCCGACTGGAAGCCCGCGAACAGATAATGTCCCTGGCCGTCGTCGCTGTTGGCGAGCGTCAGCAGTTGCTGATAGTCCTGCTGCAACTGCTGCGCCAGCGTCGCCTTGTCGGAATCGGACAATACTCCGTTGCCGGCGGAGACCGCGGTTTCGCGCACGCTCTGGATCAGGTTGGTAACGCCGGTCAGCGCGCTGTTGGTCAGCGCCAGCGTATTGGTCGCGACCTGCTGGTTGGTCTGATACTGGCTGTTGACCGCGATCGACTGCTGCACTTCGAGCGCCTGCGCGGCGGCGATCGGATCGTCGGCGGGGGTCAGGATGCGCTTGCCGCTCGAGATCTGCTGCTGTGTGTTCAGCAGCCGCGATTCCTGATTCTGGATCTGGGCAAGGCCGAGGTCATAGACCGTATTGGTGCTGATGCGCATGGGGATTTATTCCTAACTGCTGCCGAGATCGAGCAGCGACTGGAAAACGGTGTCCGAAATCTGAATCAGCTTGGCCGCCGCCTGGTAGGCCTGCTGGTAGTTGAGCAGCTTCGCCGCTTCCTCGTCGAGGTTGACGCCGGAAATCGACTGCTGCAGCTGCGTCGCCTGCGACAGCGCCGCGGCCTGCGTCGCCTGGTTGTTCTGGACGCTGCTGGCCTGGACGCCGATGTCGGCGACCAGGCTGGCATAGGCCGACTGGTACGACTGGGTGCCGCTGTTTACCGCATTCTGGTTCTGCAGCGCGGCCAGCAGCAGCGCATTGCTGTTGTCGCCGCTGCCGCCAATGTTGGGCATGATGGTGAAGGTGTCACCCGCCTTGGGCGTGCCGCTGATGGCGACGCTCCAGCCGTTGTAGCTGATGGCACCGCCCGAGGTGTAGGCAACGCCGGTCGGATTGCCGGTGCCGGCGCCGCTGACGTCGAAAGTCGCCGCGCCGGTGAACGTGATCGTCACCGGCTGCTGCAGGTTGGCATTCGGCGGCGCTGGTGGATCGACCGTCGGTGCGCTGATCGTCGCGTCGCCGAGATTCGCGGCACTCGCCTGTGTGCGTATCGGTGCTGCAGCGGCGATTTGCGCAGGATTGCTGATCGCGACGCCGCTCTGCGCCGCGCCGTTGATCGTCGGCTGGATCAGGAAACTGTCACCAGCCTGCGGCGTGCCGCCGGTCAACTGCAAACTGAATCCGTCGATGGTAACGCCAGCCGCAAGACTGGCGGGCGTGATCGTCTGCTGAGTGTTGTCCGACAGGCGCGTCAGTGTGTAATTCGTGCCGTCGAAGGAGAGTGCATAGTCGCTGGCGGTCAACGCGTCGCCGTCGACAATCGAGCTCGCGATCTGCGCGGTGCCGGCGTTGGTCGTGTTCGGGATGACCTGCGGAGCCGGCACGTTGAAGAACGCGCTGCCGAGCGCGCCGTTCAGATCCTGCCCCAGTTGTTGCTGGTTGTTGAAGCTGGTCGCCAGCGCGAGCGCGATCCGGCCCAGCTGGTTCTGCGCCGGCCCCAGCGTCTGGTCGCGGAACGTCAGCAGTCCGCCCAGTGTGCCGCCGTTCAGGCTGCTCTCCGGCAGCAGCACATTGTTGCCGGCAGTGGTGAGCGCAACCGTCAATCGGCCGGGATCGTCGGGACTGTTGACCGCGGACAATGCATAGTTCTGGATGCCGACGACCAACGCCTGTCCGCTGCCGATGAACAGATCGTAATTGCCGTTCGATTCCTGCACCACCGTCGTGCGCACCAGCTGGTTCAGTTGGTTGACCAGCTGGTCGCGCTGGTCGAGCAGGTCATTTGGCGGCTGGCCGCTCGCCGTTCCCTGGGCCGATATGATGGCCTTGTTGAGTTGGGCGACCTGGGACGCGTAGGCGTTGATCTGGGCGACCGTCGAGGTGATCTGTGAATTCACGTCGCTGTTGGTCTGCGTCAACTGCTGCCCCAGCGACTGGAATTTCTGCGCCAGCGTCTGCCCCGACGCTAGCATCGACGCGCGTGCAGCGCTGTCGGTGGGATCGTTGGCGACGTTGTGCACGTTCGAGAAAAAATCCTGCAGCGACGAAGTCAGGCCGGTGTTCGCATCTCCGAACAGGTTATCGACCTGTGAAATCCAGGTCTGGTAAGTGTCGAGCGCCGAGCTTTGCGTCTGCGCTTCATTGACCTGGTTGGCGACGTACTGCTGGTAGACGCGCTGGATCGAGACGACCTGGGTGCCCTGTCCGATATAGCCCGAACCGGTGAACAGCGGCAGCACGGTCGCCTGCTCGATGGCCTGGCGGTTGTAACCGGGCGTGTTCGCGTTGGAAATATTGTGCCCGGTCGTGGCCAAACCGAGCTGGGCGGCGTTCAGCCCTGACAGTCCGATCCCGAGAATGTTGGTGGTCACCGTAAATTCCTGTGGTTGCACCGCGTCGTCCATCGTTTACGGCAGCGCGCGGTAAAAATTTATTCCGTCGCCGGCAGTTACCCCGCCAAGCCCTGGCGCAGCGCGTTGCTGTTGATGATGCGCACCAGCTTGTCCGCGTACATCGGATCAGTCGCATAGCCGGCCTGCTGCAGGCCGCGTGCGAAATCCGCGGCGTCGCTTCCCTGCGCCAGTGTCTCGCTGTAGCGCGGCTGCGAAGTCAGCAGCTGCGCGTAGTCCTGGAATGCTTCGGCATAAGAGCCATAGACGCGGAAACGCGCGGTGATTTTTTGCGGCGCGCCGTTTACATATTCGGTCGTCGTCACCTCGGCGGTCGGGCCGCTCCATCCGGCGTCGGCCTTGATCCCAAACAGGTTGTAGGTGTTCGATCCGCCCGCGGATCTGATTTCGCCCTGCCCCCAGCCGCTTTCGAGCGCGGCCTGTGCCAGGATGAACTGAGGCGGTACGCCGGTGCTCTGGGAGGCTTGTGCCGCGTACGGCCACATCTGGCTGACAAACTGCTGCGCGCGTGCGCCGGCGGGCGATGTTGACGCCGGTGCCGGATTTGGATTGCCGACAGCCGCCGGCGTGGTCGTCGTCTGCGACAGTTGGCGCGTGATCACGTCAGCAAGGCCCGTGCCGCGCTTGGACATCTCCTGCGCGATCTGCTGGTCGAGCATCGAAGTGTAGAAGCGGGTCTGTTCGCCGTCGAACGGCCCGTCCTGCGTGCCGCCCGCTTCGCGCATCGTCTTCAGCATCATCTGCAAAAACAACGCCTCGAACTGCTGCGCGGCCTGCTTGACCGCGCCCTGCGGATCGTTCTGGGCGCGCAACTTCAGGCCGTCCAGTGCGTGTGCATCGATCGACAGCGCCGCTGACGCGCCGGCCGCACTGTCGATCGCCATTTCAGATGATCTCCAGTTCGGCGTGCAACGCGCCCGCCGCCTTCATCGCCTGCAGGATCGCGACCAGGTCCTGCGGCGTCGCGCCCAGCGCATTCAAGGCCTTGACGACCTCTGCCAGCGAAACTCCCGCCGGCACCATGATCAGACTGCCTTTTTCCTGCTGTACCACGATATCGGAACGCTCCGCCTGCACCGTCGTCCCCGACGACAGCGGGCCCGGCTGGCTGATCACCGGCTCGGTCGCAACGATCACGGCAAGGCCGCCGTGCGCAACCGCGCAGGCATCGACGGTCACGTTCTGGTTCATCACGATCGAGCCGGTGCGCGCGTTGAGAATGATTTTGGCCGCGCCGGCGCCCGGCGTAACTTCGATATTCTCGACGTCGGCCAGAAACGCAACGCGCGCGTTGGCATCGACCGGCGCAACGACGCGCACCACGCGGCCGTCGACCGCCGCCGCGGTGCCGGCGCCGATTTTGGCGTTGATCGCGGCAACGATTTTGGCGACAGTGGTGAAATCGGTATCGTTGGATTCGAGTTCAATGTACTGGCCCTGCCCCAGCGGCGAACTGACGGCGCGTTCGACAGTGGCGCCGGCCGGGATGCGGCCGGTGGACAGCGAATTGATCTGCACCTTGCTGCCGTTGGCGGAGGCGCCGGCGCCGCCGACCGCGACACTGCCCTGCGCCATCGCATAAACCTGACCATCGGCGCCCTTCAGCGGCGTCATCAGCAGCGTGCCGCCGCGCAGGCTCTTTGCGTTGCCGAGCGACGATACCGTGACGTCGATGGTCTGGCCGGTGGCCGCAAATGCCGGCAGCGCCGCCGTGACCATCACTGCGGCGACATTCTTCAGCTGCATCGTGCTGCCGACGCTGGCCGGCACATTGACGCCGAGCTGCGACAGCATGCTGATCACACTCTGCACCGTGAACGGCGTCTGCGTGGTCTGGTCGCCGCTGTTGTCGAGCCCGACCACCAGGCCGTACCCGATCAGCTGGTTGTCGCGCATGCCCTGTATCGACACCAGGTCCTTGATGCGCTCGGCATGCGCTGTCATCGCCAGTATCAGGGCGCCGGCGAGCAATGCCACGATGCGCAGTCCGATCGCACCACGTCTACGGTCAGAACACCTCATGCGGCCCTCAGAATGGCAGGAAGCTCAGGAAGAAACGCGCCAGCCAGCCCGCAACCTGCGCTTCGTCGATCACGCCGTTGGCCTTGTACTCGATGCGCGCGTCGGCGACCTGGGTCGAGTTGATAGTATTGGTGGAATCGACGAAATGCGGATCGACGACGCCCGAAAACCGGATGTATTCGGTGCCCTGCGCCATCGCGATCTGCTTCTCTCCCGACACCACCAGATTGCCGTTCGGATAGACATCGGTGACGGTGACCGCGATGGTCCCGGTAAAATCATTGTTGGCCGTCGCCTGCCCCTTGCCGTCGAACGCGTGAGCAGAGCTGGCGTCAACCGACGAATTGAGCAGGCTGGTGCCCGGCAGGCCGGTCAGTGTATTGACCCCGTACTTGGTCGACCCCGTCTTCGAATACTGGGTTTCCGAATTTTTGTCGGCCTGCATCTTTTCGGCGATCTGGATGATCAGGGTGTCGCCGACATAGCGCGCGTGGTGATCTTCGAACAGTGGATGGTAGGTGTTGCCCGCCTGATAGATCGCACCGTTTGCGGACGCATTCGCCGCCGGCGCCGGACGCGCCGTCAGCGGCTGGTGCACGATCGTGGACGGCGCAGTCGCGCAGCCCGCCGCGACGGCGGAAAAAGCCAGAGTAAAAAAAACCGTGCGGCGGCTCATCGCGGCTGTACCGTCAGATCTGGCTCAACCGTTCCAGCATCTGGTCTGCGGTCTGCACCGCCTTGGAGTTGATCTCGTAGGCGCGCTGGGTCTGGATCATGTTGACCAGTTCCTCCACGACGTTGACGTTGGAGGTCTCGACATAACCCTGGCTCAGCGAGCCGAGCCCGTTGGCGGCGGGTTGGCCGACGGTCGGCGTGCCCGACGACGCGGTTTCCAGATACAGGTTTTCGCCCATGCCCTGAAGCCCGGCGGGATTGATGAAATTGGCGAGCTGGATCGTGCCGACCTGGGTCGGCGTGGCCTGTCCCGCCTGCAGCACCGACACCGTGCCGTCCTTGCCGATGGTAATGGTCTGCGCGTTATTCGGGATCGTCACCTGCGGCTGTAGCGGATAGCCGCTCGCGGTCACTACCTGCCCCTGGCTGTTGAGCTGAAACGAGCCGTCGCGCGTATAGGCGGTGGTGCCGTCCGGCAGCAGCACCTGGAAAAAACCTTGGCCGTTGATCGCGATATCGAGCGAATTGCCGGTCTGTTGCAGATTGCCCTGCGTAAAAATGCGTTCGGTCGCGACCGGCTCGACGCCGGTGCCGATCTGCAGCCCGGACGGAATCTGCGTCTGCTGCGACGACTGCGCGCCAGGCTGGCGGATCGTCTGGTACAGCAGGTCTTCGAACACCGCGCGCGCGCGCTTGAAACCGTTGGTGCTGACGTTGGCAAGATTGTTGGAAATGACGTCGAGCTGGGTCTGCTGGGCGTCCATTCCGGTTTTGGCGATCCACAGCGATCGGATCATCGGGTTCTCCTTTAACTCCGTTCGTCAGCTGTTGATCAACAGCGTCTGTGCCGCAGCGCGTTCGTTCTGGTCGGCGTTCTGCAACAGGCTCATGTTCATTTCGTACTGGCGCGCGGACTCGATCATGTCGACCATCGCGGAAACCACGTTGACATTGCTGCCTTCGAGCGCTCCCGTCACCAGCGACACGCCGGCGTCAGCCTCCGCCGGTTCACCGCCGGCAAGGTGAAACAGCCCGTCGCTTCCCTTCGTCAATTGCGCGGGCTCGGGATTGACCAGCTTGATCCTTCCGACGGTGCTGACCGTGTTCGGCTGATTGCCGTTCGGCACCGCAGATACCGTGCCGTCGCGGCCGATTACCGCCTGCGTGTCCTGCGGAAGCGTGATCGGGCCGCCGTCGCCCAGCACGTTGCGTCCATCGTGCGTCTGCAACAGGCCGCTGGCGTCCACCTGCAGGCTGCCGTCACGCGTGTAGGCCTCGGAACCGTCTTCCATCTGCACTGCGATCCAGCCATCGCCCGCCACTGCCACATCCAGATTGCGCCCGGTTTCCTGGATCGGGCCCGGCGTCAGATCAGCGCCCGCCGTTGAATCGACGACGAATGCGCGCGTCGTCAGACCCGCGCCGTTGACATAGGCGGCGCGGAACGCGCTGATATCGGCGCGGTAACCGGTGGTGCTGGCGTTGGCGAGGTTGTGCGCGATCGTCGCCTGCCGTTCGGCCATGTGCGCGGCACCGGTCATCGCGATATAAATCATCCTGTCCATCGCACCTCCACAATCTCCACCGACATTTCCCGATTCGTGCCGGCTTACGGCAGATTGACCAGCGACTGCAGCACGGTGTCCTGGGTCTTGATGCTCTGCGCATTGGCCTGGTAATCGCGCTGCAGCGTTATCATGTCAACCAGTTGAGTAGTCAGGTCGACGTTCGATTCCTCGACTGCAGCTGACTGCAATACGCCGAGATTGCTGGTGCCGGGAGGCGCAACTTGTGGCAACCCGGAGGCCGAGGTCTCAGCCCACTGGCTGCCGCCGAGCGGCGCCAGACCGTTCGGATTATTGAAATTAGCGAGCACCACCTGTCCGAGCGACGTCGACTGGCCGTTTGAATAGTTGCCGAGAATCACACCATCGACGCTGACTGAGATATTGGTCAACTGGCCGGAACCGTAGCCGTCCTGCGTCAGCGAATTGATGCTGAACGGCGAACCGAATTGCGTGGTGCCGCCGAAATCAAGCGTGAATGCGAGCGGCGAGTTCGCGGAAGTGGCGCCGCCCAGCGCGGTCGTGATGCCGGCCAGGTCGATCGAAACGTTGAGCGGCATCGCCGTCGTCATCGCTCCCGAGCCGCCGAAATCGACGACTGCAGGATTGCCGGCGCCGGCGCCGAGGTTGACGTAGCTGGTCGCCGTCCCGTCCACGGTCGCATAGGCATTCCAGTCATTGCTCGTCGCGGTCTTCGCGAAATAGAGCGCCACCGTATGCGCGAAACCCTGGCTGTCATAAACTGAAAACGACGTCGAATTTGTGTATGTGGTCGGATCGGTCGGATCGAACGCCGCCGTGATTGCCGTCGCGCCTGCGGGAAGATTGAAATTGGCGGTGGCCTGGGTTGTCGTTTTGGGCGACTGTGTGCTGGTCACCACCTGAAGGTCTACCGGCGCCGCCTGCACGATATTGCCATTGGCGTCAACCGGATAGCCGGTCAGATTGCGGCCGTTGTCGTCTACGATGTAACCGGAGGCATCGAGATGGAACTGTCCGTTGCGGGCGTAGGTAATCGCGCCGCTGTCGCTCATCCGGAAAAAACCCTGGCCGTTGATCGCCAGGTCGAGCGGATTGCTGGTGGTGGTGATGTTGCCCTGCGTGAAATTCTGCATCACCGTCTCCACCGACGTGCCGATACCAACCTGGTTGGAGCCCGCGCCGCCCAGCGAATTGGCGTAAACGTCCCCGAAGTGGGCGTCCGAGGATTTGAAGCCAACGGTATTCGCGTTGGCGACATTGTTGCCGATGACATCGAGCGCCTTGCTCGCGCCGTCCAGTCCGCTGAGGCCTTGTTGAAAGCTCATGAAAGTTTCTCCTTCCTAGATGATCTGCTTGATGTTCGACAATTGGACGCTGCCTATGCCCTGGACGGTCAGCGCCGTGCCGTTTGATCCCGGCGTGACTCCGTTGACCAGGCCGTAGCTCAACGGCGTCGCGGTGACGGAAGTCCCGTTTGCGCTGGCCGTGACGCTGAAAGTGTAGTTGCCGTCGGACGCGGTGCCGCCGGCGCTGGTTGAACCATCCCATTGCAGATATACCGTGCCCGCACTTTGCGCGCCGACATCCATCTGATCGACGACATTGCCGGCGCCGTCCTTGATCGTGACCACCATGCTGGTGACGTCCTGCGGCAGGCTGACGCCAAACACCGCATTGCCTCCCGACAACGATAGCTGGTTTCCCTGCACCATCACGCCGTGGCCGACCAGCGCCGCCGCCTGCAGCGACTGCTGTGCGCCGACATTTGACGCGAGCGACTGCAGCGTGGTGTTCAGCTGATTGATGCCGCCGACGGTACTGATCTGTGCCAGCTGTGAAGTCAGTTCGGAGTTGTCCATCGGATTGAGCGGATCCTGATTCTGCATCTGGGTCACAAGCAGCGTCAGGAACTGGTTCTGCAGGTCCTGCGCGGAACTGGCCGTGGAAGCATTCAGCGCGGCCGCTGCGGACGTGCTGGTCAGATCGTTCTGAACGGAAGCTGTCATGGCATTTCTCCTTATTGCCCGAGCGTGAGCGTTTTCGACATCAGGGACTTCGCGGTATTCATCATATCGACGTTCTCTTCGTACGCGCGCGATGCTGAAATCATGTTGACCATTTCTCCGATCACGTCGACGTTCGGCATCGTCACGTAGCCCTTGTCGTCGGCGAGCGGGTTTTTGGGATCGTAGACCTCGCGCATCGGCGACGGATCCTGGATTACGCCGGTCACGCGCACGCCGGTCGCACCCTGCGCCGATACCAGCGCCGAACCGAACACGACCTGCTTGGCGTGATACGGCTGGCCGTCCGGGCCGGTCGCGCTGTCGGCATTGGCAAGATTGCTGGCAACCGCGTTGAGGCGCTGCGATTGCGCGGTCAGCGCGGAACTGGCGATATCGAGCACGGCATCGAGTGACATGGCGGGTTTCCCTTCGTCTATCCCTGGATCGCGGTGAGCACCGCTTTGATCTGGGCATTGAGCACGGTCAGGTCGGTTTCGTAATGCAGCGCGTTATCGACGAATTGCGCGCGTTCGTAATCCGGTTCGACGGTGTTGCCGTCAACACTGGGCTGGGTCGGCACGCGATATTGCACCGGCACGCCGCCGACAGATTCGCCGGTCGCACCCGCGAGATGCGTGGAGCTGGTGCGCGCCAGTTCGACCGGCCCGCCAGCCGCGCCGGCGGCGGATGTTGCCAGCGCCAGTGCTTTCGCAAAATCGATGTCGCGCGCCTTGTAGTTCGGCGTATCGGCATTGGCGATATTGGAAGCCAGCAATTGCTGGCGTTGCGCGCGCAGGCTCAACAGCTGCTGCTGAAGATCGAAGATGCCGTCGATTTTCTGCATCGTTTCACTCGTTGCCGCGGCAATCCGTGTCAATGAAGTCGATCGAAGCTTAAGCCCCCGCCGCCTTCGGTCAAACTCCGATAAGCGGCCAATCCTGCCCCCAATTCGGGACATCACGCGCCGTGCGCACGTGGTCTGATGCTGCCATCCGATAATTCTTCGCAGGGGACGTCCATGGCGGTGCGGAAAATTCTGATGGCCCTGATCGTCAGCGCCGCCGCGAGCGCCGGCGCGCAGCCTGTCGCAGCGCTGGATTCCACCGCGCTCACCACCGTTGTCAGGCAGTTCCTGCAACGCGAAACCATCGGCCTGCCCGGTACTGTCAGTTATTCAGTCCGTGCGCCCGATACCCGCATTGCGCTCGCCGCCTGCCCCGCACCGGAGGCCTTTCTGCCCGCCGGTGCGCGGCTGTGGGGAAACTCCACCGTCGGCGTGCGCTGTGTCGGCGCGACGGCATGGACCGTCTATGTCCCGGTAACGGTCCACGTCACCGCCGGCTATGTGGCAACCGCGCGGCCGCTGCAACAGGGGCAGACAGTCGCGGTCACAGACCTCATGATGCTCAGCGGCGACTTGACCCAGCTGCCGGCCGGCATCGTAACCAGCCCGCAACTGGCCGCCGGCAAGACACTTGCTGTCAGCGTCGCCGCCGGCCAGCCGCTGCGCCAGGACATGCTGCGCACGCCGCTCGCCGTGCAGCAGGGGCAGACCGTGCAGCTGGTGACAAGCGGGCGTGGCTTTCGGGTCACTTCCGAGGGACGCGCCGTCAACAATGCGGCCGAAGGCCAACTGGCCAGAGTCCAGACCGGCTCCGGCCAGACGGTGAGCGGAATCGCGCGCGCCGGCAGTCTTGTTGAAGTAAGTTACTGATACCGCTCCTCAACTCCTCAGCGCCTCCGGCCGCAACCCGCCCCGGAATCAGGGAGATAAAGCGCGGCTAAAGTTTCCCCGCGGCATGCCGTAAAGCAGACAACAAGGGATTGTCAAACGAGCTTTCCATGAAGATCGATCCGTCGTTGACTTCGCCGCTCGGCGGCGAAATAAAGACCGGAGCCGGGGCGCCAAAAAAGCCGGGCGGCAACGCCACGTCTGCCGCCGACACCAGCAATACGGACGTCCATCTGAGCCCGCTCGCGGCGCAATTGCAGACGTTGTCCCAGGAACTGCAGGGCGGCTCCGAGGCGTTCGACCCGGCGCGCGTTGCGGAAATCAAGCAGGCGATCAGCGAAGGTCGGCTTAAAATCGATCCCGGCGCGATCGCCGACAAGCTGATCGAAACTGCACGCGAACTGCTGCAACCGAAAGCATGACCATCACTTCGAGCGCCGCTGAACATGCCGATAGCACCGCCGCCGCGGCGGTTGCCGTTGTGCACAATCTGGCATGCGAATGCACAGCGGTCGAATCGTTTGCGGCGCTGCTCGCCGAAGAGCGCGCGGCGCTGCTGGCTCAGGACGCCGACACGTTGCAGCACATCACGCTGCGCAAGGCGGAAGCCACCCATCGGATCGCCGCGCTGGTCGACGCACGCAACCGCGCGCTGACCGCCGGCGGGTTCGCTCCCGGGCGCGCGGGCATCGAATCGTTTCTGGACAAGCATCCGCAAAATACCAGCCTCTGGCAGCGGCTGCGGCGCGGCGCCGCCCGCACCCAGGGTCTCAATCACACAGTGGGACAGTTGATCAACTGGCGGCTGGCCGCCACCGAACAGGCGCTGGCGGTGCTGCGTCAGGGCTCGCACGCGGCGCCGCTTTATTCTGCCACCGGACAGCCCGCTGCGCCCCATGGCGCGCGCCGTCTGGCGACCGCTTAAAATCTTTTCAACGTTTCAACCAACGACCTCCGGTCAGCGCTGCGGCACCGGCGGCGGCAACACGATTGCAGGCGGCTGCGCCGGCCCGGCCGACGCAGGGGGCGCAGGGGAATCGGGCGCCGCCAGTATGCTCAGCACCACGCGCCGATTGCGGGCGCGGCCGGCAGTCGTCGCGTTCGATTCGAGCGGCTGATATTCCGCATATCCCTTCGCGACCAGCCGTCGCGGATCAACGCCACCGTCAACCAGCGCGCGCACCACGCTGCTGGCGCGTGCCGACGACAATTCCCAGTTCGAGGGAAACTGCACGCCGGCGACCGGCACGTCGTCGGTGTGCCCTTCGACCTGCACCGGCAGGCTGCCGTTGCGCACCAGCACCATCGCGACGGTTTCCATCAGATGTTTCGAATCCTCCTGCAGCTGCGCTTCGCCCGACTTGAACAATAATCCCGCGTTCAGTTCGACCCTGATGCCGCCCGGGCTGGTCAGCACGCGCGCGTCGCCGCTCGCGACCAGCGGCGCCATCGCTTCGGTCAGGTGCTGCGCGAGTTCGCGCAGCGCGCCGCCGGCGGCATCGCCGCCATTGCCACCTGGGGCAGCCGCCTTGTGCGCACCTGGCACTGTTGCCGGTTGTCTGCCGGGAGCGCCCGCCACAGAGGGCACAGCCGCACCGAATGCCTCGCCGATCGCCTGTGACAGCCGTTTGTATTTTGCTTCGCTCAGACTGGAGACCGCGTAGAGCACGACGAACACCGCGAACATCAGGGTGATGAAGTCCGCGTACGAGATCAGCCACCGCTCGTGTCCATCGGACTGGCGGCGGTCGACATAGGTTTTGCGTCGGCGCGCCATGTCCGGATCAGCCGCAATACCCCTGCAACCGGCGTGTAATCAGGCGTGGATGGTCGCCGTTGGCGATCGCCGCCAGCCCCTCCACCAGCATCTCGTGCAACCGCACCCGTTCAGCAATCAGCGCGCGCACTTTGTTGGCGATCGGCAGGAACAATAGATTGGCCAAAGCAACACCGTAGATCGTCGACACGAACGCGACGGCGATCCCGGCGCCGAGCCGCGACGGGTCGGACAGGTTCTGCATGACCTGGATCAGCCCCAGCACCGCGCCGAGGATGCCGATGGTCGGCGCATAACCGCCGGCCGCATCCCAGATCCGTGCAGCCTGGCGCAGCCGCTCCTCGTAGGCGGCGATCTCGAGCGCCATGATGTCGCGCAGATCATCGGGGCTGCCGCCGTCGATCAGCAACTCAAGTCCGCGCCGCGTGAACGGCTCGACGGTCGGCCGCAGTTCGCCTTCCAGTTTGAGCAACCCTTCCTTGCGCACGATTTCGGCCCAGCGCGTGACGTCGCGCATCGTGCGCTGCGGTTCAACCGCCGGCACGGACAAAGTCCACCAGCCAAGCTTCACGCCATCGACAAATGTCGACAGGCGCGTCTGCGCGAGAACGGCGCCGATGGTGCCCAGAAAAACGATGCAGAAGCCGGCGCCCTGCACCAGCGAGGCGGGGTTGCCGCCCTCCAGCAGCTGCCCGCCGATGATGCCGGCGAGTGCGAGGCCGAGGCCGGCAAATGTACTGGGGTCGAGGCGCGCCACATCAGGCCCATTGTTCTCGTATTTGCGAGCGCAGCCGCGCGATCGCCTGGGTATGCAATTGGCATACGCGCGACTCCGATACGCCGAGCACGGCGCCGATCTCGCGCAGATTCAGTTCACGCTCGTAATACATGCTCATCACCAGCTTTTCACGCTCGGGCAGCCTGTCGATCGCGGCGCTCAGATGTTCACGCATGTTTTCGTTGAGCAGATGTTCGAGCGGGCCCGGATCGGGCTGCTCGACGGTCTGCCGTTCCAGAAACTGTCCGTCGTCGGTGTCGACCAGATCCTCAAAATGGAAAATCTGGCAGCCGCGCGCATTCTGCAGCAGCTGCTGGTATTGTTCGAGCGAAATCTCCAGTTCGCGCGCGACTTCGGGTTCGGTCGCAGCGCGTCCGTGACGCTGCTCCAGCGAGCGGATCGCCTTTTCGATACGCCGCATGTCCCTGCGCACCCCGCGCGGCAGCCAGTCGTGTTCGCGCAACTCGTCCAGAATCGCGCCGCGGATGCGCTGCGCGGCATAGGTGTCGAAGCGTGCGCCGCGATTCTCTTCGAAGCGGTTGATCGCATCGAGCAATCCCATCATGCCGGCCTGGATGATGTCGTCGAGCTCGACGCTCGCCGGCAGGCGCGCCATCATATGATGCGCGATGCGTTTTACCAGAGGCGCGTATTCGCGCACCCAGTTGTCGCGGTTGCGGACCGGTCCGCTGTCGTACGGCATGGGGGCGTCGGCACCCCGCCGTTCCGCAGTCTTGATGCCCTTGCTCACGGCATTCCCCATGCAGCGGCCGCCAGTTTCGGTGGCCTGCTTCCGGTAAGCCACGGCTCGACGACCGTCGCCATGCTTTCCGCGGTGACGCCGACCAGACGGCTGGCGAAGTCGGCGCCGCATCGAGCCAGCGGATGTTCCGCATCAACGATCGAAATGCCGCGGCCGGCGCACAATGCCGCCGCCGCGGCATGGTCTGCAGCCCAGACGCCGGACAGCGCCGGTGTCAGTTTCAGATAGCGCCGCGCCACCGCCGCGAGATTGGCGTGGATCGCCGCGCCCTCGGCCGCGCTGCGCGCGCCCGCCACCACCACCTCGATGCGGCGGTCGTCCGACCGCGCGATGCGCTTGATCAGCGCGTAAGCGGCGGTCACCGCCGCCGCGCCCGTCGGCAGCAGCACCCAGTGTCGCGCTTCGCCCGCGATTTCCCACGCGCCACCCGCACTGCCAGGCGCGGCGTCGACCAGCACGACATCGGCGGCGGCGGCAATCTGCGCCAGCGCCGCGGCGCGGGACCGGCTTGGCACGCTGCGCCACATCCGTGCGGCACGCGCCGCCGGCAGCACGCTGATCCGTGGATGCGCCGGCTGCGCCACTTCCGTCCACCGCCGCCCGTCACACAGCACGTGCCACAAGTCGTAGCGCAGACCGAGTCCCAACCTGTCGTTGATGTTGCCAATGCCGCTGTTTTCGTCGATCACCAGCACGCGCCGTCCCAGCGCGGCGAGCGCCAGCGCGAGGCCGATCACGAACGTGGTACGTCCCGCGCCGCGGTTCGCGGCGGCGATGTTGATCACCTGCCGCGGCAGGCCACCGCACAGCCGCCGCAGGCCTGCCGCCTGATCGCCGCGCGCGTTATGCAAATGTCATCTCCGTTGGCCGCGCCGCTGCGCCGGCCAGGCGGCCGAGCATGAACGGCACTTCGGCGTCGGTCAGGCCGCCGGCGGTATCGGCCGGCCGTGGCCGCAGCGCGCGGTGCGCCAGATATTCGCAGCGCGCCGGATGCAGATCTTCCGGCACGCGCTGGCCGTTCGCCGCATAATGCAATGTCAGCTTGTAGCGCAGCGCGACGTCGAGCGCGCCGGCAATGCTGACCGCCTCGTCGGCCTTGGTCAGGATCGCGCCATGAATGCCGTCGCCGCGGTAGGCACGCGCCACGTCCTCCAGTTGCTCGGCGCCGGCGGTCGCCGTCAGCAGCAGCAGACGCCGCACGCCGCATTCCGTCAGCATACCGGTCTGTTCCGCGACCTGCCGGTCGCGCTGTCCCATGCCCATGGTGTCGATCAATACCAGGTGCTTGCCGCCGAGTTCGGCCAGTCGCACGCGCAGATCCTCGGCGTCGCGCACCGCGTGCACTGCGACGCCGAGAATCTTGCCGTAGATGCGCAATTGCTCATGGGCGCCGACGCGGTAGCCGTCGGTGGTCAGCAGCGCCAGCCGCTCCGCGCCGTGGCGTACCACGCAGCGCGCCGCGAGCTTGGCCGTGGTCGTGGTCTTGCCGACGCCGGTCGGGCCGACCAGCGCGTAGACGCCGCCGCGCGCGACGATTTCATCGTCGTCGGCGACCAGCAGATTGCGCGCGAGCACCGCCTGCGCCCACTGGATCGTATCCTCGTAATCACGGCCGGCCGGCGAGCCGTCAGCCAGCAGGCGCGCCAGCGCCGGCGTGAATCCGCTGCCGAGCATCTCGCGCAGCAGGCGCGCGCGCAGCGGTTCGCGCCGCTGCAGATCGCTCCATGCGATGCCGGCGAGCTGGCTCTCCATGGTTCCCCTTAGCGCCTTCAGTTCGGACATCAGGTGCGCCACCGACGGCTCGCTGCATGCCGCCGATGGCGGCGGCGCAGGGCGCTCCGGCGGCGTACCGCCGCGCGGATTTTTGCGCAACGCCGCGGGCGCAGCTTCGGGCGGAGCGGCGGACGAAGAAGCGCCGCTCGTCAGGCGGGCCAGCGCTTCCGGCGCCAGCGCGGTGATTTCGACCTGGCCGCCGACGCGGCGGTTGGCCAGCACCACGGCGTCGGCACCCAGCGCACGCTTGACCTCGCGCAGCGCTTCGCTTGAATTCGCTCCAAAGAATTTGCGTGCATTCATGTGTTATTTGCTCCCGATGACGATTGTCACTTTGATGCGTTTGGAATCCGGCACCTCGGCGTGCGAGATGACCTTCAATTGCGGCAGCGAGCGGCGCAACAGCCGCGACAGCCCGGCGCGCAGGTTGTGCGGCGTCAGCAACACCGGCGGCAATCCCATGCTTTCAAGCTGCTGGGCGGCCGCAGTTGTTTCGCGCACCAGCATCTGGGTGAGGCCGGGTTCGATGCCGGTCGGCTCGCCGCCTGCCGCCGACGCCTGCAGCAGCAGGCGCTCGAGCTCCGGCGCCAGCGCCATCACCTGCATCTCGCCGCCGCCCGGGAACATCTGGTAGACAATGCTGCGGCCGAGCGCGATCCGCACCAGCGCGGTCAATTCGCCGACGTCCTGCACGCGCGGCGCATGCTCGGCAAGGGTTTCCACGATCGAGTGGATGTCGCGGATATAAACGCCCTCCTCGAGCAGGTTGGCGAGCACTTTCTGCAGCGTTGCCAGCGGCAGCAGCTTGGGCACCAGGTCTTCGGCCAGCTTCGGCATTTCCTTCGCCATATGATCGAGCAGCGCCTGCACTTCCTGGCGGCCGAGCAGTTCGGCGGCGTGGGTATAGACCAGGTGGTTCAGATGGGTCGCAACCACCGTGCTGGCGTCGGCGACGGTATAACCAAGCGCCTGCGCCTGCTCCTTGAGCCGCGTTTCGATCCACAGCGCCGGCAGGCCGAATGCCGGATCGGTGGTCGGTGTGCCGGGGACTTCGCCCAGCACGCGGCCGGGATTGATCGCCAGAAACATGCCGGTGAACGCTTCGCCGCGTCCGATCTCGACGCCCTTCAGCGTGATGCGGTAGGCATTGGGCCGCAGCTCGAGGTTGTCGCGGATATGCACCGCCGGCGGCAGGAAGCCGATTTCCTGCGCGAATTTCTTGCGAATGCCCTTGATCCGGCGCAGCAGTTCGCCGCCCTGCAGATTGTCGACCAGCGGAATCAGGCGGTAACCGACCTCGAGACCGACGATGTCGACCGGCACCACGTCGCTCCAGCTCGCTTCTGCCGGTTCGACGACGGGCACAACGGCGGGTGCCACTGTCGGCGTCGGCATCGTTTCATCGTCGCGCTGCAGCGCGCGCGCGCCGGCGCCGAGTATCACCGCCAGCATCAGAAATGCGAAGTGCGGCATGCCGGGCACCACGCCGAGCAGCCCCAGGATGCCGGCGGTCAGCGCCAGCGCCTGCGGTTTGGAGAAAAGCTGCCGCACGAATTGTTCGCCGACATGCTCGTCGCTGCCGACGCGGCTGACGACGATGCCGGCGGCAGTCGAAATGACCAGCGCCGGAATCTGCGCGACCAGTCCGTCGCCGATCGTCAGCAGCGTGTAATTGCGCGCGGCGGTGGCGATATCGAGGTCGTGCTGCAATACGCCGACGATCAGGCCGCCGATGATATTGATCACCATGATCAGGATGCCGGCGACCGCGTCGCCGCGCACGAACTTGCTGGCACCGTCCATCGAGCCGTAGAAATCGGCCTCCTGCGCGATGGTCTGGCGGCGCTTGCGCGCTTCGTCCTCGCCGATCAGTCCGGCGTTGAGGTCGGCGTCGATCGCCATTTGCTTGCCGGGCATCGCGTCGAGCGTGAAGCGGGCGCTGACTTCGGCGATGCGCCCGGCACCCTTGGTAATGACGACGAAATTGATGACGACCAGGATCGCGAACACAACCAGACCGACGGCGTAATTGCCGCCGACCAGGAAATGGCCGAACGCCTCGATCACCTTGCCGGCCGCCGCCGGGCCGGTATGGCCTTCGAGCAGCACCACGCGCGTCGAGGCCACATTCAGCGACAGCCGCAGCAGCGTAGTGACCAGCAGCACCGTCGGGAATACCGCGAAGTCGAGCGGCTTCAGCGTGTACAGCGCGACCAGCATCACGATCACCGCCAGCGCGATATTGAAGGTGAACAATATGTCGAGCACGAACGGCGGCAGCGGCAGAATCATCATCGCCATGATCATGACGATCAGAATCGGACCGGCCAGCGCGCGCAGCAATTGCGCGCGGTTGACAGTGGGCAGCGTCAGCGCGCCGGCGAAATTCATCGATGCTCCGCTTCCGCATCAAGGTCGGCCGGAACCGGCAGCGCCTGCGGCATGCGCGGCGCCAGACCGCCGTAGTTCATGTAGTGACGCAGCCGGAACACGTAGACCAGCACTTCGGCGACCACACTGTAGAGCCGCTCCGGAATCTCGGCGCCGAGTTCGACGTGCCGGTAAAGCGCGCGCGCCAGCGGCGGTGCTTCGAGAATCGGCACGCGATGCTCGACTGCGATGTCGCGTATCCGCTGCGCGAGCAGGTGACTGCCTTTGGCGACCACGCGCGGCGCGCCCGACGAATTTTCCCGGTAGAACAGCGCAACCGCGTAATGCGTCGGATTGGTGACAACGACGGTTGCCTTCGGCACCTCGCTCATCATGCGTTTGCGCGCAGCTTCGCGCTGCAGGCTGCGCACGCGTGCCCGAATCTGCGGGTCGCCTTCCGTTTCCTTGTTCTCGCGCCGCACTTCCTCATGCGTCATGCGCAGGCGCTGCGCGTGCTGCCAGATCTGATAGGGAACATCGATCGCGACGATCGCCAGCAGCGCGCCGGCGAGGGCAAGCAGACTCAGCCCCGCGACGCGTTCGAGTGTCGCAACCGCGGACGCGAACGGCATCGCGGCAAGACCGAGCAGGCTGTCCCTGTACTGCCACACCACCCAGCCGCCAACGCCGCCGACCAACAGCGCCTTGGCCAGCGCCTTGCCGAGTTCGGCGACGCCGCGCGATGAGAATATGCGGCGGATTCCGTCGAGTGGATCGAGACGCGAGAAATCCGGCGCCGGCAGGCGGGAACTGAAGACCCAGCCGCTCAGCGCCAGCGGCACCGCCAGCGCCGCCACAAACACCAGTCCCGCCAGCGGCGCCGTCACCCGCAGCGCTTCGACACCGAGCGCGCCGAGCTGCGGCACCAGCAGCGCTGGATCGGTCGCCAGCGCCGTCGGAATGCTCAGGCCGGCGCGCATCACGCCGGCCAGCCCGTCGACGAGGGTACCGCCGGTCAGCCACAGCGCACCGGCACCGGCGGCAATCACGCCGAAAGTGCCGAGTTCCTGCGAGCGCGCGACCTGCCCCTCTTCGCGCGCCTGTTCAAGACGCCGGGACGATGCGGGCTGTGTGCGTTCAAGTTCGCTGTTGTCTGCCATGGTGGCCCTCAGACCATGGCGGCATTATCGGGGCGGCATCGCCGCCCGCATCCGGGAAAAAGACGGGCTTTGGATGCTTATTTGAAAGCTATGCTGCAAGCAGCGGGCGGGCGACCGTCCCTTAAAAACCGAGGCTTTCGAGTAGATCGTCGACCTGCGCCTGGCTGGTGACGACATCGCTGCGCCCCGCGGCCTGGATCACCGGGCCGTTCAGCAACAAGTTGGCTTCCTCGCTGCGGCGAGCGGGCGGCAGGCTTTCGACCAGCAGTGCGAGCAACTGGGTTTCGACCATCTGGATGATCTCGGTGATTTTCTTTATCACCTGGCCGGTCAGGTCCTGAAAATCCTGCGCCATCAGTATTTCGAGCAGCTGCGCGTTGGTGGCTTCGCTGCGCGCGGAAACCGACGCCAGAAAGTCGCGCGTCGCGCTCAGCAGCGCCCTGAAATCGTCGACGCCGGCCTCGCGCCGCAGCACGCTTTCCCATTGCGCGTTCAGCCGCGTCGCCTCCGCGGCAAGCGCCTGCTGGATCGGTCGGGCGGTTTCGATCGCATTCAGTGCGCGCTGCGCCGCCTGTTCGGTCAGCGTCGCGATATAGGTCAGGCGGTCGCGCGCATCGGGTATCGACGACGCGGCGGTCTCGATCTGGCGGTCGTAACCCAGTTCGCGCAGATTGTCGTGCAGCAGTCGCGTCAACTGCCCGATGCGCGCCAGCATCTGTTCCGGATGTGCCGCCGGCTGCGCTGCGGCGGATGACGACTCCGGATCGCCGCCCGCAGTGACGCCCGACGACGTCCCCCGGCCCTCCTCGCGCCCGTCCCCGCACGGCGCCGTCGCGGGGCGCGATATCACAGCCGCCTCCGACGGGCAGCGGAAACAGCGGCCATCATGTCTTGCAGGCAAGATTCTGGAAGATCTTGCCGATTTTTTCATCGAGAGTGGAAGCGGTGAACGGCTTGACCACGTAACCGCTGGCGCCGGCCTGGGCCGCCGCAATGATGTTTTCTTTTTTGGCTTCGGCGGTCACCATCAGCACCGGCAGCGATTTCAGACTGTCGTCGGCCCGGATCGATTTCAGCAGCGTCAACCCGTCCATATTCGGCATGTTCCAGTCCGAAATCACGAAGCCGAAGCCCCCGCCGTGTTTCAGTTTTTGCAGCGCAACCGCGCCGTCCTCAGCCTCTTCGACGTTGGTGTAGCCCAGTTCCTTGAGCAGATTGCGCACGATGCGGCGCATCGTGGAAAAATCGTCCACCACCAGAAATTTCAGATTTTTGTCGGACATGCGGATACTCCAGCAGCAGCGCCGTCGTTTATCGTTATCGATGGTTATTACGGCAAATCATGGCAATCATTGAGCAGCCGGCGGCGGCCCGATTTCCCCGCCGGGGGCGACGGCGCGCTCGATCTGCGGCGCGGTCGCGGCGGCGGGACCGACGTCGATGGTGCGCCGCCCCTCGCTGAGGATGGCCTCCTCGGTCTTTTTATTGAGCACGATGATGCTGATGCGGCGGTTGACCGGATCGTAGGGGTCGGCCTTGTTGAACGGCACCGCCGAACTCAGTCCCACGGTGCGCAGCACCTTGCCCTCGGCCAGGCTGCCGACGATCAGTTCCCGGCGCGACGCATTGGCCCGGTCCGCCGACAGTTCCCAGTTGCTGTAGCCGCGCTCGCCGCCGGCGTACGGCGTCGCGTCGGTATGTCCGGCCAGACTGATGCGGTTGGGCACTTCGTTCAGCACCGTGCCGAGCTGGTGCAGGATGTCGCGGGTATAGGGTTTCAATTCGGCCCTGCCCATTTCGAACATCGGCCGGTTCTGTTCGTCGACGATCTGTATCCGCAATCCCTCGCTGGTAATATCGATCAGCAACTGGTTCTTGAACGACCGCAACGACGGCGTCGCCTCGATCAGCGATTCGAGCCTGTCCTTGAGTGCCTGCAGCCGTATCTGTTCCTGGCGTTCAAGATCCTGCTCGGCTTCCTGGAGATTCAGCGGTTTCGTCTTCTCGACCTCTTCGACCCTGCGGATCTGCCCCTCCGCCTTGGTCAGGTCGGTGCCGCCGCCGATCTTGATGATGTTGCGGCTGTCGCCGGCGCCGGAACCGCCGGCCAGCGCCGTCAGCAACGGCGTCTGGAAATATTCCTGGATGCCGCTCAGTTCCGCCTTGCTGGTCGAACCCAGCAGCCACAGCAGCAGGAAAAACGCCATCATCGCAGTGACGAAGTCCGCGTAGGCGATTTTCCACGAGCCGCCGTGGTGGCCGCCGCCGGCGCGCTTGCGGCGGCGGACGATGATCGGCTGCTTGGATTCCTCGGCCATGAAGCGGGAAGTCTAGCGATGTCTGGCCTGCTTCACGTGCTCTTCGAGCTCGCTGAATTTCGGGCGTTCGGTCGAGAACAGCACCTTGCGCCCGAATTCGACCGCCAGCGCCGGAGCGTAGCCGTTCAGGCTCGCCAGCAGCGTGACCTTAATGCATTCCAGCATCTTCGACGACTCGTTGAGTTTCTGCTCCAGCACGCCGGCCAGCGGGCCGACGAAACCGTAGGCGAGCAGGATGCCGAGAAAGGTTCCGACCAGCGCGTGGGCGACCAGCACGCCCAGTTCCTTGGGCGGCACGCCGATCGATTCCATCGTATGCACCACCCCCATCACCGCGGCAACGATACCGAACGCCGGCATCGCGTCCCCCGCCCGCTGGACGGTGTGCACCGGCTCTTCGCCTTCGCGGTGATGGGTCTCCAGTTCGCTGTCCATCAGCGATTCGATTTCGAACGAGTTCAGACTGCCACTGACCATCAGGCGCAGGTAATCGGTGAGAAATTCGACCACGTGGTGATCGGCGAGTATCCGCGGATACCTCGCGAACAGTGCGCTTTCGTGGGGATGCTCGACGTCGTTTTCGATCGCCATCAGCCCTTCCCTGCGGACTTTGGACAGCAACTCGTAGAGCAGCGCCATCAGCTCCATGTATTCGGCTTTGCTGTACTTGGATCCCTTCAGCACCGAAGGCAGTGCTTTCAGCGTGCCCTTGATGCCCTTGGCTGAATTGCCGACGATAAAAGCGCCGGCCGCCGCGCCGCCGATCATCAGCAGTTCGACCGGCTGGAACAGCGCGGCGAGATGACCGCCGGCGAGCGCAAAACCGCCGAATACCGAAGCGAGAACGATGATGTAGCCGATGAAAACCAGCATGCGCGAGATCCTCTCGATGCCCGGTTCCGCGCACGGGTTGATGTCCTCAGTTCCGGGAACCGACCGTCAATACATCGGCAAGCCGCGGCAAAACTTGAATCCGAAGAAAGCGCTATGCTGCGTAAGAGATGGATTGAAGAATAAAAATCAGGCGCGCGGCAGGCCGGCTGCCGGTGCGCGTCTTTGCGCCGCGCTCACGCGGCGGCGCGCTGCCACTTGAGACTTTTTCCGGCGCGCGACGGCGGCACACAGAGGCCGCACACATAGTCCTTGTTGAGATCGAGCGCATGGACTACGAAATTGCCGCCGCAGCTGGTGCACGGCGCGCTGGTCAGCAGCTTCGAATCGAAAAACCGCACCAAGGTCCAGGCGCGGGTAAAGCTCATCAACGCTTCGAGTTGCTGGAGACGCGCGTGTTCGAGATAGAGGCGATAGGCGGAAATCGTGGCCCGGATTCCGCCCAGGTCGCCGTGGACGACGACATAGCGGTGGATTTCCATGAACAGAGAAGCGTGGATATTGGGCTGCCAGGTGATGAACCAGTCGGTCGAGAACGGCAGCATGCCCTTGGGAGGGGACGCGCCTTTGACTTCCTTATACAGCCGCAGCAGCCGTTCCCGGCTCAACGACGTCTCCGACTCCAGCACCTGCAGCCGCGCGCCCAGCCGGATCAGTTCGATCGCCAGCTCGATTTGCCGTCCCTCCGAAACCACACTCTTCAATCCCATCGTCGGCCTCCTCCGCGCTGGTGTCCAACGTTCAGGCAACAGCGGCGGCAGGCTGCCCCGCCAGCAGGATCGAACCGTGTGCCGCCGGCATCGGCTTTTCGGCACGATAGCCGGAAAGCAGGCTCAATATCGCGCGGTCGTCGCAGCGGAAGCGGCACAGCAGCGTATTGGTCGCTGCCATCCGGGAAACCTGGCCCGGCGTCAGTTGCTCGATAATGTCGGCGACATCCCTGCTGATGCCGAGACGATACATCGCCGCCGGGCGGTCTTCACGCAGCATGCGTTGCGCGAGCATCAGGTAAGTCAGATTGGTTTCGAGAATCTCTTCCAGTAACTGAGCCGATTTCATTTTCAGTCTCCCTGTCATTTTGATCCGGGCATCGCGCTGGTTCCCGGCACAACTGCATTGTTCTGAAAATTGCAAGGGGATAAAACCGGAGGGGTTCTGATTTTGCGGTACGCCGGAACGCCGCGCAGCGTGTCGGAATTCTTCCTACAGTGCGGCAAAACCGTCCGCCGTGATGATGTCCGCGATTTTCCGGATCCGCTCCCGGACGGAACGAGTGGCGGATACCGCAGTGCAAAAAATCGCGTGCGCTCTCCGTCCCGCGCGATGGCGGCAGCGGAAAATGTGATCGGTCACCGGGACTGACGCTGCGGAATATCTTCCAGCGCGGTCGCCGCCTTCAGGCACAGACAACCCGGCTGCTTGAGCGCAGTCACCGGCGCAGCCGACTGAAGCACGGTGCCTGGCGTCACGGGATTCGCCGTCACGACCGGCCGGCCGGTAATTACCAGCGCCGCCAGCGCACCGCAGGCAAATGCGATCGTCATCGATATCAGCGGCCCTGTCCGGCGGCGTGGTCCGGGATCGTGCGCAACGCCGGCCAGCGGCTTGTGTTCAACCGTCGTTGCGTCGGCCGCTGCGGATAAAGGCAGCGACAACGGCGATTCCGACTGCGCATCCGTTTTTGCCCGATCATCGCTGACGAGGTGGATCGCGACCGCGTCAATCTCCGCTTCAGCGCCGTCGTCGGCAACGGGCGGCACGCAATCGGCAATCTGCTGTTCCGCTTCGGCAATGTGCGCATGCGCGGCCGCAGTCCTTGCCTGATTCGCGAGCCGGGCGCGCTCAACTGCCGCCTGCGCCTCGGCTTCCACTGCGAGCATTTCCTGCTCGGCGGCAAGCTGCTGCTGTTCGGCTTCGGCCCGTGTCGCCGCCAGCACAAGTCGTTCCTCCTGGATGCGCTGACGTTCCCGCGCGGCGGCGCTGCGTTTCTGCTGCATCTGCGCGGCGCGATGTCCCGCTTCGCGCGCCGCCGCCAACGCGGCCGCGCGTTCGGCTTCACCGCGCGTTTGTTCGCACGTCGCTTCCTGCGCAGCACGTTCGGCCGCGATCCGCTCCTCGGCGGCGGTGCGCAACGCGGTCTCCGCCTCGATGCGCGCGGTCGCTGCGGCCACGGCTTCGCGTTCGGCGCGCTGCCGGGCGCGCGTTTCCTTGATCAGCTTCAGCTCGGCATTTGCGCGCTGCATCGCCGCCACCGCCGCCTCGCGTTCGACCCGTTCGCGCAGCACCGCCGCGCGTACCGCGTGCCGCTCTTTTTCATGACGCTCCTGCGCCGCCGCTGCCGCCTGTTGTTCGGCGGCGGCAAACTGCTGCGCCTGTTGCAACGCCATCTGCTCCGCTGTTGCGCGCGCCGCGGCCGCGGCCGCCGCGGCGCGTTCAGTTTCGATTTTCTCCGCCGCCGCCATGGCCAGCGCGCGTTCGGTGTTGAGCCGCGCCTGCTGCTGCGCATGAATTTCGGCTTCGGCTGCCGCCCGCGCCTCGGCTTCACGCGCCAGTTCAGCCTCCGCCGCCGCACGCGCCAATGCCGCCGCGGTGGCCCGTTCTTCGGCGACAAGCCGTGCGCGCGCGCATTCGCACGCCTCGGTCTCGGCGCATTGCCGGCGCTCGGCCTGTTCGCGTACCCCGCGTTCGGCAACCGCGGCCAGCTGGGCCAGGCGCCCGCCTTCGGCCTCTGCTGCAACACGCGCTTCGGCGTCACCGCGCGCCTGCGCTTCGGCGTCCAGCCGGCACCGTGCCAATTGCTGCGCTTCGCGCTCGGCATTGTTGCGCGCGCGCGTAACCTCGGCGGTAACGCGTTCGAGTTCGGCCTTGGCCTCGGCCAGCGCGATCGCTTCCCGCTCCTCCTGGGCGCGCGCCTCGACGGCAGTACGCGCCCTGGCGTCGACCTGCGCGCGTGCGCGCGTTTCCTGCAGCACGCGGGTTTCAGCCTGCACACGCGCCTCCATCTCCTCCCGCGCCTGCAACTCCGTTTCCTCACGCTGTTTTGCGGCGTGCGCGAATTCGGCCTCGGCGCGTGCACGTGCTTCCGCCATGTCGCGCTGCATCGCCTCGGCGCGACGACGCGCCTCCAGCTGGACGATGCATTCGGCCTCGGCGGCGCGGCGCGCCTCGCTTTCCTCAAGCAGTCGCGCTTCATGTTCGGCCTTGGCGCGTTCGAGCGCGGTCAACTCCTGTTCAATTTTCAAGCGCGCCCCGGCGGCGGCACGCGCCTGCGTTTCATGGACGACACGCGCCCGGATTTCTGCCGCCGCGCCCTGCTCCGCGCACAGCCGTGCTTCGGCCTCAGCCGTTGCTGCCGCATCCGCTTCGCGCTGTGCCTCGATTATCAGTTTGAGTTCCGCCTCCGCGGTGCGGCGCTGTTCGGCCGCACGGCGGCCGCGGCTTTCCGCTTCCAGACGTTCGCGTGCGGCGGCTTCTGCTTCCGTCTCCGCCGCAGTACGCACCGCGGCTTCCTCAACCGCACGCTGTTCGGCGATGCGGCGCGCCCGCGCCAGCGCCTCGGCACGGGATTCCTCGTGCGCACGCTGAGCCGCAGCGGCGGCGAGTTTCTCGGTCGCCACCTTCAACCGCGCAGCGCGCTCGCCGGCTTCGTCCGCGGCGTGCCGGTCGGCCACTTCGTGCTGCTGCGCCAGCCGGGCCGCTTCCTGATCCACGGCCAGCCGGCGTTGCGTCTGCTCCAGTGCGGCTGCCTCGGCGGCGCGGCGCTTTTCCGATTCGGCAAGCACCGACTGCTCGGCGTTGACGCGCGCCTGCGCCAGCCGGCAAACCTCTTCGTCCATACGGATTTTTTCGGCGACGGCATTCGCCGCCTCGCGTTCGAGCCGCGCGCGCTCCTCGGCTACGCTGCGCGCGCGCGACTCACGATCGGCGCGTGCACTGGCTGCGAGTTCGGCCCTTGCTTCCGCCTCGGCGCGTTGCACCGCTTCCTTGATGATGCGCAGGTCGATCGGCCTGCGGCCGTGCGCATCATTCGCGCCGGTGTCGGAGGCAAGCGACATATCGGGCCGTCTGGATGCGGTTTTGGTCATCGGAAATCAGGTCGTACGGATTCTGCCGGGACCGATTATTACGCCCGGCTCCAGTGCGGAATAAGTCCGAAAAGAGCCGGCTTTCCCGCGCTTTCCGCGCTTTTGGCCGGAGTCGTTCCTCAGCCCTTGATACACTCGATCACGCCTTCGACAATGCGGCGGGCGCCGACCGCGATATTCTCAAGGCGCTCTTCATAACTGAGAACGCGGTAGCTGCCGCATGATTGCGTGGATGCGATTTTCTCCGCCTGCTGACGAAACGCCAGTTCCGAACTGCCGTCGTCGCCGTCCGCAAACAGTGTGCGCTTCAGCGTCAGGCGGTAGGTGGTGCCGGTCACTCGGGAGACATCGACGTTCCACGGACGGATGACATCATTGGTGTAAAGGAGGAACCCGGTGGCGGCGACGGCAGTGACGTCGAGAGGATGGAATTCCCGCGTCAGCGCCTCGACATGGCTGGTGCCGGATGCGCAGCCCGTCAGCGCGAATAGAATAATAAAAGCCTTTTTCGGCATGGCGCCTGTTTCCCGACGCCATGAAACACCAGTTTTGCCCGCGACGAGACTCCGAATTCGGGGGCAAAACGGCGTTATTTTTGGGTATGGCTTTCGCGACGGGACCGGATGGTCGGGGTGAGAGGATTCGAACCTCCGGCCTCTACGTCCCGAACGTAGCGCTCT
>DATKOF010000019.1:0-54088 GCA_035524795.1 Burkholderiales bacterium
TTTTATTGCGCGCCCGCGGCAGTCTGAGGCGCAGAAAATACAGCGCCGCGCAGGCCGCCGCCAACAGAACGATTCCGGCCATCAGCATCCTGTTCCTGCCGTCGTTCCCGGCGGCCGCGAGGTCCGGCTTCGGCGGCGCCGCGCTGCGCGATTGCTGCTCCAACGCCCATGGCGCAGGGACGCGCGGTGTCACGGCGTCTCTGGCCGTCAGCGTGAGGTTTACCGGCAACGTGAAATCCACGCCTTTGCCGGGATTATCCGCCGCGCCGACGGTCAATCGTATTCCATCGATGCGCCGGGGCGCGGCGCCCCAGTAGAAAAAATGCGCGACCGCGGTATGGTCGCCGGCGGCCAACCGGGTGACGGCGCTTGATCCCATGTCGGCGAATACCGGATTGCCGTCGGTGCAGGCGTTGATCATCACCGTCACCGGCGCCGTACTTTTTACCTCGAAGCGGACGTAGAACCGCTCGTTGCGCGCGAGCCGCGCGTCGGGCGCGGGATCGGTCGCCAGAAATGTGACCACCGGTTGATCCGGCGTTTGTGCGTATGCGTGCGCGGCGGCGAGCAGGGTGCAGACGAGACAGCGGCGTGCGAAGCGCATTTTTCTCACAGATCAGAAGGCGCGAGTTTACCGCGGCGCAGCTGTTTCAGCACGAAGCGCCCGGGATCGACGGCGTCCGCCAGCGTTGTTTCAACCGGCAGAGCTTCGCCTTCGATGATGCTGGCCAGCAGTTCGCCGCCGAGCGCCGCCCATGTCAACCCGCGCGATGCGTAGCCGAAGGCGCCGTACAGCCCTGTCAGCCGCGGCAGTTCCGCCGGCTGTGCGCCGCCCAGTTCGCCGGCCTGCGCATGCGCCGCATCGATGTCCGGCAGTGCGCCGATCAGCGGCATATGGTCGGGCGCCGCACAGCGAAAGCCGACGTCTCCGCCATACACTGCGGACGGCGGCAGTACGGCATCCGGCAGCAGCCGCGCGACGCGTTCGAGATTGAGCGCGTGCTGCGCCGGCTGCGGCAGCGGATCTTCGACGCCGGGATCGTAGCTTGCGCCTGCGATTGCGGTGCCGTTTCCCGTCGGCAACAGATAACCGCCGCCGCAGAGCACTGTCGACAATTGCGACAGCGCCGGCGCCTGCAACAATGTGATCTGTCCACGGATGCGCTGCAACGGCGCGCCGACGACGGTCAGTCGCGCCGCATCGTGCGCGCCGGCGAGCACCACCACCGGTGCTGCGGCGATCACGCTGCCGTCGCGCGCCAGCACCCGCCAGCCCGCAACGTCGCGGACGAGAGCGTGCGCCGCGCTGTTGAAATGCACGGTCAGATTTTCCATGGCCGCCAGCTGCGCGGCGATCAGCTCGGCCGGGCGCAGCCAGCCGCCGGCGGGAAACCACCAGCCGCCGCTGGAGAGACGGTGGCCTGCAAGTTGCCCGGCTTTTTCGCGCGGCAGGTATTGCGCATAGTCGGGCGGATAACCCAACGCGCGCAGCGTTTCTGCCATCTTCATTTCCTCGCCGCCGCCGGCGAGTTGCAGCGCGCCGCAACGCCGCCACGTGAAAGCGCGGCCCGCGGCCTGCAGCGCCTGCCAGCGGTCGAGCGCATGCAGAAAGCCGGCGCGCGTGAAGCGCGACAGCAGGCAATCGTCGGGCGACAGATGCGGATGAAAAATTCCGGCCGGCATGCCCGACGCTTCGGCGGCGGGGCAGGAACGGCGTTCGATGATTTCCACATGCCAGCCGCGCGCGGCGAGCCGTTCGGTCGCCGCCGCGCCGGCAAGCCCGGCGCCGATCACGATCGCGCGGCGCTCCGGCCATTGTGGCGCAGGCGCTGGCGCCTGCCGGCGCGAGCCGCGCGGCGCGTAGTGGCCGGCCAGCATTTCGCGCTTGCGGCCGTAGCCGGCGCGCTTTTCGACCGCGAAGCCGGCATCGGCCAATGCCTCGCGCACCGCGCGCGCCGTCGTGTAGGTCGCAAATGTCGTGTCGCGTTTCGCCAGCCGCGCCAGTGCCTTCATCGTCTGCGGCGACCACATCCGGGAATTGCGCTCGGGGGAGAAGCCGTCGAGATAAAACGCGTCGGCGCCGACGCGCAGCGAGTTTGCCACCGCGGTGATGTCGCCGAACGCCAGCGTCAGTATTACGCGTCCGTCGTCGAATTGCCGCCGCTGCAGACCGGGCACCAGTAATGGCCAAGCGGACTGCAGCTGCGCCGCCAGCGGCGCGAACTCGGGGTAGCGCGCATGGAGCGCGGCCAGCGCATCGCGCTGGAACGGATGTTTTTCAATCGAGACGAAATACAGCCGCCCGCAGCGCTGCGGATCGGCGCGCCACGCCTGCCAGGTTGCGAGAAAGTTCAGTCCCGATCCGAAACCGGACTCGACGATCGTGAAACTGTGCGCCTGCGCCCAGCGCGAAGGCAGATCGTTGCCGGCGAGGAAAATATGCCGCGCCTGTCCCGGCCCCGAATCGGCGCTGTGATAGATGTCGTGATAGATCGGCGAAAACGGGGTGCCGGAAGCGTCGAATGCCAGCGGTGCCGGGTCGAGTTTTGCCGTCAAGGTCGGTTGCCGCGGAAAATCGCTATTATCCGGCAGCGGAAATAAAAAAGGCGGCCGTGGCCGCCTTTCCGGACTCATCGTCACTGCGGAACTTAAACCGTTACACCGATCACGCCGCGCATTTTCTGCAGCGCCTTCTGTTCGATCTGGCGGATGCGTTCCGCCGACACGCCGAACTCGTCGGCCAGTTCGTGCAGCGTAGCCGTGTCCTTTTCGCGCAGCCAGCGCGCTTCGATGATGCGGCGGCTGCGCGCGTCGAGCCCGGCCAGCGCCTTTTCCAGACCTTGATGCCGCAGCCGCGCCGCTTCCTCATGCTCGATGATGCGTCCAGGCTCGGCGTCTTCGGCCGGCAGGTAGTTGATCGGCGCGTAGCCTTCTCCATCGCTGTCATCAACCGGTTCGAGCGCGATGTCGTGACCGCCGAGCCGGGTCTCCATTTCGACCACTTCTTCCGGCTTGACACCAAGGGTTTTCGCGATCGCCTTGACTTCCTCGCTACCCAGCGTGTCGAGTCCCCGCTTCATGCTGCGCAGATTGAAGAACAGCTTGCGCTGCGCCTTGGTGGTCGCGATCTTGACCAAGCGCCAGTTGCGCAGGATGAATTCATGGATTTCGGCGCGGATCCAGTGCATCGCGAACGACACTAGGCGCACGCCGCGTTCGGGGTCGAAGCGCTTGACCGCTTTCATCAGCCCGATGTTGCCTTCCTGGATCAGGTCGGACTGCGGCAGTCCATAGCCGCGGTAACCGCGCGCAACTGCGACCACCAGCCGCAGATGCGATACGATCAACTGACGCGCCGCATCCAGATCATCGTGCTGGCGGAAGCGCCGCGCCAATTCGAGTTCTTGCTGTTGCGACAGCAGCGGAAACCGGTTCACCGTCTGGATATAGCTGTCGAGACTGCCGGTCACCGCCAAAGGCAGCGCATAATTTGTGGTCATTGTGTCTGTTCCTCTCATCGGACTTGATTCTAGCACTCTCATTGTCAGAGTGCCAAAGTCGGGAAAGGTTCCCGCCCAGCGCGGGATGATCGAAATGATAGAGTATATAAAACAGTCACTTGGATTCCGCTTCGAGCAGAGCGATGTGGCGGCCGGCGGAGAGCCATGCGCCGAGCCAGCCAAGAGCCGCCGCTGCTGCAAACAGGATCACGCTGGCGTTGAAGCCGGGATAGCCGAACTGGAACGGGATGACGGCGGGTTGCGCGATTGTGCCGATCTCATGGTTCAGCAGCGCCACGCCGCCGACGACCAGCAGCCACGCTGCGCCGCCGCCGGCGAGCCCCAGCAGTACGCCGAAATACAGCAGCGGCCGGCGGATGAAGGCGTCGGTCGCGCCGATCAGTTTGGCAACCTCTATTTCATCGCGCTGGGTCAGGATTTGCAGGCGGATCGTATTGAAGGCGACCGCCGCCAGCACGATCGCGAACACTGCCGCCAGCAGCGCCGTCGCGAAGCGACCGATTCTGAGCAGCGCGTCGAGCCGCTGCGCCCACGCGCTGTCGAGCTGGACATAGGCGACGTGCGGCCACACCTGGATTTCATCGCGCAGCGCCGCCAATGCCGCGGACGAGCGGTCGCTGGCGACGACCACGAACGCGTCGGGCAGCGGATTCTGCGGCAGGCTGTCGATGGCGTCGGCGAGGCCGCTGCTCTGTTTCAGTTCCTGCAGCGCCTGCGCGCGCGGCACGAAGCGGAATTTGGCAACGCGCGGATCGCGGCCCAGCTGCTGCCCGATCCCGGCGGCATCGTCGCGGCTGGCGTCGAGCGCCATGAATACGCTTAATTGCGGCCCTGAGGCGTCGAGTCCGCGCAGCGCGAAGGTCTGTACGCCGTCCAGCGCGACATAGAATCCGAACGGCAGCGCGAGCGCGAAGCCGATCACCAGAACATTGAACAGGCTGCCGAACGGTGCGCCGGCGAACCGCGCCAGCGCCGCGCGCAGGCCGCGCGCGTGCTGGGTGAGCCACGCCGTCACGGCTCGACGCTCCCGTGCCTGAGCGCGATCACCTGCGGATTGAGCTGGGCGCGCAACGTCTGGTCATGACTCGCGATGATGACGGTGACGCCAATCTGGTTGAACGAGCGGAACAGCTCGCCGATGCTGATTGCATAATCGGCGTCGAGATTGCCGGTCGGCTCATCGGCCAGCAGGATCGCCGGCCGCTGCACGATGGCGCGCGCGATGCACAACCGCTGCTGTTCGCCGCCGGACAGCGTGATCGGCAGCGCGCGTTCCTGTCGCAGCAGACCGACCTTGTCGAGCGCGGCGCGCACGCGTTTTGCGATGTCATTGCCGCCATAGCCGGCGATTTCCAGCGGCAACGCGACGTTGTCGAATGCGCTGCGGTCGAACAGCAGCTTGTGATCCTGAAACACCAGTCCGAAATTGCGCCGCAGGAACGGCACCGCGCGCGGCCCGAGAGCGCCGACATTCTGACCGTTGACGACGACGCTGCCGGCGCTCGGACGTTCGATTGCGGCGAGCAGCTTCAGCAGTGTCGTCTTGCCGGCGCCGGAATGGCCGGTGACGAACGCGAGTTCGCCGGCATTGAGCGCAAAGCTGACGTCCTTCAGCGCTTCGTGCCCGCCTGGATAACGCTTCGAAACATGGCTGAATGAAATCATTGAAGGACAGGGGTCAGGATTGAGGATTCAGGATCGAGGATGCGTGGGCACGGTCTGTCTGAATCCTGTATCCCATATCCTGAATCCTGATTCATCCCAGCAGCGCATCGACGAATTCGGCGGCGTCGAACGGCCGCAAGTCGTCGATGCCTTCGCCGACACCGACGAAGCGCAGCGGGATCGGCTTGTAGCGGGCGATCGCCGCCAGCACGCCGCCCTTGGCGGTGCCGTCGAGCTTGGTCAGCGTGATGCCGGTGACGCCGAGTGCCTCGTCGAACGCCTTGACCTGGTTGACCGCGTTCTGTCCGGTATTGGCGTCGAGCACCAGCATCACTTCGTGCGGCGCGCCCGGCAGCGCCTTGGCGATCACGCGCTTGACCTTGCGGATCTCCTCCATCAGGTGCAGTTGCGTCGGCAGCCGGCCAGCGGTATCGGCCAGCACCAGATCGACACCGCGCGCGCGTGCCGCGTTGATCGCGTCGAACGCCACCGCTGCGGCGTCGCCCGCCTGCTGGGCGATCACTGCGACGTTGTTGCGCGCGCCCCATGCCTCGAGCTGCTCGCGCGCCGCGGCGCGAAAGGTGTCGCCGGCGGCCAGCAGCACCGATTTTCCCGCCTGCTGATAATAATGCGCGAGTTTTCCGATGGAGGTGGTCTTGCCGGCGCCGTTGACGCCCGCCAGCATCACGACGAACGGCCGATGGGCGGAAATGTCGAGGGGGACCGCGACCGGCTGCAGCAGTTCGAGCAGGGCAGCGTGCAGCGTCCGCCGGAGTTCCTCGGGGGTGCAGCCATCCGCGCGGCGCAGCCGGTCAAGCAGAAAACCGGTCGCCGCGACGCCGACGTCGGCGGCGAGCAGCGTCGCCTCGAGCTCGTCGTAAAATGCGGCGTCCGGACGCGCGCCGCGCAGCATTTCCGACAAGTCGCGGTTCAGCAGGTCGCGGGTGCGCGCCAATCCCGACTTGAGGCGGTCGTTCCAGCCGGTTCCGGGGTCCGGTTTAAGGAAACTTAACATGCGCAGCGAGGTCAGAGTTATCCATTGTAGAAGTGTGCGCAAGCGCGGTTAGCGCAAATCGCTTAGAATCTGACCGAATAATAATACTTCCGGAATTATCCGACACCATGCCTTCCCTGTGCCATATTTGCCGTCTGCTGTCGCCGCTGCTCCTGCTGGCGGCGGCGCTGTTGCAGTTGCCGGCCGCCGCAGCCGCCGGAATGTCCATGACGATCGAGCAGCATCAACTTGCCAACGGGCTGCGCGTGATCGTCAAGGAAGACCACCGCGCGCCGGTCGTGGTCTCGATGGTCTGGTACAGGGTCGGCAGCATTGACGAGGAAAACGGCACTACCGGCATCTCGCACGCGCTTGAGCACATGATGTTCAAGGGCACCAGGCAGGTGCCGGCCGGCGAATTTTCGCGGCTGGTCGCCGCGGCTGGCGGCCGCGAGAACGCCTTCACCGACCGCGATTACACCTCGTTTCATCAGCAGTTGCAGAAATCCCGGTTGCCGCTGGCATTCCGGCTGGAAGCCGACCGCATGCAGAACCTGACGCTGTCGCCGCAGGAGTACGCAAAGGAAATCCGGGTCGTGATGGAGGAGCGCCGCATGCGTACCGATGACCAGCCGGAGGCCCGGGTCCAGGAATCGCTGATGGCGACCGCTTTCACCAGCAGCCCGTACCGGGTGCCGGTGATCGGCTGGATGAACGATATCCAGAACATGACGGTCGGAGATGTGCGCGACTGGTACCGGCGCTGGTACGCGCCGAACAATGCGATCATCGTCGTGGTCGGCGACGTCAAGGCGCCTGAAGTATTCGCGCTCGCCGAGAAATACTTCGGCGCGATCAAACCCAAGCTGTTGCCGGAGCGCAAGCCGCAGGAGGAGCCGTCGCAGGAAGGCATTCGGCGCGTCGTCGTCAAGGCGCCGGCCGAACTGCCGTACCTGATGATGGCGTGGCGCACGCCATGGCTGCACGACCTTGACAAAGAGTGGGAGCCGTACGCGCTCGACGTGCTGTCGGAAATTCTCGACGGCAACGAGGCGGCGCGTCTCAATAGTACGCTGGTGCGCAACGAGCGCATCGCGACCTCGATCGGCGTCAGCTATGACGACACGCTGCGCGGCCCGGCGCTGTTCATCGTCAGCGGCACGCCGGCGTCCGGCAAGACCGTCGCCGACCTCGAACAGGGCATCCGGCGCGAGATCGCCAGGATCGCCGCCGACGGCATCAGCGACGAGGAACTGAAGCGCGTCAAGGCGCAACTGGTCGCATCGCAGGTCTATCAACGCGACTCGATGTTCTTCCAGGCGCTGCAAATCGGTTCGCTGGCGAGCGACGGCTATCCCGCCGACGGCGTTGACCTGATATTGCAAAAACTGCGGCAGGTCACCGCGGCGCAGGTGCAGCAAGTCGCGAACAAATATTTCAACGACGACGGCCTGACGGTCGCCACGCTTGATCCGCAGCCGTTGAATGGCCGCCGGCTGGCACCGCCGATGGAGATGGACCATGTTCGCTAGGATGCTGTTGCTGATCGTCGCGCTGTGTGCCGCGCTGCCGGCTGCGGCGTTGCCGCCGATCCAGACCTGGCAGACTGCGGCGGGCTCGCATGTCTATTTCGTGGAGACCCATGACCTGCCGATGCTCGACGTCAGCGTCGACTTTCCGGCCGGCTCGACGTTCGATACGCGCGCCAAATCGGGCGTCGCCGGATTAACCCAGCAAATGCTGCATCTCGGCGCAGGTGGACTCAGCGAAGACGACATTGCGCGCAAGATTGCCGATGTCGGTGCCGAGCTCGACGGCCATTTCGATCTCGACCGCGGCGGAGTGTCGCTGCGCACGCTGACCAGCGGCGAGGAACTGGCACAGGCACTCGACGTGTTCTCGCGCGTGCTGCAATCGCCGGAATTTCCGGCCGCCGTCCTCGAGCGCGAGAAGGCGAGACTGGTCGCCGAGATCAAGGAAGCCGACACCAAGCCGGGCAGCATCGCAGAACGCAATTTCAATCAGCTCGTCTACGGCGACCATCCTTACGCGCTGCGCGCGAGCGGCGAAGCGGACACGGTGCCGGCCGTTACGCGCGATGATCTGATCGCGTTCTACCGCGCGCATTATGCCGCCGACCGCGCGGTGATCGCGCTGATCGGCGATCTCGACCGCAAACAGGCGGAACAGATTGCCGACCGCCTGACCGCGCAACTGCCGCGCAGCAGCGACGCGCCGACGCAGGCGCCGCCGGTGCCGCCGCTTGCCCACGCCGAGACCAGGGTGATCCCGCATCCGGCGACCCAGGCCCACGTGCTGATCGGCGCGCCCGGCATGAAACGCGGCGACCCCGATTATTTTTCGCTCTATGTCGGAAATTACGTGCTTGGCGGCGGCGGTTTCGTGTCGCGCATTCTGACCGAGGTGCGCGAGAAGCGCGGGCTTGCCTATTCGGCCTACAGCTATTTCATGCCGATGCAGCAGGACGGCCCGTTCATGATCGGCCTGGAGACGCGCAAGGACCAGACCGCCGAGGCGCTTGCGGTAGCTCGCGCAACGCTCGAAAAATTCGTCGCTACGGGACCGACCGCGCAGGAACTGAAGGAGGCCAAGCAAAACATCGTCGACGGCTTTCCGCTGCGCTTCGACAGCAACCGCAAGATACTCGAATACCTTGACGTGATCGGCTTCTATCATCTGCCGCTGACGTACATCGAAGACTTTCCCGGCAACGTCGGAAAAGTCACGCTTGCGGACATCGACGATGCATTCAAACGCCGCGTCCACCCCGATCGCATGGTGACCGTGGTGGTCGGCCCCGAGCCGGCGGCGCTCGGTGCCGGCGGCAGCGCCAGATAACCGTTCGCTCGGGCGGGCGATGCCGGCCAACCGGGTGCGCATCGTCGGCGGCGTCTGGCGCAGCCGCATCCTGTCTTTCACGCCGCGTCCCGATCTGCGGCCGACGCCCGACCGCGTGCGCGAGACGCTGTTCAACTGGCTCGGCCAGGACCTGACCGGCAAAATCTGTCTTGACCTGTTCGCCGGCAGCGGCGCGCTCGGTTTCGAGGCGGCGTCGCGCGGCGCCGGGCGCGTGACCATGGTCGAGCGCGACGCGCGCGTGTTCGAGGCGCTGCGTGAAAACGCCGCGGTGCTCGACGCGCGGGCGGTGGAACTGCGGCGCGCCGACGCGCTGGAATTCCTGCGTGCCGACCGGGGCCGTTATGACGTCGTGTTCGTCGATCCGCCGTTCCGTTCCAACGCGCTGCCGCAGGTTCTGGCATTATTGCCGTCACGACTCGCGCCACAGGCGCTGGTCTACGTGGAAATGCCGCGCGCGGCGCCGGTTGCGGCCGGCTGGCAGGCGTGGCGCCACGGCCGCGCGGGGAGCGTCATCTATCAACTGCTGAAACGGACGGCGGAGGCATGAACATCAAGGCGGTCTATCCCGGCACTTTCGATCCGGTCACGCGCGGTCACGAAGATCTGGTGCGGCGCGCGGCCAAACTGTTCGATGAAGTCATCATCGCGGTCGCCGCCAGCCATTCCAAACAGCCGTTCTTCACCCTCGACGAGCGCGTCGCGATGGCGCAACACGTGCTGGCCGACTGCCGCAACGTTACGGTGGTCGGCTTTTCCGGACTGCTGATGCAGTTCGTGCGCGAGCACGACGCGCGCGTCGTGCTGCGCGGGCTGCGCGCGGTGTCGGACTTTGAATACGAGTTTCAGCTCGCCGGCATGAACCGCGGCCTGTATCCCGACGTCGAGACGGTGTTCCTGACGCCGGCCGAACAGTACATGTTCATCTCCGCTTCCATCGTGCGCGAAGTCGCGTCCCTCGGCGGCGATGTCGGGAAATTCGTGTCCGAGCACGTGGCGCAGCAGCTGCGCGCCAGGCTCCCGCCGAACGGCGGAAAATAACGGCGGCCGGCCATGAACCCGGACAGGCGGATTCCGCCGGCAGCAGCGGTTTCCGGCATGCGCCATCCGGACTATATCCCGCGCACCCGCGGTGTTTTCCGCGGAGCCATTTGCCTATAAAATCCGCATTTTTAACGAGCGTGTGGGTGCGATGAGTTTTGGCAACCATTACGACGTCTCCAACAACGTCGACGTAACGGATTCCAGGGCGGTCAGCGCGGCCGTCATCCAGATTTTCCGCGAGCTCTACCCCGGCGCCCCCGATTCGAGAATCGACCAGGTGTTTCGCGACCTTGAGTCGCTCTACCACGGAAAATTTCCCGGATTCCACGCCTGCGACACCCCCTATCACGACATTCAGCACGTGCTGAATGTGACGCTGGCGATGGCGCGCCTGATGGACGGCTACGAACGCTCGCAGGCGGGAGCGGAGCGATTGGAAGCGACGCATTTCTGTCTCGGCATCGTCACCGCACTGTTTCACGACTGCGGCTACGTGCGCAGGCTGGACGACGTGGAACACCGCAATGGCGCTGAAATGACGCTGACGCACGTGTCGCGCGGAGCCGATTTTCTGAAGGCGTATCTGCCGATGATCGGCATGGCCGACATGGCCGGGATCGCCGCCGCACTGGTCCACTTTACCGGCTATGAAATCCCGGTGGCGCAGATTGTGGTGCCGTCGTTGCGCTATCGGCTGCTCGGTTCCCTGCTCGGTTCGGCCGATATCATCGCGCAGATGTCAGACCGCTGCTATCTGGAGAAGTGCCGCGACCGGCTGTATCCCGAATTTGTCGCGGCCGGCATCGCGCGCAAACGGCTGCCGTCCGGCAAGGAGGACATAGTATTCGAGTCAGGCGACGATCTGGTGATGAAAACGCCGAAATTTTATGCGGGTGCGGCGCGCCGCCTCGACGAGGATCTCGGCGCGGGCTATCAGTACATCAGCCACCATTTCGGCGACGGGCACGATCCCTACCTGAAGGAAATATCCAGAAACGTCGAGTTCGCGCAATCCATCAATCGCAGCAGCGATACTTCGACGCTGAAGCGCATTCCGCCGAGAACGCTGGCGGCGGATAACGGTGCGATCACGGCGCCCGGCGACGCCGGCCGGGCTTCGACTTGACAGGCCGTTGCGGTCAGTCCGGCCGCGACGGCTCCAGACATTTCCACGCCTCATCCTCGAGCACGCGCACGACTGCGACGCCGGAAGAAAACGGAAAGTCCACGATCTCGAAAGCGTCCTTTTCTCGTCGCACCGATGTGAGCCATCGCTTGACGCCGGCGTGCCGCACCATTTCACGCACGTAGATATTGGTGTCGTGCAGCAGCAGATAGGAGTTTTTCCCCGCATGGCGCAGGCATGACAGGAAATCCTGCCTGACGTCCTGATAGGCGTGGCTGCCGTCGATGAAGGCGATGTCGATCGGCGGCAGGCCGCGCCCGGCGTAGCGCGCGAAGAATTCGTCGCTGCGCATCCGGTGATGCGTGACCAGCGATTCGACTCCGAAGCGGGCGAAATGCTCTTCGACCCGCCCCGGGTCGTCCCACTGCGAAGTGCCGCCGACCGTCTTGAACGGCCCGTCGGTCAGCACCGAATAGGAGGGGTCGACAAAGGTGAGCCGCCCCGCCGTGTTGTCTTTCAGGCCGAGTGCAAGGCAGACCACGCTGAAGCCGAAACCTGAGCCGATGACGACGACGTGCTTCGGGCGCAGCATGCGCACCAGGCCATAATAGAGAAAGCCGAAACCGAGATTCAGTTCGTCGGGGTCTTCGTGATGCCCGAGCGGCCGCGCGTGCTGGAAGATGGCGTGGATCAGATCGGGGGTGAGACTGAAGCCGCGGGACGACGGTTGATCCGGCGCGGACGGCAGCAAGCGCAGCAGTTTCGCAATCGCCATCAGGTTGTCCTGTCGTGGAAGTGGTGGCGCCAAATCTACGGTGATTTTGTTACGGTTTCTTTTCCATTTTCAGCGGCGGGACGCCGGAACCCCGCATCAGTGAACATCCCGATGCCGGCCGGGCAATGTTGATCCCGGCTTCGATCGCACGCGAAGTCGCGCTGCCCAGCGGCGATCGGTGCATTTGATCTAGGATTGGCAAGTCGTGCAATAAAAAGTCGAGCGCTGTCCCTGCCGCAGTTCGCGGATCGGCGCGCCGCAATTGAAGCAGGGCTGCTGCGCGCGGCCGTAAACCATGAAGCGCTCCTGAAAATTGCCGGCGAGGCCGTCGCTGTTCACGTAATCGCGCAGGCTCGAGCCTCCGGCGTCGATCGCCAGTTTCAACGTTTCCCGGATTTTCCCGGCGAGCAATTGGCAGCGCGCGAGGCCGATACGGCGCGCCGGCGTCTTCGGGTTGATGCCGGCGCGAAACAGCGCCTCGTTGGCGTAGATGTTGCCGATGCCGGCGACGAGATGGCTGTCCATCAGCGCATTCTTGACCGCGCCGCTGCGGTTGCGCGTCTGCCCGTACAGCCACGCGCCATCGAAATCGGGGCCGAACGGCTCGGGGCCGATGTCGCGCAGCAGCGCATGGGTCAGCGGATCGCCGTGGTGCCACAGCACCAGCCCGAAGCGGCGCGGATCGCGCAGCCGCACCGCGGCGCCGCTGGCCAGCACGAGGTCGAAATGATCGTGAGACTGCGGCGGCGTTGCGGCGTCCACCAGCCACAGCCGCCCCGACATGCCGAGATGCACGATCAGCGCGCCGTGGCCGAGGTCGATCAGCAGATATTTGCCGCGCCGATTGATGGCGCGCACCGTCGCGCCGGCGACGCGCTGCGCCAGCATGCGCGGCACCGGCTGGCGCAGCGCGCGCTGGCGCACGATCGCGGTTGCGATACGCGCGCCTTCGAGATGCGGGCGCAGGCCGCGGCAGGTGGTCTCGACTTCCGGCAGTTCAGGCATGATAAAACCCGAGCAACCGCAGATGAACGCAGATGAACGCAGAACAGGACATGAAGCCCGGTTGAGGGATCATCTGTGTTCATCCATGTTTATCTGTGGTTCCAAAGCAGCGCCTGGCGGCGCCAGCAGGCGGCGCGCGATGTCGTCGGTGAACTGATAGGCGAGCGCAGGTTGATCGTCGCGCAGCAGCGTCAATTGCGGCGAGTGCTGCAGAATCCCGAGTGTCAGCGTGCGGCCGTCCTGCAGTCTGACCTTGATGGTTTCCGGCGCCGGGTTCTTGCCCGCCGGGCGCATGGCGAGCGCGGAAGCATAACGCCAGTCGTCGACCCAGCGGTCGATGTCGTCCTGGCTCAGCGCGGTCCGCGGCGAAGGCGACAGCGTCCATCTGCCGTCGTACTGTGTAAGTCTGAAATCCGGGAACTCGAACGCGACCGGCGTTTCGTTTTCCGCGAACAACTGCCGGCTGACCAGTTGCGTAACGTCGCGCGGCAGCGCCAGGCCGTAGGACGGCTTGCACAGATAGACGTAACCCTGTGTCAATACGTACTGCTCGCGGGTCAGCTCGTTGACCATGCCGAAATCGAAAGTCTGGCCATCGACTGTCAGCCGCAGCAGCGGCGGCGTCAGGTTGAAGCGCCCGAGGTCTGCCGCCGGCAGCCGGTCCCTGGCAGTTGCGCCGAGCACCGCCAGCATGCGCTGCACCTGGAATCCGTCCACGCGTGCCGCCAGCGGTGTGGTGATGTTCCAGCCGGCCGCGCTGCGCGCGAGCGCGAGCGGCGCGCCGCCAGCGGGTTCGATCCTGATGCTCGTGACGTCGGCGGCTTTCAGCGCTGACAGCGGATAATCGGGCGCGTCGCGGTGCGGGTGGAACCAGGCGAACAGCGCGAGCGCGGCAACCAGCGCCAGCAACGCGGCGTTGATCCGGAATAATCGTCCCATGGCCGGTTATCAGAACGAAAGCATCAATGAAAAACGTCGCGAGCAGCAGTTTTTCATTGATGCTAGGCCCGACGGCGGCGCCACCAGATCGCGAACCCGGTGCCGGCGAACGTCAGCGGCAGAAAGATCAGGAAGCCGTAGAGCAGAAAATACTGGGCGCCGCGACCGAGCTGCAGCTCGCCGTCGACGGTCGACCGCGGTTGCAGCGTGATCAGGTTTTCATCGCTGGCGAGCCAGTTGATGATGTTGACACCGAGATCGATGTTGCCGCCGTTGCCGAGGAAGGTGTTGGACAGGAAATTGCCGGTGCCGACCACCACCACGCGCTGGGCGCGGTCCTCGACGCTGCGTTCGAGCGCGACCGCGACGTTGATCGGCCCCGGCACGTCGCGCGCCTTGTTGAAAGTGACCTGGTTGTCGAGCTTGCCGGTTTCGACCCAGCCGTGCGGTGCAACCTCGACCAGCCGGGTGACACGCCAGTCGCCGCCTTCATTGGCCTCGATCTGGCGCGCGAACGGGAATACGCTGTTCAGATGGAAGTCGGTGGTGATCGGATGACGGGGGTCGTAGCTGGCCGCGATCGCCATTGCCGGCGACGCGTTGAACTGCTGCGCAGCAGGGTCGACGACCACGCCGGGGCCGAGCACCAGCCCGAGCGTTTCGGCCAGCGGCTGCAGGCCGTGCAGCGGTTCGGGGTCGATCAGCCACAGCAGATTGCCGCCGCTCTGCACATAGCGCCCGATCTTTTCGACCTCGGCCGGCTGCAGGTCGACCTGCGGACCGGCGATGATCAGCAGCGCGGCATTGGCCGGCACCTCCTGCGCGATTTCGAGATTAAGCTCGGAAGTCTTGAAGCCTTTGGCCACGAGCTGCTTGCCAAACTCGCCGAGATCGTGGTTGGCGATGCCGTTGATGCGACGCTCGCCATGGCCGATCAGCGCCATCACCAGCCGCTCGCCCGAGCGCGCGAGCCGCATCAATGCGTTGACGAAAGCCTGTTCGTTGTAGTCGATCAGATGCTCGGTCCGGCGGTTGTACTCGATCACCATCTCGCCGTTGGCGCGGATGCCGGCTGCCTGCGTCCGCTGCGGGTCTTCGCGCGGATCGACGAAGGCATAGCCAAGATCGGGCTTGGCGCGCTGGTACGGCGTGAGAAAATCCTGCGCCAGCTTGTGCAAATCGCCGCTGCGCGCGTTCTGGCGCGTCGCGAATATCGTGATGCGAATCGGACCGGCGAGCTTGCCGAGCAGTTCGCGCGTTTGCTGTGACAGCGTGTTGCGCGCGTTCTGCGTGAGGTCGCGCTCGTAACGGTACTGATGGGCGAAAAACGCGAGCAGCGCGACCAGCGCCGCGAGCAGCAAAACGAAAACACCGTTTTGCGCGCGCAGCCGCCAGCGCATTTTAGTGGCGCTGTCCATCTCAGGCTCCGAGCCGCGCCGCGTCGAGGCGACGGATCGTCAGCGTCAGAAAGGCGATCACCAGCAACAGCAGACACACCGCGCTGTAGCTGTCGAACATTCCACGCGCGAACGGATCAAAATTATTAAGGGGGGACAGCACCTGGACGAAATCGGCCGCCACCGTCCAGCCGTGCTCACGCAGGCCGTCGGCCGCGTTCACTCCGACCAGCAGCAGCATGATGAGCAGTGACCCGAAACCGATCAGCGCCGCGATGATCGGCTGCGCGGTCAGGGCCGACGCGTAGAATCCGACCGCGGCGAAGCTCGCGGTCAGCAGCACGCTGCCGATCAGCAGGCTTGCCAGCAAGCCGAAATCGAGGCGGCCACCGAGCAGCAATGCCAGCGGCATCAGCGTGATGATGCCGATTGCGAGCAGCAGAAACAACATGAGCCCCAGAAATTTTCCGAGCACGATTTCGGTGATCGACAGCGGCGCCGATACCAGCAGCACCATGGTCTGGTTGCGGCGCTCTTCGGCGATCAACCGCATCGCGAGCAGCGGCACCGCGAACAGCATGACCACCGCGAGCGTCGCATAGACCGGCGCCGCGACCAGCGCGGTGACGCCGGGCGCATTCGGCGTCTCCGCCAGCTGCGGCTGCAGTTCCACGAAATCGTCGATCCGCTGCAGGAATCCGTAGCTGACGATCAGCTGCGTCAGCGTCAGCACGATCCACGCCAGCGGCGAGGCGAACAGCGCCTTCAGTTCCTTGGCGGCGATGGTGAATATCATGCGTCCTCGGTCTGGGTCAGGTGGGTGAATACATCTTCGAGGCTGGTCTGCGCCGGCGTCAGCTGTGTCAGCCCCCAGTCGTCGTCAACCGCGCGCCGCACCAGCGTGTCGGTCGGATCCCCGCCGTTGGCGAAATTGATGCGAAACAGATTGGCGGACACCTCCTCGGCGCGCGCGACGCCGGGGATTGTTGCCAGCGCCGAAAGCTGCGGCGGCCGGCGCAGCCCAAGCAGCACCCTGCGCCCGGCATGGAACTGCCGAAGGCCGGTGATCGTGTCGCTGAACACGGTGCTGCCGTGATGCATGATCTGCACGCGGTCGCAGACACTTTCGACCTCGGGCAGGATATGGGTGGACAGGATCACGCTGTGGCTGTCGCCCAGCTCGCGGATCAGGCCGCGGATATCGCGAATCTGGTTCGGGTCGAGACCCACCGTCGGCTCGTCGAGGATCACGACGTCCGGCGAGTGTACGATCGCCTGCGCGATGCCGACGCGCTGCTGGTAGCCTTTCGACAGCGCGCCGATCAGACGCGACGTGACCTCGGCCAGTCCGCAACGCTCGATCGCTTCCGCGACCGCGGTGCCGCGCCGTGGCCTGGCGACGCGATGCAGGCGCGCGGCGAGATCGAGATATTCACGCACCGTCAGTTCGCGGTAGAGCGGCGGATGCTCGGGCAGGTAGCCGAGATGCGCCTTGGCCGCGGTCGGCTGCTCCAGCAGGTCGATGCCGCAGATGCTGACGCCGCCGCCGCTCGGCGCGAGATTGCCGGTCAGCATCTGCATCGTGGTGGTCTTGCCGGCGCCGTTGGGACCCAGCAGTCCGAGAATTTCGCCGCGCCGCAATTCGAGGCTGACGGCGTCGACCGCCCGCCGCGCGCCGAAACTGCGCGAAAGCCCTTGGGCGGAAACGGTGATGTCGGAGGAGGAAGCCGTCATGATGGGCGAGTCGTCAGCCTGCCATGCGCCGCGCGAATTTGATGCGCGTCCGCGATGGAGGCTAAAATATACCAGCTTGACGGCATTCATGAAGAACTTCGTGTCGCTTGCGCGGCTCTAACCGCTCTTTAGAGCAGCCGGTGGCGTTTCCGTTCAGATGAAAAATTATTTCAGATTGTCAGTGTTGTTTTCGCTATCCGCGCTGGCCGGATGCGCCGCAGAGCCGCCGCAGCCGCAGGCTGCGAACGACGCCGCGCCGCCGCCGCATCCGCGCGTCGTAGTCCGTGCGCAGGAGCCGTCGCCGGTGTTGCCGGAGCAGCAGTTGACGCCCCCGATCCTGTTCAAATTCCTGCTCGCTGAAATCGCGCTGCAGCGCGGCCAGCAGGCGGTCGCCGTTCAGGCCTATCTTGATCTGGCGCGCGAAACCCGGGATCCACGCATCGCGCAGCGCGCGGCGGTGGTCGCCTGGAATGCCCATGCCGCCGGCCAGGCGCTGGAGGCGGCGACGCTGTGGCTGGAAGTGGACCCCGATTCGCCGCAGGCGCTGCAGGTGCTGGCGACGCTGCTGATCGGGGAGAACCGGCTCGCCGACGCGCGGCCGCTGATGGAGAAACTGCTGGCTGCCGATCAGACCAATGCCGGTGCCGCTTTTCTGTGGCTGAACACGCTGCTGGCGCGCTATCCTGACAAGGCCGCCGCGCTGCAGTTCGCGCAGCAGCTGGCGGCGCCGTACCCGGCGGTGCCGGAAGCGCATTACGCTGTCGCGCGCGCGGCGTGGGGCGCGGAGAAACCCGACGTGGCGCTGAGCGAAGTGCGCGCCGCGCTGAAGCTGCGCCCCGAATGGGAGCAGGCGGCGCTGTTCCAGGGGCAGTTGCTGCAGCGCACGTCGGACGGCGCGGCGCTCGCCTATTTCGCCGAATATCTGGCGTCTTATCCGCGCGCGATGGACGTGCGCCTCAGTTACGCGCGGCTGCTGGTCAACGCGCAGAAATTCGATGAGGCGCGCAGCGAGTTCCAGAAATTGCAGCAGCAGTTTCCGGACAACCCGCAGGTCAGCATGGCGGTTGCGCTGTTGTCGCTGCAGTTGCGCGACTATGACGCGGCCGAAGCCCAGCTCAAGCACGTGCTCGACACCGATTACAAGGACCCCGACACGGTGCGCTACTATCTCGGACAGCTGGCGGAGGAACGCAAGCGTTATGACGAGGCGTTGAAGTGGTACGCAAGCGTCGCCGACGGTGATCAGTATGTGCCGGCGCAGGCGCGCTACGCGAGCGTGATGGTCAAGCAGGGCGATTTGCCCGGCGCGCGCAAGTTCCTGCGCAGACTCCAGTCGCAGGCGCGCGACGAGCGCCAGCGCGTGGAGCTGGTGCAGGCCGAGGCGCAGTTACTGAGCGATGTAAACCAGTACGGCGAGGCCTACGAGGTGCTCGACCGCGCGCTGCAGAAGACGCCGGATTCGACCGATCTGCTGTATGACCACGCGATGATGGCGGAGAAACTCGACCGCATGGACGTGCTTGAAGCCAATCTGCGCAAGGTCATTCAGATCAAACCGGACTATGCGCACGCCTACAACGCGCTCGGCTATACGCTCGCCGACCGCAATACACGGTTGCCCGAGGCCTATACGCTGATCGAGCAGGCGCTGAAACTGGCGCCTGACGATCCGTTCATCATCGACAGCATGGGCTGGGTGCTGTACCGGATGGGCAAGAACGAACAGAGTCTCGGCTATCTGAAGCGCGCGTTCGATCTGCGGCCGGATCCTGAAATCGCGGCTCATCTCGGGGAAGTGTTGTGGAACGCCGGCCGCCGCGACGAAGCGCGCAGGATATGGAGCACCGCGCTGCAGGGCGCTCCCGACAACACGGTGCTGCTGGCGACCGTCAAGAAGTTCACGCCCTGAACGCCTGCGCCCGGCGGATGAGCGGCGTTTCCCCCCCCCTTTTTTCCGAAGATCGACGATGAAGTCGTCGCTGCGGGCGGGCGCGTGGCTGTTCCTCGCGCTGGCCGCCGGCTGCGCCAGCGACAACGCGCGTCCGCCGGCGGCGGGTGCGCCGGCCGCCGCGTTTGACCTGGGCGGGAGGATCGCGGTGCGCGACCACGAACATGGTTTCAGCGGCGCGTTGCGCTGGGAGCATCGTGAGCGGAACGACCAGATCTGGCTCAGCACGCCGCTCGGGCAGAGTTTCGCGCAACTGCAGTCCGACGCCGACGGCGCCACGCTGACCACCGCGGATCACGAACAGTACCGCGCCGCCTCGATCGAAACCCTGACGCATAACGCATTCGGCTGGCGCTTTCCGGTCGCGCCGCTGCGGCATTGGGTGCGCGGCCTGCCGGCGCCGGACCTGGCCGAAGAAGGGGCTGAGCGCGACGGTGCCGGACGGCTGGTGCGGCTGGTTCAGGATGGATGGCGGGTCGAATTCGCTTACGCGCAGAACGCCGCGGTGCCGGCACGGATCGAGGCCGGCAACGGCGACGCCGTGATCCGGGTGATCATCGACCGCTTCGATCAGCCGCCGCCATGACCCCGGGCGCGACTTTTCCGGCGCCGGCCAAGCTCAACCTGCTGCTGCGCGTGACCGGCCGCCGCGCCGACGGCTATCATCTGTTGCAGACGGTGTTCCGCTTTATTGACTACAGCGACGCGCTGCGCTTCACGCTGCGCGCCGACGGCGCGATCACGCGTGCCGCGCCGGTGGCCGGCATAGCGGAGGACGATGACCTGACGCTGCGTGCGGCGCGCCTGCTGCAGCGGGTGGGCGGCGCCGTACATGGCGCCGAGATCGCGCTCGACAAAAAACTGCCGCTCGGCGCAGGTCTCGGCGGCGGCAGTTCGGACGCCGCGACCACGCTGCTTGTGCTGAACCGTTTGTGGGGACTACATCTGCCGCGCGCGCGGCTGCAGCAGCTCGCGCTCGAACTCGGCGCCGACGTGCCGGTGTTCGTGTTCGGCCAGAACGCGCTCGGCGAGGGCGTCGGCGAACGGCTGCGGCCGCTCGCGCTGCCGCTGGCGTGGTACATAGTGCTGCTGCCGCCGGTCGAGGTGTCGACCGCGCGCATTTTCCAAGCCGCGGATTTGAAACGGGATTCGAATCCGATTAAAATACCGCCCTTTTCGTTCACGGCCGGCGGCAACGATCTCGAACCGGTGGTGTGCCGCCTGTATCCGGAAATCGGCCGGCATCTGCAATGGCTCGGCCGCCATGCGCCGGCGGCGGTGACCGGTTCCGGCGCGTGCGTGTTTGCGGAATTCGCGGACGAAGACGCGGCGCGCGCGGTATTGAATCAGTTGCCGCCGGACATGCGCGGCGTGGTAGCGCGGGGGCTGGACCGCCATCCGCTGTGGGAAATCGGCGATTAATGCGGGACGGGGCGTTCCCGGCAGACGATTTTTATGAACGCTTGGGGAGTCGCCAAGCTGGTTAAGGCACCGGATTTTGATTCCGGCATACGAGGGTTCGAATCCTTCCTCCCCAGCCATTTTTTATGAGCACAGGAAACAGACCGTGGCATACGACCGTTTGATGGTGTTCACCGGCAGCGCGATCCCGAAGCTCGCCGCGGACGTCGTCAATTATCTCGATATCCATCTCGGCAAGGCCAAGGTCGGGCGGTTCAGCGACGGCGAAGTGCTGATCGAGGTGCTCGACAACGTGCGCGGCAAGGACGTGTTCGTGCTGCAGTCGCTATGCGCGCCGCCGAACGACAACCTGATGGAGGTGCTGGTGATGGTCGACGCGCTGAAGCGCGCGTCGGCGGCGCGCGTGACGGCGGCGATCCCGTACCTCGGCTATTCGCGCCAGGACCGCCGCTCCGGTTCGGCGCGCGTGTCGATCACGGCGAAAGTGGTTGCCAACATGCTGGTCGCGGCCGGCGTCGACCGCGTGCTGACGATGGATTTGCATTCGGAGCAGATCCAGGGCTTTTTCGACATCCCGGTCGACAACGTCTACGCGGCGCCGGTGCTGCTCGGCGACATCTGGAAACGCGACTACAAGGATCTGGTCGTGGTATCGCCGGATGTCGGCGGCGTGGTGCGCGCGCGCGCGCTGGCCAAGCGGCTGGAATCGGACCTGGCGATCATAGACAAGCGCCGGCCGAAGCCGAACGTGGCAACGGTGATGAACATCATCGGCGACGTCAAAGGTCGTACCTGCGTGCTGGTGGACGACCTGGTCGATACCGCGAACACGCTGTGCGAGGGCGCCAACGCGCTGAAAGAGCAGGGCGCGACGCGCGTCATCGCCTATTGCACGCACCCGGTGTTGTCGGGCAATGCGGTCGAGCGCATCGAAAAATCAGCGCTCGACGAACTGGTGGTGACGGACACGATTCCGTTGTCGGCGGGCGCGGCGCAATCCAGGCGCATCCGCGTGCTGACCATCGCCAACCTGCTGGCCGAGACCGTGCTGCGCGTCAGCAACGAGGACTCGATCAGTTCGCTGTTTGTGGAGTAGTAGCGGCAAAAGTGGGCGGGAAACCGCCCGTGTTTATAACCCGGAATGTCTGGTCGCGGATGTTCCGAAACAGAAGTGGAGACAGTCATGAAGATTGAATTTACCGCGTTTCCGCGCAAGGTGCAGGGTACGGGTGCGAGCCGCCGTCTGCGCCACGGCGGCAAGGTGCCGGGCATCGTTTACGGCGCCAATCAAAGCGCACAGCAGATCGAGCTCGACCACCAGGCGCTCTATCGCCATCTGAAGATCGAGGCGTTCCATGCGTCGATCCTCGAGATGACGCTCGACGGCGCCAGGCAACAGGTGCTGCTGCGCGACGTGCAGATGCACCCGTTCCGTCAGCAGGTGCTGCACGTCGACTTTCAGCGCATCGACAAGACCCGGAAAATCCACATGAAGGTGCCGCTGCACTTCATCAACGGCGACACTGCGCCGGGGGTCAAACTCGGCGGCGGCGTCGCCAACCACATCACGAACGAGGTCGAAATCCAGTGTCTGCCCGATGACCTGCCCGAGTTCATCGAGGTCGATCTCGGCAAACTCGAACTCGGCCAGTCGGTGCACGTCAACGACATCGCGCTGCCGCAGGGCGTCGAATTGATCTCCCGGCTGAAGAAGGAAAACCCGGCGGTGGCGATAGTGCAGCTGCCGAAGGTGATTGCGGTCGAGGAAGAAGTCGCGGCGCCGGTCACCGAGATCACCGGTCAGGCCCCGGCCGAAGCAGAGGCCGCTGCCGCCGAAGGCGGGGAAAAGAAGGAAGGCGAAAAGAAAGAAGCCGGCAAGAAGGAATAGTCCGGAATTTTCCGAACAGCCCGCCATATCGGATGCATATGGCGGGTTTTTTATTGTTCTAATATGCGGCCATGAAACTCGTCGTCGGACTCGGCAACCCGGGCGGGAAATACCAGCGCACGCGTCATAACGCCGGCGCCTGGTGGGTTGAACGACTCGCCGCCGACGCGAAAGCCGTGTTCCGCGTCGAGACGAAATTTCACGGCCGCGTCGCGGCGCTGGAAAATGACTCGCGATTGCTGCTGCCGGACACCTATATGAACGAGTCGGGACTGGCGGTTGCCGCGCTGGCCGCGTTCTACAAGATCGCGCCGCGCGAAATCCTGGTCGCGCACGACGAGCTGGACCTGCCGCCGGGTGGAGTCAAACTCAAGCTCGGCGGCGGCGTTGCCGGGCACAACGGGCTCAAGGACATCGCGGTCCGCCTCGGCAGCCACGATTTCTGGCGGCTGCGGATCGGCATCGGCCATCCGCGCGACAGCGCGGGCGAGCAGGAAGTCGTGGATTACGTGCTGCATCCGCCGCGCGCCGAAGAACGCGCGGCTATCGATGATGCGATTGCGCGCAGCCTCGCGGTATGGCCATCGATTGCGGCGGACGATATGGAAAATGCCATGTTGAAATTGCATACCAGGGAAAAGAGTCCTGAATGAGTCTGAAATGCGGGATTGTAGGATTGCCGAACGTCGGCAAGTCCACCTTGTTCAACGCGCTGACCAGGGCCGGCATCGCGGCCGAGAACTATCCGTTCTGTACGATTGAACCCAACGTCGGCATCGTCGAGGTGCCTGATGCCCGCCTGCAGACGCTGGTCAATATCGCCAGACCGCAGAAAACCATTCCTGCGGTCGTGGAATTTGTCGATATCGCGGGGCTGGTCGCCGGCGCGTCGAAAGGCGAAGGGCTCGGCAACCAGTTTCTCGCCAACATCCGCGAGACCGACGGCATCATCAACATGGTGCGCTGTTTCGCCGACGACAACGTGGTGCACGTCGCCGGCAGGGTCGATCCGGTTTCCGACATCGAGACGATCCAGACCGAGCTTGCGCTCGCCGACCTCACGACCGTCGACAAGACGAAGGAGCGTGCGGGAAGAAGCGCCAAATCCGGCGACAAGGAGGCGATCAAACTCGGCGCGCTGCTCGACAAAGTGCGTGCCCAGCTCGACCAGGGCCAGCCGGTGCGCGCGCTGAAACTGGGAAAGGAGGAACAGGCGCTGCTGAAACCGCTGTGCCTGCTGACCGCGAAGCCCGCGATCTACGTCGCCAACGTCAGCGACAAGGGGTTCGAAAACAACCCGCTGCTCGACCGTGTGCGCGACTACGCGGCGAAGGAAGGCGCGCCGGTGGTCGCGATCTGCGCTGCGCTGGAAGCCGAGATCGCCGATCTGTCCGATGAAGACAAGCAGGTGTTTCTCGCCGACATCGGGATGCAGGAACCGGGACTCAACCGGCTGATCCGCGCCACCTACCAATTGCTCGGCCTGCAGACCTACTTCACGGCCGGTGAAAAAGAAGTGCGCGCGTGGACGATACACAAGGGCGATACCGCGCCGCAGGCGGCTGGCGTCATCCACACCGATTTCGAGAAAGGTTTCATCCGCGCCGAAGTGATCGCCTATGACGATTACGTCAAATACCAGGGTGAGCACGGTGCAAAAGAGGCCGGCAAGCTGCGCCTCGAAGGCAAGGACTACGTCGTGCATGACGGCGACGTCATGCATTTCCGCTTCAACGTCTGAATTCCCGGTTTCTCCCCCGCGCGCGGATGATGCGGCGCGGAATTTATGCGCCTTTTATATGTCGCGGCGCAATCTTTACCACTTTTTTACACCGGAGAGCCTATCGTTACGGCCGGTCGCGAAGCCTTGATTTTTGTCATGGAAACGCGACAGGTAAAGATTAGATTTGGGCGTTGTCCCATTTTCTGGACTGTGGGGATTACCGTGGACTGGATTTATATTGCTCTGACTATTGCATTCTTTGCGCTGAGCATCGCTCTCGCTTACGGCTTCGAATGTCTGAGGAGACCGCGATGAGCTGGATTTACATCCTCAGCGGCGTGCTGGCGCTTGCGATCATGATCTATCTGGTGGTCGCGTTGCTGTTTCCGGAGAAATTCTGATGAGCGCGAACGGTTACCTGCAACTCGCGTTTTACGTCGTCGCGCTGATCGCGCTGGTGAAACCGCTCGGCGCCTATATGGCGCGCGTCTACGGCGACGAGCCGTCGCTGCTGAAGCGGCTCGGCGCGCCGTTCGAGCGTTTGATCTACCGGCTGTGCGGCGTCGATGCGTCGAAGGAGACCGGCTGGGTCCGGTACGCGGTCGCGCTGCTGATGTTCAATCTGGTGGGCGGACTCGCGGTCTACGGATTGCAGCGCCTGCAGGCGAATCTGCCGCTGAATCCGGCGGCGATGGCCGCGGTGTCCCCCGACTCGTCGTTCAACACCGCGATCAGCTTCATCACCAACACCAACTGGCAGGGCTACGGCGGCGAAAGCACGATGAGCTATCTGACGCAGATGCTGGCGCTCGCGGTGCAGAATTTCCTGTCGGCGGCGACCGGTATCGTGGTGGTGATCGCGCTGATCCGCGCCTTCGCGCGGCAGAGCGCGCAAACTATCGGCAACTTCTGGGTCGACCTGACGCGCACCACGCTCTATATCCTGCTGCCGCTGTCGTTCGTGCTGGCGCTGGTGCTGGTCAGCCAGGGCGTGCCGCAGACCTTCTCGGCGTATCCGACGGCGACGCTGACGCAGGCGGTCGAATACGACAATCCCAAACTTGACGCCAACGGCCAGCCGGTCAAGGATGCGCAGGGCAATCCGGTGACCGAAAAGGCGACGCAGAAAGAGCAGTCGCTCGCGGTCGGCCCGGCCGCATCGCAGATCGCGATCAAGCAACTCGGCACCAACGGCGGCGGCTTCTTCAACGCCAACTCGGCGCATCCGTTCGAAAACCCGACGCCGCTGTCGAACTTTCTCGAGCTGCTGGCGATCCTGCTGATCCCGGGCGCGCTGTGCTACACCTTCGGCAAAATGGTCGGTGACACACGCCAGGGCTGGGCGTTGCTGGCGACGATGACGCTCGTGTTCGTTGCGATGCTCTCGGTGTGCGTCGGCTTCGAGCAGCATGGCAATCCGGCGCTGGCCGGACTCGGCGTCGATCAGACCGTTTCCGCCGCGCAGTCCGGCGGCAACATGGAAGGCAAGGAAGTGCGCTTCGGCATCGTCAATTCCGCGCTGTGGGCGACTGCGACCACCGCCGCCTCCAACGGCTCGGTCAACGCGATGCACGACTCGTTCACGCCGCTCGGCGGCCTGGTGCCGATGTGGATGATCCAGCTCGGCGAAGTGATCTTCGGCGGCGTCGGTTCCGGCCTCTACGGGATGCTGATGTACGTGGTCGTCGCGGTATTCGTCGCCGGGCTGATGATCGGCCGCACGCCCGAATACCTGGGCAAGAAGATCGAATCGTTCGAAATCAAGATGGCGTCGATCGCGGTGCTGGTGCCGCTGTTCACCGCGCTGTTCGGCACTGCGGTCGGAGTCATGACCGACGCCGGCAAGGCCGGCGTTGCCAATCCGGGCATGCACGGCTTTTCGGAAATTCTCTACGCGTTCTCGTCGGCGAGCGGCAACAACGGCAGCGCGTTCGCCGGGCTGTCGGCGAATACGCCGTTCTACAACACCGCGCTCGGCGTCGTGATGTTCTTCGCGCGCTACTGGATCATCGTGCCGGTGCTGGCGCTCGCCGGTTCGATCGTGACCAAGAAGAAAGTGCCGGCCGGCGCCGGCACGCTGCCGACGCACGGACCGCTGTTCGTGCTGTGGCTGGTCGGCGTCGTCGTCGTGATCGGCGCGCTGACCTTCTTCCCGGCGCTCGCGCTCGGCCCGATCGTCGAGCACCTGATGCTTTATTCGAACCACTGAAACCCGCAGCAGATACCGGAGCATTGATCTCATGACCACCCAGACTTCTTCCGCCGCCGCAACCCTGCCGCGCGCGCTGGTGACCGCCAGCATTTTCAGGCAGGCGCTGCGCGATGCCTTCGTCAAGCTGCTGCCGCAGCAGCAGTGGAAGAACCCGGTCATGTTCGTCGTCTATGTCGGCAGTTTCCTGACCACGCTGCTGTGGATCCAGGCGCTGGCTGGTCACGGCGAGGCGCCGGCCGGCTTCATCCTCGCGGTCGCGCTGTGGCTGTGGTTCACCGTGCTGTTTGCGAACTTCGCCGAAGCGATCGCCGAAGGCCGCAGCAAGGCGCAGGCCGACGCGCTGCGTTCGGCGCGCCGCGACACGATGGCGAAGAAGCTCGATCGGCCGCACCGCGATTCCGCTTTCTCGCGGGTGACGTCGACCGCGTTGCGCAAGGGCGACGTATTTCTGGTCGAGGCCGGCGATTTCATTCCCGCCGACGGCGAGGTGATCGAGGGCGTCGCGTCGGTCGACGAATCGGCGATCACCGGTGAATCGGCGCCGGTAATCCGCGAGTCGGGCGGCGATTTCTGCGCGGTGACCGGCGGCACGCGCGTGCTGTCGGACTGGCTGATCGTGCGCGTCACCGCCAACCCGGGCGAGGCCTTCCTCGACCGCATGATCGCGATGGTCGAAAGCGCGCGCCGCCAGAAGACGCCGAACGAAATCGCGCTGACGATACTGCTGGTCAAGCTGACGCTGGTGTTCCTGTTCGCAACGGTGACGCTGCTGCCGTTCTCGATCTACAGTGTCGAACTCGCCAAGGCTGGCAATCCGATCACGATCACGGTGCTGGTCGCGCTGCTGGTGTGTCTGATTCCGACCACGATCGGCGCGCTGCTGTCGGCGATCGGACTGGCCGGCCTCGGCCGCATGCTGCGTGCCAACGTGATCGCGACCTCCGGCCGCGCGGTCGAGGCGGCGGGCGACGTCGACGTGCTGCTGCTCGACAAGACCGGCACCATCACGCTCGGCAACCGCCAGGCGACGGCTTTCCTGCCGGCGAACGCGATCGACGAGCAGCAACTGGCGGATGCCGCGCAGCTCGCGTCGCTGGCCGACGAGACACCGGAAGGCCGCAGCGTCGTGGTGCTCGCCAAGCAGCGTTTCAATCTGCGCGAGCGCGACATCAAGGCGCTCGGCGCGAACTTCGTGCCGTTCTCGGCGCAGACGCGGATGAGCGGCGTCGATTTCGAGGGCCGGCGGATCCGCAAAGGCGCGGCCGATGCGATCCGTGCGTTCGTCACGGGCGCCGGCGGCCAGTTTCCGGAGCACGTCCAGGCGATGGTCGACAATGTCGCGCGGCGCGGCAGCACGCCGCTGGTGGTCGCCGACGGCGCCGCGGTGCTCGGCGTGATCGAATTGAAGGACGTAGTCAAGGGCGGCATCAAGGAGCGCTTCGCGCAACTGCGCCGGATGGGCATCAAGACCGTGATGATTACCGGCGACAACCGGCTCACCGCGGCGGCGATCGCCGCCGAGGCCGGCGTCGATGATTTCCTGGCCGAGGCGACGCCCGAGGCCAAACTCAGATTGATCCGCGAGAGTCAGGCGCAGGGACGGCTGGTCGCGATGACCGGCGACGGCACCAACGACGCGCCGGCGCTGGCGCAGGCCGACGTCGCGGTCGCGATGAACACCGGCACCCAGGCCGCGAAGGAAGCCGGCAACATGGTCGATCTCGATTCCAATCCGACCAAGCTGATCGAAATCGTCGAGACCGGCAAGCAACTGCTGATCACGCGCGGCGCGCTGACCACGTTCTCGATCGCCAACGACGTCGCCAAATACTTCGCGATCATTCCGGCCGCGTTCATGACTACCTATCCGCAGCTCGCCGCGCTCAACGTCATGCATCTGACGACGCCGGACAGCGCGATCCTGTCGGCGGTGATCTTCAACGCGCTGATCATCATCGCGCTGATCCCGCTGGCGCTGGCCGGCGTCAGGTACCGTGCGGTCGGCGCCGCCGTGCTGCTGCGCGACAACCTGCTGGTCTACGGCGTCGGCGGCATCGTCGCGCCGTTCATCGGCATCAAGCTGATCGACATGCTGCTCGCGGCGACCGGACTGGCGTGACCTGATACAAACGGAGAATCTGCAATGCTGGGACAATTGAGAAGTTCTGTAGTCATGCTGCTGCTGATGACAGTCGTCACCGGAGTCATCTATCCGCTGGCGGTCACTGCGGTCGCGCAGGTGGCGATGCCGCACCGGGCCAACGGCAGCCTGATCGAGCGCGACGGCAAAGTCGCCGGCTCGGAACTGATCGGCCAGCCGTTCAGCGACCCCAAATATTTCTGGAGCCGGCCGTCGGCGACATCGCCCTATCCGTACAACGCGGCGGCGTCGAGCGGCTCCAACCAGGGGCCGAGCAATCCAGCGCTGACCGATGCGGTCACGGCGCGCATCAAGGCGCTGAAGGACGCCGATCCCGCCGGCACGTCGCCGGTGCCGGTCGATCTGGTCACCGCGTCGGCGAGCGGACTCGATCCGCAGATCAGCCCCGCCGCCGCCGAATTTCAGGCGGCGCGCGTCGCGCGCGCACGCGGCATCGATCGCGCCAGGGTCGAAGCGCTGATCGCCGCGCACACCGAAAGCCGCCAGCTCGGATTCCTCGGCGAACCCGGTGTCAACGTGCTCGAGCTCAATCTCGCGCTCGACGCGACGAAGTAACAATAACCCCGCGCCTGCGGACGCGTTTGCATTGCGCGAGGCGGCGATATCTTCTCGCCGCGCCCAGCCTGAAAAAATCAAGCACTCCTTACGCCGGCGCGGCCATTCTTTACAGTATTTTTATGCGCCGGCCCCTACACTGAAATGCATGGTGAACATGCTTGCAGAGGAGATGCCAATGAATGCCATGCAGTCGTTCAGGGATTCCGGCAGGATCGAGCGGTCGGCGGCTTACGAAAGCGCGGCATTGTTTCACCGGTGCCCGGTCTGCGGAGCAGAGCACGAAGTATCGATGGCGCGTGCCAGGTTTGCCTACGGCAGACAGCTTACCTGCGGTCCGGACTGCGAAGCCGAGTGCCGGCGCAGATTGCTGGCCGCATATCGTGCAGCGCCAGCGCAGAGCCCAAACGGGACATCGCCCGCCATCCGCCGGCCGGAGCCGGCCGACCCCGCGGGTGAACGCGATCGCCGCAATCAAGGCGCGCTTCGTCTGGTAAACGGTAACGAGCCGAAGGTCGTGCTTTCGGTTACCGTGGAATCCATCGACATGCTGCGCGTCCGCAGGGCGGCGTTTCAGTCGATCGGCGGATCGGTCGGCGTGATGAAAGCCGCGCCGGTTCCGCACAGCTCAAAGGTGCGGTTATTCGTCAGCGCGAAAGCCGATGCGCTGGACGCGATAAGAGATTCGATCATGCGCGCCGTTCCTGCCGGCGAATTTGGTCATGCCCACTGTGCTGCGTAATCTCCTGATTCCCAGGCCACGACCATGATTGATGCCTATCTGAGCGCTTTTCTTGCACTTGCCGTCGTGTTCGTTCCGCTGGGGCTGGCGGCGCTGATCATGGAGATTCGGGCACGGCAGAGTCACGGGCCGCAGCGCAACGGCCGGCGCATGGCCTCAAGCATATCGAAATCGGGGCACGCGTAGCCACGCTTTGCGGCGGCCAGCGGCAGCAACGGCCGCTTGTCCGTCGGCTGAAAACGACGTGACGCGCTGTCGTCCGTTCCCGCGCTGATCCCGGCCCTCAGCTGCGCGCGGCTTTGCAAACGCGATATCGCCGCGCATCGAGCCGTCTGCATCCGCGGCATTTCATTCCAATTTGCGACGAAGCTCGCAACCGCCGCATCTGATTTGTATACAATCTGCCGGGACATGAACGGACAACGGCCCGACCCCGATGCCCTGCTCGCCAGGGTCCAGCACGAGGAAGCGAAAAGCCGGCGTGGCCGGCTCAAAATCTTTTTCGGCGCCTGCGCCGGCGTCGGCAAAACCTACGCGATGCTGACCGCGGCGCGGCAGCGCCGCGCCGAAGGCGTCAGCCTGCTGATCGGCGCGGCCGAAACCCATGGTCGCGTCGAGACTGCGGCGCTGCTCGATGGACTGCCGCGGCTGCCGTCGCGCAAGGCCGAGTACCGCGGCCGCACCTTTGCCGAGTTCGATCTCGACGCCGCGCTCGCGCTGCAGCCGCCGCTGATCGTGGTCGACGAACTTGCGCACAACAACATCGAAGGCAGCCGCCACCGCAAACGCTGGCAGGATGTCGAGGAGCTGCTCGCCGCCGGCAGCGACGTCTATACCACGCTCAACGTGCAGCACCTCGAAAGCCTCAACGACGTGGTCGGCCGCATCACTGGCGTGCGCGTTGCCGAAACGCTGCCCGACCACGTGTTCGATGCGGCGGACGAAGTGACGCTGGTCGATCTCCCTCCCGACGATCTGCTGATACGGCTCAAGGAGGGCAAGGTCTATATGCCGGAACAGGCCGAACGCGCGGCCGCGAATTTCTTCCGCAAGGGCAATCTGATCGCGCTGCGCGAACTCGCGTTGCGCCGCACCGCCGACCGCGTCGATGCGCAGATGCGCGCCTATCGCGCCGATCAGGCGATCCCGCACGTGTGGCAGGCCAAGGAACGGCTGCTGGTGTGCATCGGGCCGGCCGCCGACGAGACGCTGGTGCGGTCGGCGGCGCGGCTTGCCGCCAGCCTGCACGCCGACTGGATCGCGGTCTATGTCGAAACTCCGGAGCTGCAGCGCCGGCCGCGCGCCGACCGCGCGCGCATCCTGGATACGCTGAAGCTTGCCGGCGAACTCGGCGCCGAGACTGCGACGCTGGCCGGCGCCGATGTCGCGGCGACGCTGCTCGCGTACGCGAGCAGCCGCAACGCCGGCAAGCTGGTGCTCGGCCGCTCGCCGCGGCCGGCGTGGCGCCGCCTGCTGCGCCCCGGTCTCGCCGACCGCCTGGCCGCTGCGCGCGAACCGGACATCTTTCTGATCGGATCCGAGGCCGCGCCGCGTGCAGCCCCGGCGGCGTCTACCGTCACCCGCAACGGCGCGGGATGGGCCGGCTATCTGTGGGCGGTCGGCATCTGCGCGGCGACCACCGTGCTGGCCGCGGCGCTGCTGTCGGTGTTCGACCTTGCCAATGTGGTGATGGTGTTTCTGCTGGCGGTGATCGCGGTCGCGCTGTGGTTCGGCCGCGGGCCGGGTGCGCTTGCCGCCTGCCTGTCAGTCGCTGCATTCGATTTCTTCTTTGTGCCGCCGAAATTCCGCTTCACGGTCAGCGACACCCAGTATCTGTTCACGTTCGCGCTGATGCTGATGGTCGCGCTGGTGATCGGCCAGCTCGCCGCCAAGCTCAAGTTCGAGGCGCGCATCGCGCAAAGCCGCGAGCGCCGCGCGGCCGAACTCGCGGCGCTGGCGCGCGAACTGTCGGGCGCGCTGACCGTCGCGCAGATCGTCGACATCGCCGGCCGCCGGTTCGATGCGATATTCAACGCGCGCACCGCGCTGCTGCTGCCCGACAGCCGCGAACAGGTGCGCGAGCCGCACGCCGCGCAGGAAACCGCGAATCTCGCCGAATTCGACGCCGCAGTCGGGCAGTGGGTCTACGACCATCAGCAGCAGGCGGGTCTCGGCACCGCGACGCTGGCGGCCGCCGCCGCGCGCTATCTGCCGCTGAAGGCGCCGATGCGCACGCGCGGCGCGCTCGCGTTCCAGCCGGCCGATCCCGCGCTGCTCGATGAACCGGAGGACATGCAGTTGCTCGACGCCTGCGTCGCGCAGATCGCGCTCGCGCTCGAGCGCGTCCATTACGTCGAAGTCGCGCAGGATGCGCTGGTGACGATGGAGTCGGAGCGGCTGCGCAACTCGCTGCTGTCGGCGATCTCGCACGACCTGCGCACGCCGCTGACCGCGCTGGTCGGCCTCGCCGACACGCTGGCGGGCGCCGACCACGCCGGCGCCGCGTCGCGCGAGATCGCCACCGCGATCCGCGACAAAACACAGCAACTGACCGGACTGGTCACCAACCTGCTCGACATGGCGCGGCTGCAGACCGGCAAGGTGCAGCTCAAGCGCGGCTGGCAGGCGATCGAGGAGGTCGTCGGTTCGGCGCTGCGCCAGATGGCGGAGACGCTGGCGCGGCATCACGTGACGGTGGTGATTCCGCCGGACACGCCGCTGTGCGAGTTCGATCCGGTGCTGATCGAGCGCGTGCTGGTCAACTTGCTCGACAACGCCGCCAAGTACACGCCGCCGGACAGCACCGTCACGATCCGCGCCGCGCACGACCCGCGGTTTCTGACGGTGACCGTCGAGGACGACGGCCCCGGACTGCCGCCGGGCGAAGCCGAGAAGCTGTTCGACAAATTCGTGCGCGGCGAGGCGGAATCGAGCCAGCCCGGCGTCGGGCTCGGGCTTGCGATCTGCCGCGCGATCGTCAACGCGCACGGCGGCGAGATACACGCCGAGCCGCGCCCCGGCGGCGGCGCGCGCTTCGCGTTCCGGCTGCCGCTCGGCTCTCCACCGCCGGCCGCCGGCGAACCGTCATGAGCGCGCGGCGCGTGCTGATCATCGAGGACGATCCGCACATCCGTCACTTCGTGCACTCGGCGCTCGAAGCGGAAGGCGGTTTCACCGTGTTCGAGGCCGCCGACGCCGCGCGCGGCGCGGTCGAGGCCGGCACGCGCAAGCCCGACCTGCTGATCGTCGATCTCGGCCTGCCTGATCGCGACGGCCGCGCGCTGATCGCGGAAATCCGCAATTGGTCGCAAGTGCCGATCATCGTGCTGTCGGCGCGCGAGCGCGAGGAAGAGAAGGTCGCCGCGCTCGATGCCGGCGCCGACGATTACCTGGTCAAGCCGTTCGGCGTGCCCGAACTGCTGGCGCGCATCCGCGCCCAGTTCAGGCGCAGCGCGGTCGAGGCCGGCGAGCCTGTGTTCAGCTTCGGCGACGTCGTCGTCGATCTCGCGCGGCGCAGCGTGACGCGCGCCGGCGCCGCGGTCCATCTGACGCCGATCGAGTACCGTCTGCTGGCGGCGCTGATCCACGGCCACGGGCGCGTGCTCACGCATCGCCAGTTGATGCAGGAGACGTGGGGGCCGAACTATACCGAGCGCGCGCATTACCTGCGCATCTACATGGGACAGTTGCGGCACAAGCTGGAGAGCGATCCGGCTCAGCCGAAGCACCTGTTGACCGAAACCGGCGTCGGCTACCGGCTGGTGGCGTGAGAGTGTGAACCGGAAAGACCGCATTTTGCGGGAAGGCAATGTTGCGCGTTTCCGTTTCTGCAAACAATGCCGCTTTCCATGCAAACCCCATAGAATTGTCACATTAATTTCTTAATTACGACATATATTGTAAGATCAATTCCGTCAATTTCCGGAACGAAATCACAACGATCATGGCTGTCAATTTCGACGACGTAAACGAAAACTTTCGCCGTATCGCGCTTACCGGCCGTCTCGACATTCCGGGCACCGAGGAGATTTCCACGAAATTCACCGCGCTGGCGGTGTCGGAAAAACGGCGCGTGGTGGTCGACCTGACGGGCGTCAGTTTTCTGGCCTCGATAGGCATACGGACTCTCATCAGCGCAGCCAAGGCGCTGCAGCAGCGCGGCGGGCGGATGGTGCTGTTTGTCGGCGGCAACAATGCGGTCGCCAAAACGTTGCAGGCTACCGGCATCGACGCTCTGCTGCCGACATTCACGGAGACGGAAGAGGCCGACAAAGCCGCAGTGGCCTGAACACCGATGGCTTCGTCCGGGGTCGATTCGGCGACCGATCTGTCGATTGGTGCAAATACGGACGAATTGCGGCGCGCATCGTCGTGGCTGGGCGAATTCGCGCGGCAGCACGACATCCCGTCCGAACAGATCTGGCGTCTCGATCTTTGTCTCAACGAAGCGCTCGCGAACATCATCGCTTACGGCGGCGCGGGCGCTTCGTCCTCTGCCATTCACCTGCATCTGGGAGTGCGTCGCGGCCCGCATCAAGCCGAAGCTGTGATAACGGTTGTCGACGCGGGCGCCGCCTTCAATCCGCTTTCCGCCGTCCAGAAGCAGAAACCGGCGACGCTGGCCGACGCTGAGCCGGGCGGCCTCGGCCTTCCGATGCTGCACGCATTTTCCGACAGCCTGAACTATCGATATAGTGACGGGCACAACCGGCTGACGTTCGGCGTGAGCTGGACCGAGGCGCGGCAATGAGCCGGGAAGCGCGCCTGTACTTCAGGCGAAGGCCGGACCGGCGCGCCACCCGGGCGGACATACCGTCGAACCGCCGCCGCAAATTCGGCGACAGGCGCAGCGGACAGCTTGGCTGGCTTACCCTGTTCCGGAACACCGATGAGTCCGTCGTCTCCGACGCCATCGGCGAATGCGAGGTGGTGGTGGTGCCGGCGGGAGCGCCTCTGCTGAGGGCGGGAGAGGTCAACGATTGCGTTTATCTGCTGCTGTCGGGACAACTTGCGGCGTATCTCGACGACGCGTTGACGCCCGACATGGCGATCCCCATCCATCCCGGCCAGTGCATCGGCGAGCTGTCCGCCATTGACGGCAATCCCGTATCGGCGCTGGTCGTCGCGCTGACCGATTCGCGGATGCTCAAGCTGCCGCAGGAACTGTTCAGGAACCGCCTGATGTCCATTCCCGGCGTCGCCAGGAATCTCCTGATCGCGCTTGCGGAGCGCATGCGCCGCAGCAACGAGATCACGCTGGAGGCGCAGCGGAAGCGGCTGATGCTGGAACACCTCCAGAAAGAACTCGATGTCGCGCGCCGGTTGCAGGCTGGAATGCTGCCGCTCCGCAGCCCCCTGTTTCCCGAACGTTCCGACATCGAGGTCGAGGGACTCATGGAGCCGGCCTCCAACGTCGGCGGCGACCTGTTCGACGTTTTTTTCATCGATGACAGCACCCTGTTTTTCTGCATCGGCGACGTTTCCGGTCACGGCATCAGTGCGGCGCTGTTCATGGCGCGCGCCATCGGGTTGATCAGGGTCGCGGCGATGGGCGCCGCCCGGCCCGACCATCTGCTCGAGCGCATCAACGATCATCTTTGCATCGGCAACGACACCGACATGTTCGTCACCCTGTTTTGCGGTTTTCTCGATGTTGCGACGGGACGGCTGATCTACTCCAACGGCGGGCATTGTGCGCCCGTGCTTTTGCATGACGGGAGCATCTCCGTACTGCCAATACCGAAGGGCGCACTGGCCGGGGCGATTCCCGGCCTCCGTTATTCCGCGAACGAGATATTCCTGAACCGGGGCGATGCCCTGATCTGTTTCACGGACGGCGTTACCGAGGCGCAGACGAAAACGGGCGAGGAATTTTCGGAGGAGCGTTTGCTGGAAATCGTCGCCCGCAACGCGAATGGTTCCCTCGAAACCCTGCTCGACGCGGTGCGCCGCGAAGTTGCGAGCTTCACCGGCAATGAAGCGCTTGACGACGACTGCACCTTGCTTGCGATAAAGCGGCCTTGATGGCCTGTGACGCCTGCCAGCACATTTGGCGCTCAATCCGGCGGCAATGTAACGCATCGTCAATTGATGCAGGAAACCCGAGGGCCGAGTTATACCGAGCACGCGCACTACCTGCGCATCTACATGGGACAGTTGCGGCACAAGCTGGAGAGCGATCCGGCCCAGCCCAGGCATCTGTTGACCGAAACCGGCGTCGGCTACCGGCTGGTGGTGTGAATTCTTGAAATGGAACCGCGTCGCGCGCAATGGCGACGTCATGCACTTCGCTTCGACGCTTGGAGGCAGGAATCGGAGCTAAAATGAGCAGCGATGGCGGATTTCACGATCATTGGAGAAATTGCCGATGTTGAAACCTTTGCGGCCGGGCGCGGCATTCGCGATCTCAGGCGTCTGAATCGTCTGTGGGGCAGAGGGAAATGGCGGAAGCGCAAAGGCAGAGCCACGATCAAGACCTCCGATGGCGAGACTTGGCGCGTTGAGCTACACTGGTACGAAGCGCATGGCATCGGTAAACGCAACTTCAAGGTAAAACGCTGGATCGAGCAGCTATGAAACGCAGATTTTTCCTGTGCATCAAGAATCGCGGCTACCAGGCCGATCTGTTGCTCGGCAAGGTATATCACGCGCTGCCGGCTGCGCCGGGCGATAAGGCCGGCTGGCTGCGTATCGTGGACGATAGCGGGGAAGACTACTACTACCCGGAAAAATATTTTCTGGAAGTCGAGTTGCCTGCTGCGGCCCAGAAGGCCGTGATTGCGATCGCAAAAGAGGCCGCTTGAATAATTGCCGGACGTGATTGCCTGATTGACCGGGCCGCGCTCGCGGCGCTTTCGTTACTATGCTCGCGTTCTGCTGCGCGGGGCATTGCTTTCCGCGCCGGCCATCGTTCGCCGCGCAGATCGGCAGAACTCAGGGGGAGCTGAGGGAAGGGAGAGCAGATGCGTTGGGTTGCGCCATCAGAAAAAGACGCCGGCACCGAGGCGCTGGAAAAACGGTTGTGGGATGCGGCGGATCAGTTGCGCGCCAATTCCGGCCTTACGGCCGCGCAATATTCGGCGCCAGTGCTCGGGCTCATTTTCCTGCGCTTTGCTGAAGCGCGCTTCGCGGAGCGTCGCGCGGAGCTTGAAAAATCCGCCAATGCTTCATCGCGTCGTGCCACCTCGCGCGTGGACGATCCCAAAGCCTACAAGGCCGAGCAGGTGCTGTATCTGACGCCGAACGCGCGCTTCGACCACCTGCTCGCGCTGCCGGAAGGCAAGAACGTCGGCAAGCAAATTAACGAAGCGATGGCCGACATTGAGAAGCACAATCCAGAGCTCGCCGGCGTGCTGCCCAAGACCTACCAGATATTCGACGGCACGCTGCTCAAGGAACTGCTCAAGAAAATCTCCGAAATCCCGACCGACCTCGGCTACGACGCCTTCGGCCGCATCTACGAATATTTTCTCGGCGAATTCGCGCGCACCGAAGGCTCGAAGGGCGGCGAGTTCTATACGCCCAGTCCCATCGTGCGTTTGATCGTCGAAATACTCGCGCCGCTGCACGGCCGCATTCTCGATCCCGCCTGTGGTTCGGGCGGCATGTTCGTGCAGTCCGCGCGTTTCATTTCCGATCACAAAAATAGCCCTGCGGGGCTTTCCGTTTTCGGCGTCGAAAAAACGGCTGAAACTGGACGCATCTGCAATATCAATCTGGCAGTGCATGGATTGGAAGGAAATATCAAACAGGCAAACAGCTATTACGACGACCCGCACAAGGCCACCGGCCGCTTCAACTTTGCCCTCGCCAATCCGCCATTTAACGTCAACGCCGTGGATAAGGAGCGGCTGAAGGCCGATGTCGGGCCGGGCCGCCGCTATCCGTTCGGCCTTCCGCGGACCGACAACGCCAATTATCTCTGGATACAGCTTTTCTATTCTGCATTGAATGAGCAAGGTCGAGCCGGGTTTGTCATGGCTTCCGGCGCTGAAAGCGCACGTGGCTCAGAAGAGGAAATTCGGCAAAAGCTCATCAAAGCCAAGGCCGTGGACGTGATGGTCGCCGTCGGTCCCAAAATGTTTTATACAGTCACTTTACCGTGCATGTTGTGGTTCCTTGATAAAGGGAAAGCTAATACAAAACGAGCTAACACGGTGCTTTTCATCGACGCTCGTCACATCTATCGTCAGATAGACCGCGCGCATCGAGATTGGACCAACGGGCAGATCGGTTTCATTGCCAACATCGTCCGCCTCTATCGTGGTGAAGCCCCTGATTTCGCATTGGAGCACGGCACAACTAAGGAAAAGCTCGAAGAGCTCTTCGGCAAGAGCCCCAAGTATATCGATGTGCCCGGTCTGTGCAAGGCCGTCACACTCAAGGATATCGAAGCGCAAGGCTGGTCGCTCAATCCCGGTCTCTATGTCGGCGTCGCGCCGGGCGAGGAAGTCAGCGACGAAGATTTCAAAGAACAACTCGAGGGACTAAACGGAGAACTCGAAGCTCTAAATACACAGGCGCGCGATCTCGAACAAACCATCGCGCGCAACGTGGTCGAGATTTTGGAGACGTAAAAATGCAATTCAGTGACTACGTTGAACTAAATCCTCGTGTGCCACTAATCAAAGGTGAGACTGTTCCATTTGTCCCCATGGACACGGTAACACCAGGAAGTCGGTGGGTACGTCCGGTGGAAGAACGGGTGGCGGCCGGTTCAGGCTCAAAATTTTTCCCAGGCGATACGCTATTCGCGCGCATTACGCCTTGTCTCGAAAATGGAAAAATTTCACAGTATGCCGGTGATCGTCCGGGCATGGGGTCAACAGAATTCTTCGTCTTACGGGCGCGCGAAGGAGTTTCTGATCCAGCGTTCGTTTACTATTACTCTCAAAATAAGGAGCTTCGCTCCGCTGCCGAAAAAAGTATGTCGGGTGCATCTGGCCGTCAGCGTGCAAGCATCTCTTCGCTTGCTGAATTTAAGTGTGAGTTTCCACCCCTATCATCACAACAGAAAATCGCGGGCATTCTATCGGCTTATGACGAACTGATCGAAAACAATCAGCGGCGCATCAAAATTCTAGAAACAATGGCTCATGCGCTCTACCGAGAATGGTTCGTCCACTTCCGCTTCCCTGGTCACGAAACCATTTCTCGCGTTTCTTCACCGCTCGGTGATATTCCCAAAGGCTGGGAGATTCGCAATGTGAAGGACATTGCAATGGTGACCTACGGTTTCCCATTCGCATCGAAGAAGTTCAACGCCGACCAGCTTGTCGAACAGCCCGCCATCGGTCTGTTTTCGGAATTGGGTTGGGCAACAATGTCGGCACTGGACGAAACCCTGGGCGCGGACGGCACGTTGGGCCGCGAGACCAAGGGCGAAGTGGTACTGTTGCCACGCCTACGTGCGGCGCTGGAAAATCTCAACCCCACATTGCCATCTGAAGCGATTTCTTCCGCCATCGATGAACTGACGCGCGACCGCTCCGCGATGCTGCTGGAACAGGCGAACCGCGAGGTATATCGCCTGCTCAAGGACGGCATTGCGGTTTCCGTGCCGGACAGAGAACGCGACGGGCAAAAAACCGAGCGAGTGCGCGTGTTCGACTGGGAGCATCCGAAAAACAACGATTTCCTGCTGGTCAGTCAGTTCAGCGTCACGGGCGCGCTCTATACCTGTCGTCCCGATCTCGTGGGTTTCGTCAATGGGCTGCCGCTGGTCGTGATCGAACTAAAAAAGCCGGGCGTGCCGGCGCGCGCGGCGTTCGACGAAAACCTGACGAGCTACAAGCACCTGCAGAACGGCATCCCCGCCCTGTTCGTGTTCAACGCGCTGATGATCGCCTCGAACGGTACGGAGAGCCACGTAGGTTCGATCACGGCGGACTGGGAGCGCTTCTTCGAATGGAAGCGCGTCGAACGAGAGGACGAACCGCGCCGCGTGTCGCTGGAAGTGGTGCTGCGCGGCACCTGTGACAAGACGCGGCTGCTCGATATCGTCGAGAACTTCACGCTGTTTTCCGAGCACAAGGCCGGGCTCGTCAAGATCATCGGCCAGAACCACCAGTATCTCGGCGTGAACAATGCGATTGCTTCGACGCTGGAAGCGCGCCAGCGTGGCGACGGACGCGGCGGGGTGTTCTGGCAAACACAGGGCAGCGGCAAGAGTTTTTCGATGGTGTTCTTCGCGCAGAAGGTGCTACGCAAGGTGTCGGGCAACTGGACCTTCGTGGTCGTGACCGACCGCGTGGAACTGGACGACCAGATCGCGGGCAATTTCAAGGCGTGCGGCGCAGTGAGTGAGGCCGAGGGCGACGAATGCCACGCGGCAAGCGGCGCACATCTGCGCGAACTATTGCAGGGCAATCATCGTTACGTGTTCACGCTGATCCAGAAATTCCAGACGCCGGAGATGCTGTGCGACCGACCGGATGTGGTGGTGCTGACGGACGAGGCGCACCGCAGCCAGTACGACACGCTGGCGCTGAACATGCGTGCAGCGCTGCCGAAGGCGCTGTTCCTCGCCTTCACCGGCACGCCGCTGATCGCCGGCGAAGAGCGGACAAAGGAGGTGTTCGGCAATTACGTGTCGATCTACGACTTTCAGCAGTCGGTGGAGGACGGCGCGACGGTGCCGCTCTATTACGAGAACCGGACGCCGGAACTGCAATTGGTGAATCCGGACCTCAACGACGATATCTACGACCTGATCGAGGCGGCGGACCTCGACGAGAACCAGGAAGCGCGGCTGGAGCAGGAACTGTCGCGCCAGTATCACCTGATCACGCGCGACGACCGGCTTGATACCGTGGCGCAGGATATCGTGCGCCATTTCCGCGGGCGTGGTTTTCAGGGCAAGGCGATGGTGGTGTCCATCGACAAGGCGACCGCGCTGCGCATGTACGACAAGGTGCGCAAATACTGGCCGAAGGACGACGCTACCGACATGGCGGTGGTGGTGTCGCCGGGACAGAACGAGATCGAGCAGATGAAGGCGCTCGGCCTCGATATCGTGCCGCACCGCAGGCGGATGAACGAGTCCAATCCGTCGCTTGCCGACAAATTCAAAAACCCGGACGATCCGCTGCGGCTGGTGTTTGTCTGCGCGATGTGGATGACCGGATTCGATGTGCCGAGCTGCTCGACGATCTATCTGGACAAGCCGATGCGCAACCATACGCTGATGCAGACCATCGCGCGCGCGAATCGCGTGTATCCGGGCAAACACAGCGGCGTGATCGTCGATTACGCAAACGTGTTCGCGTCGCTGGAGAAGGCGCTGGCGATTTACGCCAAGGGACGCAGCGGCGAAATGCCGGTGCGCGACAAACAGGAACTGGTCGAGAAACTGCGCAAGGCGATTGCCGAAGCAACCGCGTATTGCAACGCGCACGGCGTGGACCTGGCGCGGATCGAGAATCTGCCTGCCGCGAAGTTCGAGCGCGCACAGGCAATTCAGGATGCGGTGGACCGGCTGGTCGCCCCCGAGGAGACGAAGCGCGGGTTCATGATTCATGCGCGGCTGGTGGATGCGCTGTTTTCAGCGGTGAAACCCGATCCGGTGGCGATCGAGTTTGCGCCGCGCTGCTCTTGTCTGCGCGCAATCGCCGACGCGATGCGTAATCTTTCCGACCCGCCGGATATTTCACATGTGATGCAGGGCATACAGGATTTGCTCGATGCATCCATCGGCGCGGAGCCGTTCAAGATCAAAAGTCCGACTGCGCAGTATGGCGTTGATCTTTCCAAGATAGACTTCGACGCGCTCGCCAAGCGTTTCAAGCAGAAGAAACCGACCAATTCCGACCTCGAACGACTCAAGGCCGCGGTACGCGCACAACTGGAGCGCATGATTCGTCTCAACAGCACGCGCGCCGACTATCTGGAGAAATTTCAGGCACTGATCCATGCCTACAATACAGGCAGCCGCAACATCGAAGAGATTTTTCAGGATCTGCTTGCGCTTTCGCGTGCGCTGACCGAAGAACAGGGCCGTCACGTGCGCGAGCATTTATCGGAAGAACAATTGACGGTGTTCGATCTGCTGACACGCCCGGGACCAAACCTGACGCCTGAAGAACGGGAAGAAGTCAAAAAGGTTGCAAAGAACTTACTTGAACGTTTGCACGAACTGCTCGTTTTGGATTGGCGACAGCGCGCTGGCGCGCGCGCCCAAGTGCGACTTGCCATCGAGGACGTGCTCGATGAAGGTCTGCCGCGTGCCTACGACAAGACACTCTACAACGAGAAATGTACGGCCCTGTTCGAGCACGTCTACGAATCCTATATGGGCGAAGGCAGAAGCGTGTACGCGGCAGCCTGATTGATTATTCCGGTTCAACCAGTGGCGTCTTCGGTTTCCTGCTGATGATCGCGACGCCGAGCAGCACGAGGCCGGCGCCGGCGAGCTGGATCGCGGTGATCGGTTCGCTCAGGAATACGTAGCCAAGAAGGATCGTCGCCACCGGGCCGACTGAGGACAGCATCGCGGCGTGGCTGGCGCCGATGCGGTGGATACCTTCGCTCATCAGCCACACCGGCAGCGCGGTCGAGAGCACCGCGAGCATCACGGCGAGCCAATAGACGTGGCCGGGGACGATCAAGGCGCGCGGATCGCGTGTCAGCAGGAACTGCGCGAGCACGAACAGGCAGGCGGCGATCGAGGCGTGGGCGGCGAAGCGCATCGCGCCGAGCCTGGCGATCAGTCGGCCGCCGGCGACCAGATAAAACGCATAAGTAATCGCTGCCGCGAATACCAGTCCGCCGCCGCCGAAGACGCGGCGCGCCGATTCGCCGAGCGCGAGATGCTGATGCACGACCAGCGCGATGCCGGCGTAGCACAGCAGCAGCGCGGCGACGTGCCTGCGCGTGATCGCCTGTTTGAACAGCAGTGCCGACAGCGCGACGACGACGGTCGGATTCAGGAACAGGATCAGCCGCTCGAGGCCGGCCGAGATATATTGCAGGCCGAGGAAATCGAGATAACTGCTCAGGTAGTAGCCGAGCGCGCCGAGCGCCAGCACTGACAGCCGGTCGCGGTGCGCGATCGCCGCGGTGCCGCGGTTCGCGTACCACGCCATCAGCACGAACAGCGGCAGCGAGAACAGCATGCGCAGCGCGAGCAGCGTGATCGCGTCGACGCCGTACGGGTAGGCGAGCTTGACGATGACCGCCTTGCCGGAGAAGCCGATCGCGCTGACGAGAACGCAGAGAACCCCGAAATAGAAATGACGGTCGTGATGCATGCGAGAGCAATAAGGCGTGTTAGAATTTTTCGCTATTCTATCGGTTCAACAAATTTTACGAGAACGCGATGGCCGGGCACAGCAAATGGGCCAACATCCAGCACCGCAAGGGGCGGCAGGATGCGAAACGCGGCAAGGTATTCACGCGTCTGATCCGCGAGATCACGGTCGCCGCGCGCAGCGGCGGCGGCGATCCGAATTTCAATCCGCGGCTGCGGCTCGCGGTGGACAAGGCGAAGGCCGAGAACATGCCGGGCGACAACATCGCGAATGCGATCAAGCGCGGCAGCGGCCAGCTCGAAGGCGTGCATTATGAGGAAATCCGCTACGAGGGCTATGGCATCGGTGGCGCGGCGGTGATCGTCGACTGCATGACCGATAACAAGACGCGCACCGTCGCCGACGTGCGCCACGCGTTCAGCAAATACGGCGGCAATCTCGGCGGCGAGGGATCGGTTTCGTTCCTGTTCAAGCACTGCGGCCAGTTGGTGTTCGCGCCGGGCGCCAGCGAAGAGAAGGTGATGGAGGCTGCGCTCGACGCCGGCGCCGAGGATGTGGTGAGCAACGACGACGGCAGCATCGAGGTGCTCGCCGCGGCGCACGACTTCGCGAAGGTCAAGGCCGCGCTCGAACAGGTCGGACTGAAGCCGGAACTCGCCGAGATCACGATGAAGCCGGCGACCGAGGTCGAACTGAAAGGCGACGACGCGGCGCGCATGCAGAAGCTGCTCGACGCGCTGGAGGCGCTCGACGACGTGCAGGAGGTCTATACCAATGCCGTGCTTGAGTGAGAGGTGAAGGGTGAAGGGTGAAGGGTCGATACGCATCCGGATTCTCGGCATTGATCCCGGCCTGCGCGTCACCGGTTTTGGAGTGCTCGACAAGACGGCCGGCAAATTATCGTACGTGACCAGCGGCTGCATCCGCACGCCGGCCGGCGATCTGGCGAAGCGATTGAAGACCATCCTCGACGAGCTGAACGAAGTGATCGCGCAGACGCGTCCCGACCAGGTCGCGCTGGAAAAAGTGTTCGTCAACAAAAATCCGCAATCGACGCTGGCGCTCGGCCAGGCACGCGGCACCGCGGTCTGTGCGACGGTGATGCACGCGCTGCCGCTCGCCGAGTACACCGCGCTGCAGGTCAAGCAGGCGGTAGTCGGCAACGGCCACGCCGAGAAACGCCAGGTGCAGGCGATGGTGAAGCGGTTGCTCAACCTCGCCGGCGAGCCGGGCGCCGACGCCGCCGACGCGCTGGCGTGCGCGATCTGCCACGCGCATGGCGGGCAAGGCCTCGGCAGGCTGGCGACCGCCGGTTTCCGGATCCGGCGCGGGAGGCTGGTGTGATCGGCAGAATCCACGGCAGGCTGATCGAGCGCCGCCCGCCGCAGATCGTGGTCGATGTGCACGGCGTCGGCTACGAGATCGACGTGCCGATGAGCACGTTCTATCAACTGCCGGCGACCGGCGGCGAGGTCACGCTCTACACGCATCTGATCGTGCGCGAGGACGCGCAGCAGCTGTACGGCTTCGGCAACGAGCAGGAGCGCCACGTGTTCCGCCAGTTGCTGAAGATTTCCGGCGTCGGCGCGCGCACCGCGCTCGCGGTGCTGTCGGGACTCAGCGTCGGCGAGCTGTATGAGGCGGTCGCAACGCAGGACGCCGGCCGGCTGACCAGAATCCCCGGCATCGGCAAAAAGACCGCCGAGCGGCTGCTGCTCGAACTGAAGGACAAACTCGAAGTGACGGTCATGCCGGCGGCGCCTGCTCCCGGCGGCAACGCCGGCGATATCCTGAACGCGCTGCTCGCGCTCGGCTACAATGACAAGGAGGCGCGCTGGGCGGTCAAACAGTTGCCGGCGGAAGTCAACGTAGCAGAGGGCATCCGGCAGGCGCTCAAGCTGCTTTCTAAGACGTGAAATGTGAAGGGTGAAAGGTGAAAAGTAAAATCGAAATTCAAATTGCTCGTGCCCGCCACATTTTGTCCCGCGCCCTTCACCCTTCACCCTTCACTTCTCACGCTTCGCGATGATCGAAACCGACCGCCTGATCGCCACTGCGCCGGCCTCGCCGCAGGAAGAGGCGTTCGAGCGCGCGCTGCGGCCGAAGGCGCTCGGCGAGTACATCGGTCAGGAAAAAATCCGCGCCCAGTTGTCGGTTTTCATCGAGGCTGCGCGGCAGCGCAAGGAAGCGCTCGACCACGTGCTGCTGTTCGGCCCGCCGGGACTCGGCAAGACGACGCTGGCGCACATCATCGCGCGCGAAATGGGCGTCAATCTGCGTCACACCTCGGGGCCGGTGCTGGAGCGGCCCGGCGACCTTGCGGCGCTGCTGACCAACCTCGAACCGAACGACGTGTTATTCATAGACGAGGTTCATCGACTGAGTCCGGTGGTCGAGGAAATCCTCTACCCGGCGCTGGAGGATTTCCAGCTCGATATCATGATCGGCGAAGGCCCGGCGGCGCGCTCGGTCAAGCTCGACCTGCCGCCGTTCACGCTGGTCGGCGCGACCACGCGCGCCGGCATGCTGACCAATCCGCTGCGCGACCGTTTCGGCATCGCCGCGCGGCTCGAATTCTATTCGATCGACGAGCTGACACGCATCGTGCAGCGCTCGGCGCAACTACTGGAAATCGGGATCGACGCCGGCGGCGCAGGCGAGATCGCGTCGCGCGCGCGCGCGACGCCGCGCATTTCGAACCGCCTGCTGCGGCGCGTGCGCGACTACGCGCAGGTCAGGGCGCAGGGCGAGATCACGCGCGAGGTCGCCGACGTCGCGTTGAAGATGCTCGACGTCGATCCGCTCGGCTTCGACGTGATGGACCGCAAGCTGCTGCGCGCGGTGATCGAGAAGTTCGGCGGCGGGCCGGTCGGCGTCGACAGTCTGGCCGCCGCGATCGGCGAGGAACGCGACACGATCGAGGACGTGATCGAACCGTATCTGATCCAGCAGGGCTATTTGCAGCGCACGCCGCGCGGCCGCGTCGCGACCGCCGCCGCCTACCGGCATTTCGGTCTCGCCCGTCCCTCGAATGCCGCGGCGCCGGAATTGTGGGATGACGCAGGTGGCGCCGCGTGATCGTCCGTGCCGCCGGCGATAACCGGATCGTTCATTGAAAGCGATGAACTTTGCGTGGCCGGTGCGCGTCTATTACGAGGACACCGACGCCGGCGGCGTCGTCTATTACGCGAACTACCTGAAATTCATGGAACGCGCGCGCACCGAGTGGCTGCGTGCGCTCGGCTTCGAGCAGGCCGCGCTGCTGCGCGATTACAGGATCAAATTCGTGGTGCGCACGGTTGCGCTCGAATACCTGCAACCCGCGGGACTCGACGATATGCTCGACATCACGGTGGAACCTGTTGCAGTGCGCGGCAGTCTGATCGAGATCGCGCAGGCGGCGCAGCGCGGCGCGGAAACGCTGGCGCGCGGCAAAACCGGGATCGTCTGCCTCAACACGCGTTCGTTCAAGCCCGTTAGAATACCGTCGCCGATCGTCGAACGAATAACAACAGGGGACGCATGAATGCCGAACGCCACATTTGACACGTCGGTCGTCAGCCTGGTCACCAACGCCAGCGTGCTGGTGCAGCTGGTGATGGCCGGGCTGCTGCTGGCGTCGCTGTTCTCGTGGTATTACATCTTCCTCAAGGTGCTGGGGTTCGGCCGCGCCGCGCGGCAGGCCGACGAGTTCGAACGGGAATTCTGGAGCGGCGGCGATCTGAATCAGTTGTTCCAGCGCGCGAATGCCGCGCACGACAGCGCCGGTACGATGGAGCGCATCTTCGAGGCCGGCTTCCGTGAATTTTCCAAGCTGCGGCGCCAGCCGGGCATGGACGTGCGCGCGGTGACCGACGGCGCGCGGCGCGCGATGCGCGCGACCTATCAGCGCGAGATGGAACAGCTCGAGTCGCATCTGTCGTTCCTCGCCTCTGTCGGCTCGGTCAGTCCCTATGTCGGTCTGTTCGGCACGGTGTGGGGCATCATGAATTCGTTCCGCGGCCTGGCCGCGCTGTCGCAGGCCACGCTCGGCGCGGTCGCGCCGGGCATCGCCGAGGCGCTGATCGCGACCGCGATGGGGCTGTTCGCGGCGATCCCGGCGGTGGTCGCCTACAACCGCTTCGCCGGCGACCTCAACAAGCTGGCGACGCGCTTCGAGTCGTTCATGGAAGAATTCTCCAACATCCTGCAGCGCCAGAACTGATGATGGCAGGATTGAGAAATCAGGATTCAGGACCCGGACAGATCACAAATCATCTATGCGAGCCAACATTGAAATCGCCATTTTGATTTTCCCTGAATCCCGAGCCCTGATTCCTGACTCCTGCCCATGCTGATCGAAAGACGCGGCAGCCGGCGGCTGATGAACCAGATCAACGTCGTTCCTTACATCGACGTCATGCTGGTGCTGCTGGTGATCTTCATGGTCACCGCGCCGCTGATCAATCCCGGCCAGATCGAACTGCCGTCGGTGGCCAGGACCTCGAATCCGCCGGTCGCGCCGCTCGAGGTGTCGCTGCACACCGATCTGACGCTATGGCTGCGCGACCACGCCGGCGGCGGCGAGCGCCAGGTGTCGCGCAACGAACTGCTGGCGGCGATCCGTCAGAAACAAGTGAAAAATCCCGAGCAGGCGGTGGTGATTTCGGCCGACAAGGACGTGCGCTATGCGGCGGTGCTCGAAGTGATGGACATGCTGCAGCAGAACCAGGTGCGCAAGGTCGGGCTGCTCGCCAAACCGCGTTCGCCATGAGTTGGGGCGCGGGTTTCACCGCCCGGACGGCTTGCTGAAATGAGCGCTTACCGCTATCCGACGCCGTCGGAAAAAATCATCTCCAGCGCGTTTACGCTGGGCGTTCATCTGCTGTTCGCGATGTTTCTGGTTTTCGGACTGACCTGGCAACGGCAATATCGGCCGGAGGTCAACAGTGTCGATCTGTGGGCCAGCCTGCCGTCGTCACCGCCGCCAGTGCCGCTGCCCGTAGTGAAGCCGGAGCCGGTGGCGCCGCCGGAACCGGCCGCGCCCGCGCCGCCGCCGATTGCAAAACCCGATATCGCGCTGAAGGACAAGACCGCAAACGAGGCGCACGCCAGCGACGAGAAACGCCGGGAGGAAGAGAAGCGCCAGCAGGAACTGGAAGCGCAGCAGCGCATCGCGCAGGAACAGGCGCAGGCGAAACAGAATCTCGCCGCGCAGCAGTCGGCGGCGCGGCAGGCCGAGATCGACAGGTACAAGCACGCGATCAGTGAGAGGATCAAGCGCTTCATCGTTGTGCCGCCCGACATGCAGGGCAATCCGGAGGCCGAATTCACGGTCAGGGTGCTGCCGGGCGGCGAGGTGCTTTCGGCGCCGCTCAAAAAATCGAGCGGCGTGCCGGCCTACGACAATGCGGTCGAACGCGCGATCCTGAAAGCGCAGCCGCTGCCGCTGCCGCCGCCGGATTCGCCGATCTTCAACGAATTCCGGGAACTAACGCTCGCGTTCAGGCCCCAACAATAGCGACTGATTTCTCCAATCACAACTGATAACAATATGACTCAATTCACCCGTTCTCTGCGTTTCTGTTTGCTGGTTTTGCTGTCGTTGCCATTTACTGCCGCGCACGCCCAGCTCAGGATTGAAATCGTCGGCAGCGGCGCGAACCAGATACCGATCGCGATCGCACCGTTCAAGGACGAAAGCGGGCTGCCGCAATCGATTACCGCCGTGGTCGCCGCTGACTTGCAGCGCAGCGGCCTGTTCAAGCTCGTCGACAGCGGCGGGCTGACAGCGATTCTGGTCGAGCCGCAGCAGGTGGACTATGCGCTGTGGAAAACGCGCGGCGCCGACGCGCTGGCGATCGGCGCAGTGGCGCCGCTGCCGGACGGCCGGTACGATGTCCGTTTCCGGCTGATGGACATCCTGAAGCAGCAGCAGTTGGCCGGATTCGCCTACCAGGTCAGCGCGCAGCAGCTGCGCGCCACCGCGCACCGGATTGCCGATGCGATCTACGAGGCGCTGACCGGCGACACCGGCATGTTCAGCACGCGCATTGCCTATGTGCTCAAGGTCGGCAACCGCTATGAATTGCGGGTCGCCGACGCCGATGGTTACGGACCCCGCACCGTGCTGGCGTCGAACGATTCGATCATGTCGCCGGCGTGGTCGCCTGACGGAACGCGGATCGCCTACGTATCATTCGAGCACAAGAAAGCGATCGTCTATCTGCAGTCACTGGAAAGCGGCGCCCGCTCGGTGATCGCCAACTACAAGGGCAGCAACAGCGCGCCGGCATGGTCGCCCGACGGCAGGCGGCTGGCGGTGGTGCTGTCGAAAGACGGCAGCTCGCAGATTTATCTGGTCAATCCCGACGGCACGGGGCTGATCCGGGTTTCCAGCGGCAGCGCGATCGATACCGAGCCCAGTTTTTCGCCGGATGGTCAGTCGCTGCTGTTCACGTCCGACCGCGGCGGCAGCCCGCAGATCTATCGGATGCCGGTCAGCGGCGGCGCAGCGGCGCGGCTGACGTTCGAAGGCAGTTACAACGTGACGCCGCGTTTTGCGCCCGATGGCAAATCTTTCACATTCCTGCAGCGTAACGGCAACCATTTCAGCATCGCGACGCAGGATTTCATCAGCGGCCAGTCGCAATTGCTTACTGAAGGCACGCTCGATGAATCGCCGTGCTTTTCACCGAATGGCAGGGTCATACTGTACGCCACCAACGATGGGGGGCGTGGTATATTAGCCACGGTATCCAGCGACGGCCGCGTACGGCAACGAATTACTGTCGAAGCCGGCGATGTGCAGGAACCCGCATGGGGACCGCTGGTCAAACCGTGACATCAGAGCCGGGAGAACAACATGCAGAAACTGACTGGGCTGTTTTTTTTACTGGTGGTATTGGGCGCGATCGCCGGATGCGCGTGTCCGCCACCCAAATCCGAACCGGTTGCTGCCGCCGAACAGCCGAAAACCGAACCGCCGCCGGCGCCTGCTCCGGCCGTCGTCCCCGCTCCCGCTCCTGCTCCTGCGCCCAATCCGCTGCTATCCAAGCGCAGCATCTATTACGATTTCGACAAGTCGGTGCTGAAAGACGAATACCAGGAAATCGTCAAGGCGCATGCCGAAAACCTGGCGCAGAACCCGTCGCAGAAGGTGACGATCCAGGGCAATTGCGATGAACGCGGCAGCCGCGAGTACAATCTCGCGCTCGGCCAGCGCCGCGCGGACAGCGTGAAGAAAGCGCTGCTGCTGCTGGGCGTCAAGGACGGCCAGGTGGAAACCGTCAGCTTCGGCAAGGAAAAGCCGCGCGCGCTCGGACATAATGAAGAAGCCTGGCAGGAAAACCGGCGCAGCGACATCGTTTACCAGGGAGAATAATCGTATCTGACGGCGCCGGCGTAGCGCGGTCGAATGGCAGAGGAGCAGGGCAATGAAAAAACTTTTGACGATGATATGTCTGGCCGCGGCGTTCGGTTCGTTCGCGGGATGCAGCAGCCAGGAAGCCAAGCAGCCGCCCGCCACTGTGGAAGAGGTCAAGCCCGCGCCGGTTGCGCCGCCAGCGGCGACAGCCAGTCCGGCCCCGGAGCAGCAGCCGATCGTTGCCAATCCGCTGAAGGATCCGAACAGCATCCTGTCCAAGCGCAGCGTCTATTACGATTTCGACAGTTCGCAGGTCAACGAGGAGTATAAGCCGCTGGTTACCGCGCACGCCCAGTATCTGGTCGCCAACCGCGATGCCAGGATCACGATCCAGGGTAATTGCGACGAACGCGGCAGCCGCGAGTACAACCTTGCGCTGGGTCAGCGCCGCGCCGATGGCGTCAAGCAGATGATGCTGTTGCTCGGCGCCGCCGACAAGCAGATTGACACCATCAGCTTCGGCGAGGAAAAACCGCGCGCGCCGGGGCATGACGAATCATCGTGGAAGCAGAACCGGCGCAGCGACATCGTTTACGCGGGCGAATGAAGCGGCGCGGCCTGCATCTCATCCACGGACGCGGCCTGATGGCCGCGTTGCTTTTTGCGCTGATGCCGGCGCACGCGGCGATTTTCGACGACGACGAGGCGCGCAAACAGATCGCGGTCGAGCGCGCGCGCGTTGACGACGCGCTGAAGCAGCTGGATGCCATCAGCGAGCGGCTGGGCAAGGTCGAAGACCAGCTGAAGAGCGGTGGGTTGCTCGACCTGCAGTCCCAGATCGAGCAGCTGCGGCAGGATCTGGCGGCACTGCGCGGACAGATCGAAGTGCTGAACAACAACATCGAAGGCGCCGCCAAGCGCCAGCGCGACATGTATCTCGATCTCGACACCCGGCTGCGCCGTCTCGAACAGCCGGCGGCGATGCCCAGCGCGGCGGCTTCCGCAAATACCGGCGAAGACCAGGCCTACGACGCGGCAAAGAATCAGTTCGATATCGGCAATTACCCGGCAGCGATCACGGCTTTCCAGGATTTCCGCAAGCAATATCCGGACAGCGAGCGCGCACCGCGCGCCCAGTACTGGATCGGCAACGCCTACTACAGCGCGCGCGATTTCAAGTCGGCGATCGACAGCCAGCGCGCACTGATCAAGACCTATCCCTATAGCGATTCGGTGCCCGATGCGATGCTCAACATCGCGAGCTCGCAGATCGAACTCGGCGATCTCAAGGCGGCGAAAAAGGTGCTGCGCGAACTGATCGACAAGTACCCGCTTAGCGCCGCGGCCGACAAGGCGCGGCGCCGCCTGCCTGCGCTCGGCGCCAAAAAATAAATCCGGAAATGACGGATCGGATGAAAGCGGTAGTGTTGCTTTCAGGGGGGCTCGATTCTGCCACCGTGCTCGCGATTGCATGCAGCGAGGGCTATGAGTGCTATGGTCTGTCCGTGGACTACGGCCAGCGCCACCGCGCCGAACTGGCGGCGGCGGCGCACGTTGCGCAGGCGCTCGGCGCGCGCGAACACCGCGTCGTCAAACTCGATCTCGCCGGCTTCGGCGGCTCGGCGTTGACCGATCGGAACATCGCGGTGCCGGTCGACGGCGTCAAGGACGGCATTCCGGTCACCTATGTGCCGGCGCGCAACACGGTGCTGCTGGCGCTGGCACTGGCGTGGGCGGAAACGCTGAGCGCGCAGCACATATTCTTCGGCGCCAACGCCGTGGATTATTCCGGCTATCCCGATTGCCGCCCGGAATACATGCGTGCGTTCGAGGCGCTGGCCAATGTTGCGACTAGGGCCGCGGTCGAAGGCGTTCGGCTCACGCTGCACACGCCGATCATCGATCTGCGCAAGGCCGACATCATCCGCCGCGGCGCGGCGCTCGGCGTCGACTATGCGCTGACCGTGTCGTGCTATCAGGCGGACGACGCCGGCCGCGCATGTGGAGTCTGCGATGCCTGCCGTCTGCGGCGGGCGGGATTCGAGGCGGCCGGCCTTGCTGATCCTACGAAATACAGGAATTCATGAGGGCTCGGGCTGAGCGCGCGCCCGAAATAATGTAAAATCCGCCGCTTCCCGTGGGTCGTTAGCTCAGTTGGTAGAGCAGCGGACTTTTAATCCGTTGGTCGGCGGTTCGAGTCCGCCACGGCCTACCATAAGTTAGTCCGAAGAAATCCAAAGCCGTCCGGAAATACACTATAAGTTGTTAATTTGTATAGTGTAAATGATCTAAAGCGGTCCACGGCGGGTTATTGACATCTAGTGGTCGGTGGGGGCAACATTGGGGGCAACTCCAACTTTCCGAATTGAGTTGCCCCCAAATGTTACTTACCGACATCCGCATCCGTGGAGCGAAACCGGACGCCAAAACCATGCGACTTTTCGATGGCGGCGGCTTGTATCTTGAGATCGCGCCCTCCGGGGGCAAGTGGTGGCGCTTCAAATACCGTTTCGACGGCAAGGAGAAGCGAGTTTCGCTTGGCGTTTATCCCACCATCGGACTCAAGGACGCGAGACTCAAGCACGGCGAAGCCCGCAAGCAACTTGCCAACGGTATCGATCCCGGTGCCCAACGCAAAGCACAAAAGGCATCGAGCAACGAACAAGCCGCGAATACTTTTGCGGTAATTGCCCGCGAATGGATTGAGAGAAATTCTCCCAAGTGGGGCGAGAGCTATTCCAAGAAAATCGTGCGACGCTTGGAGGTCGACCTTTTCCCGCGCTTAAGAAGCAGGCCGCTCGCCGGCATAAAGGCCCACGAACTATTGGTCGTTCTCCGAAAGGTGGAAAGTCGGGGGGCGATTGAAACAGCGCACCGCTGCATGCAGTATTGCAGCCAGATTTTCCGCTACGCCGTGGCCACGGGGAGAGCGGAACGCGACCCGACGTTCGACTTGCGGGGTGCCCTAACCTCCGTGAAGCAAAAGCACCGCGCTTCGATTACCGATCCGAAGGAAGTCGGGGAATTGATGCGCGCCATCGATGGCTACCAAGGGTCGCCGGTAACAAAAATCGCTTTGCAGCTGGCACCACTGACGTTTGTGCGCCCTGGCGAATTGCGGGGAGCGGAATGGGCAGAGTTTGATCTGGAGGATGGGAAGGAATGGCGAATCAGCGCCCATCGCATGAAGATGCGCGAGCAGCATGTAGTCCCCCTTTCCAAACAGGCACTCGCATTACTGAAAGAGCTGAGACTTCTTACCGGGCATTCACGGTATCTATTCCCTGGTGTTAGAAACCATGATCGCTCAATGAGCGAAAATACCATCACGGCCGCCCTGCGGCGGTTGGATTATGAAAAAGGCGAAATGACCGGCCACGGCTTTCGTAGCATGGCGTCGACTCTCCTAAATGAACAGGGTTGGAACAGGGACGCGATCGAGAGACAACTGGCTCACGCCGAACGTAGCGAGGTCCGCGCTGCTTACAACTACGCGGAATATTTGCCGGAGCGGCGTAAGATGATGCAAGCTTGGGCTGACTATCTGGATCGACTAAAAGTGGGTGCAAAGATACACGATTTTCCAAGAAAGACGGCCTAGTATCCCTTAGACGTTGCCGACCCGAAATGTGAATTCACGTGATTCTCAGCGGGTAAATAGCGCTGGCGCGGTTTCTCGCGCAAAGATAAGTTGACCTGTCCTGAAATTCCTGATCCAGGTTGAAAGTCCCTAAACTAACCGAAATAGGAGACTTTGACCATGGCTCG
>DATKOF010000020.1:0-30404 GCA_035524795.1 Burkholderiales bacterium
TCCGCGGCTTGCGCGAGCGCCGCTTCGTAATCGGGGTTATAGCGGACGCGACCGGCGGTTTTCCGCAGCAGCAGATCGTATGACCAGCGTTGCAGCCAGCCGAGCAGGCGCGGTGGCGGATAGTCGCGCATGCGTTCGGCAAGGCCCAGTGCGTCGAAGCCGCGGACAGCCAGTGCGCCGAGCAATGTTTTGCGCTGCGTCCAGTAATCGTCGGAGGCGAGCCGTAGCGCGGCCAGCGGCGCGTTGCCGGTCTGGGCAAGACTCAGCGCGGGTTCGGTGCCGCCCTGCCCGCGCAGCCATTGTTCAGCAACCGCTGCCGGCGGCGTCGGCAGGACAATTTGCTGGCAACGGCTGACGATCGTCGCCGGCAGATGGTAAGGACGGTGCGAAACCAGGATGAAACGCGTAGCGGGCGGCGGCTCTTCCAGGTTTTTCAGCAGGGCATTGGCGGCGCTGTTGTTCAGAGCCTCGGCCGGATACAGCACTATCGTTTTGCCAGCGGTCTGGTGCGCGGACAAATGGATGAAATCGTGCAGCGCCCGTATTTCTTCGATCCGGATTTCCTCGCTGGGCTTGCGTCCCCGTCTGCGGCCGCCTTCTGCATCATCGGTCGCATCTTCTCCCCCTTCCTCGGCGGTGGTATCCCCACCGTCAGCCAGCCGCAACACTTCCGGCTGCAACTCGCGGTAATCAGGATGGCTGCCGGATGCGAACCAGCGACAGCTCCGGCATTCTCCGCATGCCGCGCCGTCGGCTGCCGGCGTTTCGCAGGCCAGCGACTGCGCGAGCTTGCGCGCGAAATCAAGCTTGCCAATCCCCTCCCTGCCGCGGACCAACAGCGCGTGCGGCAGGGCCGCCCTGCGTGCCAGCATGGCGTTCCAGCTTTCCTGCTGCCATGGCAGCACCGTTATTGGCATAGCATTTCCGCGATGACGGTGAGCTCGCGCCGGATTTCTTCCAGACTGCGCTCGGCATCGACGATGTGAATGCGCTGTGGGGCGTTACGCGCCCGCAGCAGATAGGCGTCGCGCACGCGCTGGAAAAAATCATCCTGTTCGCGCTCGAAACGGTCCGGCCGCCTGACGCCGGCCATGCGCTGGCGGCCGACGGCCGGAGAAACATCGAAATAAAGCGTCAGATCGGGATCGAGGTCGGCGTGCACCCATTGTTCGAGCGCTTCGACCTTGTGCCAGGCAACACCGCGGCCGCCACCCTGATAGGCAAACGTCGCGTCGGTAAAACGATCGCACAGCACCCACTGGCCCGCTTCGAGGCAGGGCATGACGACCTGATGCAGATGTTCGCGACGCGCGGCGAACATCAGCAGCGTCTCGGTTTCGGCGTGCATGGGTTCGCTCAGCAGCAGCTCGCGCAAACGCTCACCGAGCGTGGTTCCACCGGGTTCCCGTGTAACGATCAGGTCGCAACCGCGCGCGCGCCAGAAATCGGCCAGCCACTCCAGATGGGTGCTCTTGCCGGCGCCGTCGACGCCTTCCAGTGTGATGAACTTGCCGCGCATGTCTATTTCTAGTTTCTGCCGTGTTTCTGGTATTTTGCCACTGCGCGCTCATGCTCGGCGAGCGTCGCGGAAAACTGCGACGTGCCGTTACCGCGCGAGACGAAGTAAAGCGCAGAAGACGGCGCCGGGTTGAGCGTCGCTTTCAGCGCGTCCAGTCCCGGCAATGCGATCGGCGTCGGTGGCAGGCCGTTGCGTGTATAGGTGTTGTACGGTCCGTCGGTCAGCAGATCGACCTTGTGCAGATTGCCGTCGAACCTGGGCCCCAGGCCATAAATGACGCTGGGATCGGTCTGCAGCATCATGCCCTGCTTGAGGCGATTGATGAATACGGCGGCCACCAGCGGCCGTTCACCGGCCTGACCGGTTTCCTTTTCCACGATCGAGGCCAGGATCAGCGCCTGATATGGAGTATCGAACGGCAGTCCTTCGGAACGCGTGTTCCACAGCGCTGTCAGCTGTGATTGCAGTTGCCGGTGCGCGCGCCGGAGCAGCGCCAGATCACTGGTTCCCTCGGCATAAAAATAGGTGTCTGGGAAAAACAGCCCTTCGGCCGACGCACCGTCGATTCCCAGTCGCCGCAGGACTTCCTGTTCGTCGAGACCTGCGGTGTCGTGCTTGATTGCCGGTTCGGCATCGAGCGCTGCGCGCGCCTGCGCGAACGTCCAGCCCTCGATCAGGGTAATCTGGTTCAGCGCCTGGTCGCCGGAAGTGATCTTGCCGAGTAGCGCGTACGGCGACAGCGGGGCCGTGATCTCGTAATTTCCGGCCTGAATCCGCCCGGTGTCGCCAAGCAGGCGGGCGAGCAATTCGAACCGCAGCGGGGAATCGATCGCACCGGCCTTCTGCATCTGATGGATCGTCCCGCGCAGGCTGCTGCCCTGCTTCAGATCGAACTGCAGCGGCAGATGGTCCGGCTTACCGGTGGCAAATGCGTAGACCGCGAACCAGATCGCCAAGGCCACCGCCACAGCCAAACCCGGATAAAAAATGCGGCGCATCGTGCTTTAACCGTCGGCGTCCAGCCATTGCCTGAATTGCGGCGTCAGCGTGCCGGAGCGCCACGTCCTGCTGCCGAGCGCCGTTATCTGCCAGATGCCAAACACGCTGTTGACAATGAAGACTTCATCGGCCTCCAGCAGACGTTCATAATCGAATGTCGCCACCCGCGCCGGAATTCCGTTTGCGCCGGCCAACTCCAGAACCCGCTGGCGCTGCACGCCGGCGACCCCGCATCGCGAAACATCGGGCGTTGCCAGATCGCTCCCGAACACCGCGAACAGATTGCTCATGGTGCCGGATATCACGTTCCCGTCGGTGTCGCAGACAACGCCTTCCGCAATCTCCGGGTCGTTCCATTCCGCGCGCGCCAGGATGTTCTCAAGACGGTTCAGGTGCTTGATGCCGGCCAGCGCGGGCTGGATCGCAAGCCGGGTGTGGCAAAAATGCGCGCGGATGCCGTGGGATCGATATTCGGCCGGGAAAACGGGCAATGGAGCGGCGGCAACCACCCGCGTCGGCGCAACATCCGGCGGTATTGCGTAGCCGCGCTCCGCGGCGCCGCGCGTCACGGTGATTCTGACCACGCAGTCCGGCTGTTGCGCGGTGAGCCGGCGCAGATCCTGTTCGAGCAGCGAAGATTCCGGGCAGGCGATGCGCAACCGCCTGCAATCGTCATGCAGCTTCGCGTAATGCCGCGGCCACAGGCACGGCCGGCCATCACGCAGCACCAGGGTGCGGAATACGCCGTCGCCGTAATTCCAGCCGCGATCGTGCAGCGAAATCGTGTCGCCTGCGATGCCGTTGATCAGATTCACGGTGAGAGCGGCCGCCGCCGCGGGCGGGAGGATGTCAAACCGCGCGGAACAACAGACTGCCGTTGGTGCCGCCGAATCCGAACGAGTTTGAAATCACGGTGCGGATTTTCATGCTGCGCGCGCTGTTCGGAACATAATCGAGGTCGCACTGCGGATCGCGATTGACGAGGTTGATGGTCGGCGGCGCGATCTGATGATGGATGGCAAGCGCCGAGAACACCGCTTCGACGCCGCCCGCGGCGCCGAGCAGATGGCCGGTCATCGACTTGGTCGAACTGACCGCCAGTTTCTTCGCGTAATCGCCGAAGCAGCGTTTGACGGCGACGGTTTCGGCGATATCGCCGAGCGGCGTCGAGGTGCCGTGCGCATTAATGTAATCGACCGTGTCGGGATTGGCGCCGGCGTTGCGCAGTGCGTTGGCCATACAGCGCGCCGCGCCCTCGCCGTCCTCGCACGGCGCGGTAATGTGATGCGCGTCGGCGCTCATTCCGTAGCCCGCCAACTCGGCATAAATGCGCGCGCCGCGCCGTTTCGCGTGTTCGTATTCCTCGATCACCAGCGCGCCGGCCCCTTCTCCCAGCACAAAGCCGTCGCGATCCACATCCCACGGCCGGCTCGCCAGTTCCGGCATGTCGTTGCGCGTCGACAACGCGCGCGCGGCGTTGAAACCGCCGACGCCAAGCGGCGAAATCGCGGCTTCCGCGCCGCCGGCGACCATCACGTCGGCGTCGCCGTACTCGATCAGACGCCCGGCCTCGCCGATGCAGTGATTGGCCGTGGTGCAGGCGGTGGCCAATGCCAGGTTCGGGCCTTTCAGGCCGTAGATGATCGAAAGCTGCCCCGAGATCAGGTTGATGATCGATCCCGGAATGAAGAACGGGGATATCTTGCGCACGCCGCCTGCCAGCAGCGCGTTATGAGTTTCTTCGATCAGCGGCAGTCCGCCGATGCCGGAACCAACGCAGACGCCGATCTGTTCGCGGTTCTCGCGCTCAAGGTCGAGGCCTGAGTCCTTCAGCGCGTCGATCGAGGCGGCAAGTCCGTAGTGGATGAACGTATCGAAACGGCGCGCCTCCTTCGGCGACAGCCATTGCGCGACATCGAACCCCTTGACTTCCCCCGCGATCCGCGTCGGAAACGCGCTGGCGTCGAAACGGGTGATGCGGGCAATGCCGGATTTGCCGGCAACGACGCTGGACCAGGCGGTCTTGATGTCGTTGCCGACCGGGGAAATGATGCCGAGCCCGGTGATGACGACCCTGCGCCTAGAACCTATCTCAGAATCCCCCATGAGCCGCGTTTACACGAAAAATGCTCAGATGCAAGGCGCGCGACGAAGGTCGTATTCGAGATACGATGCCGAGGAGCGCAACGCCGCAGATGGGCATTTTTTCGTGCAAACCCGTCGGGGCGGGGCGTTGCGGGCGGTCTGCGGTGTCGCGCCGCTTGCGAAGGGGATGGCCATTCTCTGCGCGGCGCTTCGTGCATCCCATCCCGCAACGCTGACGCCGCGGCCACGCGGGATTCTGAGATAGGTTCTAGCCAATGGCTTTCCACGGACCGCTGCCGGCCTTATTTGAGATGGGCTTTGACGTAGTCGATCGCCTGCTGCACGGTGGCGATTTTTTCCGCCTCTTCGTCGGGAATTTCGCACTCGAATTCTTCTTCGAGCGCCATCACCAGCTCCACGGTGTCGAGAGAATCGGCGCCGAGATCATTGACGAACGATGACTCGCTCTTGACATCAGCCTCAGCCACGCCCAGCTGTTCGGCGACGATTTTCTTGACACGCTGCTCCACGTTTTCCATCAACATCTCCCTTTTCAGATTTACCGCAGGTCCCGGAAAATGCGCATTTTACCAAATCCGGAATCCGGCAACGCCTACTCCATCAACATGCCGCCGTTGACGTGCAAAGTGGTTCCGGTCACATAGGCGGCCGCCGGTGAGGCGAGATAAGCGACCGCGCCGGCGACGTCTTCGGATGTGCCGAGGCGGCCGAGCGGAATCTGCCCGGTCAGTGCGGCGCGCTGGTCGTCGCCGAGGGTCCGCGTCATGTCGGTGTCGATAAAGCCGGGTGCAACGCAGTTGACAGTAATGTTACGGCTGCCGACTTCCCGTGCCAGCGCCTTGCTGAAGCCGATCATGCCGGCCTTGGCCGCGGCGTAATTGGTCTGTCCGATGTTGCCCATCACGCCGACCACCGAGGCAATATTGATGATGCGACCGGCGCGCGCCTTCATCATCGGACGGATCACCAGCTTCGACAGCCGGTAGACGGATTTCAGGTCGGTCGCCAGGATCGCGTCCCAGTCCTCTTCCTTCATCCGCATCAGCAGATTGTCGCGCGTGATGCCGGCGTTATTGATGAGGATCGAAATCTCGCCCCATTGCTGCTGCACCGCCGAGACTACGGCCTCGGCCTGCGCCTCGTCGTTGACATTGAGCGCGTAGCCGGCGCCCCTGACACGCGATTCGCGCAGATAATCGGTGATGGCCGCCGCCCCCTCGCCGCTGGTCGCGGTGCCCGCCACCACGGCGCCGCGGCGGCCGAGTTCGAGCGCGATCGCCCTGCCAATGCCGCGCGAAGCGCCGGTCACCAGCGCGATCTGTCCTTCGAGCATCATGTCGTCTGCTCCAGAGTCTGAATCGCCTGCGACAAGGATGCCATATCCGTCACCGCGATGCTGTGCAGCGCGCCGTCGATGCGGGCGGTCAGTCCGGACAGCACTTTTCCCGGTCCGCATTCGACGACGTGTGTGACTCCCGCCTGCACCATCGCGCGCACCGTCTCCACCCAGCGCACCGGATTGCATGCCTGGCGCGCCAGCGCATCCCGGATCTGCTGCGGTTCGCTGACGATGGCGACATCAACGTTATTGATCACCGGCAGCCGCGGCGCTTTGACGGAAACGCCGGCCAGCCTTTCCGCCAGTCGCTGTGCGGCCGGTTTCAGCAGCGAAGAATGGAACGGCGCGCTGACCGGCAAAACCACGGCGCGCCGCGCGCCTCTGGACCTGGCCGCCGCAATCGCGCGTTCGACCGCGGCCTTGTGGCCGGCGATCACAACCTGGCCGGGGGCGTTGAAATTGACCGCTTCGACCACCTCGCCCTGCGCCGCTTCGGCGCACGCCGCGCACACCGCCTCGTCGTCGAGGCCGAGAATCGCCGCCATCGCGCCGATTCCCGCCGGCACCGCTTCCTGCATCGCTTGCGCACGGAATCTCACCAGCGGCAGCGCGTCGCGGAAATCAAGCGCGCCCGCGGCCGCCAGCGCGGTGTATTCGCCGAGGCTGTGGCCCGCGACGACCGCCGGCGTTGCGCCGCCCGCCGCGCACCACGCGCGATAAATCGCATAGCCCGCCGCCAGCATCAGCGGCTGCGTATTCACGGTCGCATTGAGGTCTTCAGCCGGCCCTTCGCCGGCGAGCTTCCACAAATCCTGGCCGAGAACCGCCGACGCCTCGGCGAACGTTTCGCGTACCGCCGGCGTGTCGGCAAACCCCTGCAGCATGCCGACCGACTGCGAGCCCTGCCCGGGGAACACCATCGCCAGCTTCATCGCTTCACCATCTGAGCAGCACCGCGCCCCAGGTAAAACCGCCGCCGACGCCTTCCAGCAGCACGTGCTGTCCTTCACGGACGCGGCCGTCGCGCACCGCTTCGTCGAGCGCAAGCGGAATCGACGCCGCCGATGTGTTGCCGTGGCGATCCACGGTCGCCACCACCTTGTCCATGCCGAGGCCAAGTTTTTCGGCGGTAGCCGCGATGATGCGGATGTTCGCCTGATGCGGAATGAACCAGTCGATATCGGAAATGGCGAGGTTGTTCGCGGCCAGCGCCTCGCGCGCGACCGCCTCGAACGCGTGCACCGCGAACTTGAACACCGTGCCTCCGTCCATCCGGATGAACGCGCTGCCTTCGACCTTGCCGCTGCAGAACGCGCCGGGAGCCGTCAATGCGTCGCGATAGCCGCCGTCGGCGTGCAGATGGCTGGACAGTACCCCCGGCCGGTCGGCCGCGGAAAGCACCACCGCACCGGCGCCGTCGCCGAACAGTACGCAGGTCGAACGGTCGCTCCAGTCGACGATGCGCGACAGCGCGTCGGCGCCGACCACCAGCGCGTGCTGATAATGTCCGCTGCGCACGAACTGGTCGGCGATCGCCAGCGCATAGACGAAACCGCTGCACACCGCCTGCACGTCGAATGCAGGGCAATCGCGGATGCCAAGCTTGGTCTGCAGAATGCAGGCGGTGCTCGGAAACACCATATCGGGGGTGGTGGTCGCGACGATGATCAGATCGATATTCTGCGCGGTGATGCCGGCGGCGGCGATCGCGCGCCGGCTCGCGTGCAGCGCAAGATCGCTGACCTGCTCGTCCCCGGCGGCGATATGGCGTTCGCGGATGCCGGTGCGCGTATAGATCCATTCGTCGGACGTCTCGACCATCTGCTCGAGATCGTGATTGGTCAGCACCTTTTGCGGAAGATAGCTCCCGGTGCCGGTGATCCGCGAATAGACGGTCAAGCCGTTGCCTCGTGCAGTTGCGACACGCGTTCGGTAATGTGGTTGAGCACCCCGCCGCGCGCCTCGTCGGCGGCGCGCTGGATCGCGATGCGGAACGCGGTGCGGTCGGCCGAACCGTGGCTTTTGATCACGATGCCGCGCAGTCCGAGCAGCGTCGCGCCGTTGTAGCGGCGCGGATCGACGCGGTGCTTGAACGCGCTGATCGCCGGCAGCGCCAGCACGCCGGCGATCCGCGTCAGCAGATTGCGGCGGAATTCCTGGCGCAGGTAGCTGCCGAGCATCCGCGCCAGTCCCTCCGAGACCTTGAGCGCGACGTTGCCGACGAAACCGTCGCACACCACCACGTCGGTGGTGCCCTTGTAGATATCGTCGCCCTCGACATTGCCGTGGAAATTGAGTCCGCTCGCGCGCAACAGCTCGCCGGCGCGCTTGACGATTTCGTTGCCTTTGATGTCCTCTTCGCCGATGTTGAGCAGGCCGATGGTGGGACGCTCCTTGTTCTCGACTGCGCTGACCAGCACCGCTCCCATGATCCCGAACTGCAGCAGATGCTCGGCAGTGCAGTCGACGTTGGCGCCCAGATCGAGCATATAGGTGCGGCCGGTCATCGTCGGCAGTATCGCGCAAATCGCGGGGCGATCGATGCCGGGCAGCATTTTCAGCACGAAACGCGAGATCGCCATCAGCGCGCCGGTGTTGCCCGCACTGACGCAGGCCTGCGCGGTGCCGTCCTTGACGAAATCGATCGCGGTGCGCATCGAGGAATCCTTCTTGTTCCGCAGCGCAACCACCGGCGATTCATCCATGCCGACGATCTCCGTCGCATGGTGGACCTGCAGACGCGGATTGGTCTCCGCGTGCTGCCTGCGCAGTTGTTCGGCGATCTCCGCTTCGAGGCCGACCAGGATCACGCGCGCGTGCGGGTCCCGCTGCAGAAAATCGAGCGCGGCCGGCACCGTTACGCGCGGCCCGCGGTCGCCTCCCATGCAGTCGACCGCAACGACGACATCATTCATGCGGCTCTCACGCCGCTGCGCCGGATCCGATGCGACCGGACGTTTGCGGAAGGCAAAATCCGCTACTCGCTTTTGGCCTTGACGACTTTCTTGCCGCGATAGTGACCGCTCGGGCTGATGTGGTGGCGCAGGTGCACTTCACCGGTCGTCGGCTCGACGGCGAGCGGCGGATTGCTCAAGGCATCGTGGGCGCGGTGCATGCCGCGCTTGGACGGGGACTTCTTGTTTTGCTGAACGGCCATCTATTGCTCCTTTCGATCATGTTTCAACTGCGCCAGCACGCCGAATGGTGACCTGCTTTGCGCACTCCCGGCGCTCACTGCGGCGCCGCATTGTCCTTCCGGGTGCCGCGGCGCCATCGGCAGCGCCAGCAGCACTTCATCTTCAACCAGTTCCCGGACGCTGGTGTGCGGATCGGCGGCAACGCCGTCGAGATCTTCCAGCGCATCCGTCTCCGGGCCGCCGCCGGTCAGCACCAGCAAATCCGAAGCGGTAGCCACCCGATACGGCAGACTGCCCAGACAACGCTGACAACGCAGATGGACTTCGCCGCGCACCTCGACGCGCAAACGCGGCCGCCCGCGGGAATCGGTCCTGCCCTTGATTGCGTATTCGAGCGTTCCCTGATCGTCGAACAGGCTGTCGGCAACGCGCCGCAGTTCGCTGACGGCAACCGTGCCGGCAAGCTGCTGCCCGGTCCGCGCAAACTCCAGACTGTCGACGACCGCCGGTTCGGACATAAGCAAGGCGCGCATGATAGTATTTTCGGGTAACCCTGTCAAAAAGAAACCGCGGAAAAATCATTTTTTGCAAGCACTTAGAATCTTCCATCTGTCCGCCTGACCACCGATGACAGCCGCCTCCCTCGTGCTCGCTTCGACTTCGCGCTACCGGCGCGAACTGCTGGCGCGGCTGCGCCTGCCGTTCACCGTCGCCGCGCCCGGCGTGGATGAAACGCCGCTGCCGCAGGAAACCTCGATGCAACTGGCGCTGCGGCTGGCGCAGGCCAAGGCGCGCGCCGTTGCCGCCGCGCATCCCGCCGCACTGATCATCGGCAGCGACCAGGTCGCAGCGGTCGGCGGCAAGCTGCTCAACAAACCCGGCGACCACGCGAATGCGGTGCGCCAGTTGCAGACGATGCGCGGCCAGCCGGTATCGTTCTTCACCGCGCTGTGCCTGTTCAACGCGCAATCCGGCCGCATCCAGACCGGCGTCGTTACCGTCGTCGCCCATATGCGGGACTACAGCGATGCGCAGATCGAGCGTTATCTGACACTGGAACAACCGTACGACTGCGCCGGCAGCGCGCGCATCGAAGATCTCGGCATTGCGCTCATCGCGCGGCTCGAATGCGAAGACCCCACCGCACTGGTCGGACTGCCGCTGATCCGGCTGTGCGACATGCTGCGCAACGAAGGCATCGATTTGCCATGAAGCTTATACCCTCACCCTTTTCCTCTCCCGGAGGGAGAGGGAATATAAACACCTTCTCCCGACGGGAGAAGGTGGCGCGCAGCGCCGGATGAGGGAATGAGCGCCGATGAATACGTCACACGGGATACACCACGCATGAATGCCGGCATTTTGCATTTGATACCGACGCCTCTCGGCGGCGAAACGATTGCGAATGCCCTGCCGCGCGGCACGCTGGAAATCATCGCAACGCTCGATTACTTCATCGCCGAAAACGAAAAAAGCGCGCGGCATTTCCTGAAACTCGCCGGACATCCGCGCCCGCTGCGCGAATTGCGCATCGAACGTTTCGACAAGGACAGCAATGCCGAGGACGCCGGGCAGCTGCTGCAACCTGTCATCGATGGCGCCTCCGCCGGCGTGCTGTCGGAAGCCGGCTGTCCCGGTGTCGCCGACCCCGGCGCGCTATTGGTCGCGGCAGCGCATGCAAGCGGCATCCGCGTCGTTCCCCACGTCGGGCCGAGCGCGCTGCTGCTGGCGCTGATGGCCTCGGGATTCAACGGACAGCGGTTTGCCTTCCACGGCTATCTGCCGGTGCCGCAGGCCGAATGCCGCGCGGCGATCATCGCGCTCGAACGCGAATCGCGTGCCCGCGACCAGACCCAGATATTCATCGAGACGCCCTATCGCAACGATGCGCTGCTGGAAACCCTGCTCGCCGTCTGCAACGATGCGACGCGCCTGTGCGTTGCGAGCGACCTGATGCTGCCGACGGAGTCCGTGCGCAGCGCGACTGTCGCGGAATGGAAGAAAAGCCCCTTGCTACCGGGCAAGTGTCCCAGCGTGTTCCTGCTCTATGCGCATTAATTTGTGGGCTTGCCACCAAACGAAATGAGGCGTTTAATGCAGAATGCATAGCTTTGAGTAACGTAATTCTGAATTTTTAGGAGTCTGCTTTTAGTTAGGCATTTCCGAGAGTGTAATGAGTCAAGTTCAGAAAGCTGTACAAAAACTCTACGAAGTGGTTGAATCGCTCGAAGCTCTTTATCCGGGCCGACCATTTACCCCTGACGGTCATATGGTAGGAAGTCTCGGCGAGTGCTTGGTTGCAGATGCATACGACCTGATACTCATGCCACCGTCAAACATGGGCTACGACGCGGTGGCTGGAAACAAACGGAAAGTTGAAATTAAGGCGACACAATCGAACTCTGTCGCATTCCGTTCGAAACCGACTCATTGCATTGCCGTTCACCTTAAAAAGAATGGAACGTTCGAGGAAATTTACAACGGGCCCGGCGACAAGATATGGCAGGCGTTTGCAGATAGACCCCGTCCGAGCAATGGTCAGTATAAAATTTCATTGACTAGACTTCGGCGGCTACAACAATCAGTCCCAGATGAACAAAAACTACCGAGGATCGCGCTAACAGACGCATCCACGCAACGCGTTGACGCGTCGTCGCCTGATAGGCTGCGTCAGGGCAGAGACTACTAATTGTTTTTTCAAATTCCCCGCGCTAGCGCAACTCCACTCCACTGATCGAGGTGCCCAATAGTTCTCGTGCCATCGTCGTGCCGAACTTGCGCGCAAAGCGTTCGGCAATGTTTTCGTGCTGGGTGTAATCGACGACGTCTTCGGCCTTGATCACATCGCGCGCGACGGACTGGACGCTGCCGAAATCGTCGGCAAGGCCGAGGGTGATGCTCTGCTGGCCGACCCACACCAGGCCGCTGAACATGTCCGGATTTTCCTTGAGCCGCTGACCGCGTCCATCGCGCACCACCTTGATGAACTGCTGGTGGACTTGTTCCAGCATTTTCTCTGCGTAATCCTTCTGTTCAGGCACCATCGGCGAAAACGGATCGAGGAACGTCTTGTTCTTGCCCGCCGCCAGCGCGCGGCGCTCGACGCCGAGTTTTTCCATCGTGCCGGTGAAACCGAAGCCGTCCATGATGACGCCGATCGAGCCGATGATGCTCGCCTTGTCGACAAAAATCTTGTCGGCCGCGACCGCGACATAGTAGCCGCCGGACGCGCAGATGTCGTCGACGACGACATACAGCGGGATTTTCGGATACTGTTTGCGCAGCCGCTGCATTTCATCGTTGATGCGGCCGGCTTCGACCGGACTGCCGCCCGGACTGTTGATGCGCAGGATGACGCCCTTGGTGTCGCGGTCCTTGAATGCCGCATCGAGGCCGTCGGTGACCTTGTCCGCGCTGGCGTCGCTGTCGCTGGCGATCACTCCGTGCAGTTCGACCAGCGCAGTGTGTTCGCCGATGGCCTTGTACTCGGGACTCTTGATCCAGCCCATCCCGATGAACAACAGCAGAAACAGGTAGAGCAGCACCAGTGATTTGAAAAGCGTGCTCCAGCGCCGCGCGCGGCGTTGCTCGCTGATTGCGGCGAGCGCTACTTTTTCCAGCGTCTTGCGCTCCCAGCCTTCGCCTTTGGGGTCAGTTTCAGCCATTCCTGTCTTTCAAAAGATGTGGTTGACCAAATCAAGTATACCGTGCCCGCTCGCGGAGTTCACTTCCGCTGCCGGCCCGTTACATCTGAGGATCGGTCCCCGCCCCGTTCGATCCCGGCAAGAAATGATGCAAGCTCTGCGGGCAGCGGCGCTGCGATCTCGATTTCTTCCCCGCTCGCGGGATGGGTGAAGCCGATACTGCTGGCGTGGAGGAACATGCGTTTGAGTTGCGGCGCCAGCTTTTTGTTGAAATCGAAATCGCCATATTTGTCGTCGCCGACGATCGGAAAGCCGAGATGGGATAGATGCACGCGTATTTGATGGGTGCGCCCGGTCTTGAGTTCAGCCTGCAGCAGTGAAAAATCCGGCCACGCCCGCTCCAGCCTGAACACGGTATGCGATTCGCGTCCACCGGCATCGACACTGACGCGTCGTTCGCCCGACGGCAACGCGTATTTGTGCAGCTTGAGGCGCACGTGCCGTTTGGCGTCGCGCCATTTTCCTCTGACCAGCGCCAGATATCGCTTGCTGACCCGGCCGTCGCGTAATTGGGCATGCAGTCCGGTCAATGCACTGCGCTTCTTGGCCACCAGCAGCACGCCGGAGGTATCGCGGTCGAGGCGGTGCACCAGTTCCAGAAACTTCGCCTGCGGGCGCATCGCGCGCAGTTGCTCGATGACGCCGTAGCTGACGCCGCTGCCGCCGTGCACCGCCATCCCTGCCGGCTTGTCGAGCGCAAGCAGGTAGTCGTCTTCGAACAGGATGGCACGTTCCAGCCGCGCGTCGGCCGGCACAGAGCGGCGCGCCGCGCTGCGGTCGGCCACGCGCAGCGGCGGCAGACGCAGCTCATCGCCGGCCCGCACCCGGTAGTCGGGGGCCACCCGTCCCCGGTTGACGCGCACCTCGCCGCTGCGAACGATCCGATAGATATGGCTTTTCGGCACTCCCTTCAGCAGTTTCAGCAGGTAATTATCGAGGCGCTGGCCTTCATCCTCCGCTCCGACTTTATGCCGGACTACAGAGGTTTTGCCTAAATCCTTCATTTTGCATATACTATCGGGAGGTTGACAGTTCGGGAATAGATCCCGGCGTTTCGGTTGTGCGGTGTCCGCAAGGATGCTGAAGCAGCCGGCGGCATGGCCCGGCGCCAGCAGCTGTTACCTGATCGGCAAAAGATTTCCTATCGGATTTCGGCCGCTGGTTAAAGCCGCTCACCAGCAAGCAAGTAGCGGCGACCAAGATACGCGCTCACCAGACTCGATTGACTTTGCAGCAACAGCAAACGCCCCGGCACCGTGTTTCCACCGGCCCGGCGCTGTTGCAGTAGATTAAACGGTAAACCGCACAATTCATTTCAGCAAGCTACCACGATAAATGATCGTTTCGGCAACTGAATAGATGATGATGCAGTAACAGCGCGCCGGCGTTTGCGGCGCGCGCGGTTTACCCCATCCCGTGTCAATGAGCGCGGGAGAAGAAAAAATGAAACGCATGTTGTTCAACGCGACGCAGGCCGAAGAGCTGCGCGTCGCCATCGTCGATGGTCAGAAGCTGCTCGACCTCGACATCGAATCCGCCAGCAAAGAGCAGCGCAAAGGCAACATCTACAAAGGCATCGTCACCCGCATCGAGCCCGGCCTCGAAGCCGCGTTCGTCAATTACGGCAGCGAACGCCACGGTTTTCTCCCTTTCAAGGAAATCACCCGCAGCTATTTCAAGCGCGGGGTCGACGTCGGCCGCGCGCGCATCCAGGACGCGATCGAGGAAGGCCAGGAACTGATCGTCCAGGTCGACAAGGACGAGCGCGGCACCAAAGGCGCGGCGCTGACCACCTTCATCAGCCTCGCCGGCCGCTATCTGGTGCTGATGCCGAACAATCCACGCGGCGGCGGCGTATCGCGCCGGGTCGAGGGTGAAGAACGCACCGAGTTGCGCGAAGCAGTGGACCAGCTCGAAGTGCCGCAAGGCATGAGCGTGATCGCGCGCACCGCCGGCATCGGCCGCAATACCGAAGAACTGAACTGGGACCTCAACTATCTGCTGCAACTGTGGCGCGAGATCGAAAGCGCCTCGCAGGCGCAGCGCGGCGCATTCCTGATCTACCAGGAATCGAGCCTCGTGATCCGCGCGATCCGCGATCACTTCCATCAGGACATCGGCGAAATCCTGATCGACACCGAGGACATCTACGAGCAGGCGCGCGCCTTCATGGGACACGTGATGCCGCAGAACGTAAGTCGCGTCAAGCTCTACCACGACGAAGTGCCGCTGTTCTCACGCTTCCAGATCGAGCACCAGATCGAGACCGCATTTTCGCGCCAGGTGTCGCTGCCGTCGGGCGGCGCCATCGTGATCGACCATACCGAGGCGCTGGTTTCGATCGACGTCAATTCGGCGCGCGCCACGCGCGGCGCCGATATCGAGGAAACCGCGCTGCGCACCAATCTGGAGGCGGTGGACGAAGTGGCGCGCCAGCTGCGGCTGCGCGACCTCGGCGGTTTGATCGTGATCGACTTCATCGACATGGAGAATGTGCGCAACCAGCGCGACGTCGAGAACCGTCTGCGCGACGCGCTGCACGACGATCGCGCGCGCGTGCAGATGGGCAAGATTTCGCGCTTCGGCCTGATGGAGCTGTCGCGCCAGCGGTTGCGGCCGGCGCTTGCCGAGACCAATCACATCCCCTGCCCGCGCTGCCACGGCACCGGGCACATCCGCAGCATCGAGTCCACCGCGCTGCACATCCTGCGCATCCTGCAGGAAGAAGCGATGAAGGAAAATACCGGCGCGGTGCATGCGCAGGTTCCGGTCGATGTCGCGACTTACCTGCTCAACGAAAAGCGCGCCGAATTCCATGCCATCGAATCACGGCTCAAGGTCAACGTCGTGCTGATCCCCAACATTCATCTGGAAACGCCGAACTACACGGTGACCCGGCTGCGCCATGAAGAACTGAACCAGGCGAACATCGCGCCGCCCAGCTACGAAATGGCAAACGCTCCGGAAAAACCAGCGCTGCCGACGGCGCAGAGCGAGCCCCCGCCGCCGCGCCAGCAGGCGGTGGTAAAGGCGATCACTCCGGCAAAGCCGGCGCCGGTCGTCGAACCGCGGCCGTCGGCCGAGCCAGCCGGCCCGTCCCTGCTCGGAAAGATTTTCGGCTGGTTCAAGAGCAGCCCGGCGCCGGTCGAAAAAACCGCGAAGCAGGAAACGCGAGCGCCATCGCCCGCCTCCCGCCGCAATCCGCCGCCGCGGCGCGACGCGCGCGAACGCACCGGGCGTTCCGACGACAAACGCTGGCAACAGCGCCAGCCGCGCGACGCGCAGAAACGCGAATCACAACCGCAGCGGCCGCCGCACTCCGCCCCGCAGCCTGCTGAAGGCGCGCGTGCCGAGGCGGCGCGGGAAAACGCTCAGCAACGCCGCGAAGGAGCGCCGGGACGCCGCCGGCGCAGCCGGCGCGGTCGCCATGAATCGCCGCGTGAAGCAGCGATATCGACGCCGCAGGAACAGTTGTTCGAGCAGTCCACCGCGGCGGCTGTAACTGCGACCCCGGCAATGGAGATCGCGCCGTCGCCGCTCCCTGCCGCGATGGCCGGGCCAGATACTTCATGGGAAGAGCCGGGACGAAAGGAACAGCCGGCGCCTGAAACAGCACCCGAAACAGTATCCGCCGTCGAGACCGTGTTTCATCCGGCAGAGGCTCCCGTCGGCCGTCCCGCAGAAACCGTCGTGATGCGGGAGTCCCCGCAGTTCTTGCCGGCCGTTGAAGAGCCGCCGCCGCAGCGTGCAGCGGAGATCGAGGCGCAGCCGCCGGCGCCGACGCAAACCGATCTGATGCAGATCGAAACCGATCCCACCAAGACGAAATCCGTGGTCGAGCCGCCCGAAACGCAGCCGCTGCCGCCGCGCACTCCTCGGGTGCGCCCGGCGCCACCGCCGGTCAACGACGAACCATTGCAGCAGGTGGAAACCCGATCCACGCAATGATGCGTCGCGTTTTCCGCATGAAAAAAGCCGGGCAACGCCCGGCTTTTTTCATGGAGGCGCGGCGCGCTCATGCCGGCATTTCGCGGCGCATGCGGTCGATCAGGCTTTGCGCAACCTCTTCGGCCAGATCCAGCACATATTCGAAACCGTCCTCGCCGCCGAAATAGGGATCCGGCACTTCCTTGCCCGCATGCGACTGGTGAAAGTCGCAAAACAGCGCGAGCTTGCCGCGATGCTGGCGCGGACACAAACGTTCGAGCAGAGAAAGGTTTTCGCGGTCCATCGCCAGCACGTAATCGAAATGCTCGAAATCTTCGCAGCCGACCTGACGCCCGCGCAGGCCGCTCATGTCATAACCGCGCCTGAGCGCGCTGCGCTGGGCGCGTTCGTCAGGCGGTTCTCCGATATGGTAATCGTGAGTGCCGGCCGAATCGCAGTCGACCACGGATTCAAGGCCGGCCTGTTCGACCTTGCGCCTGAAAACCGCTTCCACGGTCGGCGAACGGCAGATATTGCCCATGCAGACAAACAGAACTCTGGTTCGGTTCGATTTCATGACTTGATCGCTTATGTCGGGACAGCGACGAACAGTTGCTGCTTGAGCCGGTTCAGCTCATCGCGCAGCTCGGCTGCGCGCTCGAACTCGAGATTTTTCGCGCTTTCCAGCATCGCTTTTTCTACGCGCTTGATCTCGCGCGTAAGCTCCTTCTCGTTCATCGCATGATAGGCCGCCGTCCGCTGCGCGGCCTTCAGGCCCTGCTGGGCCGCCTGCGCGTCGTAAAGACCGTCGATCAGATCGCGTATCTGCTTGACGACGCCTTTCGGCGTGATGCCGTGGCTCTGATTGTAGGCGATCTGCTTGGCGCGGCGGCGCCCGGTTTCGTCGATCGCCCTCCGTATCGATCCGGTTACCGTGTCCGCGTACATGATCGCCGTGCCGTGGATATGGCGTGCGGCCCGCCCGATCGTCTGGATCAGCGACCGTTCGGAGCGCAGGAACCCCTCCTTGTCGGCGTCGAGAATCGCCACCAGCGACACCTCCGGCAGGTCGAGCCCCTCGCGTAAAAGATTGATCCCCACCAGCACGTCGAATTCGCCGAGCCGCAGGTCGCGGATGATCTCGACGCGTTCGACCGTGTCGATATCCGAATGCAGATAGCGCACCTTGACGCCGTGTTCGGCAAGATAGTCGGTCAGATCCTCCGCCATCCGCTTTGTCAGCGTCGTGACCAGAACCCGCTCGCCGAGTTTGACGCGCGCGTTGATCTCGGACAGCAGGTCGTCCACTTGTGTCGACGCCGGCCGCACTTCGATCTGCGGATCGACAAGACCGGTCGGCCGCACCACCTGCTCGACGACCCGGACATGATGATCGCGCTCGTATTCAGCCGGGGTCGCCGACACGAAAATCACCCGCCGCATCATATGCTCGAATTCCTCGAAGCGGAGCGGACGATTGTCGAGCGCCGACGGCAGCCGGAAGCCGTAATTGACGAGATTTTCCTTGCGCGCGCGATCGCCGCGATACATGCCGCCGATCTGCGGGACGGTTACATGGCTTTCGTCGATGAACATCAGCGCGTCCAGCGGCAGATAATCGATCAGCGTCGGCGGCGGCTCGCCCGCTTTGCGTCCCGACAGATGGCGCGAATAGTTTTCGATGCCCTTGCAGAATCCGATCTCGTTGAGCATTTCGAGATCGAAACGCGTGCGCTGCTCGATGCGCTGCGCTTCGACCAGCTTGCCCTCCTTCTGGAAATAATCGATCCGTTCGCGCAGTTCCACCTTGATCGCTTCGATCGCGTTCAGCGTCGTCGCGCGCGGCGTCACGTAGTGACTCGACGGGTAGACCGTGAAACGCGGCACGCGCTTCAGGATGTGGCCGGTCAGCGGATCGAACAGCGACAGGCTGTCGATTTCATCGTCGAACAGCGATACCCGCACCGCGGTCTCGGAGTTTTCCGCCGGGAAAATGTCGAGCACATCGCCGCGCACCCGGAACGTACCGCGCCTGAATTCGAGCTCGTTGCGCTCATACTGCATCTCGGCAAGGCGCCGCACCGCGTCGCTCTGGGTCAGTTTTTCACGTTCGCGCAGGTGCAGGATCATGTTGTGATAGTCGGCAGGATCGCCAATGCCGTAGATCGCGGAGACCGTCGCCACGATCACGGTATCGCGCCGCTCGAGCAGCGACTTGGTCGCCGACAACCGCATCTGCTCAATGTGCTCGTTGATGCTGGAGTCTTTTTCGATGTAGAGATCGCGCGCTGGCACGTAGGCTTCCGGCTGATAGTAATCGTAATACGAGACGAAATACTCGACCGCGTTTTCCGGAAAAAAATCGCGCATCTCGGAATAAAGCTGCGCGGCCAGGGTCTTGTTCGGCGCCATGATGATCGCCGGACAGCCGAGCCTCGCGATCACGTTCGCCATCGTATAGGTCTTGCCGGAGCCGGTCACGCCGAGCAGGGTCTGAAACCTGAGGCCGTCCGCGACCCCCTTGGCCAGTTGAGCGATCGCTTCGGGCTGATCGCCGGCCGGCTCGAATGCCTGATGCAGCCGATAAGGGCTGCCCTGGAATTCGACGGGTTTGGGAGTCGGGCTGTTCATTGCCGGAGAAAGGTGGAAACCGAGGTTGGGGCTGAACGGCAAAATTCAAATTTTCCCACAATCATTGCATCCACTGCCACAGAAACGGCGGTCGCCCACAGAAAATCCGCGCAACCGGGTAGAATTCGAGCCTTTGACCCGGCCAGAAATGGAGAAAATGAGACCGTCCCCGCTTGCGGGCGTTGAAATGGCACCGCGCGATCCCATCCTCGGCATCAGCGAAGCGTTTGCTGTTGACAGCAACCCCAACAAGATCAACCTCGGTGTCGGCATCTATACCGACGATACCGGCAAAGTGCCGGTGCTCGAGTGCGTGCGCCGCGCCGAGCTCGAACTGGCGAAACAGCCGCTGCCGCGCAGCTACCTGCCGATCGACGGCCTGCAAAGCTATGACCGGGCCGTACAGGATCTGCTGTTCGGCAGCGCCTCCAGCGCTGTGCGCGACGGGCGCGTTCTGACCGTGCAAACGCTCGGCGGCACCGGCGGCCTCAAGGTCGGCGCCGATTTTCTGCGCCGCCTGGTTCCCGGCGCGCAGGTGTGGATCAGCGATCCCAGCTGGGAAAACCACCGCGCATTGTTCGAATTCGCGGGGTTCACCGTCAACAGCTATCCCTACTATGACGCCGCCACGCGCAACGTCGATTTCGACGCAATGACGGATACGTTGGAGCGGTTGCCGTCCGGCTCGATCATCGTGCTGCATGCGTGCTGCCACAATCCGACCGGCGTCGATTTGACAGTTCCGCAATGGGATCGCGTAGTTGAAATCGTCAACCAGCGCAGCCTGCTGCCGTTTCTCGATATTGCTTATCAGGGTTTTGCCGAAAATCTTGAAGCCGACGCGGCCGCGGTGCGCCGCTTCGCAGAATCCTGCCCGGCGGTGTTCATTTCGAGCTCCTTCTCGAAATCGCTTTCGCTGTACGGCGAACGCGTCGGCGCATTCAGCCTGGTCACCGGCAGCGCCGAAGAAACCCGGCGCGCACTGAGCCAGGTCAAGCGCATCATCCGCACCAACTATTCCAACCCGCCGACTCATGGCGGTCGGGCCGCCTCGATGGTGCTGACCAGCGCGGAACTGCGGGCGTTATGGGAACGGGAGCTTGGGAAGATGCGCGATCGCATCAAGCTGATGCGCCATCAGATCGTCGATAAAATCCGCGCCTTGCGGCCGGACGTCGATCTCGGCTTCGTAATCGAACAGCGCGGGATGTTTTCCTATTCGGGGCTGACCAGGCCCCAGGTCGACAAACTGCGTTCCGAGTACGGAGTGTACGCGGTCGACAGCGGACGCATCTGCGTGGCAGCGCTGAATTCCGGAAATATCGATTACGCCGCGCGGGCAATCGCCGCGGTTTTTCACCGATCATGAGCGGAAAAATCGCGATCGATAATTGACCGGCCGTGGCCAAACCATTAATATTCCGGCCTCCCGCAGCATTCCAGACAGCAGAACTTATTCCCCGATAGCTCAGTTGGTAGAGCGACGGACTGTTAATCCGCAGGTCCCTGGTTCGAGCCCAGGTCGGGGAGCCATGAATCAGGTATTGGGCGTTTATTCAACGCCGGGAAACGCGCCGGCACGGCGGCCGCTTCATGACCGCCTTGAATATTGCCTCAGTTGAAGTTTTGCCAAAAAAAAGCCCACCAGCGATGCTGGCGGGCTGATCGGTAACCACTCGTAAGGAGAAATTCGCGGGTTACCTGAAAATCGTTCGATGAATCGATGCGTTTAATGCGCTTCACTCCGCTCGGTTTCAGTCTTTTCGGCTTTCATGGATGATGATCCATGATCATCGGCCATGCGTTTTCTTCCTTCGATGTTCCGTATTTTAACCGAAATCGGCCCGCCCAGACAAATTCTTATTTAAATTCTAGATAGTTTGTATAATATTATGAATTTAAACAATTAAATAAATTATCTATTTAAGGACTACCGATCGCACTCCCCACCTCCGGACACGCCCTCCCGGCCTTCCGGTTCAGGTTTTACCGGTTGCGGCAGCCTTCCAGCGCAACCATACGCGCAACGCCCTGAAATCTTCGGGCGACATGCTGTCCGGCAGCACGACTGCCCGCCTGAACCGCCGGCTGTCGATCGACGTCAAGTTGAGAACCGTCAATAACGGAGATGCATAGCTGGAGCCGAGCACTTCACATTCTTCCCATGCGCCGGTTTCGCTTTGAACATCGATTTTTCCACTTTCCGAAGGCGCAATTCGGATGACTGCGATATCGCGTTGTCCAAATATATTGCGCAGACCGAGTATCAGGCTTGCCACGACCGCTGCGATCGTCGCCAGTTGCAGCCAGGGCGGCATCCCGGCGGCCACGATTGCGCCGATCGCGAGCCCGTGGCCGGCGATCAGCACTGCAGCCAGCAGGCGCGAGGGTTCAAGGACAATGTGCATCGTTAATGAATATGAATATCGCCGCCATCAGCGGAAAACGACCGTTTTGTTGCCGTCGATCAGCACCCGGTCTTCGAGGTGATAGCGCAATCCGCGCGCCAGCACGGTTTTCTCGATGTCCTTCCCGTAGCGCATCAGATCCTCGGGAGTGTCCGAATGATCGACGCGAATGACGTCCTGCTCTATGATCGGGCCCTGATCGAGTTCCTCCGACGCGTAATGACAGGTAGCGCCGATCAGCTTCACGCCGCGCATAAACGCCTGCTGATAGGGTTTTGCCCCAGCGAAACTGGGCAGGAAACTGTGATGGATATTGATGATGCGCCCGCGGTAGCGCGCACACATCTGCGGCGGAAGTATCTGCATATAGCGGGCGAGCACCATCGTATCGCCGCGCGCTTCCTCGAACAGCGCCATCACCCGCTGATGGGCGGCTTCGCGCGTTTCCGGAGCCATTTCGACATGGTGGTAGGGAATGCCGTGCCACTCGACGATACCGCGGAAGTTTTCGTGATTGGAGATTACGCAGGGAATTTCAACGTCGAGCTCGCGTGCCTGCCAGCGCGCCAGCAGATCGTAAAGACAATGCTCCTGCTTCGAGACCAGGATTACCAGGCGTTTCCTCACCGCGTTGTCGGTGACATTCCAGTCCATCGCGAACTCGCGCGCGATCGGTGCAAACTCGGCGCACAAACCCGCAGCATCGAAGGGGAGCGAATCGGCAAGTATTTCCTGCCGCATGAAGAATCGCCGGCTGTCCTGGTCGGCATGATGGCTGGCTTCCACGATCCAGCCGCGGCGGGATGCGATGAACCCGCTGACAGCAGCCACGATCCCGACGCGATCCGGACAGGACAGCGTCAATATATAACGATGCTTATCGGCCATGAGGTCAGAAATTGAGGCGAACCTTGGCTGTGCTGCTCCGCGCTTTCGCACAACCCGCCCGGCGGCACCCGCAACGCAGCGCGGGATATATTCTGAATGCCTGAATCATAGCACCCGCAATCGGACGCTTGGTGTAGTATCTGCCGCAACTTTTAACGGTACCCAAACCACTACTATCCGCCGATGACCTCCACCATTCTGGCCGAACTGTCCCATTTTGGGCTGCTCGAATTTTCCGGCGACGATGCCCGGGAATTTCTGCAAGGTCAGTTGAGCTGCGACGTCAAGGCGCTGCCGCCATGGCACGCGCAATATGGCAGCTACAATACCCCGCAAGGACGGATGCTGGCGAGTTTCCTGTTGTGGCGTGGTAAAGACGACGCCTGTTACATGCAGTTGCCTCACGGTCTGTGCGAACCGGTTCGCAAGCGGATCGCCATGTTCATCCTGCGGTCCAGGGTGAAGGTGATTGACGTCAGCAAGGACTGGATGCTGCTGGGAATTGCCGGGGCCGGCGCCAAGGCTGCGATCGAGGAAAAAATCGGCGCCGTGCCCGCGTCGGTCATGGAAATCTCCAATGCGGCAAACGGCGCCATCCTGAAGCTCGGCCCGGAGCGGTTCCAGATCATCGTGCCGGCCTCTGATGCCGCCCGAGTTCGTGCCTCTTTCGGCAACCGGGTCGAGCCCGCCGGCTATGAAGCATGGGATCTGCTCGACATTCGCGCCGGCATTCCGTTCATATTGCCGGAAACGCAGCAGCAGTTCGTGCCGCAAATGGCGAACCTCGACCTGATCGGGGGCGTGAGTTTCAGCAAAGGCTGCTATCCGGGGCAGGAAATCGTTGCGCGCATGCATTATCTGGGGAAACTCAAGCAGCGCATGTATCTGGCGCGGATCGACGCCACGGAATCACCGCTCGCCGGCGACAGGATTTTCGGTAGCGGGCTCGGCGGACAGGCGGTGGGAATGATCGTCAACGCCGCGCCCGCACCCGAAGGCGGCTACGATGCGCTGGCGGTAATGCAGATCGAGTCCGCAGCCGCCGGCGACGCGCACTGGAAGGCGGCCGACGGCCCGCGGCTGCAAATCCGGCCGCTGCCTTACGACGTTTCCGCCTAAAGCGTCACGCCGCCGCTGACTTCGAGCACCGCACCGTTGATGTAGCTCGCTTCGTCGGAAGCAAGGAAAGCGAAAACATTGGCCACCTCTTCCGGCTTGCCAAGACGGCCGAGCGGGATTTTTTCTTCGATTGCGCGCAGCACGCGTTCCGGCATGGATTTCAGGATATCGGTCGCAATGAAACCCGGGCACACCGCGTTGGCGCGGACGCCTTTGCGGCCAAGTTCGCGCGCCCAGGTCTTGACCATGCCGATCACGCCGAATTTGGTGGCGGCATAGTTGGTTTGCCCGAAATTGCCGTACAAGCCGACGATCGAGGATGCGTTGAGTATCACGCCTGACTGCTGCGCAAGCATCACGTCAACCACGGCCTTGGTGCAGTTGTAGACGCCCTTGAGATTGATTTCGATTACGCGATCGAATTGCTCTTCCGTCATGTTCTTGAGCTGGCTGTCCATCACGATGCCGGCATTGTTGACCAGGCAGTCGATGCGACCCCATCTCGAGACAGTGTCGGCAACCATTCTCTCCAGCGCCAGTCTGTCGCGCACATCGACCTGATGACCGACTGCATCGCCGTGTTGCGCTTCCTTGCAACTCGCGACGGTTTCTTCGATCCACTCCGGCGTAACATCGCAGACCACGACCCTGGCGCCTTCCAGCGCGAACTTGATTGCAGTCGCCTGCCCGATCCCGCGGCCTGCGCCGGTGATGATTGCCACTTTATCGCGAAGTCTCATCGCCACCCTTCCCTGAAAGTATTATTTTTGGCGACGCCGCCGTCTTGGTTGCAGCGCACCATGAAGCGATTCTAGTGCACTGCACAATAACTTAGCAACGCCCTTTATACCGTCCCGGAAATGAGGCTCCGCGCGGACCGATTACCCGCGCACCCTCAGGTTTTGCGGCGGGCTTCAAAAAAACGGCTGAGCTGGGCGCCGCACTCGTCGGCGAGCACCCCTTTGATTAACGTGGCGTGATGGTTGAGGCGTGTTTCGGCGAACAGATCGACTACGCTGCCGCAGGCGCCGGTCTTGGGATCGGCCGCGCCGAACACCAGGCGCGCGATGCGCGCATGCATGATCGCGCCCGCGCACATCGGACAGGGTTCGAGCGTGGCGTAGAGGTCACAATCGGCCAGACGATAATTGCCGAGGCGCGCGGCAGCTTCGCGCATGGCGACGATCTCGGCGTGCGCCGACGGATCGCGGGAGGAAATGGGCTGATTATAGCCGCGGCCGATGATGACGCCGTCCTTGACGATTACTGCGCCGACCGGCACCTCTCCCGCCGCTGCGGCCTGCTGCGCGAGTGCCAGCGCTTCGCGCATGAACATCTCGTCCGACATCAAACAATCATTCCCATTCGATCGTGGCAGGCGGTTTGTTGGAAATATCATAGACGACGCGATTGATGCCGCGCACCTCGTTGATGATGCGGCTGGCGACCCTCGACAGCAGGTCGTGCGGCAGCTCCGCCCACTGCGCGGTCATGAAATCGGTGGTCTGCACCGCGCGCAGCGCGACGACATATTCATAGGTGCGGCCGTCGCCCATCACGCCCACCGAGCGCACCGGCAGAAACACCGCGAATGCCTGTGCAGTTTTTTCGTACCAGCCGGCAGCGCGCAATTCTTCTATGAAGATCGCATCGGCGCGGCGCAGCAGTTGAGCGTATTCAGCCCTGACTTCACCCAGAATGCGCACGCCGAGTCCCGGACCGGGAAACGGGTGGCGGAACACCATGTCATGCGGCAGGCCGAGCGCGATGCCGAGTTCGCGCACTTCGTCCTTGAACAGCTCGCGCAACGGTTCGATCAGTTTCAGATGCAATGTTTCGGGCAGGCCGCCGACGTTGTGATGCGACTTGATGGTATGCGCCTTCTTCGTCTTGGCGCCCGCGGACTCGATGACATCGGGATAGATCGTCCCCTGCGCCAGCCATTTCACCTTCGGCAGTTTCGCGGCCTCGTGCTGGAACACTTCGACGAAAACGCGGCCGATGATTTTGCGCTTCTGTTCGGGGTCGACAACGCCAGCCAGCGCATCGAGAAACCGCCGGCTCGCATCGACATTGATGACCTTGACGCCGAGCCCGCGCGCGAAGGTCTGCATCACCTGTTCCGCCTCATTGAGCCGCAGCAATCCGTTGTCGACGAATACACAGGTCAGTTGCGCGCCGATCGCGCGCTGCAACAGCGCGGCGGCGACCGCGGAATCGACGCCGCCCGACAATCCGAGCAATACCTCGTCGCCGCCGACCTCGGAGCGGATGCGCCCGACCGCCTCGTCGACGAATCCCGGCATCGTCCAGTCGGAACCGAGGCCGCAGATTTCGTGCACGAAACGGTCGAGAATGGTTTTGCCCTGCAGCGTGTGCGTGACCTCGGGGTGGAACTGCACGCCGTAGAAGCCGCGTTTTTCGTCGGCCATTGCGGCAATCGGCGTCGCCGCATTGTCGGCGATCACGCTGAAGTCCGGCGGCAGCGCGGTGACCCGGTCGCCGTGGCTCATCCAGACTTCGAGTACATCGCGGCCGTCGGCATCGGTGCGGTCATGCAGGCCTTTCAGCAGCTTCGATGCCGAAGGCCGGATCTCGGCATAGCCGAATTCGCGGACACGGCCGGACTCGACCGCGCCGCCGAGCTGCGCTGCCATCGTCTGCATCCCGTAGCAGATGCCGAGCACCGGCACGCCAAGCTTGAATACCAGCTGCGGCGCGCGCGGCGTCTCGTCCTCCCATACCGACGCGGGTCCGCCGGACAGGATGACGCCCTGCGGCGCGAAGTTTTCGATGAAGCCGGCCGCAACGTCGAACGGGTGCAGCTCGCAATAAACGCCGCTCTCGCGCAGACGGCGCGCGATCAACTGCGTGTACTGGGAACCGAAATCGAGAATCAGGATTTTCTGATGCATCTTGAAGGCAGGAGTCTGGAATCAGGATACAGGATTCAGTGAACAGTGAGTATCCAGAAAACCTGGCTGTCGTTGACTCTACTCAATCCTGACTCCCGATTCCTGTATCCTGAATCCTCAATCCTCGATCCTGTTATTCGATCCGGTAGTTGGGCGCTTCCTTGGTGATCTGCACGTCGTGCACATGCGATTCGCGCATCCCGGCGGAGGTGATTTCGACGAAGCGGGTGCGGGTGCGCATCGCATCGATGCTGGCGCAGCCCACATAGCCCATGCTGGCGCGCAATCCGCCGACCAGTTGCTGGATCAGCGGCACCACGCCGCCCTTGTACGGGACGCGGCCTTCGACGCCTTCCGGCACCAGTTTTTCGGTCGCCGCCTCGGCATCCTGGAAATAGCGGTCGCTGGAACCGAGCTGCATCGCACTGAGCGAACCCATGCCGCGGTATGACTTGTAGGAGCGACCCTGATAAAGCTCGGTTTCGCCCGGCGCCTCCTCGGTGCCGGCGAACAGGCCGCCGATCATCACCGCGTGGCCGCCGGCCGCCAGCGCCTTCGCGATATCGCCGGAAAAACGGATGCCGCCGTCGGCAATCAGCGGCACGTCGGCCTTGCGCAGCGCCTGGCAAACGTTCTGCACCGCGGTGATCTGCGGCACGCCGACGCCGGCGATGATCCGCGTCGTGCAGATGGAACCCGGGCCGATGCCGACCTTGACCGCATCGGCGCCGCAATCCACCAGCGCCCTGGCGGCCTCCGCAGTGGCGATGTTGCCGCCGATGACCTGCACCTTCGGATATTTTTTCTTGACCCAGCGCACGCGGTCGAGCACGCCCTGCGCATGGCCGTGCGCGGTATCCACGACGACGACATCGGCGCCGGCCTCGATCAGCAGCTCGGCGCGTTCTTCCGTACCCTCGCCGACGCCGATCGCGGCGCCGACGCGCAGCCGCCCCAGCCGGTCTTTGCACGCGTACGGGTGCTCGGTCGATTTCAGGATGTCCTTGACCGTGATCAACCCGCGCAACTCGAATCCCTTGCCGACCACCAGCACGCGTTCGAGACGGTATTTGTGCATCAGCGCCATCGCTTCCTCGCGCGTCGCGCCTTCCCGCACCGTGACCAGCCTGGAGCGCGGCGTCATGATGTTCTTCACCGGCTGCGCCAGGTTGGTCTCGAAACGCAGATCGCGATTGGTCACGATGCCAACCACACGGCCGCGGGAATCGAGCACCGGCAGACCTGAAATCTTGTGCTGATTGGTCAGCGCCAGCACGTCGCGCACCGCCATCTCCGGCGAAATCGTGATCGGATCCTTGACCACGCCGCTCTCGAAGCGCTTGACCTTCGCCACCTCCATTGCCTGGGCGCGCGCCGGCATGTTCTTGTGGATGATGCCGATGCCGCCCTCCTGCGCAATGGCAATCGCCAAGCGGGACTCGGTGACCGTGTCCATCGCCGCGGACACCAGCGGAATATTGAGGGTGATGGTTTTCGTCAGCCGGGTCTTGAGACTGACGTCGCGGGGCAGTACTTTGGAGTGGGCGGGAACCAGCAGGACATCGTCGAAAGTCAGGGCTTTTTGCACTACACGCATATTTTGTTCCCGCGCAAAGCCGCATTATACGCGAGCACCCGGCAGCCGCAAACCGCGCAACCCTCGTCGGCAGCAGCCTGCCTTATAATCCGGAAACCGAAATCCCGGAGACGATGAAATCATGATGCGATCGATCGCGACAGGCGCGGTACTGCTGGCCGCAAGCGTCAGTGCCGGCGCACAGATTTTCGAATGCACGGATGCCCAGGGCAACAAGGAATTCGCCCAGGTCTGCCCGCCGGGAACCGTTCAGCAGAAACAACGCAGCAGCGGAGCCTCATCGCCCGCCGCGCCTGCGGGCGACGCGCCGGCGTCCAAATCCATCGCCGAGCAGGAAGCCGAATTCCGCAAACGCGCCCTCGAAAAGAAAGAGGCCGAAGCCAAAGCGGCAAAGGATGCCGCGGACGCCCAAAAAACCGAGGAAGAATGCAACAAGGCCCGCGCCAACCTCGAAGCGCTGGAAACCGGACAGCGCATCACCATTCCCGGCGCCAATGGAGAACGCACCTATCTGGAAGATGCCGATCGGCCGGCGCAGATCGCATCCGCAAAGGAAGCGGTCAACTCCTGGTGCAACAGGAAAAAATGACAAGCCGGCGCTATTTCCCGCGGCGCATCGCCTGACGTTTGCCGCTTTCCCGCCGCCGCTGCTTCGGGTCGATCCGCAACGGCCGGTATATCTCCACCCGATCCTGATCAGCAAGCACCGTGTCGCCGCTCGAACGGCGGCCGAAAATCCCCATCGGCGCGCCGGCGATTTCCGGAAAGCGCGCCGTGAGATTCGACAGTTTCAACGCCTGCTCGATGGTCGTTCCCTGCGGCACCCGCAGCGTAACGGCTGTCTGGACGTCGGGCAGCGCGTAGACGACCTCCACCGTGATCTCAGGCATGCCCGGACGCTCCATAAACCTGCCGCGCGCGCTTCACGAAAGCGTCGATGAACGTGTCCGCGATATGGTTGAAGATCGGCCCCAGCAGGAGTTCCAGCGCGTGGCTTGAAAATTCGTAGTGCAGATAAAACTCGACCTTGCAGCCCCGGCCGTCCAGATCGTGGAAACGCCACGTTCCGTCCAGCCGCCGGAACGGCCCCTCGACCAGTCTGATTTCCATCAGCTCCGGCTCGCGCTTCGTGTTCTCGGTGGTGAAACTGTGGCGGACGCCGTGATAATTGATCTCGATCGTCGCGCGCGTGATCTGAGAATCGCGGTGGATCAGTCGCGTCCCGCCGCACCACGGCAGGAACTCCGGATACTGCTCCACCGTATCGACCAGCGCGAACATCCGCGACGCGGGGTACGCAACCAGCACGGTTTTTTTCACTTCCGTCATCGAATGCCCGGCGCGCGGGAATCCGCTGTCTTTGCTGCTAGAATTCCGTTCCGCATGATCCGCGCGCTCCGTCATGAGTATTGCCCAAAATAAAAAAGCTTTCCACGATTATTTCGTCGAGCAGAAATTCGAGGCCGGGATCGTCCTCGACGGCTGGGAAGTCAAGGCAATCCGCGCCGGGCGCGTGCAACTGAAGGAAGCCTACGTCATCGTGCACAACAGCGAGATATTCCTGGTCGGGGCGCATATCAGCCCGCTGCCGAATGCCTCGACCCATATTCATCCCGATCCGGTGCGCACCCGAAAACTGCTGCTGCACGCGGAGGAAATCAACAAGCTGATCGGCGCGGTCGAGCGCGCCGGCTACACGCTGGTGCCGATCGACATGCACTACTCGCGCGGCAGAATCAAGCTCGAGATCGGGCTGGCCAGGGGCAAGAAGCAGCACGACAAGCGCGCCAGCGCCAGGGAAAAGGAATGGCAACGGCAACAGCAGCGCCTGCTGCGCGGAAAGAAATAGAAATTTGACGACCTCCGCGCGTTAGTCGTTCAGGTTTCCTCTCTTCAATTCGTCCCTGATGACGCCGATGGCCGCGTCCGTCAGATGATCTGCAGCCGAACCGTTAAACAGCCCCGCCAGACAGCGTGACCTGTCCTGAAATTCCTGATCCAGGTTGAAAGTCCCTAAACTAACCGAAATAGGAGACTTTGACCATGGCTCGGAAACGTTACACCGCGGAAGAAATCATCCACAAGCTGCGTGAAGCTGACGTGCTGTTGTCCCAG